>CAYTMW010000009.1:0-121088 GCA_964439025.1 uncultured Gemmatimonas sp. | reverse complement strand
GACCAACGTCACTGGAGGGTTTGGAGAGTGGCTGCTCTCGGGCCTGCCGACGGAAAACACCCCGCTGCGGGGACGCCCCACACCGCAGGATTAGCACCCCTGGAAAACATGTTGTTCTACAGTCTGCAGAATAATTCCTATGGTGTAATTTATTATATATCAGCATATTACATCACGCCACCAAGTAGTGATGTAGTTGTTTGAGCCAGTTGATGCAAACGGGCACGTTGGTTGCTCTTCATGTTGGCATGGCGGCTTACTCGCAGGGTCGAGCAGGAAATCAGCGGCCTCTCCGGAGCCTGGTTGACGCAGGCCGGTTCCAGGAGGCGCTGTCCCATCACTTCCAGTCGACCGACTCGACGGAATCGGCGACGCCCAAAATCCGGCTGCTGGCCGCGCAGGCCGCGGCACGCAGCGGCGAATTCGAGGTCAGCGCCCGGCTCAGCACCAGTGCCCGGCAGGAGTTCGAAATCGCGGACGCTGTCGATGGGGTACTCGAGTCGAGCAACCTTCTCGGTGCGATCGCGTTCGAGCGCGGCAAGATCAAGGACGCCGAGAAGCACTGCACGACGGTCGCGACGCTGGCGGAGGCGCACGGGCGGGCTCGCTTCACCGCCCGGAGCGCCAACAATCGCGGCAGTGTCGCGAGTCTCCAGGGAAATCCGGTTCCAGCGTGCGCGCTCTATCAGCGCGCCCTCGAGGTGTACGAGACGGTGGGTGACACGCGGGGAATCGCGGAGACCTGTCACAACCTCTCAGAGGGCTTCGCGAATCCGGCGCGCTGGCCGCGGCGCGGGAATCCAGCCTCCGCGCGGTGCAGAGCGCCGAGCCGGTGGGCGATCCGGGGCTGATCGCGCTCACGCTCCTCGGGCGGGCCGAACTTAGTATCGAATCCTCGTCCTACGACGACGCGCTGGAAGACATTCGGCGCGCCGAGCTGCTTGCCTGGGCGGAAGGGAGCGAGGGGCATCGCCTGGAAGCGGAGCGGCTGACCGCGCTCGTCGCCCTGCGCCAGGGCGATGCGGCGGAAGCGCACCGACGCGCGTCCCTCCTGCAGGCACGCGCCTCCGAGGGGCAATTCGCTCTCCTCGCGGCGGAAGGCAGGTCACTTGCAGCCCTCGCCCTCAAGGCGCTCGGGCGCCACACGGAGGCGGTCGGCGCGCGTGAAGCGGCGGCCGTCGCACTGCGGTCGCTGGGAGCCACCGGACACCTGGCGCGTCTCGCCAAGGACTGGGGCAGGATCTGAGGCCGGGCCAAAAATCGCCCCCGCCCCTTGTGAGATCCCCCGCCGCCCGGCATGCTACAGGCGCCCCAGCCCGAGGAGGGTCCATGGCAATCCGTCATCGTCACGATCTTCTCCGCGAAGGAATCTTCACCGGCGTCCTGGGCGCCGTCGCGGTGGCGGGGTGGTTCCTCGTCATCGATGCGATGCAGGGACGCCTGCTCGCCACGCCGAGCGTGCTGGGCCAGGTGATTCTCTTCAATAAGCCCAATCCGGTCATCACCCCCGTGCAGATGGGTCCGGTCGTCGCCTATACCCTGCTGCACGTCGGTGCATTCATCGGGTTCGGCATCGCCATCACCCACCTCGTCCACCTGGCGATGTACTCCCCGCTGGTCCGCTTCGCGCTCATGATCGTGGCGGTGGTGTTCGAGCTCTTTTTCTTCATGGTGACCTACGCGCTGTTCACCGGGACGAGTAACCACTTTCCCTGGTGGTCAGTGCTGGGGGCCAACACCCTTTCGCTCCTCGCGATGAGCTTCTATCTGATGCGGCGGCATCCGGGGCTGAAACGGCAATATCAGAGGGAGCCGCTGGGAGCCTAACAGGCGAGAGGTGAGAACGTGGGAGGGGGTGACGAGCACCTCTCACCTCTCACGCTTCGTTACTATCAAGCATGGCTCAATGCGTCACCTGCGGCGCCCCGCTGCCCCATGAGGATGGCTCCTGCGAATACGACGTGCCCCTCGATCGCGCGCCGGGAATCGGTGATCCTGGTCTCATCGCGACAGGCCGGATGAGCCACGGCGATCACGAGCTGCAGATCGCGCGGTGGCGGATGCATCATCCCGAGGAGCGGGGGGCGTCCCCAGCGGTGATGGCGTGGGCCCGGGAGAAGGTGGCGCAGGTGGGTCAGCCCCCGCCGGCCTGATCGCGCCGGGGGATCGGCGCGTAGAAAGCCCGCAGCGCGGCGATATCTTCCGCGGCGTTGCCGGTGGGTTGAAACGGTGGACCGAATCCCACGAGCCGCCGTCCGTTGTCGAAGTACCCGGGGACGACCGGCACCCCGGCGCCCAGCGCAATGCGATAGAACCCGCTCTTCCATCGGTCCACCGGTTTGCGAGTCCCCTCTGGCGCGACGGCGAGGAGCAGGCTTTCGCGCGCCGCAAACATCGCGACCGTTTGCTCCACCAGCCCGTCCGGGCGCTTCCGATTGACCGGCAATCCCCCGAGCCATCGCATCAGCGGTCCGATCGGCCCGCGGAAGAGCTCAGCCTTCCCGATGAAGTGCAAGTCGAGGCGCATCGCGAACACCAGGGCGATCCCGACCAAGAGGTCGCGGTTGGAGGAATGCGGGGCGGCGATGATGACGGCCTTCGGCAAATCGGGAATTCCGCCGCCGATCCGCCATCGCAGGACGCGAAGCATCGCGCGGCCGATCGCCGCGCGGATGGAGCCGCCGCGACGGGGCACGTGGGGGCCGGGTTCGGGGATCTCCATGCCGCGAAACATGGCGGAGGCGAGGGCGTCGCGATAGCTTGACACGCATGCCCTTTTCACGCCGCGAGCTCCTCGTGCGGCTCGGCGCCGGCGGTGCCGGGCTCGCGCTCCCGCCGGCGCTCGCCGGCCGGGCTCATGCCTCCCGGGAGCACCAGCTCAACCGGGAGGCCAAGGCCGACACCCGCCGGGTGTTCGAGGAGCTGGGATACCGGGTCGGACCGTCGGAAACCAATTTCATCATGGTGGATATCCGGCGCGACGCGAAGGAATTCAAGGCCGCCTGTCTCACCCGCGGAATCGCGGTGGGCCGGCAGTTCCCCCCATTCGGGCAGGCCGGCTCGGCCTTTCGAAGCGTCCTCGCCGCCTCATGATCCTGGGGGTCATTGGGGGGAGCGGGCTCTACCACATCGATTGGCTGGAGCATCCCCGCTGGGAAACGATCGTCGGGCCGTTCGGCAAGCCGTCCGACGACCTACTGACCGGCGAGCTGGACGGGATCCGAATGGTCTTCCTTCCCCGGCACGGCCGGGGGCACCGAATCTCCCCCTCCGAGGTCAACTACCGGGCCAACATCGATGCGCTGAAGCGGGCCGGAGTCACCGACGTGATCGCGTTCTCCGCCGTCGGCTCCCTGCGCGACGATCTCGCGCCCGGCGCGTTCGTCGTCCCCGATCAATTCATCGACCGCACCTTCGCCCGGCAGAAGAGCTTCTTCGGCACCGGTCTCGTGGGCCACGTCTCGATGGTCCACCCGGTATGCAGCCGGATGGGCGACGCCATCATGGCGGCGGCGGCCGAGGTGAATGTCCCGGCCGTGCGCGGCGGCACCACCCTGGTGATAGAGGGACCGCAATTCTCGACCCGGGCGGAATCGGAATTGCACCGCGCGTGGGGATGCGCCGTGGTCGGAATGACCAGCATGCCGGAGGCGAAGCTCGCCCGGGAGGCGGAGCTCTGCTATGCGTCCGTCGCGATGGTGACCGATTACGACTGCTGGCGCCCCGAGGCAGGCCACGTCACCGTGGAGCAGGTGGTGGCGGTGATGGAGCACAACGTCGTCGCCGCGCGCGCACTGCTGCGCCGGCTGACACCGCGGCTCAGGGACCGCGCCGTCCCTTGCCCCGAGCGCTGCGATCGCGCACTCGACGGCGCGATCATGACCGCGCCCGAGGCGCGGGATCCCCTGGTCGTCGCGCGGCTCCACGCCGTGATGGAACGACTGCTGTGAGAGATCTTCGCGCGCTGGTGCGCACCATCCCCGACTACCCCAAGCCGGGCATTCTCTTCCGCGACATCACGACGTTGCTGCTCGACCGGGACGGGTTTCGGGAGACGATCGACGCCTTCGCTGCGCGCTACGCCGGCGCCGGCGTCGCCAAGGTTGCGGGCATCGAGGCGCGCGGGTTCATTCTCGGCGGAGCGATCGCCGACCGGCTGGGCGCCGGTTTCGTGCCGATCCGCAAGCGGGGCAAACTTCCCTTCCGCACGATCGGCTGCGACTACGCGCTGGAGTACGGCACCGACCGGGTCGAGATGCATGTGGACGCGGTGCTTCCCGGGGACCGCGTCCTGCTGGTGGACGATCTGGTGGCAACAGGTGGAACCGCGCTCGCCGCCGCCCAGCTAATCACCGAGACGGGGGGCACGGTGCTCGAAGCGGCATTCGTGATCGAACTTCCCGAACTCGGCGGCGCCGAGCGGCTTCGGGGCGCGGGGCATGGGGTCTTCGCCCTGATTGACTTCCCGGGAGAATGATCCCCTTGCAATGCGGATAGCCGGCGTCTCCCACCGGGCGCTCCGCGAGGCCGGCGACGGCATCGCCGTCCTCGTCATCGACCAGACCCTGCTGCCCGGGCGCCTCGAGCTCGCGCGTCTCGCGTCCCTTCAGGACGCGGTGCGCGCCATTCACACCATGCAGGTCCGCGGCGCACCGCTCATCGGTGTGACGGCGGCCTATGGCATGGCTCTCGCGCTGCGGGACGATCCCTCCGATGCCGCGCTTGCTGACGCCGCCGCCGCGCTTCGCCGCGCGCGGCCTACGGCGATCAATCTTGGCTGGGCGGTGGGGCGCATGGAGGAGGCGGTGCGAAGCCTGCCGGCCGAGGCCCGGGCTGATGCCGCGTGGCACACCGCCGCCGCCCTCGCGGAAGCGGAGGTCGACGCGTGCGAGGCGATCGGGCAGCACGGGGCCGTGCTGTTGCAGGCCCGGCTCGCCGCCCGCGGTGGCGACCGCCCGCTGGAGATCCTCACGCATTGCAATGCGGGATGGCTCGCGACGGTCGACTGGGGGACAGCGCTGGCGCCGGTGTACCGTC
This sequence comes from uncultured Gemmatimonas sp., assembly GCA_964439025.1. GTDB lineage: Bacteria > Gemmatimonadota > Gemmatimonadetes > Gemmatimonadales > GWC2-71-9 > JABFSM01. The sequence goes on along the minus strand of CAYTMW010000009.1, from coordinate 116,051 downwards.
TCCACGACGACGGCGTACCGGTGCACGTCTGGGTGAGCGAGACCCGGCCCCGCAACCAGGGCCTGCTCACCGCCTGGGAGCTTGGCCAGCACGGCGTGCCCTTCACGCTGGTGGTGGACAATGCGGCGGGCCTCCTCCTCGCCCGACAGATGGTCGATCTCTGTCTGGTCGGGGCGGATCGCATCACACGGCGCGGAGACGTCTGCAATAAGATCGGCACGTCTCTCAAGGCGCTGGCGGCAGAGGATGCGACCATTCCGTTCTACGTCGCCGCCCCAGCGTCCACCATCGACTGGACACTCGAGGACCCCGAGCTTATTCCCATCGAGGAGCGCGACGCCGCGGAGGTGACGGCGGTGGCCCGCCTTCCGGTTTTCAATCCCGGCTTCGACGTCACTCCGGCACGCCGGGTGACCGCCATCATCACAGAGCGTGGAGTGTCGGCTGCGTCGGCGGAGGGACTGTCGGCGCTCGCAGCGGGTTAGATCACGCGGTCGCTGCCCCCGTCCACGGGGATCTGCGCGCCGGTGGTCTTCGCGAACGCCGGCCCTGCCAGGGCCAGCACCGCCCGCGCCACGTCCTCCGTCGAAATCTCCACCTGCAGCAGATTGCCTTTCTTGTACTCCTCGACCGACACGCCATGGTGCCGGGCGCGAGCCGCGAGGACCTCCGGGGTCCAGATGCCGGTGTCTAGCACCAGATGGGGATGGAGCGTGTTCACCCGGATGCCGTCGCGGCCCAGCTCGAGGGCCGCCACCCGCGCCAGTTGGGCGAGCCCGGCCTTGGCGACCGAGTAGGCCGCCGCCCCGACACCGGGCGCGGGGACGTTCTTGGAGCCGATGATCACGATGCAGGGGTCAAAACCCAGGCGCAGAAAAGGCGCGGCCGCCCGCAGGAGCGAAAGGTGGCTGGTCAGGTTGAGCGCCAGGGACCGGTCCCAGTGCTCCGGATCGATCTCATCCAGCCGTTGGCTGGGTGAGAAGAGGCCCGCGTTACTCACGAGGATATCGACGCCGCCGAAGCGTCGCACGCATTCGGCAACGGACCACTCCACGGCCTCGTGGTCCGTCGCATCGGCCACCAGCCCGACCAAGCCATCCCCCGAGAGTGTCGTCTCGATCGCCGGGTTGACGTCGGTTCCCACGACGAGCGCGCCCTCTCTGTGCAGCATGGCGGCGCAGGCCCGGCCGATACCGCTCGCCGCGCCGGTGACCAGTGCGATTCTGCCGGCGAGGGGTGGCCGCACGCCACCATGCCGGAGCTTGGCCTGTTCCAGCTCCCAGTATTCCACCGCAAAAAGATCGGATTCGGGAAGTGCGCACCAGCCCCCGAGTCGCTCGGCGCGCACGATGGCGCGGGCGGTATGGCGGGCGATGTCCGCGACGATTCCGGCGTCCTTGAGTGAACGCCCGACGGCGACCGACCCGTGCCCCGGCCAGAGAATCCAGCGGGGTGCCGGATCGACGCGCAGCAGCGAGGGACCGGCATGGCGCGCGACGTACTCGAGATACCGTTCTCCATATCGTGCGACCGCCTCGTCCCAGTCTCCGGCCGCCACGAGCGGCACCGGCTTGGTGTGGATGACATGATCGGGCGTGAGGGGACCGCGGGTCGCGACGGCGGCGGCGTCCGGCCTGGAGGCGAATCCTGCAGCCTCCTCCGAGCGATCGGTGAGGGCGACGACCGGCGCCCCCATGGCCCGGCCGACAGCGCGACGCAACCGGGCCAGCGCCAGGAGCTCCGGATGCCCGAAAGGGCGAGGCGCCGCCGCCGCGGCCTCCACTGGGGCCCGCACCTCGAGAAAGCGCTCGGCCCGCGTCACCAGGGAAATCATGCGCTCGTAGCTCGACTTCGCGTCGGCACCGAACGTGAAGACGCCATGGTTGAGGAGAACGATGCCCTCCAGACGGTCCCAGTCGATCGTCCGGGTGAGCTCTCGGACCGCCCGCGCCAATAGGAAGCCGGGCATCACGTACGGCACCACGAGCACGGTTGGGCCGAACAGCTCCCGGATGCGCTGTGCGCCGTCCCTGGTATTGGTGATGGTGACCACGGCATCGGCGTGGGTATGATCGACGAACGCGAGGGGGATGATTGCGTGGAGGATGGCCTCGACGGAGGGCGTCGGAGCCTGCGGATCGGTCATGGCGGCGCGCTGGGCGCGCACCATCGCGGTATCTCCCAGCGCCGGGAGGTCGGCCATCCGGCGGAGCGGGTCGAGTCGCACCGGCGCGAACCCGTGTGCCTCGATCGTCGCGAGATTCCAGCCGCTGCCTTTGGTGTACATGATCTCTTCAGGGTCGCCGAAGAGATTCAGCTCGACGGTCTTGACGGACGTGTTGCCCCCACCGTGCAGCACCAGCGACGGCTCGAGCCCCAGCAGCCGCGATGTGTACACGCGAAGGTCGAGGGCGGAGGTACATCGGGCGGCGTCGGCGTCGCTCCAACGGCTCTTCATCGCTCCGTTTCCTCACGATTCCAGGGAAATCCTCTTCGCCAAGTGGAGACGCCGTCAGCAGTTAGCCATTGGGCGGTCGACATCGGCGGTCGGATAGCCTAAATTTACCAATGAAGGTGCCCGTTCTGTTCAGTGATAGTGCCAAGAGACCGAGGACCCGAATGGCAGAATCGAATACCAGCATTAAGTGGCGAGAGATCGTCGCGAGATACCAGACCCCGAGCGTCAAGCGCGCGGTCTGGCAGCTCGTCTCGACCCTGGTACCTCTCGTCGGCGCCGTGATCCTGATGAACTGGAGCCTGTCGGTGAGCTACTGGCTCACGCTGGCGCTGGCGATCCCGGCCGCGGGTCTCACGATCCGCACCTTCATCATCATGCACGACTGCGGGCACGGCTCCTTCCTCCCCTCGAAGACCTGGAACAACGTCATCGGATGGGTGACCGGCATCCTCACTACGACACCGTATTCGCACTGGCGCCGTGAGCATGCCATTCACCACGCCACCTCAGGCCATCTCGAGCAGCGCGGCACCGGAGATATCTCGACGATGACGGTGCGTGAGTATCTCGCGGCGGGACGGTTGCAGCGTATCTGGTACCGCATCTACCGGAATCCGGTGATCCTGCTCGTGATCGGGCCGGCGTTCCTCTTCATCAAGCATCGCTGGCCCACGCGAGGCATCGCGGGGAAAAAGGAGATTCTGAACGTCCACCTCACCAATCTGGCGCTCGCCGCGTTGATCACCACGCTGTCGCTCCTGATCGGCTTCAAGGACTTCATCCTGATCTGGCTGCCGATCTTCCTGTTGAGCGGCGCGGCGGGTGTCTGGCTCTTCTACGTGCAGCACCAGTTCGAGGACGCGTATTGGCGCGGCGGCGACGATTGGGATTACGCCACCGCCGCGGTGGCGGGGAGCTCCTACTTCCGGCTGCCGAAAGTGCTCCAGTGGTTCACCGGGAACATCGGCTTCCACCACGTGCACCATCTGAGCCCGAAAATCCCGAACTACCAGCTCGAGCGGTGCCACAAGGAGAACCCGACTTTCCAGAAGGTCGTGACGCTCACGCTCCGGGAGAGCGTCCGCACCCTCGGACTCCGGCTGTGGGACGAGGAAAGCGGCCGGATGGTCGGCTTCAGCCATCTCCGGCGGCTGCGCCGGGAGCAGCGACTCGGCCTCGCGGCCTGAGTACCACGACCGCCGCCGAGCTGGTCCTCGCGGTTCGGCGGGCGGAGGAGCGAATCCGCCCCAGGATTCTCACCACTCCCCTCATGGCATCCCCCATCGGCGCCGGCAACGGCGCCGATTTGCATCTCAAGCTCGAGAATCAGCAGCATACCGGCTCGTTCAAGCCCCGGGGCGCCTTCAACAAGCTGTTGTCGCTCGACCGCGCCACCCTTTCGCGCGGGGTGATCGCCGCCTCCACCGGCAATCACGGCGCCGCGGTAGCGTTCGCCGCGCGGGAGCTGGGCGCCGCGGCCCGGGTGGTGGTGCCGGGCAACGCCGACCCCGGCAAGATCGCCGCGATCGATTCCCTCGGGGGAGAGGTGATAGTCCACGGCGAGGATTCCGCGATCGCGGAAACCTACGCTCGCGCGCTCGCCGCCCGGGAAGACCTGCCGTTCATTTCTCCCTACAACGACATCGACGTGGCCGCGGGGCAGGGCACGGTGGGCGTCGAGATCACCCGCCAGCTCCATGGTATCGATGCGGTCTTCATCGCCTTGGGCGGGGGAGGCCTGCTGGCCGGCGTGGGAGCGTGGATCAAGTGGGTGCGGCCGGAGGCGGCGATCATCGGATGCTCCCCGGAGAACTCCGCCGTGATGATCCACTCGATTCGGGCGGGGAAAGTTCTCGAACTCGAATCGAAGCCCACGCTCTCCGACGGAACCGCCGGTGGCGTGGAGCGGGACGCCGTGACGTTCGACTGGTGTCGCGAGCTCGCGGATGACCTGGTGACGGTGAGCGAAGACGAAATCCGCCTGGCGATGCGCCGGGTACACGAGGCGCACGGCCTGGCGGTGGAAGGAGCCGCCGGTGTGGCGGTCGCCGCATTTCTCGGTCAGGCGGAGCGATGGCGCAACCGGCGCGTGGTTGCGATCGTCTGCGGAGGAAACGTCAGCCCCGCCGTGCTCCGCTCGGTGCTCTGAGACCGGCTAGATGGGAGAGATCCGCATCACGATCTCCTCGCCCGGCTGGATCGCAAATTCCTCGCTGAGCGAGTTCCGCTGCCGGCCCACCGGGTCGGCCTCGATGCGCAACCTGGTCGCGCCGAGAAAAATCGTTCTCGCCAGCGTGAAGGTCTGGGTCTCACCGGGATTCACCGTTCCGAGCCGCATCCGCGTGCCGCTCCGCCAGGCGTAAATCGTCATCACATCCTGGCTCTGATTCTCGACCTTGAGGATCGCCGGCGCGTCGGGGCTGACCCCGGGATCGGGCCGGTTCCCCCCGCAGGCCGACAGGCCCGTTACGGCGACCATCGCCAGCAGGACGCCTCGTACCGTAGTATTCGCCATGGCTCGATCCTTTCTTGCCCCGCCGCTTCCCTTCCATCCGTGCAGACGACGGCCAGACGGCCGGACTGCACATCCGAATCGATGACGGCGCCCGAACTTACGCTTTCCGCGATCGAGGCCGCCAGCGGGATTCTCTCCCCCCTGGTTCGTGAAACCCCTACATGGCTCTGGAGGGACGACCTGTTGGAGCGACTCCTGCCGAATGGGACGGCCGTGGTGCTCAAGCTCGAGCTGTTCCAGTACGCCGGGAGCTTCAAGGCGCGGGGCGCGCTGTGCGTGATGCTGGCGCTGGATCCGGAGGCGCGTCGCCGGGGGGTGACGGCGGTGAGCGCCGGGAATCACGCGATCGCCGTGTCGTGGGCTGCGCGCGCGCTCGCGACGACCGCTAGAGTGGTGATGCCCAAAACGGCCGATCCCTACCGGGTGGAGCGGTGCCGGCGGCTCGGCGCCGAAGTCGAATTGGCCGAGGATGTTCACGCCGCATTCGCCAAGGCCCAGGAGATCGAGCGCACGGAAGGCCGCAGCTTCGTGCATCCCTTCGAGGGGCCCCGCACCGCGCTAGGCACCGCGACGCTCGGCCGTGAGCTGATGCGGCAGGATCCCGGTCTTGAAGCGGTCATCGTGCCGGTGGGTGGTGGCGGCCTCGCGGCGGGAGTTTCGGCCGCGGTCAAGCTCCAGCATCCCGGGTGCCTGGTCATCGGGGTCGAGCCCACCGGCAATGACACGATGCTGCGGAGCCTGCGGTCGGGACAGCCGGAGCGGGCGCCCGAGGGAGGCTATCGCACGATCGCCGACAGCCTGAGCCCCCCATACACGATGGAATACAGCCTCGGACTCTGTCGGCGTTACCTCGATGACCTCGTCCTGGTGAGCGACGATGAGATGCGCCGCGCGCTGGCGCTGCTCTTCCACGGCGCCAAGCTCGCGGTGGAACCCGCCGGCGCGGCGGCGACGGCGGCGCTGCTGGGACCGCTGCGCGAGCGGCTGGCCGGGAAACGGGTGGGGCTCATCGTCTGCGGCACCAACATCGCGCCGGAGCGATATCGCGAGCACCTGGCGCGGGGGATAGAGCTGCTCGAATGGGGGAAGGGGGAAGGGGGGAAGGGGGAAGCGGGGGAGTTGTCACGCTGAGCGCAGCGAAGGGCGGAGCCTCACGGCTCTCCGCGGGCTCGGGGCGGGCTGGCCTCCGGGGGCGCTCGAGTTCGCTGCGCTCACTAGCGCCCCCGTCGTCAGCCCGCTCCCTGCGCCCGCTGACACGCGTGCGTTACCCGAGCCCGGGGGTGAGAGCGTGACGAAGGAGTCAGTCTCAATATCGAGGTCCGCCGCTTCGTAGCGCTCAGCGTGACAATGCGAGCGCTGCTCGTTCTCGTCATCGCCGCGGCATTACTGGGCAGCACGAGCGGCGGCAGCGCGTCGGCGCTGACGACGCCCGCGTGGCTCGCCATGGGTGTTCCGCTTCCCACCGCGGTGGCCACTGACAAGCTCGCCGGGGCGCTCTGGACCCTGCTCGGTGCGCGGAATTATCTGGCGGGGCGCCGACGCCACACTGACATCGCTCGCAAGCACCGGTCCTCGCCCTGGCGCGTCAACGCCCACGGCGGATTCGGAGTATTGTCAAGGGACGTTGCATTCGAGATGGCTCAGATTCACGATATTCTGGCAAGGCACGCTTCATGATTCTCGCACTCCTCCTGCTTCAATCTGCCGCCCCGGTCACCTACGAGGTCACCTTCCCGAACGCCGCGCACCACGAGGCCGAAATCTCGGTCACTTTTCCCAGCCTTTCCCCGGCGCCGCTCGAAGTCTGGATGAGCCGCGGCTCGCCGGGCCGCTACGCGGTGCACGAGTTTGCCAAAAACGTCTACAACGTGCGGGCCACCGACGGACGGGGGCGGACGCTCACCGCGGAGCCTGACACGCCCTACTCCTGGAAAGTTGCCGGCCACCACGGCACGGTGCGGATCCGCTACACACTGTTCGGCGATCGCGGCGACGGGACCTACGCCCAGGTCAGTCGCGCCAACGCGCACCTCAATGCGCCGGCGACCTTTCTCTGGGCTCGCGGGCTCGAGCAGAGGCCGGTGCGGGTTACCTTCACCGCCCTGCCGGACGGGTGGCGCATCGCCACGCAGCTCAAGCCGACCTCCGACCCGCTGAGCTTCACGGCGCCCAACCTGCAGCTCTTTCTCGACAGCCCGATCACATTGGGCCAGCTCGATATCCGCACCTGGCTGGTGACCAATGGACCCCGGGTGGACACGATGCGGGTGGCGATCAATCATCTCGGGACCACCGAGGAGGTGGGCCGCTACGTCGAGATGACGAAGAGGATCGTACAGGAGCAGGCCGGCATCTTCGGGGAGCTCCCGCGGTTCGACTGGGGGACGTACACCTTTCTCGGCGTCTATCTCCCCTGGGGATCGGGCGACGGGATGGAGCATCGGAACTCCACGTCGCTCACCGGCACGGCGCCGCTGGCTACCGGGATGATGGGGAGCATCGGTACGGTCTCCCATGAATTCTTCCACGCCTGGAATGTCGAGCGGATCCGTCCCCGGACGCTGGAGCCGTTCGATTTCACCCGGGCCAACATGTCCGGCGAGCTCTGGCTCGCCGAGGGATTCACCAGCTACTACGGCGACCTCACCCTCAGGCGGGCCGGACTCCTGGACGACCAGGGGTTGGCACGCTTCCTTGGCGGCGCGGTCAATGCGGTCGTCAACCGACCGGGACGGCTGTTCTATTCCGCAGTAGGCATGAGCCGGCAGGCGCCGTTCACCGATGCCGCAGCGTCCATCGACGTGCAGAACCGGTCGAACATTTTCATTTCGTACTACACATACGGCGAGGCAATCGCGACGGGCCTCGATCTCACCCTGCGCTCCCGCTTTCGCGACGTGACCCTCGACGATTTCATGCGCGCGATGTGGGTCAAGTTCGGGAAAACGGAGAAGCCCTATACGCTGGATGACGTCCGGACGACGCTCGGTGAAGTGACCCGCGACCGGGCCTTTGCCGGCGACTACGTGCGCCGCTACATCGCCGGGCAGGAAGTGCCCGATTACGTGCGGCTTTTTGCCTCGGTCGGCTTCCTCTTCCGGCGCGCGCGTCCCGGGGCGGCGTGGCTGGGAGACGCCGCGTTCAGCGCCACCAGCAGGGGGCTGACGATCTCCAACGCTACCCTGGTCGGCCAGCCGATCTACCGGGCTGGCCTCGAGCGGGGCGACGTGATCACCGCGCTCGACACAATGCCCGTGACGATCAGCCTGGACATTGATTCGGTTCTGGCCCGCCATAGCCCTGGCGACACGATCGCCGTGTCGTATCAGAGCCGGGGCGCGAATCTCACCGGCCGCATCGTCCTCGAAGACAACCCCCGCATGGAGTTGGTGCCGGGAGAAATCGCCGCCGCCGTCTCGCCGGGTGCGCTGGAAGCCCGGCGCCGCTGGCTCGCCTCACGTGCCGGAATCCAAGGAGCACCCCGATGACTCTGCTGCTTCTCGCCGCGCTGCTGTCTCCGCTGCGGCAGCAACCGGCCTACGACCTCGTGATCACCGGCGGGATGGTGCTCGACGGCACCGGCGCCGCTGCCTTCCGGGCCGATGTCGCCGTCAAGGGCGACCGGATCGTCGCGGTCTCTCGCACGACGATTCCGCTGGCGCGCGCGGTGAAGGTCCTCCATGCGGCGGGGCTCACCGTGTCGCCCGGCTTCATCGACCTCCACGCGCACAACGAGCCGATTTTCCGCTACCCGGACGCAGAGAGCCGAGTGCGGCAGGGCGTGACGACGACGCTGGGCGGGCCCGACGGCGGCGGTCCGTATCCGTTCAAGGCGTATCTCGATCGCGCCGAGAAGCTTCCGCTCGGAATCAACATCGGCTGGCTGGTCGGCTTTGGCTCAATCCGGCAGGAGGTGCTGGGCCGGAGTGACCGCGCGCCGAACGCGGACGAACTGGCGCGAATGCAGCGGATGGTAGGGGAGGCGATGCACGAAGGCGCGTACGGCATCTCCACCGGCCTCTTCTACGTGCCGCAGACCTACGCCACCACCGAGGAGGTCATCGCGGTCTCGAAGGTGGCGGCGGATTCCGGCGGGATCTACACCTCCCACCTGCGCAAGGAAGGGATCGGGGCGCTCGACGGAGTCGCCGAAGCGATCCGCATCGGGCGCGAAGCGCGAATTCCCGTTGTGCTCACCCATCACAAGGTCATCGGGAAGGCGATGTGGGGGAAGAGCGCCCAGACGCTGGCGCTCATGGATTCGGCCCGCGCCACCGGGCTCGACGTGATGGCCGATCAATATCCCTACACTGCGAGCTCCACCAGCTTCGGCGTGCTGGTGCCTGCCTGGGCGATGGCCGACGGCGACACCGCCTTCGCGCGCCGGGTGAAGGACCCTGCGCTCCGCGACAGCATCATCACGGGCATCATCGACATTCTCGAGAATGACCGCGGCGGCGGCGATCTTCGCCGGCCGCAGTTCGCGAGCGTGAGCTGGAAATCTGATCTCAACGGGAAGACGCTCTATGACTGGGCAGTGGAACGGGGAGTGCCCACGACGAGCGCCGGCGCGGCGCCGCTGGTCATCGAAGGGGTGCTGAACGGCGGCGCGAGCATGGTGTTCCACGTCATGGACGAGCGGGACGTGCAGCGCATCATGCGGCATCCCTGGACCGCGATTGCCTCCGACGGGAGCATCTCGGAGCCGGGACCGTCGGTCCCGCATCCCCGGAACTACGGCACCTTCCCCCGGGTGCTGGGCCGCTACGTGCGCGAGCTCAAGGTGCTCTCGCTGCCCGAAGCGGTGCGGAAAATGACCTCGCTTCCCGCAGCCCGCATGGGTCTCACCGATCGCGGCACGATCGCTGTCGGGCTGATGGCCGATCTGGTGGTCTTCGATCCGAAGACGGTGGCGGACCGGGCCACCTTCACCCAGCCGCACCAGTATCCGGTGGGTATTCCGCACGTCGTGGTGAATGGACAAGTCGAGGTCGAGAACGGCGCGATGACCTCGGCGCGCGCGGGGCGGGTGCTGCGGCACTCGGCGGCCGGCGAGGTCGCCTTCGTCAACGTCACCGTGATCCCGATGGACCGCGAGCGGGTGCTGCCGGGATACACCGTCGTCACCCGGGGCGACCGGATCGTCTCCTTCGGCGCCAACCGGGACGTGCGCGTGCCAGCGGGCGCCGCGAGAATCGACGGCACCGGGAAATACCTGATCCCCGGGCTCGCCGAGATGCACGCCCACATTCCTCCGGGCAACGCCCCCGACACGACGATCAGCCGGGTGCTCGAACTCTTCGCCCTCAATGGCGTCCTTACGGTGCGGGGGATGCTTGGCACCCCGCGGCACCTGGTGTTTCGCGATCGCGCGGCGCGCGGCGAAATCCTGAGTCCCCGGATCTGGACCTCGGGCCCCTCGCTCAGCGGCGGCAGTGTGCCGAGCCCCGATTCGGCGGTGCGAATGGTGATGGCGGAAAAGGCGCTGGGCTACGATTTCCTCAAGATTCACCCGGGCTTGACCCGCGCGGCATTTGACTCGATGGATGCCGCCGCCGACCGGGCAGCGATCCGGTTCGCCGGACATGTGCCGCTCGATGTCGGGCTCACCCGCGCGCTCGAAGCGCGATACTGGAGCATCGACCACATCGACGGTTTCGTGGAGGCGCTCCTCCGGAGCGGGGCGCCGCTCACCACCGCGCAGGGGGGATTCTTCGGCGTCAACCTGGTGAACGAGCTCGATGAGAGTCGCATTCCCTCGCTCATCGCGGCCACCAAGGCCGCAGGCGTCTGGATCGTGCCGACGGAGTATTTCCTGGAAGCGATGGCCGGAGAGGACCCGGTCGAGCAGCTCGCGGCGCGGCCCGACATGCGCCACGTTTCCTCGGCGATGGTTCAGCAGTGGACCACCGCGACGAGCAATCTGCGCAATGCGCCGGGAATGACCCCCGAGATGCGGCGGCGCTTCATCGCACTCCGGCGGAAAATCCTGAAGGGCCTCCACGACGCCGGGGTCGGAATCATTCTGGGCTCCGATGCGCCGCAGCTTTGGAACGCCCCGGGCCTCTCCGCCGCCCGGGAGCTCGGAACCTACGTTGCCGCGGGACTCACCCCGTGGCAGGCGCTGGCCACAGGAACGCGCAATGTCGCGGCATTCCTCGGCAACTCGGGCGAAGCCGGAACTATCGGAAACGGGAAGCGCGCCGACCTGGTGCTCCTCGACGCCAATCCCCTCGCCGACATCAGCAACGTCGGTCGGCGGACCGGCGTGATGGTGGGAGGCCGCTGGCTGCCCCGGGCCGAGATCGAGCGGCGGCTCGCTCGGATGGCCCGGCCGTGAGTAGGTTTTCCCCGACTCGGGGGTCAACGACCCCGAGGGTCCGGGCGTACTAGTGACTGAATCTCCCTCGAGGAAAACAGGAATGAAAGTACTTCGCGCCACCATGGGGGCCAGTCTCGCGCTTGCCCTTTCTACCGCTTCCTCCGCCCAGATGATTACCGAGCGGGTGGATCTCTCCGCCGTCCAGAAGATCCGGGACGAGGGGATGAACCGGTCCAAGATCAACGATCTGGCTGCTTACCTCACGGATGTGATCGGCGCGCGGCTCACCAACTCTCCGGGCAGCCGCAAAGCCAACGAGTGGGCCGCCGAAACCTTCCGGTCCTGGGGCCTGGCCAATGTGAAGGTCGAGCCGTGGGATACCACGTTCGGGCGCGGATGGGAAATCGTCTCCTACAGCGGCCGGATTCTCGATCCGTGGACCAAGCCGCTCGATGCCTATCCGCAGGCGTGGAGTGGCAGCACCAAGGGAACGATTACCTGCGCCGTGGTGGCGCTGGACGTCCGCGATACCACCGACGTGGCCAAGTATGTCGGAAAGATCAAAGGTGCCTGTGTGCTTCGCGGCGCCCCGGTGCCGATCGGGCCGGAGTTCGACCCGAGGGATCGCCGCATCTCGCTCGAGGATCTGCTGGCGCCTCCCACGCCACCGCCCGCGGCGGGCCAGGGCGGAGGAGTCTTCGGCCGGCTTCAGGCGGTGAATGCCGCCGTCACCCGGCTCTTCCGCGCAGAGCCGCCGGCGGCGGTGCTGCAGGCCTCCGGGTGGACCTACGGCATCATTCGCAGTGGCGGCCACTATGACGGCCGGAGCGCGCGAGACAGCATGTACAACCCGGTGCCGAATCTCCTGCTCGCGCACGAGCAGTACGGCACACTCTACCGGGTGGCGCAGCGAGGGCTGCCGGTCCGCGTGGAGCTCAACCTCCAGACCCGCTTCCTCGACGACAACCGGATCCCGACCAATGTGATCGCGGAGATTCCGGGCACCGACAAGGCGGACGAGGTCGTGATGCTGGGCGCCCATTTCGACAGTTGGCACTCGGGAACCGGCGCCACCGACAACGGCGCCGGCTCGGTGGTGATGATGGAAGCGATGCGGATCCTCAAGACGCTCGGCATGCCGATGCGCCGGACCGTGCGCATCGGTCTCTGGACCGGGGAGGAGCAGGGTCTCATCGGGTCCTCGCGCTATCTCCGGATTCACAAGGACGAGCTGCCGAGGATATCGGCGTATGTGAATCTCGACAACGGCACCGGCAAGATCCGCGGCATCTGGAGTCAGTCGAACAGCGCGGTGGTGCCGATCTTCGAGCAGATTCTCTCCCCCTTCCGGGACATGGGGGTGCTGGCGGTCCGGGACGGGAACACCGGCGGAACCGATCACCAGTCGTTCGATCGGGTGGGGGTCCCTGGTTTCAACTTCATTCAGGATCCGATCGAATACAGCATCCGGACTCATCACTCCAACGTCGATACCTATGAACGGCTGGTGATCGACGATCTGAAGCAGGCGGCGACGGTCATCGCCTGGACCGTGTATCACATCGCGAACCGGGACGAGATGATGCCGCGCAAGGCGCCCCGGCCGGCGGTGCCGTAAGGGAGGGGTTGGGGGTTGGGAGGTGGGGGCTGGTGAGCTCCTCGCCATCGTCGTTTCTTGCCAGCGTGAGCCGCGGGATCCGTGAGGGTCCCGCGGCTCGTTTCGTGGAAGAATTCCGTGAGCACTGAATGTTACCCGCGACCGGCGATCGGCTATCGGTCCGGCTGTCAGGTGCCAATAGTCTGATTGAGAGCCGATAGCGGAAAGCTCCCAATGAAACGACTGATTCCATCCTGGCGAACTTCCTACCGGGGGACGCCGCTCGTCTATTTCGAGATGCTGGTGTGAGGGTACATTCCACGATGCATTTCGCACACGTCCGGAGGAGTATGCGCGTCTGGTTGGGACTTCTGACACTCTTCCTCGTCGCCGGCTGCGTTCCGGATCGCTCCGAGGCCGGCACGCCCGAACGCGCAGATTCGGCGGCGTGCACCGAACGGGTGAAGCGCGCGCGCCAGTCCGGCGGGGATTCCCGCTTTGCCGGCGCAGGGGGGCTGGTACAGAGCTGTCCCGATGCGATGGCGGTCGCGCTCGCCGCGCTCTGGGCGGAACCGGTCGTCACCCCGGTGCAGGCCGGTCGCCTTCGCGCAGTTTCGGCGCTGGTCCGGGACGAGCGCCTCGTGACTGCGATCGAAGCGGTCGTGCGCGATCCGGCGCGGCGCATCGAGACCCGAATGGAAGCGCTCAGGACTCTCTCCTACTACCTGGAGGCCGGACGGTGGGTGGAATACACCTTCCTCAAGGACGACCCCGATTCCGCCTCGCTCCGAATGTTCATGGGCGTGATGGACAATCCGGCGCGAGAACGCAGCCATCTGATTCCCGGCGCCTATGTGGTGCAGTTCCGTCAGATGCTCGAGACGCTCCGCCAAAGTGATTCTTCCTCGGTGGTGCGGAGCGCGGCGCGGCGCTTTCTGCTTTTTCTCGATTATTCCCGGCAGCAGCAGCAGAAACAGCCGCCGTCGCCCGCGCCGCCACCGGGCTCGTGAGTGATGCACGAGGCGTCGTCGCGGTTTCGGGCGTGGACATGGGGATGGGCCAAATCCATCTTCGTGGCGCTGGTGGTCTGGTTCACACTCAGCACGTTCCTCGTCAAGGCGTTCCGGATCTCCTCGGGCAGCATGGAGCGCACGCTCCTGGTCGGCGACTTTCTCTTCGTCAACAAGGCGCTCTACGGGGCGGAAGTGCCCCTCCTCGGCAAGCACCTTCCGGCGGTTCGGGAGCCGCGGCGCGGGGACATCGTCGTCTTTCGCTCTCCGATCGAGGATTCGATCCTCGTCAAGCGTCTCATCGGCGCGCCGGGGGACACGGTCGGGATGGTCGATGGGCGTGTCACCCGTAATGGTCAGCAACTCGACGAACTGTACGTTGTGCGCGCTGAGCTTCTCCCGGAGGCCGAGCGTCCCGAGCCGGAAATGCGGGGCTGGCAACTTCCCTATCTGATCGGGAAAGATCCCGCCGCGTATCAACCCACGGTGCGAAACTGGGGACCCCTCGTTGTGCCTCGGGATTCGTTCTTCATGCTGGGGGACAACCGGGACGGGAGCCGGGACAGCCGGTTCTGGGGCTTCGTTCCCCGCCGGAACATCCAGGGCAGTCCCGTCGTGGTGTACTTCAGCTACGATCCGTCGCACTGGCGCCCGCTGCCGTTCCTTACGGCGATCCGCTGGGGCCGGCTGTTTACCCGTCCCCGCTGAGGGGGATGAGGTGACTTTGATGCGCACGAAACCCTCCACCAAGTTCACGCGTCGTAATTAGACCCGCGAGACATTTCCATTCTTCGGAGGACACCAGGGCATGAAACGGCGTGACTTCGTTCACCTGACCAGCCTCGGAGCCGGCCTGGCGTGGCTGCCGGGTCTGCCCGGTGCTGGTGAATGGTCCGGCAGCCTGACCCCCATCCCTGCCGAGGACCGCAAGCAGCTCGCTGATGTGGCACTCGGGGCGGCGCGCTCAGCCGGCGCCACCTACGCCGATGTCCGGATCGGGCGCTATCTCAACCAGTTCATCAACGCCCGCGACACCAAGATCCAGGGCATCACCAACACCGAGTCCTATGGGGTCGGGGTCAGGGTGATCGCCGCCGGCTGCTGGGGTTTCGCGTCCACCCGCCAGGTCACCACCGACGGCGTGGCGGAGGCGGCGCGGCAAGCGGTGGCAATCGCCAAGGCCAACACCTCCATTCAGCGGGAGCCGGTCAAGCTGGCGCCGCAGGCCGGCTTCGGAGAGGTGAGCTGGCGAACCCCGATCGAGAAGAACGCCTTCGAGATCTCGGTCGCCGAAAAAGCCGACCTGCTCAAAGCGGTGGCCGAGGCGGCGCTCAAGGAAGGCGCGAGTTTCGTGGATTCGGGCCTCTTCCTGGTGAACGAGCAGAAGTATTTCGCCTCGACCGACGGCAGCTACATCGACCAGGACGTGCACCGGTTCTGGCCCAACGCCACCGCGACCGTGGTGGACAAGACAACGGGCAAGTTCGAAACCCGGGACGGTCTCTCGTCGCCGGTGGGCATGGGCTGGGAATACATGTCGGCGCGTCCGGCGGGGCGCGTCGCCGGTCCGATGGTGACCACCTACGGCCAGTACTACGACATGGTCGAGGACATGCGGGCCGCGGCGCAGCATGCCAAGGCCAAGCACCAGGCCAAATCGGTGGAGGCGGGGCGCTACGATCTCGTCCTCGATCCGAGCCACCTCTGGCTCACCATCCACGAGTCGGTCGGGCATCCGCTGGAGCTGGACCGCGTGCTGGGGTACGAAGCCAACTACGCCGGCACCAGCTTCGCGACGCTCGACAAGTGGAAGACCGGCTCCTTCAAGTACGGGAGCGAGCACGTCAACCTCGTCGCCGACAAGACCCAGCCGAATTCGCTGGGTGCGGTGGGCTACGACGATGAAGGGGTGAAGACCAAGAAGTGGGACTTGGTCCGCAAGGGCATTCTCACCAACTACCAGGCCATCCGCGACCAGGTGCACATCCTGGGGCAGAACGAATCGCACGGCTGCTGCTACGCCGACAGCTGGAGCAGCGTGCAGTTCCAGCGGATGCCCAACGTCTCGCTGGAGCCGGGCGAGGCGCCGATGACGCCGGCGCAGATGATCGCCGGGGTGGACCGGGGCATCTACATCGTCGGCGACTCGTCGTATTCCATCGACCAGCAGCGCTACAACTTCCAGTTCAGCGGCCAGGTGTTCTACGAGATCAAAGGCGGAAAGATCACCGGCATGCTGCGCGACGTTGCCTACCAGTCGAATACCCAGGAGTTCTGGAATTCGGCGGTGGCAGTGTGCGACCGCCGGGATTACCGCCTGGGGGGCTCCTTCTTCGACGGGAAGGGCCAGCCGCCCCAGATCAGCGCCGTCTCGCACGGCGCCGCCACGGCGCGCTTCAATAACGTCAACGTCCTCAACACCGCACGGAAGATCTGACGGAACCCATGGCTGAAATGACCGATCAGGAAATGCGGAAGTTGCTCGAGCGCGCGCTCTCCTTTTCCAAGGCGGAGGCGTTCGAGGCCAACATCTTCGGCAACCGGGGCGGCAATATCCGGTACGCCCGAAACAGCGTGTCCACCGCCGGGGCCAACGACGACACCACCCTCGTGGTCCAGTCGAATTTCGGTACCCGCACCGGCACCGTGACCGCCAACGAATTCGACGACGCGAGCATCGAGCGCGCGGTGCGGCGCTCGGAGGAGCTCGCCCGCCTCGCGCCGGAGGATCCGGAGTTCATGCCGCCGCTCGGCCCCCAGCAGTATGTGGCTCCGAGCGGGGGGGCGTACACCCCGGCCACGGCGGCCATCACGCCGGAGTACCGCGCGCGGGTCGCCGGGGCGAGCATCAATCCCGCGGCGGCCAGGGACTGCACCGCCGCCGGATTCTTCCAGGATGGCGTCAATTGGCAGGGGATGCTGAACTCCAAGGGGCTGTCCGCGTTCTACCGGCAGACCCAGGCCAGCCTCTCGGTGACGGTGCGCAGCAACGACGGCACCGGCTCGGGGTACGTGGCGCGCGACGTCAACGACATCGCCGGGTTCAGCCCCGAAGAGATTTCGGGGATTGCGCTCGAGAAGGCGGTCGCCTCGCGTAACCCGCAGGCCATCGAGCCGGGCAAGTACACCGTGATCCTGGAGCCCGAGGCGGTAGTGGAAATGCTGCAGCCGCTGGTGGGGAGCTTCAACGCCCGGCAGACCGACGAGGGCCGGAGCTTCCTGTCCAAGCCCGGCGGGGGAAGCAAGCTGGGCGAGAAGTTCGTGGACTCGCGGATCAGCATCTGGTCCGATCCCCAGGACAAGGACGTCCCCGCCAGTCCGTGGATCGGCGACGGCCGCCCCACCGCCCGCACCGCGTGGATCGACAAGGGCGTGGTGGCCAATCTCTTTTATTCGCGCTACTGGGCGGAGAAGCAGAAGAAGCCGGCCACCCCGTTTCCGACCAACATGTTCATGGTCCCGACGAACATGATCATGGCAGGCGGCACCTCCTCGGCGGCGGACATGATCAAGGACGTGGCGCGCGGGGTGCTGGTCACCCGGTTCTGGTACATCCGCTTCGTGGATCCCCAGACCCTGCTGCTCACCGGGCTCACCCGGGACGGGACGTTCTACATCGAGAACGGCGCGATCAAGCACGCGATCAAGAATTTCCGCTTCAACGAGTCGCCGATCATCATGCTCAATAATGTCGAGGCGCTGGGCCGCCCGGTGCGGGTGCAGGGGAGCATGGTCCCGCCGATGCGGGTTCGGGATTTCACGTTCACGAGCTTGTCTGACGCTGTATAGCCTACAGTTGTCACCCTGAGCGAAGCGAAGGGGCGGATCCCCGTGTCTCTCCGCGGGCTCGGGAGCGGGCTGGCCTCCGGGGGCGCTCGAGTTCGCGGTACTCACTAGCACCCCCGTCGTCAGCCCGCTCGCTACGCCCGCTGCAGATACGGGTGGGCCCCTCAGCGTGACACCCGGACTACTCCGCTCGCATCACCTCCACTGGGTCAAGCCGCGCCGCTCGGCGGGCGGGAATGAGCGTCGCCGACACCACCGGCAGCAGCAGGACCAGCGCCGCCCCGAGGAAGGCCGCGGGATCGGAGGGCGCAACGCCATAGAGCAGGCCCCGTAACAGCCCCGCCAGCGCGAACGCTCCCACCAGACCAACGGCGGCGCCGAGCACTCCGACGGCGAGCCCCTCACGCACCACCAGCCGCACCAGATCACCCCGGCGCGCCCCCAGCGCGGAGCGAATGCCGAGCTCCCGGGTGCGCAGGGTCACCCCGTATGCCACCACGCCATAGACGCCGATGACGGCCAAAAGGAGTGCGAGGGCCCCGAATGCGGTGATGAGCGCCGTGTTGGAACGCCGGGCGGTCAGCGACGTGCGCACGATGTCGTTCAGCGTCCGGACGCTGAACACCGGCTGATTCGGGTCGACATCCCGGACCGCGGCGCGGAGTGCTGCGAGCATCTGATCCGCCGGAAGCGACCCCCGAACCACCAGCGCAATTTTGTCGGGCGGCTCCTCGTGGACGGGGTAGTACATCTGCCACCGCGCCGCCTTGTCGAGGCTGCTCTCCCGGACATCGCTTACCACCCCCACCACGGAACGGAAATCGGTGCTGTCGAGCAGCCGGATGCGTTTTCCGAGCGGGTTCTGGTTTGGCCAGACCTCCCGGGCCATCCGGGCGCTCACCACCATCACCCTCGGCGCCAGGCTGTCGTCGCGCTCGTTCATCAGCCTGCCTTGCAGCAGCCGGATGCCGAGGGTGCGGAAGTAACCTTCATCGGCCTTGAGGTACCTGGCGTAGGGCTCCTCGATGCCGGGACCGAGCGGCCCCTCCTCCGGGTTCACCTGAATGGAAATGCCGCCCACACCACTCAGCGGCAGATCGTTGATCACGCCCGCCGCCTCGATTCCCGGGACGCGCCGCATCCGGTCAAGCAGCCGTTGGATCACCGCGAGGCGCGCGCCGGGCCGGGGATAGCTGATCCGGTCGAATGCCATCTGCGCGCTCGCGACATGTTCGGAAGCAAACCCCGGATCGGTCTCCAGCACCGCGCGGAAACTGCGGAGCATCAGACCCGACCCAGCGAGCAGCATGAGCGCCAGGGCCAGCTCAGCGGTGACCAGGATCCGCCGGGTCCGGCCGCGCCGGGCCGCCGTCGTCCCGTGGCCGCCGCCACTCTTCATCACCGAGTGCGCGTCGATCCGCGCCGCTCCCAGGGCGGGCAAGACGCCGAACCCGAGCCCCGTGAGGATCGCGAGACCGATCGCAAACGCGAGCAGCCGGCCATCAAGAGCCGGCGCTGCGAGCTCGACCATTTCCCGGGGGAGGAGCGCGGCGACGACTCCCAGTGTGGTGTAGGCCAGCAACAGGCCCGCTACCGCTCCCGTGAGGGAAAGCACCAGGCTCTGGATCAGCAGCTGGCGCACCAGGCGGCCGCGGGTCGCCCCCAGCACGGCGCGCACGGCGAGCTCCCGCTCCCGCATGGCTGCGTGGGCCAGCAGCAGGTTGGTGGCATTGACGCAGGCGATGAGCAAGAGGAGCCCGGTGGCGCCCAGCAGGATGAGCATGGGAGTCTTTCGGTCGCCCAGCAGCGAGCCTTGCAGAAGGCGTAGCGGCTCGGCAATGACGTCTCTGGCTTCGGCTTCCTGGTCGGCGGGGAGAGCTCTCCACAGCGTACCCAGCCGGTCGGCGGCGATTTCTTTGCGCATTCCAGGCGCGAGCCGGGCGATCGTGGTGGACGGGATGTATCCGCGGAAGGCCTCGAACGACTGGAACGTCATCGGGACGGTGAGCGGGATCCAGAGGTCGGAATTCTCGGGGAAACGGAATTCCCGAGGCGTGATGCCGATGACCTGATAGGCCTTGCCGTTGAGCCGGACGGTCTGACCCACCGCGGGCTGGCCGCCGAATTGCCGCTGCCAGAGTCCGTGGGAAATCACCGTCACCAGAGGGCCGGCAGGCCGGGCCTCGTCCGGCGAGAACGTTCGTCCCTGGGCGACCGAAACACCGAGCGCACGGAAGAATCTTTCCGTCACCACGCCGACCCGCGCTCGCAGTGGGGCACCGATTCCACTCAGGTTGAGACCGCCGACTGCATAGACGGCGACCTCGGAAAACACGTCGCGCATCTGACCCACCGTCCGTATGTTGGGACGCGGACTGGGCTCCTCCTCCTGGCCTCTCGGGGCGAAGGGGACGTCGACGCGTGGGAGCTCCACGAGGCGCTCGGGCGCGGCGAACGGCAGGGGCCGGAGCATCGCCGCGTCCACCGCGCTGAAGATCGCGGTCGTGGCGCCGATGCCGAGGGCGAGTGTCGCGATGACCGCCGCCGAAAACCCCCGGTGATGCCAGAGCATGCGGACCGCGTAGCGGAGATCCTGTCCCCACTCGCCAAGGTGTTCCGCCCAGACGTTCCGCCGAAGGCGACGGCCGTCCTGGCGGCGGAGCGCCCGGCGGTGGCGGTCAAGGTCGCCGAATTTCCGGCGGGCCGCCTCGCGCGCTTCGGCGGGATCCATCCCGCGGGCCAGATAGTGCTGCTCCCGCATCTCGAGGTGGAAGCGGAGCTCTTCCTCGACATCCGCGTTCACGTCGGGTCCGAAGAATCGGAGGTAGCGGCGCCAGAGTGGCTCTCGGCGGGCGGACATCAGACCGACGCCGGCTTGAGCGACGCCGGCGCCTCCAGCGCAGCGAAGATCGCGCGCGCGTAGCGGATCCAGGTGGCCGATTCCGCCTTCAGCGCCTGCCGTCCCGGCGTAGTCAGCGCGTAATACTTGGCTCGGCGGTTGTTGCCCGAAAGGCCCCATTCCGCCTCGATGAGCCCGCGCTCGTCAAGGCGGTGCAGGGCGGGGTAGAGCGAGCCCTCCTCGATCACCAGGGTGTCGTCGGTGACCCGCTCGATCCATTCGGCCACCGAATAGCCGTGGGCGGGGCCCCAGCTCAGGGCTTTGAGGATGAGGAGGTCGAGGGTGCCGCGGAGGACGTCGATTGGCTGTGACATCAGCTCTCCCTAGAAGTTCTATGGGAATCATAACTCCGTTCCCCATAGAAATACAATGGGAGGCAATAGGGAGTGGGCAATTGGCAGTAGTGAACAGCTCTTGCCTACTGCCTACTGTCTACTGCCTAATACGTGGTAGCGGACTGGGCAGGTCAGCCAGTACATACGCCATGATCGCCATCGCCGCCACGTTCTCGGCCAGCTCCCGGGGGTCGATCTTGTCCACGGTGTCGGCGTCGGTGTGATGGTACCAGAAGTATCGGGTGCCATCCACGTTGTGCGAGAGGCCGGGGACGCCGAGCGCCATGATCGGCCCGATGTCGGCGCCGCCGCCTCCCACGGTCACCGAATCCCCGCCCAGCGGCCGGAGCAGCTTGGCGATCTGCCGGACCATCGCGTAGGCGGAATCGCTGCCGGTGAAGCCGAAGCCGCGGAACTTGAATGTCCCGCCGTCGGACTCGATCGCCGCCACGTGGCCGACGAGCTCGCTCCGGTGCGCGTCGCGATAGGCTTGGCCGCCGCGCCCGCCGTTCTCCTCGTTGGTCCATCCGACGACGCGGATGGTGCGCCGGGGGCGGAGCCCGAGCTTCTGCAGCAGGCGTACGGCCTCCCAGGCGATGACCACACCGCCGGCGTCATCCATCGCTCCGGTGCCCACGTCCCAGGAATCAATGTGGCCGCCGAAGACCACCACCTCCGCCGGCTTCTCCCGCCCGGTGAGCTCGCTCACCACATTGCGCGAGGGCGAATCGGGAAGCATCTGGGCTTCCATCTCGAGCCGGACGACGATCTTCTGGCCGCGCTGCTGCATGCGGTGCAGCAGCGCGGCGTCTTCCATCGTGATCGCCGCGGCGGGAATCCGCGTCACCGTCGAATCGTACGGCTGCATCGAGCCGGTGTGCGGCGTCCGCATCCCGAACGGTCCGACCGACCGGAGCAGCATCGCCACCGCGCCGACCTTTGCCGCCTCGACCGCGCCGGTCCCGCGATACCGCACCGTCTGGCCATAATTCGTAAACGGCACGTCGAACAGCACGATTCTTCCCCGCGCCTCGGCCGCGTGCGCCTTGAGCTCGTCGAAGCTCGAGACGACCAGCACCTCCGCCTGGATCCCGCCGCGGCGCGTGCCGACGCTTTGCCCAAGGCCGAGCATCGACAGCTTGGCGTAGCGGGGCTCCAGTAGCTCAGCCTGCTCGTGGCCCCGGACCCAGCGGGGCACCATCACCGGCTCCCCGCGGACGTTCTCCAATCCTTCGGACTTCATCCGGGCGATGACCCAGTCGATGGCCTGCTCCAGCGCCTCGCTGCCGCTCAGCCGATGGCCGAAGCCGTCGGTGAGTTCGGCCAGCTTGTTCCATGCCGCGCTGTCGGCGGTTGCCGCGGCGATGATCCGGTCGGCGGCCGCCTGGTACTCGCGCTGGATGGGGTTGGCCTGCGCCGCGGCTCTCCGGTTCTGTGCCGAGAGGGGAAGCACCAGCGTCCATGCCAGGAGGGCGAGGGGTAGCACAAGGGGACGGCGGATCATCGAATGGGCCCGGAAAGAGACTGCGGGTAGGATAGTGGTGCCGCTTCTACTCGTCCATCGCCGCGAGCATCCGAGTGGGACGCGGGGACGCGGGGAGGGAAGGTTATTCACTTCGCGTCTTCGCGTCTTCGCGACTAGTCTCCAGCATGCGCCTCCAGCTCGCAATTCTCTGCCTCACGGCCGCCGCGCCTCTCAGCGCGCAGCACAGCCGCTCGTTCATCTGGGCGACGGAGTTTTCGGACGGCGCTCCGCGCGCTACCGGTTTATCCGCACCAATGGGAAGGTGACGGCGGTGCGGGCGGATCTTGTGGCGGTCAATACTGTGTTGACACGGCAATGAGCGCTATCCAGGTCCGGAAGGCGGAGAACGCACGGATTGGCCCGGTTGCAACCTATTCGGGCCGAATGGCGTCATAGTCCTGACCTGGATCAAGTTTTCCCCGAGATTGCGAGCTTTCCGATGCGCATGCACCGGTTCGTTCCGGCGGCAGTCGTGGTGCTCTACTGTGCCATTACGCCGCTCCCGCTGGCGGCCCGGCAGGGCACGCCGGCCACTCCGCCGGCTGGTGAGGCCACGCGGGTCTTTCTCGACTGCAACACCTTCTGCGACTTCGATCACCTGCGGCGGGAAATCACCTACGTCAACTGGGTGCGGGACCGCGCCGATGCCGACGTGCATCTCATCGTCACCTCGCAGAGCACCGGAGGGGGCCAGGAGTATGTGCTGCGGTTCATCGGCCTGCGCGCGTTCCTCAATGCGGACGACGAGCTCCGGTTCACGACCCAGCAATCGGAGACCGACGACGAGATCCGGCGCCGGCAGACCCAGCGAATCGCGCTCGGACTCGCGCGATACGTCGCGAAAGGAATCCTCGCCGATCGGTTCCAGCTCACCTTCTCCGCCCCCGCCGGCTCGGCCACCGCGCCCGCGCAGCAACCGAAGGATCCCTGGAATCTCTGGGTCTTCGAGGTCGGGATGAGCGGCTTCTTCGCCGGCGAATCGCAGACCAAGCAGACCCACCTGAACGGATCGCTCGAAGCGTCGCGGGTCAGCGACAAATGGAAGTTCCGCACCGAGATCGAAGGAAACCGGAGTCACAGCTCCTTCCAGCTCGAGAATGAGGTCTTCGAGCGCACGACCAGCAGCTATGCCCTGGGCGGCCTTCTGGTACGGAGTCTCACCAAGCAGTGGTCGCTGGGGCTCGAAGTGACCGGCGAGCGATCCACCCGCGAAAACTACGATCTCCTCCTTAAGGTCGAGCCCGGAATCGAGTACAACGTATTTCCCTACAGCGAATCGTCGCGCCGGCAATTCGTGTTCATTTATTCGCTCGGGCTCAATTACGAGAATTATCGCGACACCACGATCTATGACAAGCTGGTGGAGAAGCGGCCGGTCAACCGGTTGACCGTCGCGGGGGCGGCGACCCAGCCTTGGGGCAGGCTGGAAGCCCAGCTGGTCGGCTCGACCTATCTGGACGACTTCTCGAAGAACCGGATCTCGGTGTTCGCGTTCGGAGAGGTGCGGATCGTGCGGGGACTCAACTTCAACATGTTCGCGAGCTACGCCAGGATCCGGGATCAGCTGTCACTGGCCAAGGCGGATATTACCGACGAAGAGATTCTGCTGCGGCTCAAGCAGCTGCAGACCTCGTACCAGTGGGAAATGTCGGTGGGGCTGAGCTACACCTTCGGGTCGAAGTTTGCGAACACCGTCAATCCCCGGTTCGGAAATTCACCGGGAAATTGAGCGCTAGCAGCCTTCAGCTACCGGCGATCGGTCCGGCTATCGGTCGAGGCTTTTCCGGTTCACCGTTCAGCGTTCACGCTTTTCATCTCAGCACCCTCTCCGACAAGCCGAGACCCCTCACCAGCCTCGCGAACCGGGGATGCTGCCGGAGCGGATCGAGGATCGGGGTAAGCAGCGGCTCGATCGGCGCCTCGCTGCTCTTCTTCTGGCGTGCAAAGCCCCGAAACAGTTGCATCATAACACGATAGCCTGTGGCGGCCGCACCAGGGGATTTAGATTATCGCGCATGGGACCAGCGATCGAGACCCGGGCGCTCAAGAAGGTGTATCCGGCGCCCCCGGTGCGGCGCCGCGGCCCCTCCGGTCCACAAATGGCTCCCGGCGGACCCCTTGCGCACTCCGCCTCATCTGGTGCGCGCGAAATTCAGGCTCTCGACGGCCTCGACCTCTCGGTTCATCCGGGGGAATTCTTCGGGTTGCTGGGACCCAATGGCGCCGGGAAGACGACAACCATCGGGGTCCTGACCACCCGGGTGCGGCCCAGCTCGGGAACTGCCGCGGTGGCGGGCATCGACGTCGTCCGCGACCCAGTGGGCGTCAAGCAGCGGATCGGCGTGGTTCCGCAACAGCCCAACCCCGACCGGCAACTCACCGCCATCCAGAATCTGCTCTTCCATGCCGCCTATTTCGGCATTCCGCGCTCGGTCTCCCTCCCGCGGGCGCAGGCGCTGCTCGACCAGCTCGAAATCGGCGACCGGGGCGAAGCGAGAGTGGACCAGCTCTCCGGCGGCCAGCAGCAGCGCCTGATGATCGCTCGGGCGCTCATTCACGAGCCGGAGATTCTCTTTCTGGACGAGCCGACGGTGGGGCTCGATCCCCAGGCACGACTCGCGCTGTGGGACATCCTCCGCTCGCTGCACCAGCAGGGCCGCACCATCATCATGACCACGCACTACATGGAAGAAGCCGAGCGGCTCTGCGAGCGGCTCGCGATCATCGATCGTGGAAGGCTCCTCGCCCTCGACACGCCGGCCGGACTGAAGGCTCGCGCACCGGGAGCCACGCTGATCCAGATCACGCTCGATGGCGAGGCGCTGCGCGTGCTGCAGGACGCGGGCAGCATTCCCGGCGTCACGAAAGCGAGCGCCAGGGGATCGGAGCTCTCGATGTATGCCGAGCGGGCCGGTGAAACGCTTCCGGCGATTCTGCGCGCCCTGGAGCAATCGGGTTGCGCACCGGTGGACATCCGCCTCACCCCGCCCAGCCTCGAAACCCTCTTTGTGTCGCTCACCGGGAGAAAGCTCGAGTGAGCCCATCGCCCTGGAAGGTGTTCGGCGCCCTGGTGCGCCGGGACATTCACGTGGTTTCGAGGGAGCTCCCGTTCTTCCTCCTCCGCACCACGCTGCAGCCGATCATGTTCACTATCGTCTTCGGTTATCTCCTGCCGCAGATGGGCTTCGTGCAGTCCGGATACACCGGCGCCCTGCTTCCCGGCATCCTCGGGGTGAGCCTGGCGTTTGCCAGCGTGCAGGCGGTCGCTCTCCCGATGGTGGCGGACTTCGGGTGGACGCGGGAGATCGAGGACCGGCTGCTCGCGCCGGTGCCGACCTCGGTGATCGCGCTGGAGAAAGTGATCGCCGGAACCATCCAGGGCGTGATCGCGGCGCTCTTCGTGCTGCCGGTCGCCCGCCTGATCATGGGGCCGATTGCGGGGTTGGACTTCGCGCACTTCGGCGTGGTCGTGGGGATGACGCTGCTCGGCGCCTTCACCTTCTCGGCATTCGGCCTCCTGCTCGGCACCGCGATTCGCGGGGAGCAGATCGGCCTCATGTTCGGGCTGATCGTCGCGCCGATGGTCTTCTTCGGGTGCGCGTACTATCCCTGGAAGGCGCTCTCGGCCGTGCCCGTCGTGCAGGTACTCGTCCTCGTGAATCCCCTGGTCTATGTCTCGGAGGGGATGCGGGGCGCCCTCACGCCGTCGCTGCCCCACATGAATCAGGCGGTCGTCGCCGGGGCGCTGGTGCTGCTCAGCGCGATCTTCATGGCGGTGGGCCTCCGCACGTTCGACAAGCGCGCGGTATCGTAGTCCTGAAACCGCACCGCCGCGCTCGCCGTCGTGACAGAGTGACTCCTCCTTTCCGACTCCGGGGCGTGACGCTTCTCGCGGCGCTCTGCCTGCTTGCCGCCTCCCGCCTCTCCGGTCCGCTGGTCAATCGCCGCCATATCGTGAGATACTTCCCGTAGCCGACGGGCACGCCTTCGGCCGCAATTTCCGACCTGGGGAAAGGATTCATTGTGTCAGGCCGCTTTCGTTCTCTCGCCGCGTCCGCGGTTTTCCTGATTGGCTGCGCTGTCCCGCTCATGGCGCAGCCGCGTCCCGCGCGGGCTCCGGGCGTCGCAACGAATCTGCGCTACGAGCTCATCTTCGACTCGGCGAACGCCGAGCGCCGCAGCGTGCGCATCGGAATGGAGTTCGACGTCCCGCGCGCGGGGCCGGTACTGCTTTCCCTCCCTGCGTGGACGCCGGGCGCGTACGAGCTCAACAACTATGCCCGGAAGGTCTCCAGTTTTTCGGCGACCAGCGGTGGGCGGCCGCTCGTTTGGGACAAGACCGACTACGACACCTGGCGGGTGCGGCCGGTGGCGGCCGGCCCGGTCCGGGTGGAGTTCGATTTCCTGGCCGACACCCTCGACAACGCGATGGCCTGGGCGAAACCCGATTTTCTCCTGATCAACGGCACCAACGTCTTTCCATATCCTGAGGGCCAGGGGATGGATTTCCCCGCGCGGGTGAGCGTCACCACCGCACCGGGTTGGCAGATCGTCACCGGTCTCGACCGGGACGGCGGCGCGGGGCGCTACCGCGCCACGAACTATCACGACCTGGTCGACATGCCATTTTTTATCGGCCGCCTCGATGTGGACAGCGCCCAGGTCGAGGGGGTCTGGCACCGCCTTGCGAGCTACCCGTCGGGAGAGCTCCGGACCGCCGCGCGCCGAGTGCTCTGGGAGCAGATTCAGGCGATGGTTCCGCCCCAGTCCAAGATCTTCGGCGAGACGCCGTGGAAGCACTACACCACGATGCTGATCTTCGAGCCGTCGTTCGCCGGCGGGAGCGCCCTCGAGCACCAGAACTCGCACGTCGGCATCTACAATCCGCAGTTCATCGGTACCGCGCTGCTGGCCTCGATCACTGCGCACGAGATCTTCCACGCCTGGAACGTGAAGCGGCTCCGCCCGTCCGAGATGGTGCCGTACCGATATGACCAGCCGCAGCCGACCACGCTGCTCTGGGTGAGCGAGGGGATCACCGATTACTACGCCGATCTCGCACTGGTGCGCGGGGGCATTCTCGATTCGACGGTATTCCTGAGCGTCACCGAGGGCAAACGGGAGCATACCGACCAGACGGTGCCGATCGCCCTCGAAGATGCGTCGCTCACCAGCTGGATCGATCCGACCGATGGGACCGGCGACATCTACTACGACAAAGGGTCTCTCGCGGGACTGCTGCTGGACATCCTGATTCGTGACGGGAGCGACAATCGCCGCTCGCTCGACGACGTGATGCGGGGTCTCTACCAGAGCACGTACAAGAAGGGGAAAGGCTTCACCACCGCGGAGTGGTGGGCGGCGGTCACCGCCGCGGCGGGGGGGCGCCCGTTCACCGAGTTCGCCGCGAAGTATATCGATGGCAGGGAGCCGTTTCCCTGGGCCACGGTGGGCGCCCTCGGCGGGATCAGGCAAGTCGCCGACAGCACGCGCGAGCTGCGACTGGGCGTCAACACGCTGTCCGACAGCTTACGCGTCTTCGTGACCGCGGTGACGCGCGGCAGCGCGGCCTTCGACGCCGGCATCGAGCCCGGTGATCAGATCCTCAAGGTCGGAGAGGTCGAGGTCAAAGACGAAAACTTCGCGCTGCAATTTCGGACGCGCTACGCCGACGCCGTCGGCAGCACGATTCCCGTCGTGGTCCGCCGGAACGATGCCGAGCGTACGGTGCAGATGGAGGTACGCCGGGAGCTCATCGTGGACACGCGGCTCTTGTGGGATGCGACGGCGAGCCCGAAGGCGGCGAGGATCAGGCGGGGGATATTGACGGGGACGACGGGGGGGTAGGGTTTGGGGGTTGGGGGCTGGGGGAGTTCCCCAATCCCCAACCCCCAACCCCTCTTACTGGACCTTCCTCGGCTCCTGCGCCGCCAGCGCCAGCAGCTGACGCTGGGTCGTGCCGCGGCGGAGCATGTTGAGCGCCATCGTTATCTGCGGGTCCTGCGGGATGCCGCGACGGAACGCGGTGGAATCGCCGAAGGCCAGGCTGATGAAGCGCTGCTCGAGGTTTCTGTCGATCACATCCTGGGCCGCGTCGAACTGGGTCCGGGTGATTGGCAGCTTCGCTTTGACCAGCCGGTTGTAGAACTCGTTGCGCATCGCGGGTGTCACCGTGAAGTCGCGGGTCACGGAGCCCTTCGACTCGATGGCGTAGTTGTAGAGCGTCACGTACCAGGCCTGTCCGGCTGGGGCCACGGCCCGGGCCAGCTCGCGCTCCGCGGCGGTGGCAGTGTCCTGGGCAACGACGATATCCGGTGTGATCCCGCCGCCGCCGAGGATCTTCCGGCCCGCGTCGGACTTGAAGACCGGGCGGTTCCTGACCGTGTCGCCGGCCACCGAATCCCGCGCGTATTCCACGAAACGATCGTCACCCAGCCGGTCATGCTCGGCCTGAATCGAACGGCCGCTCGGCGTATACCACTTGCCGGTGGTGAGCTTGATGTACCAGCCGCCTTCCATAGGGAAGAGCGTCTGCACCAATCCCTTGCCGAACGATGTGGTTCCCACCACCAGCCCACGGTCATGATCCTGCAGGGCGCCGGCGACGATCTCCGAGGCGGAGGCGCTGCCCCCGTCCACCAGCACGACGATCGGCATCGAATCGATGACCGACGGACGGCTGGCGGACGCGATCTCCGGCGCCTTGCCGCGGTGGCGCACGACGACGATCTCCTGGCCGGGCTTGAGGAAGAGGTCGCTGATGTCGAGCGCCTGATCCAGGGAGCCGCCGCCGTTGCCGCGCAGGTCGAGCACGAAGCTCCGGGCGCCCCGGCGCTTGAGGTCGAGCAGCGCCTTCGCCACGTCCTCCGCGGCGGAATCGTTGAAGCTCTGGAGCGGGATGTATCCGACGCCACCGTCCAGCGCCAGCGAGTAGGGTACCGCGGGGACGCGGATGATCGCCCGGGTGAACCGGCCGCGGATCGGCTGCGGCACGCCGGCGCGCTGGAAGACCACATCCACCTTGGTGCCGGGCCGCCCGAGGAGGCGCCCCGAGACCTGGGTGAGCTTGAGACCCACGACCGGCACCGAATCCACCGCCATGATGTGATCGCCGGGCTGCACGCCACCGGCCTCGGCGGGGCTCTTGGGGAAGACCCGCGCGACGACGATCTGGTCATCTTGGGGCTCGATCTGCATCCCGAGACCGCCGTAGTTGTTTCGCAGCGTGTTCCGCTGGAAGTCGGCGATCTCCTCCGGCGAGTACAGCTCTGCGTAGGGGTCCTTGAGGTTCTTGATCAGCCCCCGCGCGGCCTTTTCATAAATGGCATTCCGGGACAGCGAGTCCACCGCGTTGTCTTCGATGCGCTGCAGGACCTGCGAAAAAAGGCGGGCCCCGTCCGCGGTCTGGCCGCCCTGCCGAAGGAAGGCCCCGGCTGCCAATGGGAGCAGCAGCAGGGCCCCGCCGATCGCTAGTGAACGCATCCTCATGTTACCCGCTCCATTGCCGCAGGACGAAGCCGCGACGGACACCGGAATGGCGCCGTCGCGAATCTGTAGGACACCGACCCTAATAATAATGACTACGGCGGCCCAAGGTGGGGGGATTCGCCAGCCGGTTCGGCGTTGCCACTTGACACCGTCAAGGTCCAGACGCGTATTGAACCCGGTCGGTTTCCAGTCAGCGCCCAGATTACCTCTTAACCACTTCATCGAGGCGACATGCGACGGCTCCGGATCGTGATCACGGGGGTGGCCCTGGTAGTGCTTGCGGCTGCGGAGACGCTGGCGGCCCAGACCGGGAGGCTTCGGGGCCGGGTGAGCGACAGCGCCGGTATGGGCCTCCTGGGCGCGGTAGTGACCGTCGAGGGGACTCTCCTCCGGGCGACCGCGGGAGCCCAGGGCGATTACGAGCTGCGGAACGTTCCCGCCGGGACCTACACCGTGCGAGCCCGGCTCATCGGGCACGCCCCGGCAAGCGCTCAGGTATCGATCCCGCCCGGCGGCGATATCCAGCGCAATTTCGTTCTGGGCAAGAGCGTCGTGCGGCTGGCCCCGATCGACGTCGTGGTGGGCTCCCGGGCCCGCCATACCGCCGCCGAGGAGCTGGCCGTTCCGGTGGACGTCTTCGGGTCGGAAAAGATTCGGCAGATCGGCTCCACCGAAACCGGTGAAGTGCTCGCCCGGCTTTCCCCCTCGGTCAATTTCCCGCGCCAGAGTGTTGCCGACGCGAGCGACATCGTCCGGCCGTTCACGCTCCGCGGCCTCTCCCCCGACCATGCCCTGGTGCTGGTCAACGGCTGGCGGCGGCACCGGACGGCCCTGGTCCACAATTTTGCTTCGGGAATGGGCGCGGGCTCCAGCGGCGTCGACATGAATGCCCTTCCGGCCAGCGCAATCGACCGGATCGAGGTTCTACGGGACGGCGCGGCGGCTCAGTACGGCTCCGATGCCATTGCCGGAGTCGTCAATTTGGTGATCCGGGAAGGAGAATTCGCGCCGTTCCTCCGTGGCGATGCCGGTCGCTACCTGACCGGCCCGTTTCCCGATGACGGCACGACGTATAACCTGGGCGGCGGATGGGGCATTCCGGTCGGCCGCGGATCGATCAGCGTGTTCGGAGAGTTCCGGCATCGCGACGCGACCAATCGCTCCGGCGCGGATCCCGAAGATCAGGTCGTGCCCGGCGACGCCGATGAGATCGACGCGGACGGCAAGGTCACCCAGAAGAACAATCCGGTGCCCCAGCCGAATCACCATTGGGGCGACGGGCTCGCCCGGGATGCTCTGGGGTTCGTGAATGCGCGTTTCCCCCTCAACGCGTCGGGGTCGAGCGAATTGTACGCCTTCGCCGGATACAGTCACCGGATCGGCACCGGCAACGGCTTCCGCCGCCAGGCCATTTCGGACCGGAACTGGCCTGAGATCTATCCGCTCGGATACCTGCCGGAATTCCATCCGACGGTGAAGGACGCTTCCGGGGCGGCGGGGCTCCGGGGCACGACCGGCGGCTGGGCCTACGACCTCGGTGCGTCCTTTGGCTACAACAGTTTCTTCTATGACCTTCGCAACACGATGAACGTCTCGCTCGGGCCCTGCCTGACCATCGCGTGCGCACCGGGCCTGGACGGCATCTTCGGGAACGCCGACGATCCGGGGATTCCGAATCAGACCGAGATCGACGCCGGCACGCTCAAGCTCAACGAGCTGGTCGCAGCGCTCAACATTGCCAAGGCCGTCTCGATCGGCCTTCCCGGCGATCTCAACGTCGCCACGGGGCTCCAGTTCCGGCGGGAGAAATACCAGATCGTCGCGGGCGAGAGGGCGTCCTACATCCAGGGTGGGCATCTCAACCGGAGCGGCGATCCCGCCCCGCCGGGCTCACAGGTTTTCGGAGGGTTTCAGCCGTCCAACGAGGTCGATGACAGCCGGCACAACGTGGGCGCGTATGTCGATCTCGAAACCAATCTCTCCGGTACACTTCTCGCCAATGTTGCCGGCCGGTTTGAGAACTACAGCGATTTCGGCTCCAAGGTCACCGGAAAGCTGGCGCTCCGGCTGGCCCCGTCGAACCGGGTGACGCTGCGCGGCGCGGTGAGCACCGGGTTCCGCGCCCCCTCGCCGAGCCAGAGCTTCTACGGCGCCACGATCACCAACTTCGTGCTCGACACGCAGACGGGTCAGCCGGTGCCGGTGGAAGGCGGGATCTTTCCTGTTTCCACGGCCGCCGCGCAGGCCCTGGGCGCCGAGCCGCTCAAGGCGGAGACCTCGGTGAATCTGAGCGCGGGGCTCGCCGTGAGTCCCACCGAGCGCCTCACCCTGACCGCCGACCTGTTCTACGTCACGATCGACGGACGGATCATCCTGACCGGGGTGCTCGGAGGAGACGGCGTCACCCAGATTCTCCGGGATAACGGCATCACCAACGTCGAGACGGCGCAGTACTTCACTAACGCGCTCGATACCAAGACCACCGGCGTGGATCTCACGGCAGCGTGGCGGGTCCCGGTGGGCGACGCGCAGCGGCTGGAACTGTCGGGTGGATTCAACTGGACCCAGAACCGGATCCGGCGGGTGAACGAGCCGCCGGAGCTCGCGGGGACCGGGGCGGTGCTGTTCGATCCGTTTGTGTCGGGGGGAAGCATCGCGCTGGAGAAGGAGCGCCCGGACTGGCGCTCCACCGTCACCCTGGACTATGCGCGCGGGGCCCTTCACGGGCTGCTGCGGTCGTCCTGGTACGGCAAATACCAGACGTCGCAGCTGTCGGGCACCAATTGCGCGGATTGCGTGCAGACGATCGGTTCCGCGGGGGTCTTCGACGCCGAAGTCGGTTACTTGCTGCCGCGGAATTTGAACGTGTCGATCGGGGTCAGGAACCTGTTCGACAAGTATCCCGATCGCCTCAATGCCGACAATAGCTTCGGGATTTTCCTCTACCCGCAGCCGTCGCCGTTCGGGTATAACGGGAGGTTTGTGTATACGAGGGTCGAGGTGACGTTCGGGCGTTGATAGCGGTTAGCCCTTCGTCAGAATCTCTTCGAACAACCGCAACGCTCGCGGATCATCCGACTGCCCCAGCCAGAACAGCGCCTTCCGGCGGATTTTGGGATCCCGGTTGCTGCGCGCGATCCGGATGAGCACGGGCACCCCTTCGTCGTTCCGGAGCTGCGAGATCGCGAAGACCGCCTGCTCCCTGATGTCCCTGTTCTCGTCGTCATTCTCAGCGAGCGCGGAGAGCCCTCGGGTGGCTTCGTCACCGGCGGCCTGGCTCAGCCAGAAGACCGCGTTCTTCCGGGTCTCCGTGCGGGCCCTGGTGTCCTTGGCGAGGGCCAGGAGATCGGGCCAGACGACCGCGCTGTCGGCGATGATCGCTCCGTAGATCGCGCGATCGGCATTGTACGCCCGCGCGGCGAGCGCCACCAACGCCTTGGCCGCGACAGGCGCAGAGACCATGCCGAGGTCGGTGATGCTGCCGCTGCCGCTCCGCCAGTCGCCGCCGACATACACGCGAAGCCGGGTGACTTCTCCGCCGGACTTGGTGATTGCGATCCGCGCCGGGCCCGGCTCACAGGGACGATCGCGCCATCCCCGGCCGCTCCAGCGCGAGTTCACGTCGTCAAACGTCGTGAAGTTGTCCTCGCCCCGCGAGCGGTCGCGGATGAAGGTCTCCCCGTCGCCGCAGATGCCGTCACGGACGCCGTAGGAGAGCCGCACCGTTCCCTCCCGTACCGCGAGGATCCGGTCGGTGAGCGCCTGGCCGCCGACGGAGCCGGTGAGGCCGGCGAGCAGCAACGGGGTGATGCCGATGAGACGCCGCATGGTGTGCCTCCCCGTCAGTTCGGCTTTTCGAGAAGTCGCTCGAGGAACGCCGGCACGCGCGGGTCGTCGGACTGGCCGAGCCAGAAGATCGCCTTCTTCTTGAGCTCGCGGTCGGGCTCGGTCCTGGCGATTTCGAACAGCTTGTCCACCGCCGCCCGCTCGTCCCGCTGCGAGTAAACGAAGATCAGCTGGTCCTTCATTTCCCGGCTCGGCATTTTCTCGTAGAGGGTAAAGAGATCAGTCGCCGGGATGTCCGACTGACCCACCCAGAAGAGCGCCTTCTTCCGAAGCTCGATACCCTCGTTGACGTCGCTGGCGATCTGCAGCAGCCAGCGCTGGCTCTCCGGTCCGTCGATCTGCGACATCGAGAAGAGGATTTTCTCGCGCGACTCCGTGTCCTTGAGCTGGACATAGAGCGTCTTGAGGAAGCCCGAGCGATCGGGATCGTCGCCCTGGCCGATCCAGAAGATCGCCTTTTGGCGGAGATCAGAGGAGACGCCGCCGCGGAGCGCAAAGTCCTTGAGTGCCTGCCGGGCGCGCGGCGAATCCTGTTGCGAGAGGGCGAAGATGGCCTTGTCCTGCAGCGCCGGATCATTCGCGCTCCGGAGGATCGAATCGAGCGCGGCGACGGCGGCCGGTGAATCGACCTGCGAGAGCCACTGCACCGCCTGCTCGCGCACCTCGCCATCGGGGTCGGTGCGCGCGGCATCGAGGAGAATCCGCTCGGTCTCCGGCCCTTCGTGCTGGGACACCAGGAACACCGCCTTGCGGCGCAGGCAGAGCGAGCCCTCATCGCGCCGGGCCAGGACCTTCTTCAGAACCGGCAGCGCCTTGTCGCCATCCATCTGCAACAGCGCATTGAGCGCGGCGGACTGGATATCGTCCTCGTTGTCGCAGCGCTCCCGGCCCGGCCGCCGGGTGGTCGCGCGCGGGGGGTTCGGCCCGTCTCGCGGCTGGGGGGCGGCCCGGGGTGCCGGCGCCGGGGTGGGCTCCATGGCGGCGCGCGCCTCGGCGTTGATCTCCGCGGCGCAATCGGAGTCACCCCGCTGGGCCAGCTCGCCGCAGATCCGGATGCGAAGCTGATCGGCATCGCGCCGCGAGCTCGCGCCCCGCGCCTTTACCTTCTGCTGCTCCAGGACGCCGAGCGCCTGCCGAAGCGCTTCATCGTTGTCCCGCTTGCTCAGCGCGTACGCCTGCCAGTAGTACGCATCGCCGGCGTAGGTGGAGCGCGGGTACCTGCTGTAGATGCTCGCGAAGAGATTGGCGGCGGTCGCATAGCGGCCGCGGGTCAGCTCGCTCCGGGCGTCCCGGTAGATCTGATCGGCGGGATCCTGCTGCGCCCACGGCGCTGGGGGAGATTCGGCGATTTCGTCGTAGGCCATCGCAAAGCCGAAGGAGCCGAAACGTCCCATGCGGGCGCCCGTCGTGGCCAGCGCTGCCTGGGCGT
This sequence comes from uncultured Gemmatimonas sp., assembly GCA_964439025.1. Taxonomy (GTDB): domain Bacteria; phylum Gemmatimonadota; class Gemmatimonadetes; order Gemmatimonadales; family GWC2-71-9; genus JABFSM01. The sequence goes on along the minus strand of CAYTMW010000009.1, from coordinate 80,841 downwards.
GCATCAGTCCCATGCGCGCCTGCGCCAAGGCGGGACCGAGCCCGGCGAGCGAGGGTCGCACCTGGGCGAGTGACATCGCGGCGCGAGCCTGGGCATCCGCCACGACCGGGGCCAGCCACGCGAGGTCGGGCACCTGGATCACCACCGGAGCTGTCCTGGTGGTGGCCTGCGCGTGCAGGGAACTCGCCGACGCGGCGGAGAGGGCGAGGACGAAGTAACGAACGGAAGACATGGTCGAGCTCCTTACAATCGAATGGCCGAGCCCGCCGGGATGGCATTCCGGAGGCGGGTGCGGAGATGACTCTGCGCCAGACCGTCGGCAATCAGATCGCGATCCCGGTTATTCTCGCGGGGATCGAGCGTGGCGATCTGTGCCAGCACCAGCTCGAGATCTTCGAGCAGCTTGCGGGTTCTCGGGTCCACCACCCGCTTCGAGTCGAGCAGGAGACGGGTGTCGGTGAGAAGATCCTGCGCCTGCGCGGAGAAATCGAGCGCCGCGGGCCGGGTGCCGAACTCGGTCAGGAAAGTCTCCACCTGGGTCAGGTGATCGTCGGTCGCATAGCGGGCGGCGACTTCGCCCCGCTCGCGCTGTTCCGGCGCGGCTGCGGCCGCCTCGGGCAGGGCGGCGATGATCGGCTGAGGCGGAGCCGCTGCCGTACCGCCCCGCGAAGGGACGGTCAGCCGGCCGATGGCGATACCCAGCGCGAGGAGCGCCGCGATGCCGAACACCAGGCGAAGCGGTGAACGGGCCGGCCGCACCACGAGCGGCCGCACCTCGGTGCGCGCCGCGTCACGGCTCGCCCGAATCGCTTCCCACATCTCCGCCCGGGGCGTCGCGGGGGGCGCGTGGTAGTCGCGGGCCGCGTCGCGAATCAGATTATCCAGACGGTCTTCCCGATCATCCATCATGAGGCAATATCTCCCGCGTACTCTGCCAGCTGCTGCCGAAGTTTCGCGCGCGCCCGGCTCAACTGCGCCTTCGAAGTCCCCTCCTGGATCCCCAGCGCGCTGCCGATTTCCAGGTGCGTAAACCCCTCCACGTCGTGCATGAGAAACACGGTGCGATACCCCATCGGCAGGTCCTCGATCGCCGAGGCCAGCTTGACCTTGAGGTCCGGGTCGGCCTCCCGATGTGGCATCGCCACCGGCTCCGCGTGCTCCAAGTCGACCTCCCGGGCCCTGAGTCGCTTCACCTTCCGCTGCCCGTTGTAGACCACCGAGATCGCGATCGAGGTGATCCAGGTCGAGAGCGCCGATTCGCCCCGAAAGGTGGCCAGGCGGTCGAACGTCCGGATAAAAGTGTCCTGGGTATAGTCGGCCGCCAGCTCCCCGTCTCCCACCATCCGGTAGACGAGACGATATACCCGGTCCACGTGCGAGCCGTACAGCTCGCGCTCGGCATCCTGGTCGCCCGCCAGAACGCGGGCAACGAGACTGGTTGGTTCCACCCTGCCCCGGGTTCTAGAGGGTCGACCCCTATTCTGTGCGATTGGACAGTAGAGCGCCAGAAAAGGTTGCTAGGAAGCAGCCATTGGCTTCGGCAATCGGCTTTCGGTCAGGCTATCAGGTGGTACAATACGACCTGAAATCGAGCACTCGGATGACGCATTTTGAGGCTGCCGGGCCCGTGGAAAAGCCTAGCAGTAGTAAGGGATACTAATGGCTATGAGGATGAAGTGATCCTGGCTACAGACCGAAAATCATTCTCTAAGCACGACCAATGTCAGACCGCAAGAATCTGCCGATCGCGCGATAACTTGATAGAGAAATGGGGACATCTGTTTTTAAATAACTGATTCAGTTATTATCATAATCATGCCTAGGGTAAAAGCAGCTAACCGTATAGATCATATAGCTGATGCGGCGACTGAGGTATTTATTCTTCATGGCTACGCAACTGCAAAGATTGCTCTAATCGCCGAGCGAGCCAGAGTAGGACCGGGAACGATCTACCTGTACGCCGCAGGAAAAGAAGCGCTTTTCGATCTGGCCATCCGGCGGGCGATGGAGGATCCGACGGTCTGGACCATGACCTTTCCCCATCCGGCACCCGAGCCGGGCGCCGTCGCCGATGCCCTATGGCGCTGTCTCCGAAACGCATCCCATTTTCCCCAGCTTTGGCTTGCGACCGAATCTCAGCCACCTGAGGACATTGCCTCGGAGGTGGAAGGGATTATCCGGGAGCTCTACCGATGGCTCCACCGATACCGCCGGGGGGTAAAGCTGGTTGAGCGGTGTGGGGGCGACTGGCCGGATGTCTCCCAGGTCTTTTTCCGGAGATTCTGGCGGGGCGGGGTCCGCCGCCTGGCGGATTACCTCCAGCGGCGCACCAAGGAGGGGGCCCTGCCGGCCCGGCACGATCACCTCGCGGCTGCCCACCTGATAGTAGAATCCCTGACGTGGATGGCCGTCCACAGGGAGTGGACGCCCGACGGCGCGCAGATCTCCGCGACGACCGCAGAAGAGACCGTACTGGGCATGATCGTGCCGGCTGTGCTGGCCGGACCGATAGCCGATAGCCGATAGCGAGTTCCCATGGATAGCGGCGCCGCCTTTCTCGCCCAGTCGCGTGAATACCTCACCGCGCACTATCTCCCCAAGATTGGCGGGTCGGTGGATGTGCTGTCGGAGGCCGATCTCTGGTGGCGTCCCCACGAAGCCGCCAACAGCATCGGGAATCTTCTGCTGCATCTGGCCGGCAATATCCGGCAGTGGGTGGTGAGCGGAGTGGGAGGCGCGCCCGATCGCCGCGATCGCGCCTCCGAGTTCGCGAGCCGCGAGCCGCTTTCCCGGACCGAGCTGCTCGCGCTGATCACCGAAGCGGTGCTCCAGGCCGACTCCGTCATCGCGGCCACCGATCCCGCGTCGCTCAGCGAGCGGCGGCAGGTGCAGGGCAGAACCGTCACCCTCCTCGAAGCGATTTATCACGCGGTCGAGCACTTCGGCATGCACACGGGACAGATAGTGTACATCGCCAAGCTGCGGTCGGGAGCCGATCTCGGTTTTTACAGGGTGATCGACGGGATTCCGCGGGCGGCGTGGGAGGGACGGCCGGAGGGCGGCAGCGTGTAGTTCGAGGCAAAGTGGTCGTCGGCCTTCAGTCGTCAGTCCTTGCCTCCTTGCCTCCTTGCCTCTGTCTACGGCACCTGCCCCCAGAACGCCCCCAGATAGGCCAGCAATCCCGCATACAGCTCGATCCCGTCCCACAGATTCTTGATCCGCAGGTTCTCGTTCTCGGCGTGTTGATTGTTGTCGTGATTCACGATCGGCACCATGATGAGCGTGGCGCCGAGCACTTCCTTGAACTGGTACAGCGGGAGACTCCCCCCGAGCGGCGGCTCCACGACCACCGGCTCTCCGAGGGCGGCTTCCGCCGCGCGAATCACCGCGCGGGAGACGGGGAGATCGAGCGCGGTGCTGATTGCGGGATAGCCGCCGTCCCCGGTCACCTTGATGATGCGAGGATGGGCGCGACGGGTCGCCGAATCGGGATCTTCGTGCACGACGTGGTAGCCCCGCGTGACGAGATGTGCTTCGAGGAGCGCGCGTACCCGCTCGGGTCGCTGATCCGGTACCAGCCGGAAATCGATATACGCGGTGGCCTCGGGGACGATAACGTTCGCGGCGGCGGCACCGGTGCGCCCCCCCGACATTCCGCTGACATTGAGTCCCGGTCGCGAGACCTGTTCCGCCAGGCCCGCGCCGGATCCTTCGGTTCGGCCGAGCCGGAGATCCGCCGTCAGCTGCGCGTCGATATGGGGCATCGTTGCGAGCGCGGCGCGCTGCGCTGCCGAAAACGGAAGCACGTCATCGTAGAAACGCTCGATCAAGATCCTCCCCTCCTCGTCGCGCAGCGAGGCAATGAGATGGGCGAGCATCACGTTGGGATTGGGGGCCCAGTTCCCGTAGTGACCGCTGTGCAGCGGGCGCGCAGGGCCGTACACGGTGAGATTGACGCCCATCACGCCGCGCACCCCGAACGACACCTTGGGCTGCCTGCTCTGGTGCACCGGCCCATCCCCGAAGAGCCAGAGATCGGCCTTGAGCAGGGCGGCATGACGAGTGAGCATCTCGCCGAGATGCGCGGAACCGGCTTCTTCCTCTCCCTCGAAGAAGAATTTGAGATTGATCGACGGTCGCTGCCCGAGCGCCTTCAGGGCATCGAGCGCGGTCAGCATCGCGACGATGGGAGATTTGTCGTCGCTTGCCGAGCGCGCGTAGAGTCGCCACTCCGGATCGAATCGCCCCCCCGCGGTGGGGAAGGCGATTTCGCGTGCACCTTTGGTGAGGGCGCCGTCACGCAACACCACCCGCCAGGGCGGTGTCACCCATCGCGCCGAATCAACCGGCTGCCCGTCGTAGTGCGCGTAGAACACCACGGTCCGGGCCGCGCCGGGGGTGAGCAGCTCGCCGTACACCGCTGGGGGCGACCCGGGCGACTCGAGGATGCGGGCCGTGGCGCCGCGGCGTTCGAGCATCGCGATGATCAGTGCCGCGTTGCGCCGGATATTGACCGAGTCGCTCGCGACGTTCGGAATGGAGAGGAAGCGCGTCAGCTCGGCTACGATGTCCGTTTCGCGGGAGGCGCGCCAGGATGCGACGCGGGAGCGCAGGGAGGAATCCGGCAGCTGGATGCTGGATGCTGGAGACTGGATGCTGGTGAACAACGAAAGAGCGAAGAGAAGCATGCAAGTATCTTCCACGGTCCGAACTTCCGCCGCAAGAGGAGCTTCGCATGACCAGTCGCCCGCATGAGTCCCTCGACCCCGAATCCTGGGATGAATTCCGTGCCCACGGCCACCAGGTGCTCGACGAGCTCTTCGAGTGGCTGCGCACGTTGCGAGACCGGCCGGTCTGGCAGCCGGTGCCGGAGGAGGTGCGCGCGGCACTCCGGCGCCCCTTGCCGCAGGAAGGCTGCGGGCTCAAGGCAAGCTGGGACGAGTTTCGCCGATCGGTGCTGCCGTACCCCTGGGGGAACGTGCACCCGCGCTTCTGGGGATGGGTCAACGGGACCGGGAGCCCGAGCGGCGCGCTCGCCGAACTCGCGACGGCGGTCATCAATACCAACGCCGGCGGCGGTCACCAGGCGGCGCCCTATGTCGAGGAGCAGGTGATCGACTGGTGCAAGACGATGGTGGGGTATCCCGCCGAAGCGAGTGGCGTGCTGGTGACGGGGGGATCGGTCGCCAATCTCGTGGCACTCGCGGCGGCGCGCGACGCAGGCGATCCCAGGATCACCGAAGAGGGACTCGCCGCGCTCGACGGATCACCGGTGCTCTACGCGTCCACGCAGACCCACAACTCCGTGGACAAGGCGGTCCGCCTCCTCGGCCTCGGCCAGCGCGCGTTTCGGGCGGTTCCGGTGGATGCGGAGTTCCGGATCGATCTCGCCGCCCTCGCGCGGGCGATTACCGACGATCGCGCGGCGGGACGGCGGCCGTTCTGCGTGGTCGGGAACGCCGGCACCGTCAACACGGGAGCGATCGATGATCTTTCCGCGCTGGCGGACCTCTGTGAGCGCGAGGGGCTCTGGTTCCACGTCGATGGCGCGTTCGGCGCCCTCGCCGCGCTCTCCGACCGGTTGCGGCCGCTGGTGGCGGGAATGGAGCGCGCCGACTCGATCGCGTACGACCTGCACAAGTGGCTTTACATGCCCTACGACGTCGGGTGCGTGCTGGTGCGCGACCGCGAGGCGCACCGCCGTCCCTTCGCAACCAAAGCGAGTTACCTGGCTCGCGAGGCGCGCGGCGCCGCGCCGAACGACCACGACCCGGGCGCGCTTGGACCCGAGCTCTCCCGCGAGTTCCGCGGGCTCAAGGTGTGGATGCTGCTCCAGGAACATGGAGTGGCGAAGTATGCGAGGTTGATCGAGCAGAACGTGGAGCAGGCCAAGTATCTCGCGGGACTCGTCCAGCGGCACGCCGAGCTGGAGCTGATGGCACCCGTCCCGCTCAATGTCGTGTGCCTGCGGTATGTGGGGAAGGGGGAAGGGGGAAGAGGGAGGGGGGAAGCACTCGATGCTCTGAATCGCGAACTCCTCCTCCGGATTCAGGAGCGGGGCATCGCCGTGCCGTCGGCGACATCACTGAACGAACGCTTTGCGATCCGGGTCGCCATCACCAACCATCGAAGCCGTCTCGACGATTTCGATCTCTTCGTTACCGCGGTGGCCGATCTGGGCCGCGAGCTCAGCGCACTGGTCTGAGCCGGGAAATGCGGCCCGCGACCCCGGCAGCCCAGCAGGTGCCTCCGGCGCAGCTCACCGTGTTGAAGCCTGGTCCTTCGAGGCGGCGCCAGGTGAGTCCCCCGTCGGTCGAGACGGCGCTTCCGATCGGTCCTGTCGCGACGAAGGTGCGCGCTCCCGCCACGGCGACGCCGTATTGCACGCCGGCCAGGGCCGCGCTCGATCCGATCCGCCAGGTACGGCCGCCGTCGTCGGTGAGGAGGAGATTCTCCAGCGAGCCGTCGCGCTGCTGATAGTCTCCGCCGACCGCGACGCCGTGTCGGCCATCCCGGAACGCCAACCCGAAAATTCCCTTGGCCTGGCCCCCGCTCGCTTTCGTCTCGAACACCTGCCAGGACTTTCCGCGGTCGGACGAGCGCAGAACCCGCGCTTTCGCGCCACCGCCGGTGCCGATCCACACCTCGTTCTTCCTGCGCACGGTGATCGCGGTGCCGCTCGCCGCGAATGCCGCTTCGCGCGGCAGCGCCGGCGGGATCCGCTCGGGAGCGATCCGGCTCCAGTGCGCTCCGCCATCGCGTGTGGTGATGATGACGAATCGCCCATCGATCGGATCGCTGAAGGCGATCCCGTTGTTCGCGTCCCAGAACGCCATACCGTCGAAGAAAATCCCCGTGGTGGCGTTCTCGTATTGGAGACGCCAGGTTCGGCCGCCGTCGTCGGTGCGATAGATCCGCGCCGCCGACGGGCCGGAGAATGCCGTGCCGAGCGCCCAGGCGCGGCGATGATCGACCGCCCGAATCGCGATGAGAAAGAGATTCGACGCGCCCGGAATGCTGTCGGCGGACCAGGTGGCGCCGCCGTCGGTGGTGCGTGCGACGACCCCACCCCGGCCGGCCGCCCAGACTACGCGATCGTTCACGGCGTGGAGCCCGCGAAACTCGGCCGCGGTGCCGGACCGCTGGGCGGCCCACTGCGCCTGGGCGGGGCGGCTGAGCGCGCTGAGACAGACGAGGGCAATGGCACTCCGCATGGCGCGGCAAGGTAACCCGTGAAACCGTTCCCGCTAGGGCCGCTCTGGACATCTGGAGGGACAATGGTATCGTCCCGCCATGGCAATGAACCCCTCTGAAAAGTCCCGGGCGGTCGCGCTGGCACTCTGCATCCCGCTCGGGGTGTTCGGCGCCCACCGCTTTTACGTGGGGAAGATCGGCACCGGGCTGCTGCAGCTCTGCACGCTCGGTGGCCTCGGCCTCTGGTATTTGTATGATCTGATTGTCATCGCCAGCGGCGAATTCCGGGATGGCGATGGCCGCCGGGTGGCGCTTTGGGACCCGGAGGACGCGGCCGCGCTGGCCCATGGTGTGCCGCAAGAGCTGCTCGATGAGATCGAATCGCTTCGCCGCGAAGTGGGCGAACTGGCGGAGCGGGTGGACTTTACCGAGCGGCTGCTCGCGGACCCTGCGCGCAAGCCCGCCCCGCCCGGGGGATCCACCCTCTGAGTTCTCTGATCGAGCGGTTCCGGCTCGCCCTTGCATCTGAATACGACATCGAGCGCGAGGTGGCGGGCGGTGGTATGGGAATCGTGTTCGAGGCCCGGCAACGGCGTCTCGACCGCCGCGTCGCGATCAAGATTCTTCGGCCCGAGCTCGCCACCGCAATTGCCGCCGAACGATTCCTCGCCGAGGGCCGGATCCTGGCCCGGCTTTCCCATCCCAACATCGTTCCGATCTACGACGCCGGTGAAGCGGACGGTCTCCTGTACTACGTGATGGAGTTCGTCGAGGGGGAATCGCTCGCCGACCGGCTGCGACGCGGGCCGCTTCCGCCGGCCGAAGCCCTCCGTCTGGGCCAGGACCTTCTCCGAGCCCTCGGGGCAGCGCACGCCCAGGGCGTGGTGCACCGCGACGTGAAGCCCGCCAACATCTTTCTCCGGCAGGGCCAGGCGCTGCTCGGAGATTTTGGAATCGCGCGGTGGCGGCAGGAGCACGACGCCGGGCTCACGACGCCCGGCGAATTGATCGGTACCCCGCGCTACATGTCCCCCGAGCAACGCGATGGCGTTCCGGTAACGATGCGGACCGATGTGTATGCCGTCGGTCTCGTGCTCTGGGAAGCGTGTACCGGCCGTCGCTGGCCCGCCTATCAGGCGCCCGAAACCGCCGATTGGCGGCAGGTTCCCGCCGCGCTGGTTTCTCCGCTGCGGCGCGCGCTCGCTCTCGATCCTTCCGAGCGATGGTCCGACGCCGGCGAGCTGCTTCAGGCGCTCGGACAATCTCGCCGCCGGCCGCGCTGGTCTCTCGTCGGGATTGGGGCGGTGCTGGCAGCCATCGTGGGGTGGCTAGTCCTGCGCCCGGCGGGTCCGGTGTCGGCTCCCCGGGGGGCGGTCACCATCGCCGTCGAGACATTCCGGTCGGAGTCGCCCGGCGTGAGCGCGTCTCTCGGAGACTCGGTGTCTGCAATGCTTCGCCGGTCGCTCGAGTATCCCGACTTCAACGTGCTCCCTCTCGGGCGGCCACCGGATTCCGCCCTGGTGCGGGTGAGCGGATCCTTCGGCGAGGCCGCCGGCAAGATCCGGATACGCGCTCGGTGGGCGGCAGGCACCGCCTCGGATACGGTGAGCGTCGAAGGAGCACGAGCGGAATTGGGCGCTGTGGCGGAGGCGCTCTCTTTCAAAGTGGTGCGTTCACTCTGGCAGCGGGACTCTCTGGCGGACGTCTGGCTGCCAGTCGACGCGCTGCCCTCGAATGAGCAGGGCTTCGATCAATGGCTGCGGGCCGAGCAGTACCTGGCCCAGGCGCGGTGGGAGGAGGCGTTCGATGCGTTCCGGAGCGCGGAGGCGGCAGACCCCGCCTGCTATCTCTGCAGCTTCCGCCTGCTCGATATCGAGCGATGGCTGGGGCAGGGTCACGATTCGACGCGCCTCGCGCGACTCCGGGCTGGAATCGGCCGCTTTCCCTCCCATTACCAGCGGCTCATTCACGCCGCGCTCGCCCCACTCCCCGCACGGCTGGACACGCTGGCCCAGGCGGCCAAAGCCGGGGATTTTTTCCTGGCATCCTTCGAGTACGGGGACGAGCTCTTTCACCGGGGCCCGCTCCACAGCTTCCCGCGCATCGCTGCGCAAGAGCCGCTCGAGCGGGCCGTACTGCTGCGACCGCGCTTCGGTCCTGGCTGGGAGCACCTCACCTGGCTCTTGCTGAGCGAGGGCAACGCGAACTCCGCCGGTGCGGCGCTCGACAGCCTTCTCCTGCTTCCGCCTGGGCCCGCCGGAGGATTTTCCGCCGGGATGCGGGTGCTCCTCAGTCTGGGGTACCACTGGCGTTTTCTTCCCGCCGACAGTGCGAAGACCTTCTCCCTCGCCGTGCTGTCGGATCCAGCGCTTGCGAGGAGCAAGGATGCCGCCGCCGGCGGGCGGCTCATGATGACCGCGGACGCGCCGCGCGGGGCCGTCGAGCTCGGGGGATTGATCACGCGCGCGTGGCCTGGCCGCGCCGAGCCGGTCCGCGAAGGGCTGCTCGGCCAGCTGTTCGGATACACCGCGTTGGGCCGACTCGATTCGATGCGCGTGACCAGGGCGCGGCTCGAGCAGGTGTCTTCCGATGTCTCACTGCCTCTCCTCGCGCTGGAGCTGGAAGCCACGCTTCTCACCTTTGACCCCGATCCGGCGGTCCGCCGTGCACCGGCGGACCTGCTCGCGGCGCTGGACGCCTATTCCGTGCCGGGCACAGCACACTCCGCGCTCAAGACGCGCGCCGCCCTGGCGTCTGGTCTCCTCGCGGTCCGTTCCGGTGATCCGGCCCGCGGAAAAGCGGCCGCGACGGCGCTGTCGCGGGGTCCAAAATCTTTTGGCGCGATTCTCCACGCTGCGGTTCTGGGCGAGCAGGGCGATGCACGCGGCGCGCTCGCGGCGTTGCCCAGCCTGCCGCCGCTCGAAGAAGCGCCAAAACACGAGGCGCCTCTCGCGGATGCAATGATCCGCCTGTTGCGCGCCGAACAATTCGAGCGGCTGAAGGAATTCGAGTCGGCGCGGAACACGCTGCTCTGGCACGAGCACTTGCAGACCGTCGGCCACGGGACCGGCGACCCGACGCCGGGTGAAATGGCGTGGGCACTCGGGACGCTGGTGCGATGGCACCTGGCGAATCTGAAAGGCACCACGTCGCGGGAGCGATGCTCCGCTTACCGCGCCGTCGCCCGGCACTGGAAGGACGGTGGTCCCCCCTTCAAGAGCAGGGCCGATTCCGCCCGCCAGTTCACCGCGCAGCATTGTCCCCCGTGATCACGTGCAGAGTGCTGGGCCCGATCGAAGTGATCGTCGACGGCGCTCCCGCCCCCGCCGAGCTGCTCTGGCGCAAGCATCTCGCGCTGCTGGTCTATCTGGCTCGCTCTCCCAAGCGCGCCCGCACCCGGGAGCATCTCTGCGGACTCCTCTGGCCGGAGAAGGACGAGAGCGCCGCGCGGCACTCGCTCAACGAGGCGTTGCGCGTACTGCGCCGGAGCGGCATCGAAGAGGGCCTGGATACCTCGGCGGGGCAGGTGCGCCTCGTCCCCGAAGCCGTCCGCCTCGATGCCGAGGCGCTGGAGGCGCTGATGACCGACGGGGCCTGGGCCGATGCCGCCTCGCTGGTCGCGGGGGAATTCCTGGAAGGATTCGCGGTGGCCGGTTGCGACGGTTTCGAGGACTGGCTGGCTTCAGAGCGGCGACACTGGACCGGCCGTTCCATCGCGGCGCTCCTGGGCTGGAGTGGCGAGCTGCTCCGCCAGGGGCACGCGGCTAAAGCGCTGGCGGCGGCGGGTCGGGCCGAGGCGCTCGATCCCGTGTCGAATGCGGCGGCGTGCGGGGTCATGGCCGCGCTGGCGGGGGAGGGCGATGCCAGCGCAGCCCTCGCGCACGCCGAGCGCTTTGCCGGCCGGCTGCGCGAGCTGGGAGCAGCCCCTGCGGAAGAGACCCGCCAGCTCGCCGAGCGGATTCGGAAGGGGCGGATGCGGGCGAGGCAACCCGCGTCGCAGCCGGCGCAGATCGAGCATCGGCGCGCACCGCTGGTCGGCCGCAGCGAGGAGCTCCAGACGCTGCTCGATCTCTGGGACCGCTGCCGCGCGGGTCAGGGCGCCACGGCAATCGTGGTAGAGGGTGAGTCGGGCACCGGGAAGACGAGATTGCTTGAAGAGCTCGCGGGCCGCGCGGTGCTTGCCGGCGCCAGTGTGGTGCTGGTGCGGGCGGTCGAGAGTGACCGGAGCGACGAAGAGAGCGGCATCCTCGGCCTCGCGCGTGGTGGGTTGCTCGATGCGCCCGGAATTCCCGCGGCGGTCCCCGAGGCGCTGGCGGGATTCGCCGCTCACCTGCCGGAATGGGCGGAGCGGTTCCGGAGCGTGGCTCAGGTTGCCCCCATGCCGCTCAACCGGGCCTTCTCCACCGTGACGGCCGCCGCCGCTGGCGAGGCGCCGATGTTGCTCGCCATCGACGATGCCCAGTGGGCCGATCGCAGCTCTCTCCTCGCGCTGGTCGGCCTGCTGCGCGACCTGCCACGGGCGCCGCTCTGTGTGATGCTGGCCGCTACCCCGCACCCACCGCGCGGAGAGCTGGATGAGCTCCGTCGCCGGCTGGGCGCCGGCGTCCCGGGCGTGACGATCGCGCTTTCGCCGCTGGGTGGCGAGGCGCTCCGCCAGCTCGCCGCGTGGGCGCTCCCGGCGTACGATGCGCTGTCGCTCGAACGGGTTTCCCGCCGGGTCGCCAGTGATTCCGCGGGGATCCCCTTCCTCGCCGTGGAGCTGCTGTCCGCGGTGGCTCAAGGCCTCGACCTCAAGCAGGGCACGGCCGCCTGGCCCGCGCCGTCGCATACCCTCACCCAGACCCTGCCTTCCGATCTTCCCGACACGGTCGTCGCCGCCCTCCGCATCGGATTCCGGCGGCTCGGCGAGGACGCGCGGCAGGTACTCGCCGCGGCGGCGGTGCTCGGCGGGAGGACCACCGAGGCGTCGCTCACTCAGGCCACGGGACTTCCCGCCGCCCGCGTGGAGGCGGCCCTCGACGAGCTCGAATGGCAACGGTGGCTCGAAGTGGACGGGCAGGGCTACGGATTCGTCGCCACGCTGGCCCGTCTGGTCGTTGCCCGCGACATGATGACGCCGGGCCAGCAGGCCCGGGTGCGCCAGCGCAGTGGTCTTCCCTCCGCACCGACGGTCCCTCCCGGCTCTTGATCCTCGCTTGACCCCTGCAGGCGATCCTGTCGTCGAACCATTCGGCGGAGAATCGCGATGTCGGCACGCCTCCTCACTGCTCCTCTACTCCTGCTGCTCTGGCAGACCGCACCGGTCGACATCCATCGGGACGGCTCGGGCCGGATCCGGCTCGGGCTCGGCGTCGGGGGCGGAGACCTGGCGTTCAGGGATGCGGTGACCTGCGCCGGTGAATCGGTGTATGAACCGCTCGAGTACACCAGCTGGGGAGCCTCATCCGAGGTCTGGGTCAGCGACCGGGTGCGTATTCACGGAGCCGCGGGCAGCGTGCAGGACGGAACGGTCGAGCGGGACGGGGTGTTCGGCGCGGCGGAGGCGGTGCTCGAACGGAAGAACTTCGGTCTCGGGCTGGGGATCGCGTCGTTCGGCGGGATCGACCGGTCCTGGTCGCCCTCCGGTTCCCTCAGGCTCGGACCGCTCGACCGAGCCCACTTCCGGGCTGACTACGGCTTTCCAGAGACCACAATGGGGCTCACCGGCCTTCCTCGCGTCGGTGTGGCGCTCAATCAGGGCCGGGTCCGGAAGCTCAGGGTCTTTGCGGGAGCCACGACGACCCCGATCCCCGATTCCAAGGAGCGCATCGGCGCCTTTCTCGACCTGTCGGTGCCGATGGGCGACTTCAGCTGGGGTCCCGGACTCTCGCTGCACGGTTTCTTCGGCGGAACGAACCGGTCCCGTCTCGTCTACACGATCGGCGCAGGCTTCTTCATTCAACCATAACTCAGGAGACTCAGTCATGTCATCGCTTTCAGGCCGGATCACCAGCGCCGTCACCGCGCTTATCGCGCTCGCCGGTTGCAGCGATCGATCCAAAACGCTTCCGACCGAGACCCTGCCCTCGCTCCGGCAGGCAGTGATTCCCGCCGCGCCCCTCGTGACGATTCCGGTCGGCTCCGGATCGGCGACGATCCTCCCGTATCTCACCGACGACCTGGTGACCTCCCAGGACCCGGTGAATCTGGTGTTTACCGGCGCCGCTGATCCGCGCGCCATCCGGAACGCACTGCTGGGCCTCGATGGGACTCGCGGCGCCCCGTTCCCGCCGGTGTTCCCCTTCACCTGCACCTGGTCGGACGCCATCGGGGGACTGATGGCGGGTTACGGCGAGGCCGCGGGGTGGGGCGGAACCGCGATCCAGCTGCAATGCGGCACTTACGGGCCGATCCGATTTCACCTTCGCCTCGTGAAGATGGGCCCGTTCACGATCGGCAATGCGCATTTCGAGGTGCTGATTCCCGGCACGACAGATCACCAGGTGCTGAGCTGGGAGCTGGCCGAGCAACTGGTCACCTATGATCTGGCTCGTACCGGACTCCTTGGCGCCGCTCCTGCTCCGACCGCTGCGATCACTGCCGCACCGGCACACCGCGCCATTCCCGCCGTGATTTACAACGGCCTTCCTGTGGACCTCCGCTTCCTCATCGGCGGTCCGCTGGGAGGCGTCGCGACCGATGTCGGCATCGCGAACGACGGGCACGCGACATCATTCGTTCTGGCCGGCCAGGCGCCCGCCGCGGCGCCCACGAGCCAGAGGATGACCATTCAGTTCAGCCAGGTGATTCCGAAGCCGTTCTGCAGCGACGGGCCGTTCGACTACCTCCTGGTGCAAGGACCAGTGGAGCTTGAGCAGGAGGTTCAGACCGCCGCCGGGGGTGAAGTGCGGCAGAGCTTCCGCGCCGACGGCAGCCTCCTCGCGACGCCGTTCGATCCCATCACCGGGCTTCCGGACGGTCAGGCCTTCCGGGCCGAAGTGAGTGAGCGGCAGGACAGCCGCGCATCCGACGAGGGAGGCCGGGTGACCGGGATGCAGCACCAGCAGCTTCTGCCTGCGGGGCTGCCGGGCGCAGGAAGTCTGATCATCAAGTTCAAAGTCGCCCCAGGCCAGGATCCGTCGTTCGACCGCACGGAGTCCTGTAAGTAGGAGCCCGCGCACGCGGTCGCCGCCAGGATCCGGGCGACCGTCTGCGCGGCTCGGGCATCCTGCAGGTAATGCGAACCCCACTCTTCATGGCGCTCGGCGCCGGCGGGCTGCTCTTCGGCCCCCCGGCTCTCGGCGCGCAGGCCGCGCCGATGCCGATGGATACGGCCGAGGCGCGGCGCTATTTTCGCGAGGCTGCGGAGCTGGCCGCGCGGGATGCGGGGACGTTGTGGGGTCGGTCGCTCGAGGGGCCGATTCTGTTCGTCCACGCATCGACCAGAATTGTTCTCAGTGCCGTGGCGGATGGCGAGGCAACCCTGCAGCCGCTGGGCGGGATGTTCACCAGCACTCTTCCCGATGCGGAGCCGATCGCGAATACCTCGCTGCGCTGGGCGGGGCGCACCTGGGCGATGGTGGTGTGGCCACCTGGGGCTGACTCGCTCCAGCGCCAAGTGCTCTTTGCTCACGAGCTCTGGCACCGAGTGCAGGACAGTCTCGGCTTCCCGTCGGGGATTCAATCCAACGCCCACCTTGGCACCCGCGATGGACGGCTCTGGCTCCGGCTCGAGGGGCGCGCGCTTCGTAAAGCGCTCGGCTCGACCGGAGCGGCGCGCGCCCGGGCGCTGGAGGACGCCGTCGCCTTCCGCCACGCGCGCCGGGCGCTGTTTCCGGGATCCGAAAGCGATGAGCGCGCGCTGGAGCTCAACGAAGGGCTGGCGGAGTATTCCGGAATCGCGCTGGCCACGACATCGGTGGCCGCGCGACGCGAGCTCGCCGATCGAAGGCTCGCGGTGCTCGACAGTGCGACCAATTTCGAGCGGGACTTTGCCTACCACACGGGCCCCGCGTGGGGGTTGTTGCTCGATGACCTTGCGCCCGGGTGGCGGGTGATCCTGCGCGCAACTGATGACCTGGCGATGACGGCGGCCAAATCCCTCGGGGCCCCGCGCGAAGCCGGGCGATCGGCATCGGTGCGCGGAGCGTCCTACGGCCTGGTTGCGGTGCGGAAGAGTGAAGACGCGCGGGTCGTGGCGCGCAGGAAGCACGTCGCGGCGCTCCGCACCCGATTGGTGACCGGACCGGTGCTCGAGCTGCCGCTCGCCGAGATGAAAATGAGCTTCGATCCCGCAAAGGTGGAGGCGATGAGCTCCCTGGGGTCGGTCTACGGGATGCTGCGGCTGACCGACCGGTGGGGAGTGCTGCTATGCGATGTCTCGGGAGGGCTGATCGCTGCGGATTTCCGGCGCGCGCTGGTGCCCGCACCGGCCGACACCGTGGGACGGCGGCTCACCGGCCCTGGATGGGTGCTGGAGCTGCTTCCGGGATGGCAACTCGTTTCCGGCCCGCGGCCAGGCGACTGGACCGTCCGGCAGGCGCCCTGATCACCGTCCGAGTCTGATGCGTCCCACCACGCTGCCGGTGAAGACCGCCATCGTCCGCGTTTCGTTGGAATTCTTCGCGGGAAAGCAATCGGTGGTGCCTTGCGCCGACACCGCCGTGGTCACCAGGGCGCACGCGGTTACGCAGACACCGAATTGGCGCACGGTCATGGGACCACGGTGATGGTGCCGTGCATGCCTGCGTCGGGTCCGCCATGTACTCCACAAAAGAACTTGAAGGTACCCACCGACGGGAAGGTCACCCCGAAGGAGTGGGGTGCCGAGTGGGTGCCGGGCGGGGGCGGGTTGCTGGCGGCGTTTGCGCACCGGGTGACGGCGGCCGCCGACTTCATTCCGAGCTAGCGCTCAGGGGCGCATTGCGGCGACCGCGGCGCTCGCCACGACGCGAATTTCGGGGGCTGCGTCCCGCTCGAGGGCAACCAGCACATCGACGGCGGAGGGGCCCGCGAGCGCCAGTCCCTTGATCGCAGCCAGCCGCAACGCGAGTGACTTCCGCCCGAGCAGCTTTCCTCCCGGCTGAGCCCACTCCCGAAGCTGCACGATGGCGTCCGGGGTTGCGATCCGGCCCAGCGCGAGCAGCGCCTCGTGCTGCACGTCGGCGTTGTCTTCGTTTTTGAGCAGCTCCGCAATCGCGGGCGGCATCCCGCGGGTGTTTCGCCCGGTCAGATTGGACACCGCCTTGAGTCGGACCGCCGGGGACGGATCGGTCATCAGCGCCCGGAGCGGCTCCATGGCCTGCATCGTTCCGATCTTTCCAAGCGCCTCCGCCACCGCTTTCCGGACGCGTTCGTCGGGGTGCTCGATTTGCCGGGCGAGATCGGGAACGGCATCCGCCAGCCCGATCTCGCCGCACAGATCCGCGGCGTTTCGCACCACATACCACTGCTGATGGCCCAGATACTGGACGACCGCTTCCGTTCCGTTGCTCATTTGGGCGATTGCGGAGTAGTACCCCCGACGCTCGCCGATGGTCCTCGCCTGGATGAGCAGATCCATGAGAATCTCGGTCGAGTCTGCGCCGAAACGGCGCATGAGGGCAATCGCATCGTGCTTGCGCTCGCTTTGCAGAAAGCGCGCGATCATCGCCAGATGCTTGCGCGACAGGAGCCGCTTGAGCTCGATGCGGTAGGTGCTGCTGGCGAGCTCGGAGGGGGCCTCGCTTTCCCCTTCGGCGATCAGGAGGGCGACCTCGAGGAGTCCGTCCCAATTCTCCCGCTCGATGGCCTCGCGCCCCCGGAGCAGCAGCTCCTCGAGCGGAGGCTGCCGGGTGCGACCGATTGCTCCCATGCCCCCGGCCTCCGCATCGAGCTCCCGCGCCGCATCGGGATTCGACCCGAGATACTGAAACCGCTCGTATTCCGCGGTGATCTCGCCGCGGACCCGGGGGACGTCGAAGCGGGAGGTTTCCTCCACGCTGAATCCGAACACTCCCGAGGACCGGCGGGGCATCGCGCGGAAGACCTCGGAATCGTTCGCGCCCTCCGTCAGGGCCAGGTGCTCGGCGGACGGTCCGAGCGCGTGGAGGACATGCTGGTACGAGTTGTAGGTGCCGGGAAACGCTCCCAGCACCGAGGCGAAGCGGATGAGATCGGCTTCCGTGGCGGAGGGCAGCACGCGCAGAGACCGCGCGCCGTGCAGATACATCTGTTCGAACAGCATGGTGGCCCCGGGAGACTCCAGCATCACCGGACGGCCGTCGATCCGTAGCGAATCCGGCTCGATATCGATCCGCAGCTCCCCCGGTCCCTGCGCTGCGCGAAGGGCAGCGGCCAGCGCCGCGTGATCGGCGGTGGCGCTCGGGTCGTGGCGCACCAGGAAAAACAGGGCGCCGAAGAGAGAGCTGACTTGATAGGGGCTCGACATCGTCAGGAAACACCCGAGGCAGGGTGGGCTCAAGATAGGTTTAATTTCGGGACCGGGCAATCGAAACGGGCCCCTGGATCGGGAGGCAAAGCCGGATGGCGGTGCTGATGGGGGACAAGATCGTCGCGGCGCTCCGGGGCGCGTTTACCCGGGATGTATCGCGCTCCGAGCTGCTGTCGATGGCGGCCGAGCGGATGCAGGCTGCCGGGCCGCCCTATACCTCGGTCTATCTCTACATGCTCCATGGGAGCGAGCTCGTGCTCGAGGCCTATGCCGGCCGGGAGACCGAACACGAGCGGATTCCGGTGGGGAGAGGGGTGTGCGGCACCGCGGTCGCGACCGGACGGGACCAGAACGTGGGCGACGTGCGCGCGATCGAGCATTACATCGCCTGCAATCTCTTCACCCGCTCCGAACTGGTGGTGCTCATTCGACGCGGCGATCTCATCCTGGGCCAGATCGACGTGGACTCCGATGTGGAGGATCCGTTCACGCCGGACGAGGAAGCGGAAGTGCGGAAAATCGCAGATGCCCTCGCGGTGCTCTTGTGAAGCGCTATTGGCTATCGGCTATCGGCAGTTAGCGGTTAGCTGTTAGCTCCCCGCTGTGGCCGCACTCGGAGCCTGTCATGCCTGAGAGCACGAGCCAACGCACGGTCCGCGGCGTGACGCTGTTCGAGCGACGGAAGGGCGCGGGTCCTCCCACCGTGGTGCTGCACGGGGGGCCCGGCGCGCATCATGACTATCTCCTTCCCGGATTCGACCGGGTGGCGCACCGGCGGCTGCTGATCTACTACGATCAGCGCGGCGGGGGACGTTCGGCGGTGGCACGGGATGTTCCGGTGGGTTGGCCTGAACAGGTCGAGGATCTCGAGGCGCTCCGCGCGCTCTGGGACATCCCCCGCCTTTCCATCGCCGGCTACTCGTGGGGCGCCCTGCTGGCGCTGCTCTACGCGCTCGAGCACCCGGACAAGGTCGCGAGTCTTGCCCTGGTGTCGCCGGCGCCGGTCTGGCGGGGCGCGCGCGGCGAGCTCGAACGCCGGCTCGCGGCGCGGAACGCCGCTCCTGAGGTGCAGATGGAGCGCGCCGCGGTGCAGGCTGGCGGACTGCGGGAGCGGAGCCCCGAGGAGTATCGCCGGAAAATGTTCGAGCTGTCCGTCGCCGGGTATTTCCACGATTGGCGGCGCGCGAGCGAGATGACGCCATTCCGAATTACCGGCCGCACCCAGCAGGAGGTCTGGGAGAGCCTGGGCGACTTCGATCTCCGGCCGCGCATTCCCGCGCTCCAGCTTCCCGCGCTCGTGCTGCATGGCGACGACGATCCGATTCCGGAGGAGACCGCCCGCGACCTCGCCGGGCTCCTGCGCGGCCGGTTCGTTCTGCTCCCGGAGTGCGGGCACGTCCCCTATGTGGAATCGCCGGAGCTCTTCGCGCGCGCGCTGGATGACTTTCTCCCGCGCGAAGCATGATGACCGTGGAGCGTCCCACGCCGTTCTCTCTCGTCTTCGGCGGGCTCGCGCCGGAGCGGTTTCCCGCCCTCAGACAGGCCATTGCCGAGGCGGGGCGCGATCCCAGCGATCGAGATGCCTTCCTGCTGGTGCGCGAGGTGAACCTGCTGATGCAGGAGCTTCGGCCTGACGAAGGGTTCGGCGAAGAGGTGCAGGGATTGGCCGCATTGATCCACGCGTCGTATCTCTTCTGGCTGGATGGCGAGCAGGTGGTGGCTATCGACGACTCTCTGCTTGCGCGACTCCTGGCCGCTCGAACGGATCACCGCTCGGCGGGCACCCCCCGAGCGGCCGCCGCATACGTTCAGCTTCCCTCGCTTCGGGTCTGGGGCCTCCCGGTCGTGGGCGCCGCCCCCGAGCCGCTGGACGGATGGTTCACTACCCCGCGGGACGGCGCGCGCTCGGTCGTCGCGGTGTTCGGACTGCATCCCGGCCGGGAGGGACTGACGGTTGCCGAGGTGACGGGCGAGGCGCCACGCGGGCTCGTGCGCACCGATGGCTCCACGCTGTTCGCTCCGACCCTTGCTGGGGGAGAGGCCGCGGGACTCGCCTCCATCCAGGGCGAAGAAGAGCTGCTCGAGCTCGCGTGGCGTGTGGAGGAGGCTCGATGAGCATGGATCGGACGGCAATCGCGAGGGTCCTGGAGCAGATCGCCGCCCACCTGGAATTCCGCGAAGAGAATCCTTTCCGAATCCGCGCTTTCCGCATCGTGGCGAAAGCAATTCGCGGACTGGCCGTCGAGCCGGCGGCCGCGCTCGCCGACGGTACACTCAAGGCCACCAAGGGAGTCGGTCCGGCCACCCTCTCCATCGTGAAGGAGCTGATCGAGGCAGGGCAATGCGTGTTGCTGGAAGACCTGCGGCGGGAGGTGCCGGCTGGTCTCCTCGAGATGCACGGTATCTCCGGGCTCGGCGCGTCGCGCGTCAAGGCCATCCACGCGAAGCTTGGCATCGAATCGCTGGCGGATCTCGAGGCCGCGGCGCGCGATGGGCGGCTCGGCAAGCTGCCGGGATTCGGGCCGAAGACGGTGGAGAGCATACTCAAGGGCATCGCCATGAAGCGACGCGTGGTCGGGCTCCGGCTCGCCCATCACGCTGCCGAAGAGGCGGAGCTCTTGCGCGTCGCCCTCGCCCGCGTGCCGGGCGTAACCGACGCCATCGTCGCGGGGGAAGTCAGGAGGCGCTGCGAGGTGGTACGCGAGCTCGTGCACGTGGTGGTTTCCGAGTCGCCCGCCGCCGAGATCTTCCGCGCCCTCGCGCACTTCCCGGGAATGGAGGAGGTCGGCGGCGAGGACGAGCGGCGGGTGACGCTCAGGACCCCCGGCGACATGGCGGCCCGCATCGTAGTCACTCCGCCGCCGAATGTCGGCGCCGTTCTGGTTCAGGCCACTGGAAGCGATGCCCACCTCGAGCGCCTCACCGCCCATGCCGCCGCGCGCGGGATGGCTTTTACCGCCGCGGCGCTCTGGCGCGGCAGCGAGTTTGTCCCGACGCCGGACGAAGCGTCGCTCTATCGCGCGCTTGGGCTCGCCGAAATCCCTCCCGAGCTCCGCGAAGGAAGCGACGAGGTGGCCCGCGCGGCGGCGGGTCCGCTGCCGGCGCTGCTGGTGGAGTCCGACCTCGCCGGCTTTCTGCACTGCCACACCAGCTACTCCGACGGGACGCTCGAAATCGAGGAGCTCGCCACGGCGTGCCGGGACGCGGGGTACACCTACGTGGGTCTCACCGATCACAGCAAGGCGGCAGCCTATGCCGGCGGCCTCTCGGTGGACAAACTCCACCAGCAGTGGGCCGAGATCGACCAGGTGAACGCGCGCCTCACCGGTATCCGGGTCCTCAAGGGGATCGAATCGGATATCCTGGCCGACGGACGCCTGGACTACGACGATGAGGTCCTGGCCGGGTTCGACTTCGTCATCGGATCGATCCACTCTCGATTCGCCATGAGCGAGACCGAAATGACGGCGCGGGTGCTCCGGGCCCTCGACAGCCCCTATCTCACCATTCTGGGCCACCCCACCGGCCGGCTGCTCCTGTCCCGCGATCCGTACGCGATCGATCTCGAACAGGTCTTCCGGAAGGCCGCGGCGAATCGGGTTGCCATCGAGATCAACGCCGATCCCCACCGGCTCGACTTGGACTGGCGGGTGGTTGGCCGGGCGCGCGAGCTCGGGGTCATGATTTCCATCGGCTCCGATGCCCACAGCCGCGCCGGTATCGGCAACATGCCATTCGGAGTGGGGATCGCGCGGAAAGGCGGGCTCACCAGGGCGGATGTGCTGAACACCAGATCGGCCGAGGAGTTCCTGCAGTTCGCCCGGGGGCGGCGGGGCGTATGAGAAAACGGGAGCGGACCGCGAGGGTCATCGCACTGCTCAAGCAGGCGTATCCCGACGCCCACTGCGAGCTCAACCACCGCACCCCCTTCGAGCTCCTGGTCGCCACGATCCTCTCCGCGCAGTGCACCGACGTCAGGGTGAACCTGGTGACCCCGGCGGTGTTCTCCCGCTATCCGACGTCGGCCGCGCTGGCGAAGGCCCGCCAGGAGGATGTCGAGGAGCTGATCCGCTCCACCGGATTCTTCCGCAACAAGGCAAAGAGTCTGATCGGAATGGCGCAGGCGCTTACCGCATCCCATGGCGGTCTGGCCCCGAAGACCATGGATGCGCTGCAGGCGCTGCCCGGGGTCGGCCGGAAGACGGCCAACGTCATCCTGGGCAACGCCTACGGGCTCAACGAGGGGGTCACCGTGGATACTCACGTGGCCCGGCTCTCGACGCTCCTCGGCCTAACCCGCCAGACGACCCCGGAAAAAATCGAACAAGATCTGATGGCGCTGGTGCCGCGAGAAGAGTGGGCGCTGTTTTCTCACTTGCTGATCTGGCATGGACGGCGGGTGTGCATCGCGCGGAGGCCGCGCTGCGGGGAGTGTGTCTTGAATCAGGTGTGTCCGAGCTCCCTCGTGTAGTTGCTGGATGCTGGATGCTGGGTGCTGGTGTCACACTGAAAGAGCGCAGCGACCGAAGCGTGGACAACCCGGGATTGTCAGCGGGCGCAGGGAGCGGGTTGATGACGGGGGCGCTAGTGAGCATAGCGAACTCGAGCGCCCCCGGAGGCCAGCCCGCTCCCGAGCCCGCGGAGAGACGTGAGCCTCGGCTTCGCTGCGCTCAGCGTGACACGGTGTTCCCGCTCACCGCTCACCGCTCACCGCTCACTCCCCCGCCCCCAGCATCTTCATCCATCGCGGCATCTGGGGTCCTTCTCCCGTGGGCCGCTTCTCCTTGATCTCGAGGCTGCTCCACTTGACCTGGCCGGTGATGCGGACCAGGAGCCCGATCCGGGCAAGGCCCTTGGTCGAGCGCACCGAATGACTCGAGCTGCTGAATTTCTCCTCGCTTTCGTTCTCGACCTGGGTGCCGGCGGGGACAATCAGGGTCAGGCTGCCGAGCACCACGTTTACGTCGACGTCCAGCACGTCGGAGCAGAAGACCGCATCGCGCAAGTCGATGGTGAGCTCTCCAAGAACCACCTTGAGCTCGAGGCGGAGCGGGACCGTCCAGGAGCCGGCCCGTTTGGAAGAGCCCATGACCGTTTTGATCCGCAGCAGCTCCGCCGGCTCGACCGGAATGAGCTCATGGTGCCCAGCCCCACCGGTGTGATCCGCCGCCGCCACGAGTCCGGTGGGGATGGTGAATTCTTCCGAGGGCACCAGGTCGGCGAGGATCGCGTCGAGTGTGGCGCGGTTGGGGGCCTGGCGCACCAGCACCAGGCGGGACTCGAACTGGTCGAGTGACAGTCGATCCGTCGCGAAGGCGGCGGAGAGGGCGCGGATCGCTTCTTCCAGGAGCGGCTCCATCTCGTCCATCCGCCAATTCTACTAGCTTTGCGCCGCATGGGCACCAACCGTCTGGGCGAGGCGCCCTCGGCCTATCTTCGCAGCGCGGCGCACCAGCCGGTGTGGTGGGACGCCTGGGGGCCGGAGCCGTTCGAGCGGGCCAGGGAAACCGACCGTCCCGTCCTGCTGGATATCGGCGCGGTCTGGTGCCACTGGTGCCACGTGATGGACGAAGAATCCTATGAGAACCCGGCGCTCGCCGAGTATCTCAACGCGCATTTCGTCTGTGTGAAGGTGGATCGGGACGAGCGCCCCGACGTGGACACGCGCTATCAGCGCGCGGTGCAGGCGATTACCC
This sequence comes from uncultured Gemmatimonas sp., assembly GCA_964439025.1. Taxonomy (GTDB): domain Bacteria; phylum Gemmatimonadota; class Gemmatimonadetes; order Gemmatimonadales; family GWC2-71-9; genus JABFSM01. The sequence continues at coordinate 57,540 of CAYTMW010000009.1, read as the reverse complement.
GGCAGGGCGGCTGGCCGCTCACCGGGTTTCTGACCCCCGATGCCGAGCTGTTTTTCGGAGGCACCTACTTCCCTCCCGAGCCGGCGCACGGACGCCCCTCATTCCTCCAGATCCTCGAGCGGGTGGAGGAAGTCTGGCGCACCGAGCGCGCGACCGTCGCCCGGCAGGCGAGCGCGTTGCGCGAGGCGCTGACCGAGTACCTCGACGAGACCGCCCCCGGTGAGGTGAGCAGTCCGGCGATCGCCGACGCCGGTCACCGAATCCTCGCCGCCGCCGACCGAGTGCACGGGGGATTCGGCCTCTCACCCAAGTTTCCCCATCCTGCCACGCTCATGTTCCTCCTGCATCGCTGGTGCGATGCGCCGGAGGCAACGCTTCGCGCAGCCATCGAGCGTACGCTCGACGGTATGGCCAACGGCGGCTTCCGGGACCTCCTCGGCGGCGGATTCCATCGCTACAGCGTGGACGAGCGGTGGATCATTCCCCATTTCGAAAAGATGGCCTCCGACAACGCGGAGCTTCTGACGGTATTCGGGGCCGCGGGTGCGCTCTTCCGGCGTGCCGACTGGCTCGATGCCGCTGGTGAGGTCGTGCGCTGGATCGGTGAGGTGCTGGCCCGCGACGGCGGCGGATTTGGCGCGAGCCAGGACGCCGATCGCGGCCCCGGGGACGACGGCAGTTACTTCACCTGGAGCGCGGAGGAGATTCGCGCCGCCCTCTCCGAGGCCGAATACGAGCTGGCCATCGCGCGGTACGGAGTGGGAACCCATGGCCGGATGCCCCACGACCCGACCCGAAACGTGCTGTTCCGCGCAGCCACGCCCGAGGAGCTCGCGCGCCGATTCGATCTCGCCCTCGCTGTGGTGCAATCGATGCTGATGCGCATCGAGGTGCGCCTCCGGGCCGCGCGGCTCGAGCGCCCCGCGCCCTTCGTCGATCCGACGGCGTATTCCAACTGGAATGCGATGCTCGCGGGGGCGCTGCTTCGTGCTGGGCCGGCGGTCGGCTCCCAGACGGCGGTCCGTCACGGGCTCGACGCGCTGGAACAGGTGCGGCGCGGGCAGGGTCCGGGCGATCGCGTCGCCCATCTCCCCGACGGGGCGGCCGGCCTGCTCGACGATCCGGTGCAATGCGCCGCCTCGGCGCTCAATGCCTTCGAGGTCACCGGCCATACCCGCTGGCTCACCTGGGCCGCCGGGTTGATGGACCGGGTCTGGGAGGATCACTGGGACGGAGAGCGCGGCGGCTTTCTCGATGTCGCGCGCGACCGTGGCGGAGAGGGTCTCCTCACCGCTCCGGCAAAACCGATTCAGGACAGTCCCAACGCGTCTTCCAACGGGGTGGCCGGCGTCACCCTGGCTCGGCTCTTCGAGTACACCAGGGAGGACCGCTGGCGAGAGCGCCATCGCGCGCTGGTGACCGCGTTCGGCGGGCTGGGCAGTCATCTGGGAATCTTCGCGTCGGCATATCTGCTCGCTGCCGACTGGCTCATGCATCCGGCGGTACACCTGCTCGTCACCGGTCCGGAGGGTGACGCGGGCGCCGACGAGCTGCACCGCCGCGCGCTGGCCTTCTTCGTGCCTCGGCAGGTGGTGATCCGGCTCCTCCCCGGCGCCGATCCGGCGCGGCTGACGCCGGCGCTCCGGGCGCTGGTACCGCTGGCGGGGGAGGTGCGCGCGATTGTGTGCGCCGGCGACCGCTGCCTCGCGCCGACCGCCGATCCCGAGGAGTGGAGCGCCCGGCTTCGCTCCCTCGTTCCCGGCGCGGGCGCGGGCGACTAGAATTCTCCCGCGCCCCCAACCCCCAACCCCCAGCCCCCAACCCCCAACCCCCAACCCCCAACCCCTCCTCTCATGAAAACTGCTACGATCGAAACGAGCCGAGGCACCCTCACGGCCGAGCTGTACGACACTGAAGTGCCGGGCACCGTCGCAAACTTCGAGAAGCTCGCCAACGCGGAGTTCTACGACGGCACCCGATTCCACCGGGTCATCGGGGAATTCATGGTCCAGGGAGGCGACCCCCTCTCGAGGAATCCGAAGGATCCCCGGGTCGGCACCGGCGGGCCCGGCTACAAGATCAAGTGCGAGACGCATCTCAACACCCACCGCCATGTGGCCGGGACCCTGTCGATGGCGCACGCGGGGAAGGACACCGGGGGGAGCCAGTTTTTTATCTGTCACGCGCCCCAGCCGCACCTCGACCGGAAGCACACCGTGTTCGGGCAGGTGACGGAGGGGATGGACGTGGTCAACACCCTTCAGAAGGACGACGAGATCAAATCAATTCGCGTGTCTTGAGGTGCAGGTCGACTTCGCGGTGCTCGCGGATTACGCGCTGATCGACCAGCACGGGAAGCTCTCCGTGCTGGGCATCTTCCAGCACGTCTGGGTGGCTGCGTTCCCCGCGGTGCATCCGCGCACCCACCTGGTGCTGCGGGTGCGGGGACGCCGCTCCGAAGTCGGCGATCACCCGATCCGTATCCGCTTCGTGGACGACCAGGGAGCGGAGCTGATCGGGGGCGAGGGGATGGTGCACTTCGGGCCGCCGCCGCCGGGGGTGACAGAGATCGAGGCGGGCGCGGTGCTCGTGTTCGATGTGCCGTTTCCCCGGCCCGGCACGTACGCCTTCGAGATTGCGGTCGATGGCGGCTCGCTGGTGCGGGTGCCGCTGTCGGCGTCGGCGTTGGCACAGGAGGGGATGCAGCATTGACCGGATAGCGATCGGCTATCGGCTATCAGCTATCGGTCCGGCTATCGGACAGCTTCTGAGCGAGGCGGGCGAGCATGCTGCGGATTGACCCGAGCTCATCTTGAATCGGGGTCAGCTGATCCGCCGGGGCCATCGCCAGATCACTTGCGAGAGTGAGATGTGCGTCCGACTCCGCCGCAGATCCGAGAGCGATGTTGACGAAGCGGCGTAATTCCCTATCCCCATTGCGGCCGCAGCCTTCTTGCGAGATTCGCCATGATTGAGACCGCGGCTCGCCGACATTACATCGTCAGACCGAATCGTTCATCAGATGGAAACGTCCGCGTCACCGGATAGATCTTCCTCGCCCCCGCGCACCGCTCCGGTACCCATCCCAACGCCACAGCGGCCATTTCCTTGCGCCAGCCGGGCTCCTTTGTAGGTTCCGTCTGATAGCCGGACCGATAGCTGATAGCCTATAGCGGAGTAATATGGATCGCGCCACTGCTCTCGCCCTCATGCACCAACACACCGCCTCCGAAGCGCTTCGCAAGCACATGTATGCCGTCGAGATCGCCATGCGCGCGATGGCGGAGCGCTACGGCGCCGATCCGGAGGAGTGGGGCATCGTCGGTCTCGTCCATGATTTCGACTACGAGCGCTTTCCCAACGCCGATCACGCCGCTGATCGCGAGCATCCGGCGGAGGGGGTGCGAATTCTGGCGGAGCGCGGGCTGAGCCCGGAGGCGCAACAGGCCATTCTTGGCCACGCGGCCTACACCGGGATACCGCGCACGACACCCCTGGCCAAGGCCCTCTTCGGGGTGGACGAGCTCTCCGGCTTTCTGGTCGCCTGCGCGCTGGTGCGTCCGTCGAAGAGCCTCGCCGACCTCGAAGTCTCCAGCGTCAAGAAGAAGCTCAAGGACAAGGCGTTCGCCCGCGGCGTCAATCGCGACGACGTGACGACCGGCGCCGCCGAGCTCGGCGTGCCGCTCGAGGAGCTGATCGGCTTCGTGATCGCCGCCCTCCGCCCGCACGAGCGCACCCTGGGCCTCGGTTCCGCGTGAACCAGAAGCCGGCGCTCGCGGAGGACGCCGCCCCGGACGTCGTCGAGCGCGCCATGGACCGCGCCGCCGGCAGCCGCCCCATTCCCGGCAATCGCGTCACCCTCCTCTTCGACGGCCCCGAGGTCTATCCCGCGATGCTCGATCGTATCGCGGCCGCCCGGCGATGGGTGCACCTCGACAACTACATCATTCGCGCCGATGCGACCGGCATGCGGTTCGCCGATGCGCTGATCGAGCGCGCCAGGGCGGGCGTAGCCGTCCGGGTGCTCACCGACTGGATCGGCTCGATGAGCACCCGCAAGAGCTACTGGCGCCGGCTCCAGGACGCCGGTGTCTCAGTCCGCATCTTCAACCCCCCGCATCTCCTCCGCCTGCGCCAGAACCTGACCCGCGATCATCGCAAGCTGCTCGTCGTGGATGGAGAGACGGCGGTCACCGGCGGGCTCTGCATCGGCGACGAATGGTCGGGGTACACCGCGCGGAATCGCCAGCCCTGGCGCGATACCGCCGTCGCCGTCGATGGGCCGGCGGCCGCCGTGATGGACCAGGCTTTCGACGTGGTCTGGCGGCTGGTGGGCGAGGGTCTCGACGAAACCGAACTGCTCTCCGAAGTGCCCGAACGCGGCGATTCGGCGGTGCGAGTCGTGGCCGGCGAGCCGGGAGGGGCGCGCGCCTCACGCTCCAACGAGCTGCTGCTCGCCGGCGCCGCGCAGCGGATCTGGCTCACCGATGCGTATCTGGTCGCGCCGCCGGGGATCTACCGGTCGCTGATCGACGCGGCGCGAAGCGGTGTGGATGTCCGGCTCCTCGTCCCCGGCACCAGCGACCTCTCCCACGTGCAGAGCTGGACCCGCATGGGATACCTCGACATGCTGCGGGCGGGGATCAAGATCTACGAATGGCGAGGCGCGATGCTGCACGCCAAGACGATCGTCGTGGATGGGCGCTGGGTCCGGGTGGGCTCGAGCAACCTCAACCTGTCGAGTCTCGTCGCCAATTACGAGCTCGACATCATCGCGGAAGACGTGACGCTGGCCCTCGGGATGGAGGCCCAGTTCCGCCGGGATACCGAGCGCAGCGCCGAGATCCGGCTCAAGGGTCCCGCGTTTTCCGGGGGCCGCCGCCGCAGGAACTCGATCGCCCCCGAGCCGGTACTGGCGTCGACGATTCATCGGCCGAGCCTCCGCGAGCGGCGCGGTCGCGCCGTCGTGGCCATGCAGCAGATCATGAGCGGTGCGCGCAGGACCGTGCTGCTTCCCTACAGTGTCGCCCTTGCCATCGTGGGCGTGCTTTTCATTTTCTTCCCCCGCAGCATGGCCGTCGTCTTCGCGGTCCTGAGCCTCTGGCTCGCCCTCACGGCGTGGCTCGACGGCCAGGTTCCCTGATCCCGCGCGACCCTTTCCGGGTGTTGATCATCCGGTGTCTGACGTGACCACCTGCCCCGTTCGTCAGGCTGCCCCCAAGGGCGTATCTTCATACAAATCAACGACCTCAACGACCGGAGCCCCCGCTGCGTAATGACGTGGAAGATGCCGAACTCGCGCAATCGGCAGTGCGCGGAGATCCCGAAGCGTTCGGCAGCTTGATCGACCGACACGGTCTGGCCGCCCGGCGGGCGGCCCGCGCGATTCTGCGTGACGAGGACGACGCGGATGACGCGGTGCAGGAAGGAATGCTGGCCGCCTGGCGGGCGATCGACCGGTTCGATCCCGCCCGTCCATTCCGGCCCTGGCTCATGCGAATCGTGGTGAATGCGGCGCTCGACGCCCGACGCCGGGGCAAGGTCCGGGCTGCCGAGCCGATCGCCGAAACCCTGGAGTCCGGAGGGCTCGGTCCGGACCGCATGGCCGAGGCGGCGCTGCTGCGGATCAAGATCGATGCAGGTCTCGCGGAGCTGCCGGAGCGGCAGCGCATTGCCCTGGTCCTGTTCGATGCAGAAGGGTGGGGTCACGCGGATATCGCCGCGACCCTGGGAGTCCCCGAAGGAACCGTGCGGTCCTATGTATTTCACGCGCGCCGTGCCATGCGACAGGCGCTCGGAACGCTGGCGGAGGGAATGAAATGACCATGTCGCCGTTCGACAATCAGCCGGATCCGGAGTTGGGGCGCCTGCTGCGCGAGCGGCTGACCGGTCCCGCGCCGGAAGCGTTTCTGCGGCGCCTCAAGGTTGCCGTGGCAGCCGACCCCGCCGACCAGTGGGATGTGCTCGCCGGGTGGGCTCGCCCCCGGGTCCTCGCCGCCGCGATCGCCGCCGGATTCCTCCTCTGGCTCGGCGCCTGGTTCGGAGACATGGCGCGTTCCAGCGATCCCGGGATCACCATGGCGTCCTCGCTTCCGGCGCACGCGGTCGTCTCCGCGCTGCCCCCCGCGGTCGATGACATCATGCTCGCGCTGCGAGAGAGGGAACCCCGATGACCCGCTCACGCTTGGGCGCCGCCGGTATTTTGATCGCGACGTTCGTTCTCGGCGCCTTGGTGGGAGGCGCCGCCACCTCGCTGGCCGATCGCGAGGGTCACCGCACCCGGGGCGACCATCCCCGGCCCAGTTACGTCGAGCGTCTCGGAGCCGACCTCGGCCTGAGCGACGCCCAGAAGGACAGTGTGCGGGCAGTGCTCGACCGGCACCAACCGGCCATGGACTCGCTCTGGGAGTCGATCCGGCCGCAATTCAAGTCCGAGCGGCAGGCGATTCGCAACCAGATCAATACCCTGCTCAGCCCTGAGCAGCAGGCCAAGTACACCACGCTGCAGCGTCAGGACAGTCTCCGCCGCGCGGAGGGAGATCGGAGCCGGAATGGTCGTCGGTAATCGCAGCGCCCTGCTTCTCTCCTTGAGCGTGCTCGTGGGTGCGGTACCGGTCGGGGCCCAGGCCCCCAAGATCACCCTGGGGGAGGCGATCCAGCGGGCCAATCTGGTCCAGCCGAGCGTCATATCTGCGGGCGGCACGGTGCGGAACGCCCAGGCGCGCCAGCGCTCGGCCTCCGGCGCTTTTCTTCCCAGTCTCACCTTGAGCGGCTCGCGCGCCAGCCAGTTTTCTGAAGGGCAGCAGCTCGACCCCAGCACCGGGCAGTTCACCACCAGCGGGACCTCGACCGGGAGCGCCGGCGCCACCCTGAGCACCAACGTCGATCTCTTCGCGGGATTCCGGCGCACCGGCGAAAAAAAGGCGGCCAGCGCCAACCGCGATGCCGCCGATGCCAGCCTGTCGAACGCCCGGTTTCAGCAGCAGCTCACCACGACGAACCAGTTCTTCGACGTACTCGCCGCGGAACAGCTGCTCACGGTCCGGGAGTCCAGTGTGCGCCGCGCCGAGGAGCAGCTCAAGGTGTCGGTGGCCAAGCTGCACGCGGGACGGGGCATTCGCCCCGATTCGCTGCGCTCGGTGGTGACGCTCGGCAACGCCCAGCTTCAGTTGATCAACCAGCGCAGCGCGCTCGCCACCGCCGAGGCCAATCTCGGACGCCTCGTCGGCGCGGACGGCCCGGTCGGCGCGGTGGATGATTCGACGCTCTACGCCATGCTGCCGGTCCTCGACAGCGCCGCGCTCCGCCAGGAGGCGGTCGCCAACTCTCCCTCGGTCAAGGCGGCGGAAGCGTCGGCGGTGGCCGCGCGCGCAGCAATCCAGGTGTCGCGGGCGGGCTACTATCCGACGCTCAACCTCTCGGGCTCCACCTCGCTCAACGGCAGCTCGCGGAACAGCTACACCTTTCTGCAGTCGCGGTCGATCAGCCTGGGCCTCAACTGGCCGATCTTCAACCGGTTTCAGCGCGAGCAGGGCATCGTGAATTCGCTAACCGCACTGGAGAACGCCGAAGCGCAGGCGGCGGACTCGCGCCGCTCGGTGCTCGCCAGCCTCAGCGCTGCCATTGCCGCGCTGGAGGCGGCACGGCTCACGATCACGATTACCCAGACCAGTGTCCTCGCGGCCGAGGAGGACCTCCGGATTCAGCAGGAGCGCTATCGCCTCGGGGCGGCCACCATCGTGGACATCCTGACCTCGCAGGAAGCGCTCAATCAGGCCGAAGTGGACGCCGTGACCGCGCGGTTCGACTACGTGCGCGCCCGGGCGTCGATCTCGGCCCTCATCGGGAGGACGCTGTGACCGCTGTCTCCAGCACCGCCGAGCGGATGGCCATGCTTCCCGCGGACGTTCCGCGTGATGCCATGATCGTCGTCCGCAACATGAAACGCGAGTACGTAATGGGGAGCGAAACGGTTCGCGCCCTCCGCGGGGTCGACTTCACCATCCGGCGCAACGAGTTCGTGGCGATCATGGGGCCGTCGGGGTCGGGCAAGTCCACCCTGATGAACCTGATCGGCTGCCTCGATTCGCCGTCGGAAGGGGAATACTGGCTCAACGGCCACCGGGTCTCGGAGCTGGGTGACGATGAACTCGCGCGGATCCGCAACCGCGAGATCGGTTTCGTCTTCCAGACCTTCAACCTGCTGCCGCGGGCCTCGGCGCTGCAGAACGTCGAGCTGCCAATGATCTACGCCGGATTCTCCTCGAAGGAGCGCCGGAAGGCGGCGGAGGAAGCGCTCGACCGCGTCGGACTCAAGGACCGGATGTCCCATCGCCCCAACGAGCTCTCGGGCGGCCAGCGGCAGCGCGTCGCCATCGCGCGTGCGCTGGTGAACAATCCCAGCATCATCCTCGCCGACGAACCCACCGGCAACCTCGATTCCAAGACCAGCGAAGAAATTCTCTCGCTGTTCGAGCAGCTCTACGCCGACGGCCAGACCATCATTCTCGTCACTCACGAACACGACATCGCCCAACATGCTCGCCGCCAGGTGCACTTGAAGGACGGCATGATCGAGAGCGACGGTCCAACACCCGGAAGGTCATGATGCGCATCCGTTCACTCGCCCCGTTCGCGGTCCTCCTCCTCGCGGCTGCCTGCAAGGAGAAGCCGAAGGCGGTGGTATTCCAGGCCGTCCCGGTGGAGAAGCGCTCCATCATTGTCTCGGCCCGCGCGTCCGGGACGGTGCAGCCCGACACCGTCGTCGAAGTGAAGTCGAAGGCCTCGGGCGAAATCCTCGATATGAAGGTCGAGACCGGCCAGACCGTCCAGCGCAGCACGCTGCTGGTCCGGATTGACCGTCGCACCCCGCGGAACCGGCTCAACCAGACCCAGGCCGACCTCGACGTGGCCAAGGCGCGGTTCGAGAACGCCGAATCGCAGCGGAAGCGCTCCGACGAGCTCTTCAAAACCCAGTCGATCTCGACCGAGGAACATGAGACGGCAGTGCTGGCGGTGGCCAATGCGCGCGCGGCGGTGGTCGGCGCCCAGGTGGCGAACGACAATGCCAGGATCGCCATGGAAGACACCGACGTGCTCGCCCCCATCACCGGGACGATCATCTCGAAGTCGGTCGAGCGCGGCCAGGTCATCTCCTCGCCCACCAGCGACGTCGGCGGCGGCACCGTGCTGCTCAAGATGGCCGATCTCAACCTGGTGCAGGTGCGGACCCTGGTGGACGAGACCGACATCGGGAAGATCCGGCCGGGGCTCCGCGCGACCGTGACGGTCGGCTCCTATCCGAACCAGCCGTTCGAGGGCACGGTGCTCAAGATCGAGCCGCTCGCCGAGACGGTACAGAACGTCACCATGTTCGCGGTGCAGGTCCGGATCGAGAACCGGAACGGGCTGCTCAAGCCCGGCATGAACGCCGACGTCGAGGTGCACATCGGGCAGCGCGACAGCGTGCTCGCGGTGCCGAACGCGTCGCTCCGCACCCCGCGCGACGTGGCCAGCGCGGCCACGGTGCTCGGGATCGACGCCGAGCGCCTCAAGACGCTGCTCGCCGAGGCGGAGATAAACCGCGATTCCATGCGGACGACCCTCGCGGCGCGGACGCCCCGCACCGATACGGTCAAGGTCGACACCATCGCGAAGCGGCCGGCCGGCAACACGATGACCACGCCCGACGGCCGCCAGGTCCCGCTGCCCGAGGGGGTCACCGAGGCGGAGGCGCGGAGCCTCATGCAGAAGCGGTTCGGCGGCGGGCAGCTCAGCGAAGCAGAGAGCGCGACGCTCCAGAAGGTCATGCAGGCGTTCCGCGCCGGGGGCGGTGGTCGAGGCTTCGGCGGGGGCGGCATGGACGGCCGCCGCGCGGGTGGAAGCGGAGGAGCTGACTTCCAGTTCGGCGGCAACTACATCGTCTTCGTCCGCCGCGACGGCGAACCGGTGCCGGTGTACATCCGCACCGGCCTGACCGACCTCGATTACAGCGAGGTGGTGAGCGGGCTCACCGCCCAGGATTCGGTGCTGGTGCTGCCGAGCGCCAGCCTGATGCAGCAGCAGACCGAAGCACGGGACCGGGTGAACCGGATGACCGGCGGAGGCGGAGTACCGGGGATGAGCCAACAGACGACCCGCTCCGGGACGACCGGCACCACGGGCACGACCGGCACCACGGGCGCCCCGCCGGCGGGCGGGGGCCGTCCGCCGGGAGGGAGGTAGCCGCCATGATGATCGGCGAAACCATCCGGGTCGCGTTTGCCAGCATCCGGGCCAACAAGCTGCGCGCCGGGCTCACCATGCTCGGCATCATCATCGGGGTGGGCGCGGTCATCGCGGTGGTGGCGCTCGGCACCGGGGCCCAGCGGGCCATCGAGGAGCGGATCAAGGCCATGGGCGCCAATCTGCTCACCGTCTATCCCGGGCAGTCGTTCATGGGAGGACGCGCCAGTGATACCCGGGTGAGCCTCACCGTGGACGACGCCACCGCGCTCAGCCGGGATGCCCAGCTGTTGTCGGCGGTGCAGCCGGAGCTCAACCGGTCGCTCCAGGTCAAGTACGGCAACCAGAATTTCAACATCAACATTCTGGGGACCACCTCGAATTTTCCCGAGGTGAGGAACTACACCATCACGCACGGACGGATGTTCACCCCGGGCGATGACGGGGCCCGGCAACGGTACGCGGTCCTCGGCTCGGCGATTCCGGCGATGCTCGGAGTGCATCCCGTGTCGCTCATCAACACGAACATCCAGATCCGGGGCCAGCCCTTCGAGGTCATCGGCATCCTGAGCGAGAAGGGCGCCGCGGGCTCCTTCCAGAACCCCGACGAGCAGATCCTCATCCCGCTGGGCACGGCGCGGTTCCGGATGTTCGGCACCGACCGGCTCCGCTCCATCGCGGTGCAGGTGAAGGACGGGGTGCCGCTGGACCAGGGGATGGTGGACATCGAGCGGGTGATGCGCCGGGAGCACAAGATCCGCCCGGGCGGCGACAACGATTTCCAGATCCGGAACCAGCAGGACATTCTGGCCACCCAGCAGCAGACCACCGAGACCTTCAAGATGCTGCTGGGCAGCATCGCGGCGGTCTCGCTCGTCGTGGGCGGGATCGGCATCATGAACATCATGCTGGTCTCCGTCACCGAGCGGACCCGTGAGATCGGCATTCGCAAGGCGCTGGGCGCGACCAAGATCAACGTCATGCTCCAGTTCCTGATCGAAGCGCTGGTGCTGTGCATGATGGGCGGCTTGCTTGGAGTCATGGTGGGGGCGGCCGGCGCCAAGGCGATGTCGCAATTCCTCGGCTGGAATACCTTCATTTCGCCGGCGGCGGTCGGCGTGGCGTTCCTGTTCAGCGCACTGGTCGGGCTTTTCTTCGGCCTCTGGCCGGCGCGGCGGGCGGCGCGGTTGAATACCATTGACGCGTTGCGGTATGAGTAAGAGCTAACGGCTAACGGCTGTTAGCGGTTAGCCGTTAGCTTCCCGTATGCCTCGCAGCGTCATCCTCGGCACCGGACGCGCTGTTCCCGCACAGGTCGTCACCAATGACGACCTGTCGCGCTACATGGATACCTCGGACGAATGGATCCGGGCCCGCACCGGGATCCAGCAGCGGCACTGGATCGTTCCGGGGGAGTCGGGCGTGAGCTTCGGCCGGGACGCCTCGCTTCAGGCGCTGGAGATGGCCGGGCTTGAGCCGGGCAGTGTCGACGCGATCGTCTACGCCACTTCCACTCCAGACCATTTTGCTCCCGGTAATGGGGTGTTCCTCCAGCGCGCCCTCGGGCTCACCGCGACCATTCCCGCGATCGACATCCGGATGCAGTGCGCCGGATTCGTGTACGCGCTGTCCGTCGCCGACGCCTATATCCAGACCGGCGCCTTCCGCCGGGTCCTCGTGGTGGGCCAGGAAATCCAGTCGACCCGCATGGAGCTCTCGACGGAGGGCCGCAATACGGCGGTGATCTTTGCCGACGGCGCGGGAGCCGTCCTGCTCGGGGCGACCGAGGAGGCAGGGCGGGGCTTTGCCGCCTTCGATCTGCACAGTCAGGGCGACAACGCGGAAAAACTCTGGGTGGAGGGTCCGAGCGCGATGGTGCGTCTGGAGGACTGGCCGAACGAGATCGCCGACGGAAAGTGCTGGCTGTCGATGGACGGCAAAGAGGTCTTCCGTCACGCCGTGATCCGGATGCCGGAATCGGTGCGCACCGTGTTGGCGAAAGTCGGGTCGGGGGTGGAGGACATCACCCTGCTCATCGCGCACCAGGCCAACCTCAGGATCTCCGAGGCAATCCAGAAGACGCTCGGGCTCCGGGACGATCAGACCTACAACAACATCCAGCGCTACGGAAATACCACCGCGGCGACGATTCCGATCGCCCTCGACGAGTGCGTCCGGGCCGGGCGGCTTTTGCCGGGGAATCTGGTGGTGCTCACGGCATTCGGATCGGGCTTTGTCTGGGCGAGCTGCGCTCTCCGGTGGTGACAGCCTCGCGGTGAAACCTGTTGGGGCTATGTTTCGTAGTGAAACACGATTCCTTGGCCTTGGAGGCTCTATGATCAACACCATCATTGCGATACTGGCCCTGACTGTGACGGTTGGGAGCGGCGTTCTGGCCTTCGGTTTTGCGCGCGGCTTCGTGCGCCGGCGCCTGCGGTTCGTGGACGCGATCCGCTCTCCGGCGGCTCCGGTCCTTGCCGCGGTGGGTGCGGCAATCCTGGTCATGCCGCTGACGATGCTTCCGCTGGTCAAGATCGTGATCACCGGGGTGACGGCGGCGGTGGTCGGGCTCGGGGCGGGGCTGGGGACGCGGAGCGGCGTCAAGGCGCTGCAGCGGGGGGACGTCCGGTAACTGCGTGAACGTGCGCGGTGAACACGAACTGCCGTCTCACCCCCGGGCTCGAGTGGGACTCGCCCACGGGGCCTGCGGGCCAACACACCTCATCACTTCACGCGGAGCCCTCACGGCCCGACGTCCCCTATGGCGAGCCCCACTCATCACCCGGGTGACCCACGCGATGGTCGGCGCGACCTCCAGCGGGCGCAGGGAGCGGGCTGACGACTGGGGCGCTAGTGAGTACCGCGAACTCGAGCGCCCCCGGAGGCCAGTCCGCCCCGAGCCCGCGGAGGGACCGGCCCCTTCGCTTCGCTCAGGGTGACATCCGTTATTTTCCGGCATGCCGCAAACCACCTGCACCCGCTGCCGGCTTGCCCGCGAAGCCCAAGCCTTCGCTCCCTTCCCGAACGACCTAGGCAAGCGGGTCTTCCAGGAGATCTGCGCGGTTTGCTGGGCCGAGTGGCTCAAGTACCAGCAGCAGCTGATCAACCACTACGCCCTCAATCTTCGCGAGCCGAAGGCGAAACAATACCTACTGGACCAGATGGCGCAGTTTCTCTTTACCAGCGCGCCCCAAACCTGAAGGCCACGTCGATCGCCGGGCCGCTCGGCTCGAGATCCTCGGTCAGTCCAAGGATCCACTCGGGGCCGCGCTTGAACCTCAGGAATCCGCCGGTGTCGATGGTGAGCTCTCGGGCGTCGAGGGCCTTCGCTCCGGTGTCGCGATAGAGCGCCGAGTGGTAGATGAGGTTGGCGTAGAGATGGAGCGGGCCGGTAACCCTCCCCCGCAGGCCCTGGGTCACCATCAGGAATGTAGTATGCTGCAGGTCCTTGAAGTCCCCGTGCGCCCCCGTGTAACCGGCGCTCAGCGTGCCTTCGTAAGTGAACCGTTCCGCAAAATTACTCCGCAGCGTCGTCGTCGCATTGAACGACGGTACACCTTTCCGAAAGCCTTTGGGGCCGGTGCTGGTCGGGAGGGTGACGGAGAACGCGGTCATCCAGTGCTTCGAGTGCCTGAGGCCCGCCCCGATCCGCACGTCGCCCAGAAACCCCGACGACGGCGAATACTCAGCCGACTGCCCGCCGGCGAATGCGACCTTGTAGGCGAACTCGTTCTTCGGGCGGAGCTTCCGCGCCGCGACCTGGAGACCGGTGAAATCGTGGTACCAATTGAGCAACCCGTCGAGGAATCCATCGTAGGCGCCCTGCAGGCTTCCCGAGACCAGCACGAACCCCCGACTCCCGACCGTTCGCGCCGCGGTCAGCTCCAAACGCACTAGCTCCGCGTCCTGGAGATACTGGATCGCCGGGAGGTCGGTGTACTCGATGGTGCTGGCGTAATCGGTGAGCCAGCTCACCCGCCATCGTGTCCCCTCCTCGACCCAGGGAATCGTCGCGAGCCCGCTCCGCCGCTGCACCATCGGATTCATCGAGGAATACGGCGGGAGCCGCTGCGCCTCGAGCGCAGGCGGGAGCGGGATGCCTGCCAGGACCAGCGCCAGCGCGCATCGACTGTAGGCGCGTCGGGACATGGAACTCCGATTGGACGGTGGGGAGAAGAATAGCGAAAAGCGAAGTGGGAGGAGGCAGGTGGGTAAGCTTTTCCCTCCTGCCTCCTGCCTCCTGCCTCCTGCCTCCTGCCTACTCCCTGTTTTTTGTTGCCAGTTTTCCGGTGATGGTGGTCCGGGTCTTGTTCCGCATGATGTCGAGCTTGAAGCTGTCCCCGGGGTCATAGCTGCGGAGAATGCGCAGCAGGCTGCCGGGGCCCGTCGCCTTGCGGCCATCGATGCCCAGGATGACGTCGCCCCCCTTGAGCCCCAGGGTGGACTCCTTCGGGACGTTGATCACCAGCACGCCTTCGGTGGTAGCGAAGTACTGGCCGAGGTCGGCATTGAGCGGCGCGAGCTCGAGATCGGCAAGGGGCCCCCCTCCGAAGGCGAGGGAGTAGGACATGGCGCCGCCGGGGAGCTGCTCGCCGCGGATCATGCCGCGAAACGGAGTCCGTTCCATCGTGATCCCACCGGGCACCTTGAAGTTGAAGTCGCCGCCGTCGGGAAAGACTTCCATCCTGATGAGCTCATCACCGGTGACCAGCGAGGCGGTGTGGCGCGAACCGCTGCGCCGGTACTCGACGCTGATGGTGTCGTTAGGCTGGAGCTGGGTGGCGTATTCCACCAGCCGGACGCCAGGCAGCGATTCATCGGAGCCGCTCCTGGTGTTGTCGGTCGCGATCAGCGACTTCCCGTCGATGCGGGTGACGATATCGCCGGTCTTGAGACCGGCTTTGGCCGCCGGACCCCCCGGGGTGACGGTCTGCAGCGTGGCGCCGATCGAGTCGGTGTCGCTCGCGCGCATGTCCACGACGACACCGAGACGCGCCCTGCGCTGGGTGATGGCGCGCATGCGGTCCCGCATCAGGGTGGTGTCGCCATCGAAATAGATTCTGGCGCGGGTAACGGGCTGCCGCTCCTGGGCCGGGGCAGCGGCCGGAAAGGCCGACACAAGGGAGAGGGCAGCGAGAGACATCAGACGAAACGACATGGAATCACTCCTCATAGGTCAGAACCCGACCGCGCGCGCGCGGGTCGCATGCACGTCCACCAGCGCGTTCAGCAAACCCACGCGCTCCCGCCAGAGCCGGAGCGCCTCCTGCTGGCGCACCCTCTGGTCCATCATATCGACCAGCTGAAGCTGCTGATCCACCAGCGCCAGCCGATCCTCGAGCGATGCGGCCACCACGGCGGTCCGGCCGTCGGTGACCCGCTGTTCGGGGTTGTATGCCTGGATCGCGCCCTCGAGCGACTGGGACCGCGCGATGATGTCGTCGAGCTCCTGCTGCTCGGAGAGCGTCTGGACCGGTGCGTCGGGCGCGCCGGGCCCGAGCACCACCGCAAGCGCGACCGTAGCGGCCAGCGCGAGGCCGCTCAGGGAGAACACCACCGCGCGCCGCCGCCACCGGTCGGCTTCGGCCCGCGCCCGGATTTCGGCAAAGCGATTGCGAGCCGGGGCGAGCGTCGGCAGCGCGCGCAGCCGCGCGACGCGCTGGTCCATCCGATCGAGCTCGGCGCGGCAGAGCTCGCAGGCCATGGCGTGATCCCGCCACTCCTGCACACCGGGCTCCAGCCCGGGCTCCCGCAGCGTGAGCAGCTGTTCCATCGTCAAATGCGTCATGCCGGCACCTCCTCCTGCAGCCAGCGGCGGAGCCGGCTGTGGGCCCGCGCCAGCTGCGACTTCGAAAAACTCACTGTGCGATCCATCATCCCCGCAATTTCCTCATGGGTGTAGCCCTCCACGTCGTGCAGCCAGACCACCGCGCGGGCGGTTTCAGAGAGCCGCTCCAGTGCCGACTCCAGATCCATGCGGAGCGCGGCGTCTTCCCGGCGGAGCGGCGTCACGTCGTCCTGCAGCTCATCGGTGTCCCGGTACTTGTTGCGCCTGAGGCGCATCAGCGCTTTGCTCGACGCGATGGTGCGGACCCACCCCCAGAGGCTGCCGTCACCCCGGTACCGCCCGATACTTCTGAACACCTCGAAAAACGTCTCCTGCAGCACGTCTTCGGCATCCTCGGTGGTGCGGCAGATCCGGCGCGCCAGGTTGTAGACCGGCCCCTCGAAGGCGCGATACAGCGCCTCCTGGGCAGCCGGGTCTCCAGCCTTCACACCGGGCAGCACGCTATCGGCGTTCGCCAGCCCGTAGGCATCCATCGCGAGGATCCTGGTCAGCACGACTGTAAAGATGCAGGGGAAGCGAAGATAGTCGCACCAGCGAGTGGTCAGGGGTCAGGGCTCAGGGCTCAGGGGTCCATAAGTCCCTTGGCTCGCTACATTTGGGGTATGCCGAACCCGGTTTCGCCCACCTGGCTTCACCATCTCGCCGACGAGGCCGACGCCGCGTTTCTCTACCGCGAGCTGGCCCGTGCGGAACCGGACGCCACCAAGGCTTCCATCTACACCCAGCTCGCGGAAGTCGAGGACCGCCACGTCGTCGCCTGGCGCGGACTTCTCGCCCAGCACGGCCACGAGATCGGGCAGCCGAAGCCCTCGACGCGCGCGCGCTTCACCGCGTGGCTTGGACGCCGGATCGGCCCCCGGTTCCTCCTCCCCTTTCTCCTCGAGGAGGAGGGCCGGGAGGTCAAGAGCTACCTCGCGCTCTATCGTTCGGAGCCGGACGGCGCGGCAGGTCCGACGGCGCTCACCCTGGCGATCGAGTCGAAAGGGCACGCCGACCGTCTCGCCGGACTCATCAAGGGCGGGAACCGCGAGCCGTGGCACAAGACCGGGGCGGGCGGATTCCTGCGGAACGTCGTCTACGGCTTCAACGACGGGCTCACCGCCAACTTCGGTCTGGTCGCCGGGATGGTCGGGGCTCAGTCGGCGCTCGGCAGCACGGGCCACGCCGTCGTCGTTGCGGGACTCGCCGGGATGGTGGCCGATGCGCTCTCAATGGGCTCGTCGGGGTACCTCGCGGCCAAGAGCGAGCGTGAGGTCTTCGAGCACGAAATCGCGATGGAGCGGGAGGAGATCCGGCTGATGCCGGAGCTCGAGCGGGAAGAGCTCTCGCTGATCTACCAGGCCAAGGGGATCCCCGCGGGACAGGCCGGTGAGCTGGCGACGGCGGTGATGGCCGATCCCGAGCGCGCGCTCGAGGAAAAGGTCCGCGAGGAGCTCAAGATCGGTGAAGCGACCAGCACTCCGATGCGCGAAGGGTGGGTGACCGGCGTCGCGACCGCCTTCGGCGCCTTCATCCCGGTGGCTCCGCTCCTTGTGAGCACGAAGCCGTGGGCAATCTGGGCGTCGTTCGCGGTCGCGATGCTCTCGCACTTCGGCGTCGGCGCCGCGCGCAGCTTCTTTACCGGCCGCAGCGTCTTCCGCAGCGGCCTCGACATGTTTCTCGTCGGCCTGGGGGTCGCGGTGGTTGGTTACCTGATGGGCGACTGGATCGTGACGATTCTCTGAGGCCGCGAATGCGCTCCCTCTTTCTGAGTCTTCAGCTGCTCGCGGTCACGGCGCCCGCGGCGCTGGCGCGCCAGGACACGGAATTCAGCCGCCTCGTCGCCCGGCTCTCGGAAAACGGCGGATTCTTCGACAGCGACAACCTGGTATCGAACGAGACCTCCTATCTCCACGTGATCCCGGCGCTCAAGACCCTCAAGGTGCAGGGCGGCGCGTATCTCGGCGTCGGACCGGAGCAGAATTTTTCCTACCTGGCGGAGATCAAGCCCGACATCGCGATCCTGATCGACATCCGCCGCGACAACATGCTGCTGCACCTGCTGTTTCGCGCGATATTCACCGCCGCGCGGAACCGTCTCGACTATCTCTGCCTCCTCTATGGCCGCCCGGCGCCGCGCGATCTCGATCGCTGGAGCAATCGCCCGCTGGATCAGATCCTGGCGTACATCGACCGCACGCGGGGGGATTCCGCGCTTCACGATCTCAATCACACCGGGCTGATGGGCCAGGTGGAACAGTACGGTGTCCCGCTCACGCCGCTCGACCGCCAGACGCTGCGCCGTTTTCACAACGAGTTCTTCGCCGCCGGTCTCGAGTTGCGCTATGCGAGCCTGGGGCGGGCCGCCCGTCCCGGATATCCCTCTGAGCGCCAGCTCTATCTCTCGACCGATCTCGATGGCCGCCAGGTCAGCTATCTCTCGACCGAAAAACGGTTCCGGGTGGTTCGGGAGCTGGAGCGAAGCGGCAAGGTGGTTCCCGTGGTTGGTGATCTCTCCGGCCCCGCCGCCATGCAGGCGATCGCCGCGTATCTCAAGGAGACCCGCCGGAATGTCTCGGCGATGTACGTCTCCAACGTCGAGATGTATCTCTTCCGCCAGGGGAACTTCGGGCGCTACGCGGACAACGTACGAAATCTGCCGGCGGCGCCGGGAAGCGTCATCATGCGCAGCTACTTCGGCCGGGGCGGGATGATGATGGGCGGGGGTTTCGGCGAGGAGTGGCCCCAGCCGCTGCCGGGGCATCTCAGCGCTCAGATCCTCCAGCCCCTTTCCGCGTTCCTCATGACGAGCGCGCGGGGGGATTCCGTCACCTACCGCGACATCCTGGTCTCCGGCGCCGTGGATCTTCGCGCGCCGCGGCGACCGCGGTGATCCCATGAGTGCAGACGATTCGATTCCCGACGCCGAGCGTCTCGGCGGCATCGCGACGCTGCGGGGAAGCGGCGTCTCCCGCAGTTGGAACGGCATCCGGTACAAGGGCGGGTTGTCGGGGGCCAACGCGGGGTCGCGCGCGCTATCGATGAACGTGGCAACGATTCCGCCCGGCGCCGTCGCCTACGCGCACATTCACGTGGACTTCGAAGTGATGCTGTATATCCTGGAGGGGCGGGTGCGCCACCTCTACGGGGAGGGGCTGCGACAGCAGATCGATAACGGAGCTGGAGATTTCATCTTCATCGAGCCAGGCGTGCCGCACGAGGTCTATAATCTGAGCGAGACCGAGCCGGTGGTGGCCGTGGTGGCCCGCTCCGACGCCTCGGAGTGGGAGCACATTGTGTCGTATCCCAGCGCACGGCGGGCAGGGGACGGCGTCGCGTGACACCCTGGGTTCTCCGGCTCATCATCGCCAACGTCGCCGTTTTTTTCATGCAGCAGACCGCGCCCGTGGTGACCGAGCTCTTCGTGCTGGTGCCCGCGCTCGGCTTGGTCCGGCCCTGGTCGTTCGTGACCTACATGTTTCTCCATGGCAGTCTGGGTCACATCTTCTTCAACATGCTCTCGCTCTTTTTCTTCGGGCCCCGGGTCGAGGCGCGGCTCGGCGGGCGGTCGTTCCTCGGCCTGTACTTCTCAGCCGGGGTGATGGGCGCGTTGCTCTCGATTCCCTTCACTCCCTACGCGCCGATCATCGGTGCGTCGGGGGCGGTGTTCGGGGTGCTGCTGGCGTACGCCATGTTCTGGCCGCGAGACCAGATGCTGATCTGGGGAATCGTGCCGATCGAGGCGCGCGTAATGGTGCTGCTGATGACGGGGCTCGCCCTCTGGGGCGGATTCGGCGGGGGCGCCGGCGGCATCGCGCACTTTGCCCACTTGGGCGGCTTCGTCGGCGGCTATCTGTTCCTCAAGGTGATGCAGCGCGGAGGCGGCGCGGTGAAATTCCGGAAGCAGGCGGTGCCGAGCACGCGCAAGATCGAGTCGGCGTCCGGGTCGCTCGATAAATGGCGCCGGATCAAACGCGACGGGCTGCACGAGGTGAACCGGGACGAGCTGGACCGCATCCTCGACAAGATCAGCGCCGCGGGGATCGGCAGCCTGACGGTTGGGGAGCGGGAGTTTCTCGATCGATTCAGCGCGCGGTGACGGTGGGACGTGACCGGGGAGCGCTTTGCCTACCTGCGCCACCGCTGGCGCGCCGACCACGACGACGCACAGGGGAGATTTCGCGACTCGAAGTCCACTTCGTTCCGAGCCCGCATCCTCCGACAGGGCTCGGGGAGCCGAGTCTTCAGGGAGTGAGGGTCAGCGCTCCCGACGAGGTGAGCAGGACCACGAACACATCCGCGCTCCCGAGGCTGGTGAGCCGGAAGACGTTCGTTCCGGGATCGAAGTCGGGTGATCCGAAGAACTGACCCGAGACCAGCACCCCGCCCGCCGGAAACGGGACGATGCCGGTGCCACGATTTTGCCGCTCACCCACGCTGGTGCCCTCCCCGAACCGGCTCAGCCACACGAGTCCTCCGCCGGTGGTGTACTTCGCGGTGAAGACATCGGTCGCGCCCCCGCTCCCAAGGCTCGCGATCACCCGTGAGCCGCTCCCTGGATCGAAATCCACCGCCCCGCTGAAAGCGCCGGTCACGAGGACCGTACCATCGGGATCGACAGCGGGACGGGGCGCCAGGTCTGCCGCCACCGCACCGACCGCGAACGCCGAGAGAAACCCGCCGGCCCCGTCGTAGCGCACGGCGAACCAGTCGGTGGAGCCGAGGCTGGTTCGGCTCGCAACCGTCGCGCCGCCATCGAAGTCGGTGGTGCCGGTGAAGGTCCCGGTGGCCACCACACCGCCCTCGTTGTCTGGAGCGAGCCCTCCGGCGCGGATCTCCTCCTCTCCCGGACCGCCGAGCGAGCGCGCCCACTGGAGCACCCCGGCGCTGGAGTAGGCGGCGAGGAACGCGTCTCCCCCTCCCAGTGAGGTGAGCTGCGTCGCGGTGCTTCCGGAGAGGAAACTCGCGCTGCCCCGGAAGGTGCCGCCGATGACGACCGTTCCGCCCGTCGTCACGGCGATGGCGTTGGCCACATCGGCCTGCGGGCCGCCCAGGGGGAACGCGAAGCTGATCGCGCCTGCCGCGTCGAGCCCCATGACGAAGGCGTCCTGCGCGGTGCCGTTGCTCACGAGCGTCGGACCGGCGGCGGGAAGGGTATTGGCGCTTCCGCTGAAGTTGCCCGCGGCATAGGTCCGGCCCAGGGCATCCACTCCCACGCCGCTGACCTGATCGGCATTCGGGCCTCCGATGCGGCGGTTCCAGAGAAGCTCTCCGAGTGCAGAGAGCTTGACCACGAATCCATCTTCGCCGCCCTGACTCGTCAGGATCTGGGATCCCGGGCCGGGATCGAAATCGGTTGACCCTTCGAACGCGCCGCCGAGGTAGAGATTTCCCGCCGGATCGCTCGCGAGGCCGGTCACCCGCTCCGCGCCGGTCCCTCCGATGCGCGAGACCGAGATGAAGGTGCCAGCCGACGAGTACTTCGCGACGAACACGTCGTTCGAGCCCAGGCTGGTGAGAGAGCCGACGCCGGCGCCAGGATCGAAATCCACGCTGCCGGTGAAGGTGCCGGTGAGGTAGACATTCCCCACCGGGTCCACCGCGATGTCGGCGATCACGTCGGCGCTGATATCGCCGACCCGGAACGCGAGCGACGGGGGAGATGGGGGCGGCGAGCTCGGGGTCGTGGGAAGATCCCGATCGATCAGCCGGCCCTCGCATCCGAGTACCAGGAGCGAGAGAGCCAGCATGGCGATGGACGGCGGATGACGCATTTCCTGCCTCCGGTGGCGGGCGGCGTGCTACGGAGATTAGCCTTCTTCCATACTCCTCGTCTACACCCGGAGCTCCGATGCGGCTGTTTATCTCTCTCGGCCTGCTGATTTTTGCACTTGTTCCCGTTCCCCCGGTTCTTCTCGCCCAGCAACCTCTGCTCGATTCGGCCCGCACGCGGCTGCCCAGGCTCGATGGGGAGATCGTGGTGGCGGGGCTCGACAGCGCGGTCGAGGTCCGCCGGGATCGCTGGGGCGTTCCGCACATCTACGCCCGCACGACGCATGATCTCTTCTTCGCGCAGGGATATGTCGTCGCACAGGACCGCCTCTGGCAAATGGAGATGTGGCGCCGCGCAGGCGAGGGACGGCTCGCCGAAGTGCTGGGGCCCTCGTTCGTCGAACGGGACCGCATCGCCCGGCTCCTGATGTACCGGGGCGATCGCGAGCTCGAATGGGCGAGCTACGCTCCTGACGCCCGGCAGATCATCGAAGCGTTCGTGCAAGGTGTGAATGCGCGGATTCGGGAGGCGCGCAGCAATCCGCCGATCGAATTCACCCTGCTCGGCTTTCTTCCGGAACCGTGGGACGTGACAGTGCCGCTGCAGCGTCTCGGTGCGCTGGCGATGACCGACAATGCGCTGGAGGAAGTCCGTCGCTCCGCGCTGCTCACGGCGCTGGGTCGGTCCCGGGTGGAAGCACTCCTCCCCACCGATCCTCCGCGCGCGCTCGATCCCGTGCCCGGCCTGGATCTCAGGGGAATCGGCACCGGATCACTCGGCGCTGCCGCGGCCGATGCGACCATTCCATTCGAGCGGCTGGACGGTTCGAACAACTGGGTGGTGAGCGGCGCCCGCACCGCGAGCGGCAAACCGCTTCTGGCCAACGATCCGCACCGATCCGTGTCCCTGCCCTCATTGCGCTATCTCACACACCTGGTCGGTCCCGGCTGGAATGTGATCGGCGCGGGAGAACCGGGTGTGCCGGGGGTCGCCGGCGGTCACAACGGGCGAATCGGGTTCGGATTTACGATCGTCGGCATGGACCAGCAGGACGTATACGTCGAGCGGATGGCCGTCTGCCCCGGATTCCGCCGGTCGCGTGCCGCGCGCGAGGGCACCGCGCCGCGGTGCACCTGGCACGACGCGAGGTGGGTACCGCTCAAGACGGTGCAGGACACGATCCGCGTGAAGGGAGAGACGCCACGGGTGGTGCGGCTCGAGTTCTCCCATCATGGGCCGATCGTGAGTGGCGACTCCGCCCGGGGGCGTGCCTTTGCCCTTCGCTTTGTCGGGAGCGAGCCCGGCACGGCGGGATACCTGGCGCAGCTCTCACTCAACCGCGCGCGCGACTGGGGGGAGTTCCGGGAGGCCGCCACACGATGGAAGCTGCCGACCGAGAATCTGATCTATGCGGATGTCGAGGGAAACATCGGCTGGGTCGCCGCCGGCCTCATGCCGATCCGGAGCTGGAGCGGGCTGCTCCCCGTACCGGGCGACGGGAAATACGAATGGCGGGGGTTTCTCCCCAGCGCCGAGCTTCCGTCGGCGTTCAATCCCGCGTCGGGGTTCATCGCCACCGCCAACCACAACATCCTGCCCCGTGGCTACACCAAGCCGCTGAACTATGACTGGGCTGACCCCTACCGCTTCGACCGTATCGCCCGAGTGTTGCGCGATTCGTCCGGGTTTACCCGCGCCGATTTTGAGCGCCTGCAACATGACGAGCTCTCGCTGCCGGCCCAGGCGATGGTTCCGGTGCTGCTCGCGGCGCTCGGCCGGCATCCCGGCGTTGTGCGTGCGCCTGCCGCGGATTCGGCGGCCCGCCTCCTTGGCGCCTGGGATTTCGTGATGCGACCGGAGCAGGCGGCTCCGCTCATTTACTCGGCATGGGTCAGAAGTCTCCGTCCGATGCTGTTGGGGCGCTGGCTGGGTAAGGCCGCTGCCGCGCCCGGTGTCTCGCTCGGAACCAAGAACCTCGTCCGCCTGGTGACCCGGCCCGACTCGACGCTCGGTCCGCGGCCGGCTGCGGTCAGGGATTCGCTCGCGGTGGCGGCGTTTGTCGATGCGGTTGCGGAGCTGGGCAAATCTCCCGGCGGGAGTCCCGGCACCTGGAGCTGGGGCGCGGTGCACCGCGCCAGCTTCCGGCATCCGCTCGCGGCGGCCTTTGATCTCCCCTCGGTTGCGCGCGGTGGGGACGGGACGACGGTGAATGCGACGGGAGGAGGAAATCTCCGGCAGACCGGCGGCGCGTCGTACCGGATCGTGGTGGATTTTGCGGACTTCGACAACTCCACGGCCACAAGCGTTCCGGGACAGTCAGGGCAGCCGGGAAGCGAGTTCTACGGCAACCTGTTGCCGCTCTGGGCGGATGGAAAGTATTTCCCGCTGGTGTATTCCCGTCCCGCGGTCGAGCGGGAGACGACGCACGTGCTCTGGCTCAAGCCGTAGGCGACTTATCTGGGAGGTCTGGCCAGGATTCGCTTGACCTCCTCAATCGGAATTGCTTCCGCGCGATTGCCGTTTCCCTCCACCGTCGTTGCCATGAAGAGCGCGTTGTAGATCGCCTCTTCGGTTGCCTCGACCGCCGCCTGGAAGAGTGAACTCACTTCGCTGTTCGCGAGCTCGCGCGGAGTGAGCTCCCGCGCCCGGGAATCGCGCCGCACCGACGCATTGGTGGAGAAGGCGATGATGTAATCGCCGGAGCCGTTGCCGGCGGAGGAGCCAGTGCGGCCGAGGCCCATCATCGCGCGGCTCGCGAGACGGCGCAGGTTCCGGTCGGAGAGCGCTGCGTCGGTTGCGACGACGATGATGACGGATCCGTCGTCCTGCCGGGGCGGGGCCGTTCGTCCGGTGCCGGTCCTCCCGAGCTGCCGGCCGACGGGAACTCCCATGACGAGCAGATCCCCCCCGAAGTTGGCCTGCACCAGCACCCCGACGGTCCACTGGCTCGATCCCGCCACCCGTGAGGCGGTTCCGATTCCACCCTTCCAACCGAACGCCACCGTTCCGGCGCCGGCGCCGACACTTCCTTCGGCTACCGCACCGGTGTCCGCCGCGGTGAGGGCGGCCCGGACCTGCTCCGCGCCGACCGGGCGAGACCGGATCGCGCTGAGGAATCCGTCGTTGGTTTCCCCTACGACCGGATTGATCGAGCGCACCGCGTCCATGCCGGGCTGCTCCAGCATCCAGGCCACCAGGGCATCGGCGGCCTTCCAGACACAAAGGGTGCAGGTGAGGATAATGGGCGACTCGAGCTCGCCCAGCTCGTTGACCTGCGTCGATCCCGCCAGCTTTCCGAACCCATTGCCCACGTGAATCGCCGCGGGTACCCGGTCGAGATAGAGATTCCCGCCGTGCGGGAGGATGGCGGTAACGCCGGTGCGCACCGAGTCTCCGAGGCGCAGCGTGGCATGACCGACCCGCACCCCGGGGACATCGGTGATCGCGTTGCGCGGGCCGGGAGGGAGCGCACCAGGCGTGATGCCGAGGGCGCGGGCGCGCTGCTGGGCGAGGCCGGTGCCAGGGAGAAGCAGGAGGATAGAGATGATGGTCAGGCGCATTGGGCGAATCTCATGGTGAGAGCGGCAGCTCGTAGTGATAGTACTCGGTGTCGCGCACCCATCCCAGCGTTTCGTACAAGCGCTGCGCCGTCACGTTGGTCTGCTCGGTCGAGAGGGAAAGCCATCGCGCGCCGGTAAAGAGTCCGTGGGCGCGGGCCCGCTCGAGGAGTGCGCGCGCCACGCCGCCCTTCCTGGCGCCGGGGGCGACGAAGAGATCGTTGAGAATCCAGGCGGGACCGGCGCTGATCGACGAGAAGATCGGATAGAGCTGGGTAAAGCCGAGGGGTCCGGAGTCACCTTCGGCGAGAAAAATCACCGAATCCCCGCGGGTGAGCCGGTCGCGCAGAAACCGTTCGGCGAGGCCTGGATCGGATGGCTGGCGATAGAACTGCCGGTACCCGTCGTAGAGCAGAACAAGGTGCGGCAGATCGTCGAGCGACGCGCGGCGAACCTCCATGGATGACCTCCGGACGCTAGGGTCCGAACACCAGGGGAGCCAGCAGGGCAATCACCGCCACGATGATCAGGATCCCGGCGATGTCGACCAGGATTCCCGCCCGCGCCATCTGTCGGACCGAGATCATTCCGGAGCCGAACACGATCGCATTGGGAGGCGTCGCCACCGGGAGCATGAACCCGGTCGACGAGGCGAATCCCGCGACCAGCATCAACAGTACCGGGGGCTGCCCCACCGATTGGGCGAGCGCGGCGGCGATGGGCATCATCATCGCGGCGACGGCCAGGTTGGAGGCCAGCTCGCTCAGCACGAGCACGGTGACCGCGAGGCCGAGGTAGATCACCACCGGCGGGAGACCCCGGAGCCCCTGGAGCCAGGTGCCCATCCAGGTCGTGATGCCGTGGGTCTCGATCGCATTGGCGAGGGTGAGGCCGGCGCCGAAGAACAGGAGAACGTCCCACGGAATCGTGCGCGCCTCCGCCCAGGTGAGCAGGGGCCGTCGCTGCCCGTCGCGGGTCGTGCCTGGGACGATGAACAGCAGCACCGCGGCGGCCACGCCGATTGCGGCGTCGGACAGGTGGGGGAAGAGATCCACGAGTCCGGGAATCGTGAAACCGCCGAATTCCTTCCGTTCGCGCAGGAACCAGGCGAGGGCGGCGCAGAAAAAAATGCCGAGGACGCGCGCCTCGCCCCCTCGGATCGGCCCGAGACCTTGGAGCCGGCTCCGCAGCATCCCGTCGGCGCCGCCCTCGATGCGGCCCCGACCCGGGAAGCTGACGAAGACGAGCAGGAACCAGCAAAGCGGGAGCAAGAGGAGCGTGATCGGGAGCCCGAGCGCCATGAACTGGACGAAGCTGATCGAGGTGCCGGTGAGCTCCTTGATCGCGCCGGCGACGACCAGGTTAGGCGGAGTGCCGATGAGCGTTGCCATGCCGCCGATGGACGCGGCATAAGCGACTCCCAGCATCAGCGAGGTACGGGCATTGTCGCCCGCGGTGTCCCTGGCAAAGAGGGCCCCGATCGCCATCGCGATCGGATACATCATCGCGGCGGAGGCAGTGTTCGAGATCCACATGGAAATGAAACCGGTCGCCAGCATGACGCCGAGAACGACCCGGCGGCCCGACAGGCCGATGCCGAGCACCATGCGGTAGGCGACCCGGACGTGGCTCTCCCAGTGCTCCAGGGCGGCGGCCAGGAAGAAACCGCCCATGAAGAGGAATACGAGTTCATTCGCGTAGGGGAGCGCCGCGTCCCTGGTCGAGGAGACTCCCAGCACCGGAAAGAGCACCAGCGGGAGGAGCGAGGTGGTGATGATGGGAACGCATTCGGTGATCCACCAGGTCACCATCCATGCGGCGATCCCGAGGGTGCGCCGCGCTTCGGGGGTGAGCTCCGCCGGTCCGAACAGCACGAGCAGCACGCAGAGGAGCGGGCCGGTCACCTGCGCCACGGACCGGAACCGGGGGTTGGCGGCGGCCTCTGGCATGTCTGGTATGAGGGGTGAGGGGTGAGAAGGGGGTGACACGTAGTATATCCTCTCCAGGATGGCCTGTCCTATGGCGACCCCCGTCGAGGCACTCATTGAATATCCGGGGTGCCGATGAATCGTGATGACCTCGAGGCCGAGCTGGCACGCCTGCACCCCGACGCCTTTGCCTGGGCGATTCGCTGCGCGTCGGGCGACCGGGAGGGAGCGGAGGACGCGTTGCATGCCGCCTACGAGCGGATTCTCGGGGGCCGGGCCCGGTTCGACGGTCGCTCGAGCTTCCGAACCTGGCTCTTCGGCGTGGTGCGCCGGACCGCACTCGAGGAGCGCCGCAGGGGATGGCTGCGACTGACCCGGCTCCGGCGCTGGTTCGACCGCGGCGCGGGCGGGGCGGATCAACCGACCGATGCGGGACTCACGCTGGTGGAGGACGAAACCTCGGCGCGGCTGCAACAGGCCCTCGCACGGCTCTCGGCACGGCAGCGCGCCGTCCTGCACCTGGTGTTCTATCAGGAGCTGAGCGTGCAGGAAGCCGCAGAGGTGCTCGGTATGCGGGTAGGTACTGCGCGGACGCACTACGAGCGGGGAAAGACCCGGTTGCGAGCGATGCTCGCGGGAAAGGGGTTGGCATGAACGACGACCACCGGTTGCAGGAAGCCTTTCAGGCCTCGCGCGCTTCGGAGCGCGCCGATGCCCCGCCGTTCGGCCGCGTGATGGCGGGCCGGGTCCGGAGGGCGGGACGCCGGCGCGGCCTGGTGCCGGGCTTGATCGCAGTCGGGGGCGCGATCGCGATGCTGATGATCGCCATTCTCTCCCGCACCCACTCGGATCCGGCTCTGGATCTCGAGCTGGCCCGCCAAGTCATGGCCTGGCGGAGCCGTACCGATTTTCTGCTCCCGGCCTCCGTGCCGGGTCTGCTCTCCTCCGTTCCTCGAATCGGCGAAGCGTCCGCCGGTTCGCCACTCCAGGCACTCGATCCCGGCAGTGTGCTGGGTCCACCGGTACTCCCGAGGAGTCCCCGATCATGAGACGACCGCTCGCAGTCACATTGCTTGCTCTCGCGCTGGGGACGGGAATTCTCCAGGCGCAGACCCCCAAGCCGGGCGATGACCCCCTGGCGCGGTTGTTGTTCGACCCCCATCTGGTCCTGTCGCACGCTCAGGAGCTCGGGTTGCAGCCGGCCCAGCGAACCACGATCATCAACGCCATCAAGGAGGCCCAGGGGGACATCCTGGACCTGCAACTCCAGATGGCGGAGCGGCATGAGGAGCTGCTCAAGGTGATGGAGGCGACTCGGGTCGACGAGGCGGCGTCGCTGGCTCAGGCCGACAAGGTTCTCGGTCTCGAGCGCGAAATGAAGCGGAAGCAGCTGCAATTGCTGATCCGGATCAAGAACGCGCTGACCCGGGAGCAACAGGATCGGCTGCAGGAATGGAAGAAGGTCGCAGAGAAGGAGGAACAGTGAGAACCGAAAGGGACGACTCGATGCCTACCGTACCTCGAATCCAGACCGCGCTGATCGTCGCGGCGGCCCTGCTGGCCGGCTGCACCGAATCACGAATCAGCGCGCCCTCGGGCGAGAGCTTCGATGTCGCCGCTGCCGGTCGCGCGAACGCCACGATGAACGTGCTGGTATCCGGCTCGGGGATGTCCGCCGTGGCCGCATTGGGCGGCCGGATGCCCGCGGAGCTGGGCGCGTCAGGTTCCGTTTCCGGGTCATCGATGGCCGGCGCGTCGGGGATTCCCGCGCTCGCGCTCCGGCTGTTGCAGAGCCTTCCCGCCGCCGGAGGTCCGCTCACGGTTCAGGTGATCCGTCCGGCCGTGCTCGGCCACACCTACGTCTACGACCCTGTGGCGCACCGCTACGTCCCCGATCCGGCACGGGCCGGCGCACCGGGAAACGGCGTCCGGTTCATCCTGTACGCAGTCGATCCCGGCACCCACGAGCCTCGTGTGGATCAGGAAACCGGTTACGCCGACCTCACCGACGACGGCCCGGAGGGCCTGGGGCTGGGTCTCCATTTCCGCGCCGAGGCCTCCGGCAAGACGTTTCTCGACTACGCCTTCACGCTCACGCCGACGTTCACCGGCGGGTTGCTCCGGGTATCCGGCTTCCTGGCCGACGACCATAATCGGCTGGATTTCACGATCGGCGCCGCTGGACAGGCCATCGGCGAGAGCCAGGAGGCCCATGTCACGTTCGATCTTGCCGTGGCCTCGCAGCAGTTTCACGCGACCGGGTCGATCGATGCCGCGACCAACGGCACCGCCGGGACCGCCCGAGTGGAAGTCGCGGTGGCGATCGGCTCGGATGTAATACATCTCACCGGTGAATCGAGCGCCGCCGCGGTGAATGCGAGGCTGTCGGTGAACGGCCGCCTCTTCGCCACCATCACCGGCGATCCGCATCATCCCACGGTTCGCGGGGATGGCGGGCGGGAACTCTCGCCGGCCGAGATCCAGGTGCTCGGCGGGTTAGTCGGGGTGGTGTACGGAGCGATCGAGATGTTCGAGCATCTGCTGGAGCCGGTGGCGATGCTTCTGGGCATTTCCATCTCGCTCTGATGACCCCCGATCCGGGGGCTGGACAACACCTTCCACGGAGGTAGATTCGACCCCACTACGCCGCCATCACTTCGAGGTACGCCATGACCCCACCGCCTCTTTCCGCCGGTGCCGTTCGCGCGGTGGCACTCCTTTCGGTGCTCACGTCCGCCTGCGCGGCAGGCGGCAGCAGCGGAGGGAAGGTCCACACCTACTATGTCGCCGCCGAGGTGGTGGACTGGGACTACGCGCCGAGTGGCGCCAACAAGATCACCGGCGCGCCCTTCACCGCCATCGACAGCTTCATCATGGCGCCCCAGCAGGAATTTCTCGGACGAGTGTACCGGAAAGCGATCTATCGGGAGTACACCGATTCTACGTTCACGACCCAGAAACCTCGTTCCCCCGAGTGGGAGCACCTCGGCATGCTGGGTCCGCTGCTTCGCGGGTCGGTGGGCGACACGATCCGGGTGGTCTTCCGCAACAAGGCCGACCGGGCGTACAGCATGCACCCGCACGGGGTGTTCTACAACAAGGATTCGGAGGGGGCGCCGTACGATGACGGGAGCGGCGACGCGAACAAGGGGGACGACGGTGTAGCCCCGGGCCAGACCCACGTGTACGTCTGGCCGGTGCCGGAGCGCGCCGGTCCCGCCATGGGAGAGATGAGCTCGGTCATCTGGATGTACCACTCGCATACCCACGAGGAGCAGGACGTCAACGCCGGACTGATCGGCCCGATGATCGTCACCGCCTCCGGGAAGGCCCGGGCGGACGGCTCTCCAACGGATGTGGACCGCGAATTCGTGGTGGCGTTTCTGGAATCAGATGAGAATGTGAGCTGGTACCTGGAGCACAACATCAACGCCCACGCGCTGGCCCCCAAGAAGGTGCCGCGCATGGTGACGTTCTCGGACATCCATTACCTGGCCAACCTCCGCGAGTCGATGAACGGGTTCTCGTTCGGGCACCTCTCGGGGCTGACGATGAAACTGGGGGAGCGGGTGCGCTGGTATGTCTTTGCGAATGCCAACTTCGAGATGCACGCGCCCCACTGGCACGGCCAGACGGTGGTGGCCAACCATATGCGGACCGACGTGCTCAGCTTGACGACGATGGAGATGGTGACGGCGGACATGGTTCCCGACAATCCGGGGACCTGGCTCTTTCATTGCCATGTGGCGCCGCATCAGCTGGCGGGGATGCTGGCGACGTTTAAGGTGGAATAGGCAATAGGCAGTGGGCAGTGGGCAGTAGGGAAGGGCTGTTCCCCATTGCCAATTGCCTATTGCCCATTGCCTCGCAGTACAAGATTGATCAATCGATCCTTCACGTAAACGACTTTCGCCGGCGTCCCATCCACGAACTTCGTCACCACCGGATCCCGCAGCGCGGCGGCCAGCACCATGCTCTCGCTCGCTCCGCGGGGCACCTGCACCCGGGAGCGGGTCTTCCCGTTCACCTGGACGGGGATCTCGACGCGCTGCTCGACGGTGAGTGCCTCGTCCCAGTCCGGCCAGGCGGAATCGAAGATCGTGGTGGTGGCGCCGAGCCGCTCCCAGCACTCCTCCGCGAAATGCGGCGCGAAGGGGGCCAGCATCTGGACCATCTCCTTTACGATCTTCCGTTCGCTGCAGTTCACGGCGCGCATGGCGTTGAGCAGCTCCATCATCGCGGCGATCGCCGTGTTGTAGGAGAGTGATTCCAGCGCCTCGGTCACCTTCTTCTTCGTCTGATTCCACTTGATCACGATCCCCTGGTGGAGCTCGCTCCCCACCAGGGTCCGGCGCTCGGCCTGATCCACCAGCCCCCAGATTTTGTCGAGGAAGCGCCGCGGGCCGGCCAGCCCCTCGTCCCGGAAATCGCCGCCCTCCTCGTAGGGGCCGAGAAACATGAGATAGGTGCGGAAGGTGTCGGCGCCCCACCGCGCAATGTACTGATCGGGGACGACGACGTTGCCCTTCGACTTCGACATCTTGGCGCCGTCTTTCACGATCGTGCCGTGGGCCCGGAATTTCCGGAACGGCTCCTCGAAAGGCAGCCGCCCCTGATCGTGCAGCACCATCGCGATGAACCGGCTGTACAGGAGGTGGAGCACGGCGTGCTCGTTGCCGCCGATGTAGCTCGCCACCGGGAGCCAGCGCTTGACCCGCTCGGCGTGGAAAGGCCGGTCGTCGAATTCGGTTGAGAGATATCGGAGGTAGTACCAGGCCGAATCCAGGAAGGTGTCGGAGACGTCGGTCTCCCGCCGGGCGTTCCCGCCACACGTGGGGCAAGGCACCACCGACCACTCCTCATGCCGCGCCAGCGGGGAAATGCCGGAGTCGTCGGGACGGAAGTCCTCGATGATCGGCAGCACCACCGGAAGATCGGCTTCCGGCACCGGGACCGTACCGCAGGACGGACAGTAGATGATCGGGATCGGTGGTCCCCAGTACCGCTGGCGCGAGATGCACCAGTCGTAGAGACGGTACTGCACCACCCCCTTGCCCTTCTTCTCTCCCTCGAGCCACGCAATGATGGCCGCCAGGCCTTCCGTCGCAGGCAGCTCGGAGAACCGGCCCGAATTGACCAGCCGGAATCCGTCGGTTTCGGTGGCGGCCTCGGGCAGCGGCGTGGCGCCGGTTTCTCCCCGCCCCGCGAGCACCCGCACGATGGGGAGCCGGTATCGGGTGGCAAAGTCGAAGTCGCGCTCGTCGTGCCCGGGCACTGCCATGATCGCGCCGGTGCCGTACTCCATCAGGACGTAGTCGGCTATCCAGACCGGAATGCGCTCCCCGGTCGCGGGATTTAGCGCGAAGCCGCCGGTGGCGACG
Source organism: uncultured Gemmatimonas sp. (assembly GCA_964439025.1). Lineage (GTDB taxonomy): Bacteria > Gemmatimonadota > Gemmatimonadetes > Gemmatimonadales > GWC2-71-9 > JABFSM01. The sequence continues at coordinate 24,850 of CAYTMW010000009.1, read as the reverse complement.
CCGGTCTTTTCCTTGTCGCCCACTTTTCGCGCCACCACCCCTTTGGCCGCGGCGGCCTTTCGGTACGCGTCCACCCCGGCGCGCGCTCCCGGCGCAATCAGCGCATCGACGAGCGGATGCTCCGGGGCCAGCACCATGAACGTTGCGCCGAAGAGCGTATCCGGCCGGGTGGTGAAGACGCGAAGGGACCCCGCGTCGGTCGCGAACTCGATCTCGGCGCCCTCGCTTCGCCCGATCCAGTTCCGTTGTGCGGTCGTGGTCGAGGACGACCAGTCCATCCTGGTCGGGTCGTCGAGGTTGGCGAGCAGTCGTTCGGCGTAGTCGGTGATGCGGAAGAACCACTGCTCCAGCAGACGCTGCTCCACCTGGGTGCCGCACCGCTCGCAGGCGCCGTTGATCACCTGCTCGTTGGCGAGCACCGTCTTGCAGTTCGGGCACCAGTTGACCGCCGCCTTCTTCTTGTAGGCGAGTCCGGCGTGGTAGAGCTGCAGGAAGAGCCACTGGGTCCACTTGTAGTAGGCCGGATCGGTGGTCGAGAGCTCGTGGCGCCAGTCGAACATGCCGCCGAGCCGGGTGAGCTGGCGGCGGAAGTTGGCGATGTTGCGTGGAATCAGCTCGGCGGGATGGGTCCCGATCTTGATCGCGAAGTTCTCGCTGTGAATCCCGAAGGCGTCGAAGCCGATGGGCTCGAACACCTGATGTCCCTGCATCCGCTTGAACCGGCCGAAGACATCGGCGCCAGTGAACGCGAAGAAGTTCCCGACATGCAGTCCCTCGGCGGACGGGTAGGGAAACATCATCAGGTTGTAGAATGGCCGCGCGGCGCGGTCCAGGTCGGGTCCGTTGGTGCCGAGCTCGGCCCAGCGCTCCCGCCACTTTGCCTCGACGGCGTCGGGCAGGTATTGCCCGTCGGTATGCTCGCTCATGGAGGAAATCTATACTATCCTTAGCCGCATGGCCCTCTTCCGAAACTCACTCAGCCGAGCGGTCCAGGCCGGCGGTGCGATCGCCACGACCGCGCTCACCCTGGTGGTCTGGTCTTTCCTCTCCGGCGCGGTGGAGTGGCCGATCGAGTACCAGCTCGCGACGTTCGGGCTCCTCTGCCTGCTGATCATTTCGATCGCCCTCTCCTGGCTCGAACGCACCATCGTCCAGCCGCTGGCGGCGGTGACCGCGATCACGCTGCGGGTTGCCGATGGCGATCTCTCCGTGTCGAAGGACGAGATCAGCCGGGTCGGCGGCGGCGCGGTTACCGACGGGCTGAACCGGATGGTTCGGGAGCTGAACCGTCTGGTCGGCGCGATCCGCACCGCCGCCACCGATTCCGCGGTGCTCGCCGAAGAGATCTCCTCCGCCACGGAACAGATGGTGTCCTCCACCGAGGAAGTGGCGGGGACCACGGCCGAGTTGACCGACCGGGCCATCGCGCAGGCGGCGCTGGTGCGCGCCGTAGCCGACGACGCGGCGCGGATCCTCGCGATCGCCGAAGGCGTCGCGGGAGGCACCTTGCAGGCCGTGGAGCGCAATGCCGCCCTGGCCGCGCTCGCGCGATCGCACCGGGAGCGGCTGGGGGCGAGCATAGAGGCGCTCGATCGTCTGGCGGAGGAAGTCGTGCTCGGCACCGAGGAAGCGGAAGCGCTCACCGAAGCCTCGGACGAGCTGGAGCGGTTCGTCGATCAAGCGCGCACCGTGGCCAAGCAAACGCGCATTCTCGCCCTGAACGCCTCGATCGAGGCCGCGCGAGCCGGGGAGGAGGGCCACGGGTTTGCCACGGTGGCGGACGAGGTGCGAAAGCTCTCCGGCCAGGCGTCATCGGCCGCCACCGCGACCAGCGATACGGTCCGGGTCATTGCCGGGCGGGTGACCACGGCGCGGGAGCGGCTACTCCGACTGGGGCGGGGCGGGCTGCAGGCCCGCGATGCGGCGCGCGAGGCGGCCGAAGGGCTTCGCGTGGTGTCGATGGAGGCGGACGCGGTGGACGCGTGGACGCGGAACGTCTCACATGCCGCGACCGAGGTGCGGGAGCTGATCGACGGTATCGCCAGCCGCACCCGCGAGCTGGCCACCGGCACCGAAGACTTCGCGGCGGCCGCGGAGCAGATTGCCGCCTCGACCGAGGAGCTTAATGCGTCCACGGAGGAGATCACCGCCTCCGCCCAGCACCTTGCCAGCGCGGCCATGAATCTCACCGCATCGGTCGGCATCTTCCGGGCGTAGTGGCTCCTGGTCCTCAGTTCACGTCCTGAGCCTTCGCATCAGGGCGCGCGCAACGAACCGCAACCGGTCGGGCCAGGACAGCCGCAGCACCATCGTCTTCACGACCCCGCGGGTGAACCAGGTCTTTTCCGAATAATCGATGGCCGTATCGACCAACACCGGCCGCCCCGCCGAGATCGTGGCATGCGCCGCCCGCACCACTTCGTCCACTTCCGCGTCGTGATCCAGGCGAAGCCATTCGACACCGAGCGCTTCGGCAATGCTGCCGACGTGATAATCGGGAAGCACGCTGGCCATCCGGCGGCCGAAGGCGGTCGATTGGAACTGGGCGATCTGGGCCAGCTCGCGATCGCGCAGCACGATCACCGCCACGGGCAGCCCCTGGCTTGCGGCGGTCAGCAGCTCGAGGCCGGTCATCAGGAAGGCGCCGTCGCCGGCGAGCGCGACAACCGGCGCACTCGGCATTCCGAGCCGCGCCCCCAGCGCCGCGGGGACCGAGTACCCCATGCAGGAGTAGTCCACCGGCGCGAGGAACCGGCCCGGCCGCTCCAGGCGGAGGCATTCCATCGCCAGGAAGGTTCCATTGCCGCTGTCGGTGGTGAAGATCGTCTCCGGACCGAAGATCCGCTGGATCGCGTCGAGCAGCACGAAGGGCGACACGCGAGTTTCGCTCGAGTGGGTTTGCCACCCGCGACGCACCTCGGCGTGGCCGGAGGCGATACGCGAGCGGAGTGGGGCGTCCGGTGACTGGGCGGCTGGAGGGCTGGATGGCTGGGAAAGCTCAGCGAGAAGCGCCGACAGAAACGCTTTGGCGTCCGCCGCGATGGCGAGCTCCGCGGGAAAATTGCGGCCCAGCACTTCCGGATTGATGTCCACATGAATGAGCGGGCCCGGAGGGGTGAAACCATAGCTTCCGGTGCCCACTTCGCTGAAGCGGCATCCGAGCGCGAGCGTAACCATCCGCTCGGATGCGATAGCGCGCACGAATGGCGGAGCGGCTGCACCGAGTCCGTTCCACATGAAGAGCGGATGCGATTCGGGAAAGACGCCCTTGCCCTGGATGGTGGTCGCGACCGGCGCCTCGAGCCGCTCGGCTAGCTCCAGCAACCCGGCGCGCGCAGCCTGCGCGCCGAGCCCCACGTACAGGAGGGGCCGCGCACCGGGCGCGGTCAGCAGCCCGGCTGCCCGGCGAAGTGCGTCGGGGGCGGCGACCGGAGGAAGCAATGCCTCCGGCGCTCGCCACGTTTCGGTCGCGACGTCGTGCCGGGTGAGATACAGATCCACCGACACTTCGACCATCACCGGTCCCGGGGTTCCTGCCCGGGCAAGCGCGCACGCCTGACGAATGACAGGGTAGAGATCCTGTCCGGTTTTCGGGCTGAACACACCCTTGCTGACCGGCCTGACGATCGCGAGCTGGTCGATGTCGTGCAGCTGGTAGGCGTAGCGCGCATCCCGCCGGATGCCGCAGCCGAGCACCAGCATCGGGACGCCGTCCATGAAGGCCTCGGCAATTCCCGAGAGCGCGTGGGTGAGTCCGGCGCCGGGGACGATGTTCACACAGCCGAGCGTACCCGACGCCCGCCAGAGGCCGTCGGCCATGAAGCCCGCGCTCTGCTCATCGGTGACCAGCACCGTGCGTACGTTGGCGGAATCCGCCAGCGCGTCGTAGAGCTCGATGTTGTGGGTGCCGGGAATCCCAAACGTGTACAGTATCCCTTCATCCTCGAGCGCTCGCACCACGATCTCGCCGCCGGTGAGCTTCATCGCGATCCTTGACCGCCCATGTTCAGAGAATGCTAGCCCGCGAGGTCCGCCAGCAGCCCTTCAGCCACGCGGTCCGCCAGCGCCATGATTGTAAGATAGGGATTGATCTCGAGCGAGTCGGGGAAGAGACTCGCGTCGGCGACTCTGAGCCACGGGTGCCCATGCACCCGCCCCCGATCGTCAGTCACCGAATCGGCCGCGCTCCTTCCCATGCCGCAGCCGCCCATCAGGTGGGCCGCCGAGATGGAAATCTGCCCGGTCCGGAAGTGCCGCGCGTGGATTCGCTCCTCGAGGAGCAGGGCCTCGGCTGCGTCCACGAGCGTGGGATCGGCGGACGGCGCATGGACCCGGACCGCGCCAGCCGCGAAGAAGATTCGCGCCGATGCCCGGGTGGCGCGGACCATGGACTCGATGACGGGTGCGGTGAATTCGTAGTGTACGACCGGCGCGCCACGGCGGTCCACGGTGATCCGGTTGCCCCGCGTCGCGTGGTCGCACGCGAGCACCAGGATCATCTGGAGCCGCGGGAAGGCCCGCATGAGCCCACTGTGCGCCGCGCCGAATCCGGTGAGATTCTTGGCCGTGATGAAGGGGAAGTACATGCAGGTCTCGAGGACGTAGCCGTCCTCCGCCGCCCGGTCCACGAACCAGCTTTTCGGATGCCCGACGTCGTTGGTGATCGGCGCCGGGTGCTCGCCGACCAGGATGTGGGCAGGGTGACAGGTGAATCCCTCGCCCGTTCGGCGTGAAAGTCCGGGAAGACCGCTGGCGAGAAGAAGCGGCGTCGTGCCCATCACCCCGCCGGCGAGCACCACGTGACCGGCCTCGATGACGTATTCACCCGGCGCCCATTCCGGGTCGGCGCCCTTGGCGCCCACGGGGCGCGCCGACACCACGACGTGCATCCGGCGCTCTTCGATCCGCGTCACCTCCGCGCGGGTCACCACCTCGACGCCGAGCCGCTCGGCGGCGGGAAGCTGGACCCGGTTGGTGCCCTGCTTGGCATTGTTGGGACAGCCGAGATTGCAGAGGCTCGATCCGCGACACCCGCGCAGGTTGAGCGGGAACTGTTCCGGGTGAAACCCTGCCTTGGCGGCGCCCTCCGCAAAAAGCCGGTTGTTGTCGTTCTGCCATTCCGGCTCGAGGAGATGGACGTTGTTCTGCTCCATGTATTTCCGGGAGCGGTGGGCGAGATCCCCGGGCTCGATGCCGGGAACACCCCAGGCGCGGATGACCCGTTCGGGCGCGATGAGCGAAGTGCCGGTGTAGACGAGCGTCGAGCCGCCGTAGCCTCGGGCAAAGGCGAGCGTCATGGTGCCGTCGCGGGTCAGGAACCCGCCTTCCTCCGCGTAGAGCGCTCCGGCCATCTCGAGCTCCCGGCCGGTGAAATCGCCGTCCCGGAAGCGAGGTCCGCGCTCCAGCACCAGCACGCGCTTGCCGTCCGCGACGAGCGGGGCGAGGGCCAGCGCCGCGGTGCCTCCTCCGGCGCCCGTCCCGACGATGGCGACTCCGCAGCGGACAACGTTCACCGGCGCGCCTCCCACCCCGCGGGGGATGCGCGATACCCCAGTGCGGCGATCACGAAGGGCTGGGTATACCACCCGAGCATGATCAGGGTGCGGAGCCCCCAGATGCCGCGGCGGAAGAGCAGCACCGGCGAGCGGGCAAACGATTCGAGCAGAGCGGTGCGCCTGACGGCGTCGAGCGCGGTGAGACCGGTCCGATACCGGAGCCGCGCAGTCGTATCGAGGATGCGCACGAAGAGCCCGATCTGGCGCCGCATGGCGGCGGGGCGCGCCGCGAGCGCCTGCCCGACGCGCGTTTCGAGGGCCGCCCACTCGACCTCGGATGCGCCGGCGGTTTCGGGAACGAAGCTCGATGCGAGAGCGCGAAGGGCGGATTGAAGCGACGGAGGCATGACGGACGGCACCGGTCGAAGCTAGCGGGAAGTTGCAGTCCCCGGAAGAGCGTCCTAGCTTCGGTCGATGACCAGCATCATGCGCACAAGTTACGCTGGGGTGGTAGCCGCCGCGCTCATCGTGATCGGTCTGATCTGGGACATCGCGTGGCACCGCAGCATCGGCCGAGACACCTTCTGGAGTCCGCCACACCTGCTCGAGTACGTCGCCGCGCTCATCGTGGGCGTGAGTTGCGGGTGGCTCATCCTCCGCGCCACCTTCGCGAAGGGCTCCGCCGACCGGAGTAGCATGGTTCGGTTCTGGGGCTTTCGGGGCCCGCTGGGATCATGGGTCTCTGTCTGGGGGAGTCTGGCCATGCTCCTCTCCGCGCCATTCGACGACTGGTGGCACAACGCCTACGGTCTCGACGTGCAGATCGTCAGCCCGCCCCACATTCTTCTCCTGGTCGGCATGATGGGCATCGTGGCCGGCGCCATGCTCATGACGCTGGCCGAGCAGAACCGCGCCGGCGACCGCGACTCCAGTGGCTTTGCCGGGATGTTCGCCCTGGCCGCGGCGATCCTGTTGCTGATCCTGGTGACGGCCACATTCGAGTACACCGCCATGCCGAACCTGTGGCGGGGGCGGCTTTTCTACCTGATCTCCGCGGGAACTTTCCCCCTGCTCCTGGCGGCGGTCGCACGCGGCGGCCGGCTCCGCTGGCCTGCGACGGCCACCGCCGCCCTCTTCATGCTCGGGAGTCTCCTGCTGAGCTGGGTGCTCCAGACCGTGCCCGCAACGCCGAAGCTCGCCCCGATCGAGAACCCGCTCACTCGCTTGGCGGTGGCGCCGTTTCCCATTCTGCTGATCGTGCCGGCGGCGCTGTTCGATCTGCTGCATCGGCGCCGGGGTGAACGACGCGACTGGCGCCTGGCTCTTCTGTTCGGCGCCGGATTCGTGCTCGCGCTCCTCGCGGTCAGCTGGCCGACGTCGGCTTTCTTCCTCTCACCCGCGGCCCGCAACCCGGTCTTCCTCGCGGATCAATGGGATTTTTCTTCGTCTCCCGGCGCCTACCGCTACAAGTTCTGGGACACGCTTTCCGGGGGGGACGACTTCTCCGTCGGGCCGGCGGCGAAGACGCTACTCGGCGCCGTTCTGCTTGCCACGGCCTCGAGCCGTGTGGGCCTGTCGTTCGGAAACTGGATGCGCCGGGTGCGCCGGTGAGACGGCGCGCCGGGACCGTGATCGCGACCACCGCGCTCCTGGTGGCTACGTCCGCTCACATCGGATCGCCGGACACCTGGTTTGCCGGAACCGCGGGGCCGTACCCTGTCCGGATCGTGGTGCGCTCGCCCGGGGTCATTCCAGGGCTGGCCGACGTGATCGTCAAGGTCACGGGAGACGGCATCACCTCCGTCACCGCAAGCCCGGCGTACTACAACGCGGGCGATCACGGTGTGCCTCCGCCCGACACCGCGCGCGCGGTGGCCGGCCAGCCCGGTTCCTGGACGGTCCCGCTCTGGATCATGGCGTCCGGTTCGTACAGCGTGCGGGTGAACGTGGCGGGCGCCGGCGGTGCGGGTACCGCCGTGGTGCCGGTCTCCGCCGTCGCGAACCGCATCACTCCGCTGAGCTCACGGCTCGGCTGGATGCTCGCCGGGTTTGGACTGATTCTCTTTGCCGGCGCTGTGACCCTCATTGGCGCCGCGGTGCGAGAGAGCGTTCTTGTGCCCGGCGTGGAACCCGATCGCCGGCACCGGATTCGGGGATTGGCCGCGATGGGCGCCGGTGCGGTGGTCCTCGCGCTCCTCCTGGCCGGCGGGAAGCGTTGGTGGGATGCGGTCGACCGGAACTACCGCCGGAGTCTCGACCGCCGATGGGCCGCGTCGGCGGAGGTCGACAGCCGGGATGGAAGGCCATTTCTCCGGTTCGTCATCGCGGATTCAGTGTGGCGCGGCCGCGGCTGGCGCGAGCGGGCGTCGACACCTCTCATTCCCGATCACGGCAAGCTGATGCATCTCTTCCTTATGCGGGAGGAGGATGCCGGCGCGTTCGGGCATCTGCATCCCGTCTCCGGTGATTCGTCCACCTTCGAGTCGCCGCTTCCTCCGCTCCCGGCGGGACGATACCGGGTTTTCGCCGACATCACGCACGAGAGCGGATTCGCCCGGACACTGGTGGCGACGGTAGCGCTCCCGCCGCCGGGACCCGCCGCGGCGCCCGACCCGGACGACGCCTGGTTCGTCGGCAAGGCGGCGGACTCCGTCGCTCCGCTTACCGGCGGCGCCCGCATGGTGTGGGAAGACCGGCCGCCGACCCTTACGGCAGGCGTCGATGCCGGAATGCAGTTTGTGGTGCGCGAGGCGGATGGGGCCATCGGCGCGGTCGAGCCCTATCTCGGGATGAGCGGCCATGCGGTGGTGATGCGTGAGGACGGCAAGATCTACATCCATCTTCATCCGATGGGGACCGCCTCGGCCGCGGCGGCACTGTCGCTGCGGGAGCGACGGCCGTCGGACACCGCGTGGGGAACCCTGGGCCGTCGACTCACCGAGCTCGCGGCGCGCGATGCTCACGGCGGCCACGGCCCGTCACTGGAAGGCCGGGTATCGTTTCCCTATGCCTTTCCCGATTCGGGCACCTACCGGATCTGGGTGCAAGTACGGCGAAGGGGAGCGGTCGAGACCGCCGCATTCCGGGTTGTGGTGCAGTAACGCTGCCGAAGATCGGAATCAGCTCAGATCAGCGAGCAGCCTTAGAGGAGAGCGGGCGGGAGGACGGGTGTCACGGCGGGAACGCCATGCGGGCAACCGCCGCCCCCCAGCGGGGATCCCCTCGCAGGGAGGCGAGCATGGGGTCACTTCGCATGAAAAACAGGGTCCAGTTGCGATCGGCATACGCCCGGTCGAGCCACTCGAACGCACGGTCCATGTCACCGAGCGCCCCGTAAATCGCGGCGATCGGCGCCGCGACCACAAAGGATCTCTTCCGGTCGGAGCGAAGTCGTTCGATTTCTCGAAGCGCGTCATCCCGCTGCCGGGCTTTGGCATATATGTACCCGCGAACGCCTGCCCCATACGTGCCGACGGTATCACTCGTGAAAGCCAATTCCCTGGACGCGCCGACGAAATCGCCCTGGTCGGCCAGCAGCCGCGCGAGATCGAGGCGGGCAATCGCGTAGCCGGAATCGAGCTCCAAAGTTTTCCGATGCTGGGCGATCGCTCCGGTGGGCTGCCCTGAAAGCATCAGCATGGTGCCGAGGCGCGTGTTGAGAATCAGGGAGACCGGCTCATCAGCCACCGCCTCCCGCAGGGATTGCACCGCGGCGTCGAGGCGATTCAGGGCTGCGAGGTACCAGGCCCGGAACAGCCTGGCCTCGCCGTAGCGGGGATCCAGCGCGAGCGCCGCATCGAAGCGCTGCCGAGCCTGATCCCAGTCCCAGTCGTAAAACAGGTTGATGAAACCCAGCGCGGTGTGTGCGTCCGCCAGGGTGCTGTCGAGCGCCAGGGCCCGACTGGCGGCCGCTCGGCCTTTGGAGAAGGCCTCGGTGGGCGGCAGGTGGCCGAAGCCTCCGAGAAGACTGTAACTGTCGCCGATCCCGGCCCACGCCCGCGCAAAGGAGGAATCTGTCCGAATAGCCTGCTCGAAGTATCCGATCGCTCTCCGGAATCCATCCCGGTCCCGGCGGCTCCAGAGATACCTCCCTTTCAAGAAGAGCTCGTAGGCTTGCGGGCTGGTGGTGCCGATTCCCCGCGCCCGGGCCGGAGCAGATATCCCGAGCGCGGCCCGGATCGCGGCCGCCATTTCATCGTGCACGCCGATGGCCTCGCTGGCCGGTCGCTCATACGTTTCCGACCAGATTGTCAATCTGTCGGCGACATTGACGAGTTGCGCGCTTACGCGGATGCGGTCACCTGTCCGGCGCATGGTCCCCTCCACCACGCCGGAGACTCCGAGCTGCCGGCCGATGTCATTGACGTCGAGACGCGCTCCCTTGAAGCGGAAGGTCGAGCTGCGGGCGGCAAGTCGGAGGCCTGGCGTCTTGCCGAGCGCAATGGCTAGCTCATCGGCGACCCCCTCACCGAGATAATCATCCTCCGCATTGGCACTCGTGTTCACGAACGGCAGGACCGCGAGTGAACGGATCGCGCCGCCGTTGGAACCCGCATCTGTCCGGTTCCGGAGCAGGAGTGCACCGACCGTGATGAGCAGTGCGACGACGGCACCAAGTGCGAGACGCGCGGCTCTGGGTACCACAATGCTCCGTCCCTGCTGAGCCGCCAGCACGGCGCTCCGGAGATCCCGGGCACTCCGATACCGGTCGGCCGGGGCGAGAGCCATGGCACGTGTGACGATCTCCTCGACCTCCGGCGTCACTGTGGCTCGGAGGGTCCGCACCCGGGGGGGCGGTTCGTGGAGGCGTCGGGCGAGGATGCTCTGCGGAGTCGCGCCCGCGAAGGGGGGCTCGCCGGCCAGCATCTCGAAAAGCATCACCCCCAGGGAGTAGATGTCGGAACGCGCGTCCACGGTCTGACCGGTGGCCTGCTCGGGACTCATGTAGGCCGGTGTGCCGATGGCCACTCCCGCGCTGGTGAGTGAGCGGTCGCCGGCGGTCGCCAGTGCCTTGGCGATCCCGAAATCGGCGACCAGCGCGTGTCCCTCGACCAGGAGGATATTCTCCGGTTTGATGTCGCGGTGGATCACGTCCCGTGAGTGGGCATGGGCCAGGGCGTCCGCCACTTCGGTGGTGATCCGCAGCGCGTCACCGGCGGGGAGGGGGCCCTCGCGTTGCATGTAGGCGCGCAACGTTTCGCCGTCTGCGAAGGGCATGATGTAGTAGGGCACCGGTGCGCCGGTCCCCAACTCGATCGTACCCGAGTCGATCAGCCCAAGGATGTTCGGATGGGAGAATTGGGCGGCCACCCGGACCTCGAGGAGGAACCGGTCGGAGCCAATCGCGCGGGCCAGCTCCTTCCGCATCAGCTTGATCGCGACGAGCCGGTCGTGCTTGAGATCTCGGGCCAGAAAGACCGTGGCCATTCCTCCCGCGCCGAGTTCCCGCTCGATGGTGTACCGGTCCGCGAGGGCCGTTTGAAGGTGGGCGAGATCGTCGGTCATGGACTCGGCATACTGATCAGGAGAGATCGGAGAGCAGCCGCACCAGCTCTGCGGCGTTCGCGGGGCGTTGTTCCGGATCCTTGGCGAGCAGGCGTACCACCAAGTCGGAAAACGCAGGGGGAATCTCCGGATCGATCGCCGTGGGGACCGGCGGCTGGTCCCGCAGCACCCGCGCGATGAGCGCGACCGCCGAATTTGCCTCGAAGGGGAGCCGCCCGAGGAGGCACTCGAAGAGCACCACTCCCGTCGCGTAGAGATCGATCCGCTCGTCGAACGTCTCTCCCAGCATCTGCTCCGGCGCCATGTACGACGGCGTCCCCACCAGCATGCCGGCTTCGGTGAGCCCGGCGCTGCCGCCGGCCAGGCGGGCAACGCCGAAGTCCATCACCTTGAGCACCCCGGCGCCGTCGAGGAGGAGATTCTGCGGCTTGATGTCGCGGTGAATCACGCCCTGCTCGTGCGCGGCCACCAGGGACTGGGCCAGCTGGCTCGCGATGGCGAGGGTGGGCGCGATACCGAGTCGCCCGCGGGTGTCGAGCAGCTCCCGGACGGTGATGCCCTCGACGTACTCCATCGTCAGGTAGTACACCCCGTCGCGCTCCCCGATGTCGTGGGTCCGGACGACGTGCTTGCTCGAGATGTGCCGTGCGAGGCGGATCTCGGATTTGAACCGCTCCACCAGCGAGGTGTCCTGCAGCAGCTCGGGGCGGAGGGTCTTGATGGCAACCTGCTCGCCCAGCTCGCGATCGAGGGCTCGGTAGACCATTCCCATACCGCCACTGCCGATCTCCTCGAGGACCTCGAAGCGACCGGCAAAGAGCTCGCCGGTCGGGAGGCTGAGCGCGCCGCGGGGCGCAGCCTGACGGGTAGTCTGCCTCGCTTCGCCGATCTCCAGGCGGAGCGCGGCGACCTGCTCCTTGAGCCGGTCCTCGCGGGCCCGGACCTGATTGGCCATCGCGTCGAAGACCCGCGCGAGCCGGCCCAGCTCATCGCCCCGCTGCGCCACCTGGGCGAGCGCGCCGTTCTCGTAGCTTCCCGCCTCGACCGCGGTCGCTGCCTGGATCACCCGTCCCACCTCGCGGAGGTACTCGAGCTCGACATCGCGGAGCCGCTTTTTCTCGAGGCAGGCGCTGATGCGCGCGCGAAGGAGCACCGGGTCGAACGGCTTGGGGAGGTGGTCCTCGGCGCCGCGTTCGATGCAGCGGACCACGCTGGCCGTGTCGTCGAGCGCCGAGATCATGATGACGGGGATATCGCGGGTGGCCGCACCGGCCTTCATGCGCTCGAGGACGGCGAAGCCGTCGAGATCGGGCATGAGCACATCGAGCAGCACGAGGTCGAACTGCTCCCGCCCCAGCATCTCGAGCGCGGAGAGACCGCCCGCGGCGGATTCGACAGTGTGACCCTGGCGCCGGAGCCGCCGCTCCAGCACCGCGCGGTTGTCCTCCTGGTCGTCCACGACGAGGATGTGCGCGGGCTGGACCGGAGGGACGGCGACGGGCCCCGCCGCCGGATGCTCGATGGTGATGGCGGCGTGGTTCGCCCCGCGCCCGTGAGGGAGCTCCACCGTGAGCAGCCGCTCGGCCGAGCTGCGGATCCGACGCACGTCCCGCTCGAACTGGGAATCGATCACGCCGTCCGCGGCGAGCAACGCGGTCGTCGCGGTGACGATCCGCCCCTGCGGCTCCCGCAGGGCATCGCGGAGCGCGGCGAAATCCGCCTCGCTGATTTCCCCCCGCGTTGGAGGGACTGTGGCGTTGATACGCTCGAGAACATCGCGTCCCGCCGCCAGCGTCTGCTCCAGGGCGCTGCGCTGACCGGCCTCGGTCGCGTCCTCGAGCAGCATCTCGCAATACCCGATGATGAGATTGAGCGGCGTGCGGAGCTCGTGACGGAGCTCGGCGACGGCCTCGGGCGTGGTGAGTCCGCTCATGCCTGCTTCCCGAGCAGGGCTTCGATCTTGCCGAGCAGGCGCTCGAGCTCCACCGGTTTGGTGTCATAGTCGTCGCAGCCGGCGGCCATCGCCTTTTCGCGGTCGCCCGACATCGCGTGCGCGGTCAACGCAATGATCGGAACCCGGTGCCCGGCTTCCCGCACCCGGCGGGTCGCCTCCCAGCCGTCCAGCTCGGGGAGGCTCATATCCATCAGGATCAGGTCGTACCCGCCGGCCGTCGCCATTGCCACGCCCTGCAGGCCATCCACCGCGAGCGCCACCTCGAATCCCTTGCGCTGCAGGCGTCGCGAGAGCATGTCGCGATTCATTTCATTGTCTTCCACCAGGAGGATCTTCGGCATACGCTACCTCGTGTGCTGGGGCCCGGCGACGGTCGTGCCCATCAAGTGGTGAATCTCGCGCAACAAGTCCTCGCGGCTGAAGGCGCCTTTCTGCAGGACGCCCTGGACATCGCCGTTGAGCGCACGGCGTTCCTCCGCCGTCAGATCCTTCGCGGTGATGACGATGACCGGGATGCCACGCCACGCGTCACGCTTCCGGAGTTCCGCGGCAAACTGGCACCCGTCCATCACCGGCATCATGAGATCGAGGAGGATGAGGGAAGGCACGGTGCGCTCGAGGGCGGCGAGCCCGGCTCGGCCGTTCTCCGCCTCGGTGACCGACCAGCCGTCCGCTTCCAGCTGGCGACGGAGCAGCTCCCGGGTGGGCAGGTCATCCTCGACGACGAGCACCTCGCCGGACCCTTCCCGCCGGTAGCGCGCCAGGACCGCGCGAAGCCGCTCCCGATCGAGCGGCTTGGTCATGAAATCGGAGGCCCCGAGCGCGAACCCGAGATTCCGGTCGTCGAGCATGGTGAGCATGATCACCGGAACGCCGGCGAGCACCGGGTCGGCCTTGAGGGCAGCCAGCACGGCCCACCCGTCCATGCCGGGCATGAGGACATCGAGGGTGATGGCGTCGGGAGGCTCCTGGCGCGCGAGCGCGAGCCCGGCCTCGCCGCTCGCGGCCTCCACGACGCGGAACCCTTCGTCAACCAGGAAACGCCGGATGAGCTCGCGCGCCTGGTCGCTGTCGTCGATGACGATCACCGTCCCGGCGCGGCCCGATCCCGCGGCGGCGTGACCGCCGTTCTCCGCCGCGGCGCGCGCCCGGACCGGGAGACAGATAGAGAAGCTGGAGCCCCGGCCCGGCGCACTCTCGACCGTGACGTCTCCGCCCATCATGCGGGCGAACTGCCGGGTGATCGCGAGGCCGAGTCCTGTCCCCCCGTACTTCTTGCTGGTGGACGACTCGGCCTGCGAGAATGCCTCGAAAAGCCGCGCCATCTGCACCGGGGTCATGCCGATGCCCGAATCGGAAACCCGGAAGCGGATCTCGTCGGCGCCTCCCGCCCCGGGACCGCGCTCGACTTCCAGGGTGATCGTCCCGTGCTCGGCGAACTTGCAGGCGTTCGAGAGCAGATTGAGCAGCATCTGGCGGACCTTGGTGAGATCTCCGTGCATCATGCCCGAAGCGTCCGAGCGAACGACCAGCCGGTTGGCATTTTTGTCCACCAGCGGCCGGATCGTCGTCGCCACGTCGTCCACCATGGCGCCGATCTCGAAGTCTTCGAGGTACAGCTCCGTCTTCCCGGCCTCGATCTTGGAGAGGTCGAGGATGTCGTTGATCAGCGCCAGGAGGTGCCGCCCCGCCGAGCGGATCTTTCGAAGATCGGGCGCCAGCTCCTGGTGCCCGATGTCCGCGACCTCTTCTTCGAGCATCTCGCTGTAGCCGATGATCGCGTTAAGCGGGGTGCGGAGCTCGTGGCTCATGTTCGCGAGGAACTGGCTCTTCGCGCTGTTCGCCTCTTCGGCCGCCTGCCGGGCGCGCGAGAGCTCGGTGATATCGTGGTAGAGTCCCATCAATCCCACCAGCTTGCCCTCGACCAGCACCGGAACGCCGAGGACTTCCACGTCCACGAGCGTGCCGTCCTTGCGGCGCCGGCGGCCGATGCTCCGCATGGCGCCTTCCTGCAGGACGTGCTGGGTGATCGCCACCGCTTCCGAGCGCGTGGTGGCGGTCGAGATGAGCTCGTCGAGATTCCGCCCGATGACCTCGTCCTGCCGGTACCGATAGAGCTGCTCAAACGCCGGATTGCAGGAGACGATGTCGTGCCGGGTGTCGAGGGTGACGATCGCCACCGGGCTGTTGAGGACGAGATCCTCAAAATACTGCTTCTGCCGCTGGGCAGCGGTGTACAGTCGCGCGTTCTCGATGGCGACGGCGGCCTGGGGCGCGAACAGATTGAGCAGGCGCAGATCGTCCGGGCCGAACTTCCGCGCGGGATCGTCGTGGACGCAGGCGAACGCGCCCACCAGGCGGTGCCCGATGAGGAGCGGCGCCGCCATCACCGAGTGAACTTCCACGCCGGAGTACTTGCCCGACCGGCCCAGCCATTCGTGGTACTCCGCGATGCAGATCGGCTCCTGGGTCGTCGCCACATGGCCCATTGCCCCTTCGCCGAGCGCGAGACGGGTGCCGGTGGAGTCCACCCCGATATGCAGGCTGGCGACGATCTCGAGTTCCTTATGCGCCTCGTCGTAAATCGCCAGCTCGCCGCCGCTCACCCCGAGCAGCGTGGTGGCCCGCCGGAGCACCGCCTGGAGGAGCTTGCTGAGCTCGAGCTCGCCCGAGAGATCGGCCAGGGTGTCGAGGAGCGCCTGCTGCTCGTCGGCGCGCCGGCGCTCCGCCGCGAGGGAGCGCGCGCGCCCGAGCGCAATACTCGCCTGGGTCGCCGCGGCGGTGAGAATCTCGAGATCGTTTTCGGTGAAGGCATCGGGCTCGGTGCTCTCCACCACCAGCACGCCGAAAACGTTGCTCCCCATCACGAGCGGCACATCCACTTCGGAGCCACTGTTCAGGCTGGGGAGATAGCCCGCCTCGCGGGTGACATCGGCGGTGTAGCGCAGCTTGCCGTCCTGCAGAGGACGCTCGCTCAGCCCCTGGCCGGCATGCACGCGCCACCCGGCGGGTGCATCGGGCCACCCGACACTCGCCTGGAGCACGCGGTCGCCGGTCGCATCGTCCAGGAGGAACAATCCGAGAAAGACATAGCCGAGCGCGGGATCGCGGAGCCCGTTCACCACGGCGCGGCAGATCTCCTGCTCGTCGGGAGCGGCGGCGATTTCGGCCGAGAGCCGGAGCAGCGCGGCCTGCCGGCGAGCAGCGTGCCCGTTCGATTTCCGCGTCATCGAGCGCCCACCACGGCCCGCACCTCGGCGAGCAGCGCTTCCGCATCGAGGGCGTGCTTCTGCACCACCCGCTCCACCCCGCCGTTCAAGCGGCGCCGGTCGGCGTCGGTCAGGGTTTTCGCGGTGATCACGACGACAGGAATGTCCCGCCGGGTCTCGTCCCGGCGCAGCGCATCGATGAACTCGAAGCCGTCCATCTCCGGCATCAGGAGGTCCAGGAGCACCAGGGCGGGGCGGGATTCCGCGATCCGCTGGAGCGCGACGCGGCCGTTCTCCGCCTCGGCCACCGTCCAGCCGGCCTTGGTGAGCGCGCGTCCCAGCAGCGCGCGCGTCGGGGCATCATCCTCGACGATGAGTACCGGCCCCGTGGTGGGGCTCGACACGTACCGCTTCACCAGGGCGGCGAGCCGCTTCCGGTCGATAGGCTTGGTCAGATACTCCGAGGCGCCGAGCGCGAATCCCATGTTGCGGTCCTCGAGGATCGTCTGGAGGATCACGGGGATCGCCATCAGCGCGGGGTCGGCCTTGAGTCCCGCCAATACGGTCCAGCCGTCCATGCCGGGCATGAGGATGTCGAGCGTGATGAGGTCGGGATGGAGCTCCTTCGCGAGCCGGAGCCCGGTCTCTCCGTCGGCCGCTTCCACCACGCCGTAGCCTTCGCGAGAGAGGACCCGCCGGGTGATGTTCCGGGCCGCCGAATCATCATCGATCACCAACACCGTGCCCGCGCCCCGTGCTCCGGGCGCCGCTTCGGCCACCGCCTCGGCCGGATGGGCTGAGGCTTCGGTCAGGCGGACGGTGAAGGTGGAGCCCTTGCCCGGCTCACTGGCGACGGAAATCTCCCCACCCATGAGCTGGCAGAATCGCCGGGTGATCGCGAGGCCCAGGCCGGTGCCGCCGTACTTCTTGCTGGTGGAGGTCTCGGCCTGCGAGAACGGCTCGAAGAGCCGGGTCATCTGCTCCGGTGTCATGCCGATGCCGGAATCGCTGACACGGAAGACGATGTGGGCGCCGGTCCGCTCGGCGGCGAGGGTGATGGTGCCGCCCTCGGTGAACTTGGAGGCATTGGAGAGGAGATTCAGCAGCACCTGGCGCACCCGGGTCAAGTCGGAGTGCACCGTCCCGAGATCGGGGGCGCACTCGACAACCAGGCGGTTCCGGTTTCGCGCGATCAGCGGCTCCACGGTCGTGGCGACATCGGTCACCGCCTGCCGGAGATCGAACGTCTCCAGATAGAGGTCCAGCTTGCCCGCCTCGATCTTGGACAGGTCCAGCACGTCATTGATCAGTGCGAGGAGATGCTTACCCGCGGCCCGGATCTTCTGCAGATCGGCGACCGACTCGGGTTGCTCGCGCTCGATCGCGTCTTCCTCGAGCATCTCGCTGTATCCGATGATCGCGTTCAGCGGGGTGCGGAGCTCGTGGCTCATGCTCGCGAGAAACTGGCTCTTGGCGGAATTCGCGGCTTCCGCTTCGCGGCGCGCTTTCAGGAGCTCGGTGATGTCGTGATAGAGCGCCATCATGCCGACCCGTTCGCCGGCCACGACCACCGGCACGGAGAGGAGCTCGACGTCCACGAGCCGGCCGTCCTTGCAGCGGCGGCGGCCGGTGCCGGTGGCCTTGCGTCCGGCCGCGGTCTGTTTGCTGTAGGCGCGGGCCTCCTGCAGCGTTTCGTCGGTCGTCAGGAGCTCGTCGAGATTGCGTCCGATGACTTCGGTCTCCGCGTAGCCGAAGAGGCTCTCGAACGCCGGGTTGCAGGACGTGATGGCGTCCTCGAGATCGACGTTGACGATCGCGACAGGATTGTTCCGAACCAGCGCCTCGTGATACCGCTGCGCGGAGTCGAACAGGCGGGCGTTTTCGATGGCGATGGCCGCCTGCGGGGCGAAGAGCTGCAGCAGGCGCAGATCCTGCGGCCCGAAAATGCGCTCGGGATCGGAGTGGACGCTCGCAATGGCGCCGACCAGGCGGCTGCCGATCAGGAGCGGGGTGACCATCACCGACTGGACGGTGCTCTGGGTGTACTGGTCAGAGCGGCCCGCCCATTCCTGATAGCGGGGGATAATCAGCGGCTCGTGGGTCTCGGCCACGCGGCCCATCGCGCCTTCGCCCGCCTTCATCCGGGCGCCGATGGCGTTGGTTTCCATGTTGTTGCTCGCCACCACCACCAGCTCGCGGCGGGCCTCGTCCCAGGTCGCCAGCTCGCCGCCGGTCACGCCGAGAAGCGACACGGCGCGTCCGAGCACCCGCTCGAGCGCCTTGGACAGCTCCAGCTCGCCGGCCAGATCGGTGAGGGTATCGAGCAGCGCTTCCTGCTCCTCGGCCCGGCGATGCTCCGCGGTGAAGAGACGGGCGTTCTCGATCGCGATCGCCGCCTGGGGCGCGAACATGGTGAGCCGGCGCAGCTCCCGTTCCCCGAAATGCCGCGTTGGATCGTCGTGCACGCTGGCGATGGCCCCCACGAGCCGTTTGCCGATCAGCAGGGGAGCCGCCATGACCGATTGAATCGTGCTTTCGGTGTAGCGGTCCGAGCGTCCTTCCCACTCCTGGTAACGGGGAATGATCATCGGCTGGTGGGTCTCTGCGACGCGACCCATGGCGCCTTCGCCGAGACGCATCCGGGTCCCGACCGCGCTCACCGGCAGATTGCTCGCCAGGATCACCAGCTCCTGGGTGTCCTCGTCATAGATCGCGAGCTCACCGCCCGTGACGTCGAGAAGGGTGGTCGCGCGCTCCAGCACGGCGGTCAGGAGGGGGGACAGCTCGAGCTGGCCGGAGAGATCCGCCAGCGTATCGAGCAGAGCCTGCTGCTCGGTAGCGCGGTCCCGCTCGGCGGAGTAGAGCCGGGCGTTCTCGATCGCGATCGCGGCCTGCGCGGCGAAGAGGTTGAGCAGCCGCAGATCGGCCTCACCGAGCTTGCGGGTGGGATCCGAGTGCACCGCGGCGATCGCGCCGACGAGGCGGGATCCGACCAGGAGCGGCACCACCGCGACCGCCTGGATGGTGCTGTGGGTGTACTGCTCTGAGCGCCCCGACCACTGCTGATAGTTCGGGATGATCAGCGGCTCGTGGGTGCTGGCGACGTGCCCCATACCGCCGTCGCCCCGGCGCATCCGGGTTCCAATGGACTGCTTGCCGATTCCCTGCGCCGCGACAATGACGAGCTCGTCGCGTTCCTCGTCGTACACCGCGAGCTCTCCACCGGTTACGCCGAGGAGTGCGACGGCGCGGTTCAGCACCGCCTCGAGAAGGGCATCGAGTTGCAGCTCGCTCGAGAGATCGGCCAGGGTGTCGAGCAGGGCGCGCTGCTCCGACGTGCGGCGCCGCTCGGCCGCGAGAAGGCGGACCCGGCCGATGGCGATGCTCGCCTGGGTCGTCGCCGCGGCCAGGATCTCGAGATCGCCCTGGTTGAAGGCGCCGCCACCTCCCCGCTGGACCACGAGCTCCCCGATGGCGCTCTGATCCACCCGGAGCGGGAGCCGCAACTCGGAGACTTCCGCGCGGTCGCGGCCGAAACGCCCCGCGCTGGCCTTGAGGGCGGGCTCGAACGATTCGGTTCCCGCGAGGAAGATGCCCACGCCGTCAAACCCGAAGACCTGATGCATGAGCCCTTCGGCGACACCCTGGCAGATGTGCTCTTCATCCTGCGATTCGGCGATCCGCGTGCTCAAACGAAGGAGCGCCGAGCGCATGACGCCTGGGTGAGGCCCATCCGGTACGGGGTGCCCGGTCATCGGCGGGCGCCTCCTTGCGCCGCCACGCAATGCCGGACTTCGGCGACGAGGTCTTCGCTGCTCTGTCCCCCCTTTTGCAACACCCGCGAGACCCCTCCGCTCAGCCGCCGCCGGTCATCTTCGGTCAGTTCCTTCGCGGTGATGACGACCACGTCGGGCGCTCCGACGGCGGGACGGGCGCGGAGCCCATCGAGAAACTCGAAGCCGTCCATTTCCGGCATCATGAGATCGAGAAGAACGAGGGAGGGCTGCTCGGCGTGTACGCGCTCGAGACCCACGCGTCCATTCTCCGCCTCGGTCACGCGCCAGCCTTCCTTTTCCAGCGAGCGCCGCAGCACCGCCCGGGTGTCGGCGTCATCCTCGACGATCAGGACGCCGGCGCCCGGAGCTCGGCGGTAGCGCGCCAGCACCGCGGAGAGCCGGGCGCGCTCAATCGGCTTGGTGAGATACTCCGCCGCGCCCAGCGCGAAGCCCAGGTTGCGCTCGTCGGTGACGGTGAGCATCACCACCGGAATCGACGCGAGCGCAGGGTCGTCCTTGAGGGCGGCGAGCACACCCCAGCCGTCGAGCCCCGGCATCAGCACATCGAGGGTGATCGCATCGGGACGCTCCGCTCGCGCCAGGCGGATGCCATCCTCGCCGTTGGCGGCCTCGAGCACCCGGAAGCCTTCCTTGCCCAGCATCCGAGCCAGCAGATCCCGCGTGGCGGGGTCATCATCGATGACTAGCACGGTGCCCGCGCTCCGGTGCCCGCCGCCGTCGGCCGGCGTCTTCGCGGCGTCGCGCGGCTCGCGCACTTCGGCGGGGAGCCGGACGCTGAAGGTGGTTCCCTCGCCGGGGGTGCTGGCGACGGTGACGTCGCCACCCATCATCTCGCAGAACATCCGGCTGATGGCGAGGCCGAGTCCGGTGCCGCCGTACTTGCTCGAGGTGGAGGCTTCGGCCTGTGAAAATGCTTGGAAGAGGCGGCCGAGCTGCTCCGGGGTCATTCCGATTCCGGTGTCCCGCACCGCGAACCAGACGGTCTCGCCGCCGGATCCCCGCTCCCGCCGCGCTGACAGCGTGATGGTGCCGCGCTCGGTGAACTTGCTGGCGTTGGAGAGGAGATTGAACAGCACCTGCCGGATCCGGGTGACGTCGGCGCGCATGGTGCCCAGGTCAGCGGCGAGATCGAGCACGAGCGCGTTGCCGTTCTTCTCGATGAGCGGCGCCACGGTCGCAGCCACCGCATCGATCGCGGAGTGGAGCTCGAAGGTTTCCAGGTGCAGCTCCATCTTGCCCGCTTCGATCTTTGACAAGTCGAGCACGTCGTTGATGAGCGCGAGCAGATGGCGGCCCGCCGACCGGATTTTTTGCAGGTCCGCTACCGACTCCGGGTGGCCGCGCTCTGCCGACTCCTCCTCCAGCATCTCGCTGTAGCCGATGATGGCGTTGAGCGGGGTGCGGAGCTCGTGACTCATGCTGGCGAGGAACTGGCTCTTGGCGGTGTTGGCGGATTCCGCTTCACGGCGCGCCTTCAGGAGCTCGGTGATGTCGTGGTAGAGGCCCATCATCCCGACCAGCGCGCCGTCCACGACCACGGGCACGCCGAGCACCTCCACGTCCACCAGGCTCCCGTCCTTGCGGCGGCGCTGCGCGATGGCGCGCACCGGCCGGTGATCGAGCGCCTGCGCGGTGTACTGCACCGCCTGCGCCCGGGTTTCCTCGGTGGTGATCAGGTCGTCCAGGTGCTGGCCGAGGACTTCCTGCTCGGTGTAGCCGTAGAGGGTCAGGAAGGCCGGGTTGCACGAGACCACGATGTGGCTAGTGTCGAGCGTGACGATGGCAACCGGGCTGTTGGCGACCAGCTCCCCGAAGTACTGCTGCTGGTGCTGGGCCTGGGTGAACAGCCGCGCGTTCTCGATGGCGATGGCCGCCTCGGGAGCGAACAGGTCCAGCACTCTCAAGTCTTCGGTCGTGAGCTCGCGGGTGGGATCGGAGTGCACGCTCGCAATGGTGCCGACCAACCGGGAGCCGATGAGCAATGGCGCCGCCATGACCGACTGCACGGTGCTCTGGGTGTACTTGGAGGACCGGCCCTCCCACTCCTGGTAGCGCGGGATGATCAGGGACTCGCGCGTCTCGGCCACCCGCCCCATGGCCCCGTCACCCAGCGCGATCCGGGTGCCGACCGCGTCGGTGCCCATGTTGTGGCTGGCGACGATGAGCAGGTCCCCGGCCCCGGCGTCCCACGTGGCGAGCTCACCCCCGGTCACGTTGAGCAGCCCGACCGCGCGCTCCAGCACGCGCTGCAGCACTTTGGAGAGCTCGAGCTCGCCGGCCAGATCCTTCATGGTGTCGAGCAGCGCCTGCTGCTCCTCGGCCCGGCGGCGCTCGACCGTGAAGAGCCGGGCGTTCTCGATGGCGACGGCGGCCTGCGGCGCAAAGAGATCGAGGAGGCGGAGATCCTCCTGGCCGAACTGGCGTGCCTGGTCCTGGTCCATGAAGGCGATGGCGCCGACGAGTTGCCGCCCCATGAGAAGCGGCGCGACCATGACGGCGTGAAAGGCGGCTTGCGCGTATTGCTCGGAGCGCGAGGCCCAAGCCTGGTAGTCGGGAATAATGAACGGCTCGCGCGTCAGGGCGACATGCCCCATCGCGCCTTCCCCGACGCGCATCCGGGTGCCGGTGGTGTCCTTCCTGCCGAGGTTGTAGCTCGCCACGATCTCGAGCTCCTCGCGGTCGCGGTCGTAGATCGCGAGCTCGCCGTGACTCACCCGGAGGAGCTGGATGGCCCGCTCGAGCACCGCCTGCAGCAGATCGGAGAGCTCCAGGCGGGCGGAGAGGTCCGCCATCGTCGCGCGGAGCGCCTCCTGCTCGTCGGCGCGGCGCCGCTCCGCGGCCAGCAGCCGGGCCCGGCCAATGGCGATCCCGGCCTGATTGGCCGCGGCTCGAAGCACCTCGAAGTCGTCCGCCCCGAACGCATGGTGCTGGTTGCTCTCCACCACCAGCACGCCGACGAGATTCTTGTTGACGAGGAGGGGAACGTCCACCTCCGACCCCTCGTTGCGGGTCGGGAGGTAGCGGGTGTCCTGGGTGACTTGCGGCGTGTAATGGAGCCGGCCGTCGAGCAGCGGCAGCTCGCTCAGGCCCTGGCCGGGCCGGGCCCGGAGCCCCGGAGGCGCGCCCTCCCAGCCGCGGCTCGCGATCACGACCCGGTCGCCGGTCGCGTCGTCCACCAGCAACACCGCGACGAAATCGAACCCGAGCGCCACATCCTGCAGCCCCACGACGACTGCCTGGCAGATGTCCCGTTCGGTCTCCGCGGCCGCGATGCCGGTGCTCAATCGCAGCAGCGCCGCCTCGCGGTGGCGGTCATGCGACGGCTCGGTGCGCGCCGGGGTCACGCGGTGACCTCCGAGACGGCGCGGCGGGCGTGGGCGGCGACCCGGAGGCGGACATCCTCCAGCAGCAGGTCGATCTCCTGCGACCGCTTCTGCACCACATCACGCACCGCGCCGTTGAGGCGCCGCCGGTCGTCGTCGGTCAGCTCCTTGGCGGTGATGACCACGACGGCGGGAGTGTCCGCCGGCTCGCGTGAGCGAAGTTCCTCGAGGAACTCGAAGCCGTCCATCTCCGGCATCATCAGGTCGAGGAGGACCAGTGCGGGGCGGTCGGCCGCGACCCGCTCGAGGCCGACGCGGCCGTTCTCGGCTTCAGTCACCCGCCAGCCTTCCTTTTCCAGGGAGCGCCGCAGCACGGCGCGCGTCGCGGGGTCGTCTTCGACGAGGAGAACGCCCGCTCCGGCCGTGCGGCGATAGCGCGCGAGCACCGCGGAGAGCTGGGCACGCTCGATCGGTTTGGTCAGGTACTCGGCGGCCCCGAGTGAAAATCCGAGGTTGCGCTGGTCGGTGATGGTGAGCATCACGACAGGGATCGAGGCGAGCGCCGGATCGCTTTTGAGCGCCGACAGCACGCCCCATCCGTCCAGCTCGGGCATGAGCACGTCGAGGGTGATCACATCGGGCCGCTCCGCGCGCGCGAGGCGAAGCCCCTCCCGGCCATTCGCGGCTTCGACAACCCGGAACCCATCCTTGTTCAGCATCCGCGCCACGAGCTGCCGCGCCGCGGGATCGTCGTCGATCACCAGCACCGTCCCCGCCCCGCCCGCCGGCATGGAGGGCGCGGGGAGGACCGGCTCGCGCTGATCGCGGACCTCGGCCGGCAGCCGCGCGGTGAAAGACGTCCCCTGTCCAGGCGTGCTGGCCACGGTGATCTCCCCGCCCATCATCTCGCAGAACATCCGGCTGATGGCGAGCCCGAGTCCGGTGCCGCCGTACTTGCTCGAGGTGGAGGCTTCGGCCTGGGAAAAGGCCTGGAAGAGGCGGCCGAGCTGCTCCGGCGTCATCCCGATGCCGGTGTCCAGGACGGTGAGGACGATGGCATCGCCCCCGTCGCCGGGTTCCCGGTGTGCGCGCAGGGTGATGGTGCCGCGCTCGGTGAACTTGCTCGCGTTGGACAGGAGGTTGAACAGCACCTGCCGGACCCGGGTCACGTCGGCGCGCATGGCGCCCAGCCCGTCGGCGAGCTCGACGCGAAGGGTGTTGCCGTTCTTCTCGATGAGCGGGGCCACGGTCGCGGCCACCGCATCGATCGCGGGCCGGAGCTCGAAGGTCTCGAGATGCAGCTCCATCTTGCCCGCCTCGATCTTGGAGAGATCGAGCACGTCGTTGATCAGGGCGAGGAGATGCCGCCCGGCGGATCGGATCTTCTGGAGATCGGGGACGTAGCTGTCGTGCCCCCGCTCGGCCGCCTCCTCCTCGAGCATCTCGCTGTAGCCGATGATGGCGTTGAGCGGCGTGCGCAGCTCGTGGCTCATGCTGGCCAGGAACTGGCTTTTGGCGGAATTGGCGGCTTCCGCCACCTTCCGCGCGCTGAGCAGCTCGGTGACGT
>CAYTMW010000008.1:0-134457 GCA_964439025.1 uncultured Gemmatimonas sp. | reverse complement strand
CCCCGAAATCCACCACGAAGGCGCACTCCGGATCCACGTCTCCCTCCACCGTCACCCCGATCCGGTAGTTGTGGCCGTGGAGCGACTCGCACTGGTGCCCGCTAAACGTGATGAAATGGGCGGAGGAAAAGCCGAGGTAATCCTTGCTGACCGACACCTTGAACCCGTGCATCACGAAACCAGCCTCAAGAAAAGAGTCGCCGCGCCGAATATAGCGTGGGGCCGTCCGCGATGTCCCGCGCCCCGCGCAGCGATGTCCCGGGGCGAGGACAGATCGGGCCGCGCAGGCGGAGTATCCCATTGCCACACAACAGGATGGGAAACGGCACAGCGCTCGCACTGGAACGGAGCGTCGTGGCGACTTCTTTGTCCGGGAGGACACCGTGAGCACTCGCAATCTTGTTCTCAGTTCCGCCTTCCTGCTCCCCCTGCTTACGGCCACCCCGGCAGCAGCTCAACGGGTGGAGGCGGACATCCGCATCGGTGGCGGTCCGGTCAGCGGCCGCATCATCATCGGAGATCGCCGGGACCGTTACGACTACCGTCCCCGGCACGTGGGCCGGGTCGACTGGATTCGCGTCCGAGATCGGGGGTTCAATCATGGGTGGTTCAAGAAGTTCCGGCGGGAAGCGCGCGTCATCGTCGTCTATTACGACCGCCGGGACGACGGGTACTACGATGATTACCGTAACGGGTTCGACCGGGTTCGGCTCTACGAGCGCGGCGGGCGGTACTACCGGATCGATGACGACAATTATTTCGACCGGTATGACGATCGCGATCGGCGCCGGGATGACCAGTATAGCGACCGCCGGGATGACCGCCGGAATGATCGCTACGACCGGCGCGACGACCGGCGCGATGACCGCAGAGATGATCGCCGGGACGACCGGCGCGGTGACCGGCGCGGCGACCGGAACAACTAGTCGCCCGGCGTAGAAAGAGGGACCCGGCCGTCCTTCCCTGAAGCCTCCTGTGGCTTCCCTTTCCCCGGCCGAGTCCAGGAGACCCATGGCTCCCCGCCTGGGTTCGGAAGGCCCCGCCCTCGGGTGGGGTCTTCTGTTTTGCCCGCTTGCCGGTCGTTGGGCATCTGGTGAGGTTCAACAGCGCAGCCCTCGCTCTCATCCCGTTCATTCCGGAGCTCGATCATGAACCGATTGGTCCGCGGCTTCGTCGCCCTCGCACTCGCGGGAGCGACCACCGCGCCGCTCCGCGCGCAGCTTCGCGATCACACCTTCGGAGGGTTGGTTGGCGTCTCCCTCGCCAAGGCCGGCGGGGCGGACGTCGGGGGCGACAGCAAGCTGGTGACCGGAACTGCGGTGGGAGGTTTTCTCACGCTGGGATTCAGCCGGCTCCTTGCACTGGAGCCGCAGATCCTCATGGTGGAGAAGGGGATCAAATCGGAAGCGGGCGGTCTCAGTACGACGGTAAAGCTGACCTACATCCAGATCCCGCTGCTGGCCAAGCTCCGGTTCCCCATGGGACCCGAGGGGAAGGTCACGGGATTTCTTTTCGCGGGGCCGGGGATTGCCTATCGGGTCGGCTGCCGCCTGAAACTGGCCCAGGACGGCAACGAGCTCGCGGGAGGGTGTGACCCGGACGGTGAAGCCGACGAGCTCCGCTCGTTCGATTCCAGCATGATCTTCGGCCTGGGCGCCGACATCGGCCGTACCACCGTGAGTATCCGCTACGACCTGGGCCTCACCAAGCTCGACCAGTCGGTGGAGGCCAACGACATCAAGAACCGCGCGCTGCTCCTTCTCGCAGGGGTCAAGGTGGGAATGAACCGCTGACGGGGGCGTTACCTTCCGCGGATCATTATGCACCCGACCCGCGACCACCACCTCCCGCTCGATCCCGCCGCTTACCGGAACGCCCAGCATCCGCGCGGGCGAGTCATCGTCATCGCTCCCACCCGCGCCGCGTGCGAGACCATCGAGCTGGCACTCGGCACCGACGTTCCCACCCTCCTCCAGCAGAAGCATGGCCCGATGCTGTGGGAGTGGGCCGCGGCGGGAAAGCCATTCGGCATCGTGGCGGGCACCGGGACGGGAAAGACCCTCTCGATCCGGCCCATCGCCCAGGCGATCCTGGGAGAATCGCTGCGGTATGGCGTTGTCAACCGGGAGCGGGAAGCCACGCCGGAGACTCCCTCCTGGAACGTGGTCATTATCACCACCGGAATCGCCCGGCGGTGGTTTCAGGACGACCTGATCGACGCGCGCGACACGCTCGTCGCCGACGAAATCCATCAGACCTCCGCCGAGCTCGAGCTCTGCCTTGCCCTCGGAAAACGGGCCGGCTGCCGGTTCATCTGGCTCTCCGCAACGGTTGACCCGTCCTTCTACGCGAAGTACCTGGAGAGCGCCGAGGTGCTCGAGACCAGCGCCTTCGACCCCAGGCTCCGCGCGAAGGTCACGGTCGTGCCGAAGGACGTCGAGGAGTTCCTCGATGACCGGTTCCTCCGGCACGTGATGAAGGAGCGGCGCGGGGTGGCGGTGTTCGTCCCCACCCGCGCGGAAGTGGAGCGGCTCGCGGCGGAGGTCGGTGAGAAGTGGCCCCGTCTTTCGGCGGCGTTCTACCATGGAGGCGAGCCGATCCGCGTCATCCGCCCCTTCCTCGAGGGCGCGGTCGAACGGCCGTTCCTGCTCGCGATGACCGCCGCCGGGCAGTCGGCGCTCAACATTCCCGGTCTCGACACGGTGGTGATCTACGACGCGCGTTACGGGAACAAGGTGGACCGCGGCCGCAACGTCCTCCACCGGACCTACCTCGGCGCAAACGAGATTCTGCAGATGGCGGGGCGCGTGCATGGACGGGTCGCGAATGGCGAGGTGACGATTCTCTCCGACCGCCCCCTCGACTTCGACGCGCTGCGTCCCACGCCTCCGGAATTCCAGCTCGCGGGGGACGCGGAGCGGGTGGCGCTCACCTGCGCCGCCCTCGGCGTCGACGCCGGCGACCTCGATCTGCCCGTGGCGCTGGACCGGACCGCCTACCGCCGAGCTGTCGAGCTCCTGACCGCGCGCGGCATGGTCGCAAACGGGCGGCTCACCGACTACGGCAAGGAGGTCGAGGCGATGCCGGTCGACCGGCCCTGGGCCGAGCTCCTGATCCAGGCCGAGCCGGAGCTGGTGCCGCTCGCCGCGGTCTGCTCCAACATCGATTCGCTGCATCGCATGACGCGGGAGGAGCGTGAGCTCCATGGAGTCCTGGTGCAGGGAAGCGATCATCTCACCGTCTATAACCTCTACGCCGAGGCGGTGAATCAGCACGGCTCGCTCGGGGAAGTGTACGGGCTCCCGCGGCACGTTTTCGACGAAGGGCTGACGGAATGGGGCGAGCGGCGGGGCGTCCTCATCAAGGCGATCGAAGATGCCGCGATGGGAACCGCTTCGGTGTACCGCTCCCTCGAGTTGCCGCTCCCGCGCACCATGCCGTATGCGAGCCGCGAGCTGCGCCAGGGTTTTGCGGAACTGCTCGCGCGCGTCATGCCCTTCGACCTGGTGATCGACGAGCATACCGCCGATGGACAAGAGGTTCGTGTTTCCAAGACCTCGGTGGCGGGGAGCTGGGGCGCGATTGCGGGAACCATCCGGTTCTTCGCGGACCGGTTCGGCGTCCCGCGAGCCTCGGTCGAAGGCACCACGATTGCGTACGACCTGATCCGGCGGCACGCCACACTGGGGCCACCGACGATCGTGCTGACCGGTCCGCGAAAGCATCAGCAGCTCGCCCTGTCGCGCCGCCTCTCGTATTTCGGATTCGAGCTCGAAACCGACATCGAGCCGCTCACCGATCGGATTCCGCCGGAGCTGCACGAGGCCGTCCGCCGCGGGCTGGCGCAGGCGCTGCTCGAAGGGGAGACCACCCATAACGATCAGGGCAAAATCCGCCGTGCGGTTGGGATCCTTCGCGAATGGTGGCGGCGCTCGGGGGGCCGGGTCGACGTCGCGTCGGACCAGGCGATGGTGTCCCGGCTGATGGAACAGCTCCGGGGTGTGTCGAGCTGGAAGAGTTTTCTCGAGACCCGGCTCGCGCTGGAGCCGGAGACGCTAGTCCCGGACAGCGAGAGGCAGCGGCTCGACGCGTTGCCGTCGATGCTACGCCTCCGGGGAGACGCCGTGCCGCTTGACTACGAGGTCGCGGGGAGTGAAGCGATCGTCCGCATCCGATTGCGCGAAGGGCAGGCCCGGCGCCTCACCCCCGAGGAGCTACCGGCGCTGGACCGCCCCATCCGCTTTGCCGTCGTGCGGGCGGGAGCGCCTCCACTCCGTGCCGACTCGCTGGCGGAGCTGAAGCAGCTTCTGGCGCATTCCGGCGGCAGATCCCAGCAGGCGCGGCACCGTCACCCGTCCCGCCGGGGAGGCCGCCGGCGGTGACCCCGGTGGCGGAGCCGGATTGCCGGCCACAGGTTAACGCCCCAACCAGGAGTACAGCCGGGTGACCGATCAGCTTCCGGAGCGCATCCCGCTCGATGCCATTCGTCAGGCGGGCACCCGCATAAAGGACACTGCGGTGCGGACACCGCTGGTGCGGCTGCCATACGATGGCCCACGGGAGATCTGGCTCAAGCTCGAGACGCTGCAGCCGGTTGGTTCCTTCAAGATTCGCGGCGCGCGCAACGCAATCGGCGGCATCGAGCCGGATGTCCTGAAGAAGGGGATCTACACCGCGAGCGCCGGCAACATGGCGCTCGGCCTCGCCTTCTGCGCCCGGGAGCGAAATATCCCGTTCACGGCCATCGTCCCCGATCACGCCCCTGCGGTCAAGCTCGCCGCGCTGGATCGTCTCGGCGCCAGGATCATTCCGGTGGTGTTCGACCGGTGGTGGCAGGTGCTGCTCGAGCGCCGTTACGAAGGAGTGGAGGGCCGTTTCATCCACCCGGTCTCCGATGTTGCCGTGATGGCGGGGAACGCCACGATCGCCACCGAGATCCTCGAGGATCTGCCCCACGTCGAGAAAGTGCTGGTGCCATTCGGGGGCGGCGGACTCGCCTGCGGCATTTCGAGCGCGCTCAAGGCGCTGAAGCCGGGAGCCCGGGTGATCGCTTGCGAGGTGGAAACCGCGGCGCCGCTCACCCGCTCTCTCGAAGCGGGCTCGCCGCAAACCGTGCCATACACGCCGAGCTTCGTCGACGGTGCGGGCTCCAGCGGGCTCCTTCCCGAAATGTGGCCGATGCTCCGGGCCCTCATCGAAGGCTCCGCGGTGGTGACGCTGGAACAGACCGCGGATGCGATCCGGATGCTGGTGGAGCGGATGCGGATCGTGGCGGAGGGGGCGGGAGCGCTTCCACTCGCCGCGGCGCTCTCCGGGAAGGCCGGGGGTGGGACCATCTGCTGCGTGATCTCAGGAGGCAACATCGATGCCTCCCGTCTGGCGGCCATTCTGTCCAAGGCGCCGGACGCCACCGGGCCGAGTAACTGACTCAGGGCATCAGGGCCGGGCTGAAGGCGCGGGAGGCGGCGGGGGCGGTTGCGGCTGCCCACCGGGCTTCCACTCCGGCCTGGGACCGTCTGCGAGGAGACGGACGGCCTTTGCCGCGGAGCGGATCACCGTCGCCATGTGGTCGTAGTCGGCTTTCTCCGCCTCGTCGCCCGGCCGGTGATAATCCGGGTGACCGCCGAAGCTCGAGAAGGTGTGCGCGGGGATCCCCACGATCGCGAAGCGATAGTTGTCGCTGCGCCGGAAAAAATTCTCGCTGGGCCGCGGATCGGCGACAACCGGAATGCCCGCTGCCGTCAGCATCTCCCCCATCGTCGAGCGTTCGTAGCCGGTCAGCCACGCCTTGCCGGCGCCGCCGACCAGGGAATCGGGGCGCGCCACCATCTCCACCTGAAGCTGGGCGACGGTTTTCGCAATCGGGCGGATCGGGTGTTCGATGTACCAGCGCGAGCCGGAGGGGCCGCCTTCCTCACCGGTGAACGCGATGAAGATGACGGTCCGCTTCGGCTTGGCGCCGGAGGCGAGCGTCCGCGCGGCTTCGAGAACCGTGACCACCCCGGACGCGTCGTCATCTGCGCCGTTGCAGGTGCTGTCGGCGCCGATCGCGGTGCATCGCGCTCCGGGCCGGCCGGTGATGCCAACGTGATCGAGGTGGGCGCCAACCACGACGACCTCGTCTTTCAGCGCCGGGTCAGCGCCGGGGATCATGCCGATCACATTGACGTCTTGCACGCGTGCTCCGGCGGGAATCGTGTCCCAGGCGGAAAAGTTCGGCAGCAGCACGAGCCTGCCCTGCGCGTTCCGCATCGCCGCCACGCGCTGGAAGTAGCCGCTGTCGCCCGCGGGAACGAGTTCGATCCGCTGCATCTCCGCCGCGACGAATGCCGCGGCGCGCGCATACCCTGGCGAGGCGGCGAGGCGGCCCTCCATGCTATCGGCCGCGAGGATACGGAGCAGCGTCCGCACTCTGGACGGCATCAGCGCGTCGTTGAGCTCGAGCGGCGGGCTCTGGGGAGGCGCGCTCTTCACGCAGGCGGCGAGCAGGAGCAACGCGACCAGAGCGGACGGATTGGAAGATTTGCCCATGGCTGAAGCCTAGTATCAGGGACCTGCGGGAGGAATAGCGTGCCCGGATTTCGCCTGCCCCACCCGGTCGTGCTGCTGCTCGCCTGTGTTCTTCTTGCGGCGGCGCTCACCCACATCCTTCCCGCCGGTGAATACGAGCGCCGGGACGATCCCGCCACCGGCCGCCGCGTGGTCGTGGCCGGAACCTATCACGCCGTGGACCTAGCACCGGTGGGTGTGTTCGCCGCATTCGTCGCGGTTCCGCGCGTGGCGTACGTGATCGGGGTCATGCGATTCGGCTGGGGATTCAACGAGCTCTCCGCCGCCTTCCTGATTGCCGGTTGCGCGATCGGGGTTGTGGCGGGACTCGGAGCCACCGGCACCGTGGAGGCGTATCTCGACGGCGTGCGCTCGGTGGCCGGTGCGGCCCTGCTGGTCGGGGTCGCCAGGTCGATCTCGCTGGTTCTGGAGGACGGGCACGTCATCGACACCATCCTGCAGGCGCTCGTCACCCCGCTTTCGGCGGCGCCACGTTCCCTCGCGGCTGTGCTCATGGCGCCGCTCCAGTCGTTCATTCATCTCGCCGTGCCCAGCGTCAGCGGCCAGGCGGTCCTCACCATGCCGGTGATGGTGCCGATGTCGGACCTCCTGGCGATCTCCCGGCAGTCCACGGGTCTCGCGTATCAGACCGGGGCGGGTCTTGCCGAGCTCTGGATCCCGACCAATGGCGCCCTGATGGCGATTCTCCTCGTGGCCGGCGCGCCGTTCGGGCGGTGGATCCGGTTCGTCCTGCCGATCATGCTGGTGCTGTTCGCCATCGGGCTCGCGGGGGTCATGCTGGCGCTCGGCTGATGCGCTGCTACCCGTAGGCCTGAAGGGTTACGAGGAGACCGACCAGCGAGGCGAGTGCCACACTGTGGAAGAAGACATATCGGAGAATCGCGCCCTCCTGGCCTTCCGACCGGGTGACGGTGCTCGCGACCACGATGCTCTGCGCGTCGATCATTTTCCCCATTACCCCGCCCGATGAATTCGCCGCCGCCATGAGCACCGGGTCGAGCCCGAGCTGCCGGGCGGTGATCGTCTGCAGGCTTCCGAACAGGACATTGGACGAGGTGTCCGAGCCGGTGAGCGCGACGCCCAGCCACCCGAGCAGCGTCCCGAAGAACGGATAGAGCACTCCGGTCTTCGCGAAGGCGAGACCGAGGATGGCGTCCTCTCCGCTGTAGCGGGTGACATAGCCGAGCCCGAGCATCAGCGCGATTGTGAGGAGTGACGTCCGCACCACGCGTACAGTCGCCACCCACTCGGCCGCGAGCTCCGGGAGCGAGTAGCGGAGGATCAGCGCGGTGAGCAGCGCGGCGAGGAGAATGGCGGTTCCGGTCGCGGAGAGCCAGTTGAGGGTGAACGCCGCTGCTTCCGGCGCCGCGGCCGCGACGATCGGCGGCGCCCGCTCGACCAGATTGTGCAGGCCGGCAACGGGAATCTTCGGCGCCGAGAGTGCATTGAGTCCGTTCTTGATCTGCGGCAGCCCCCAGAGGAATACGAAAACCGTGAGGGCGACCCAGGGAATCCAGGCGCGGGTGGGGATCGGCTCCTTCGGCGGCGAGGCCGCCTCAGGATGACTGCGTGGATGCCAGACCCGGAGGAAGCCGATCAGCGCGGTCATCGAGCAGGCGGCTGCGATGATGTCCACGAGCCAGGGCCCGTGCAGCGTCGCCACCAGAAATTGCGGCACGGCGAACGCCGCGCCCGCGACCAGAATCGCCGGCCACACCTCCAGCATCTTGCGCCACCCCGCGTACGCCCAGATCAGCCAGAACGGCACGATCAGCGAGAAAACCGGCAACTGGTGTCCCACCTGCGCGCTCAGCTCGTGGAGGTCGAGTCCGGTCACCGCCGAGAGTGCGACGATCGGGGTGCCCAGCGCGCCGAACGCGACGGGAGCGGTGTTCGCGATCAGCGCGAGCCCCGACGCCTCGAGCGGCTTGAACCCCAGCGCGATCAGGATGCCGCCGGTCACCGCGACGGGTGTTCCGAATCCAGCGGCGCCTTCGATGAAGGCGCCGAACGCGAAGGCCACCAGCAGGAGCTGGAGCCGCCGGTCTGCCGAAACCCGAGTGACGCCCTGGCGCAGCGAGTCGAGCAGCCCCCGCCGCTCCACCAGGCGGTGGAGAAAAATCACATTGAGAACGATCCAGCCGATGGGGAAGAGTCCGAAGGCGGCGCCGAGGCCCGCGCTCAACAGCGCCATGCCGGGCGGCATCCCGATGACGGCGATCGCTACGATCAGCGCCGTCATGAGTCCCGCCAGCGCCGCATGATGCGCGCGCAGCCGGAGCCAGGCGAGCGAGCCCAGCAGCACCACGATGGGAAGCGCGGCGGCGAGCGTGGAGAGCACCGCCGAGCCGGCGGGATCGTAGCGCTGGGTCCAGCTCATCCCAGCAGGTCGCGGGTGATGTCGGAGAGCCGGGGCGCGCCAGCGAGCGCCATGGCCAGGTCGAGCTCGCTTACGAGGAGGGTGAGCGCCCGCCGGACGCCCGCTTCGCCCTCCACGGCGAGCGCCCAGAGCAGCGGGCGGCCCACCATCACGGCGTGGGCGCCCAGCGCCAGCGCCTTGACCACGTCGGTGCCCCGGCGGATCCCGCCGTCCATCATGACGAGCACCGAGTCGCCGACGGCTTCCGCGACCTCGGGCAGTGCGCGGAGACTGGGGATCGCCGTGTCGAGCTGGCGGCCGCCGTGATTGGAGACGACGACCCCGGCGGCGCCGTGCTGGACCGCGCGCCTGGCGTCATCGGCGCGAACCAGTCCCTTGAGCACCAGCGGGAGGGGCGAGAGTGAGGCGAGCCATTCGAAATCCTTCCAGGAGAGCGATGCGTCCCGCATCCCATGGACGAAGCTCGCCAGGCCGGAGCCATCCGCGGCGTCCTGCAGGGGGCTGCTCGCGTCGGGAAGAAAATTGGCAACGCGGAGCGCGGGCGAGAGCCGGAATGCGTTGCGCTCGTCCCGCTCGCGCCGGCCGATCTCGGGGACATCGACCGTGAGCACCAGCGCCGAATACCCGGCCGCTGCCGCGCGCTCCACCAGTCCGCGTGTGATCCCCCGGTCCTGGTGCACGTAGAGCTGAAACCAGAGTGGTGCGGTGGTAGCGGCACGGACCTCCTCGAGCGAAACCGTCGAGAAGGTGCTCAGCGTCATCGGGAGTCCGAGCGCGCCGGCGGCCCGCGCGGTGGCGAGCTCGCCATCGGGATGGGCCAGCCGCTGGAACGCCATCGGGGCGACGACCAGCGGAGCAGGAGCCAGCGCGCCGAGAAGCGGGACGGAAAGATCCCGCCGGCGCACGTCCACCAGCACGCGATAACGGATCGCCAGCTCGTCGAAGGCACGCCGGTTGGCGTGCAAGGTGATCTCGTCGTTGGCGCCGCCGGCGAAATAGTCGTAGGTGGCCGCGGGAAGGATCTCCCGGGCCATGATTTCCGCCTCATGCAGGTTGAGAAAGGTCATGGGGTCCGAATGT
Organism: uncultured Gemmatimonas sp.; assembly: GCA_964439025.1. Taxonomy (GTDB): domain Bacteria; phylum Gemmatimonadota; class Gemmatimonadetes; order Gemmatimonadales; family GWC2-71-9; genus JABFSM01. The sequence goes on along the minus strand of CAYTMW010000008.1, from coordinate 124,427 downwards.
ACAGCAGGCAATAGGCAGGAGGCAGTAGGCAGTAGCGAAACGCATTTGCCTCCTGCCTCCTGCCTCCTCCCTTTTCCAGTATCTTTCCCTCACCCTATGGGCCCCTACGGCTTCTGTCTCGCGCTTGGCATGACCGGTCTGGTCGTGATGGCGGTGCTCGGCTTCGGTCATCACGGGGGCGATCATGCGCATCATGGGAGTGGCAGTGGGCACGGCGGCGATGTTGGTCACGGCCACGGAGGCCACGGAGGCCACGGTGGCCACGGTGGCCACCATGGCGGCGACGCGTCGGGGCACCACACCGAGCACTCCGGCGCCGGACTGTCCAACCTTCTCGCGCTGCTCTCCCCTCGGCTTCTCTTCAGCGTTCTCGTCGGCGTGGGCGCCACTGGTCTCCTCGCCGCCCCCCTCCTGGCCGAGCCGTTCACCGCGCTCGTCGCGATCGCGGGGGGCGTTCTTTTCGAGCGCTACCTGGTCGGGCCGGTCTGGAAATTCCTGTTCCGCTTCGAATCCCGCCCGGCCACCATGCTGGAAAGCGCGGTGATGGAAGACGCGCTTGCGGTGATGGACTTCGACGCCCAGGGGCAGGGGCTGGTCCGCATCGAGCTCGACGGCCAGGTCGTGCAGCTCCTCGGCACCCTGATTCCCGAAGAGCGCGGGAGCGCCCGGCGCATCCGTAGTGGCGATCTGCTTCGCGTCGAGGATATCGATGCCGCCCGCAACCGGTGTACCGTCTCATATGCGGGCCCGCGCCCGCCGGAGGCACTTCCATGAGTCAAACGCTGATCATCCTGGCCATCGTGGCGGGCGTGCTCGGCCTGCTCCCGCTCATCGTGTCCGCCTTTTTGCGCGACGTGCAGGCGGGAACGATCCGGCTGGTGAGTTGGCTGCAGGGATCCACCGTGATCTACCGCGGCCCGGGAAAATCGAAGGAAATTCCCCTCCTCACCACCGGCACCACGATCTCGAGCAAGGTGATCAATGTCGACCTCGACATCACCGACCAGACCGCCGATATGGACGAGAACGGTGTGCCGCGGCCGATCAAGATTCGCGTGCTGGCCAGTGCGATCGTGTCGGTGGGCGACTCTGACACGATGATCAAGACCGCCGCCAACCGGTACTTTGCCAAGCCGGAGGCCGACCAGCTCAACACGATCACCGACCTGCTGTCGAGCTCGGGGCGCCGCGCGCTCAATCTCCTCACCCAGGACCAGCTCTTCTCGGCCAAGACGGCGCCGCGGGTCAAGGTCACGCTGCCGGCGGAGACGACCGGCCGCAGCACCGACCTGCAGCTCTCGGAGAGCGAGGAAGACGATCCTCTCGCCATCATCATCCGGAAGGCGTGCTCCCGGGAGCTGACCGACCTCGGCCTGGTATTCAACTCGCTCAACATCAAGGTGGTGCAGTCCGAGGTGGCGGAGGCCCGCCGGCGGCAGTCCGCTGCCGAGGCGCAGGCCAACGCGGACATCGCGACGGCGCAACAGAACCGCCGCGCCAAGGAAGCGCAGCTCGGAGCGGAGCGGGCCATCTCCGATGCGACCCGTGAGCTGGAGCAGACCAAGGCCTCGAACGCGGCGCTCGTCGCCCAGGCGGAAGCCAAGCGGCAGGAGGCGCTGGGGGTGCAACGCGCGGCGGAGCTCGACGCCACTCAGATCGCACAGGCCAAGGCGGACGCGGAGCGGGTCAAGATCGAGGCCACGGCGCGCGCCGAGGCCGAGGCGATCAAGATCCGGACGATCGCCGTGGCGACCGCCGAAAGCATCCGGATGGTGAATGAAGCGGTGCGGCAGGGCGGGGAAAACTACTTCAAATACCGCCAGATCGAAATGATTCCCGACATCGCTCCGGTAATCGCGGACGCGCTGGCCAAGGCTCGGCTGGTGACGATCAGCGGCGGCGAGGCGGGCGGTGCGGCGAACTCAGCGACCAACAACATCGTGGCGGTGATTCAGACGGTGCTCGCGGCGCAGCTGGTGGCAAAGAGCGGTATCGTGACGGAGGGGGGGGAGAAAAATTAGAGGAATAGGAATTTCCTTTGCCGCCCCAAGGTGCGGGACGGCGGGCCGCCATCTCCTGGACACCCGGGCACGCCCACGGCCGGGCCGCGTTCCTCATTCGCAAAAGGCGTTCACGGGTTTTCGGTTCTCCAGGCTGACGCCAAGGAGCTGAAGGTGCGATTCTTCGACCGGCTATGAATTGGGCCTTTCGTTCTGATCGCAACTCGGATGTGGAACGTGGAGACAGGGCCCCCGTCAAAGTCCCGCAAGTGTAACAAAGCGGGTGCCAGCGGTAGGATGTATTGCGCTTGTCCAGCAACGCATCACCGCGTGGGATAGGATGCCTCGCGGGTTCTGTCCGCAAAGCCTCGCTCCGTTCGGCCGGTTGCTCGATGCGCTGGCAGAATCGCCAACGCATCCTACCCCTTGTCCTCTGACTTTGACGGAGCCATGCACGTGGAGACCGTGACGCAATCAGACATGAGGTGTTATGATTAGAAAACTGCTTTCAATCAGGAGGACTCGATGAGACTCATTTATTTTGCGGTTCTGTTCCTGACCAGCATTCAGGCTGTCGAAGCGCAAACCCCCAAGAAAGCCCCTCTGGCCAGCGCAGCTTTCGCCACGCAGCCGAAATTCAAGGCCATCTGGGAGCCGGCCAACTACCCGAAAGACATCAATCTGCTGGATGTGAGGTTCGTCTCCGCTGAAGAGGGCTGGGCAGTCGGCGACAAGAACACGATCCTGCACACTAAGGACGGCGCGAAAACGTGGGAGGTTCAGTTGGGCGGCGATCCGGAATCGAGCGACCGAGAGCTTAGGGAGGTCTTCTTCCTGGATGCCAAACACGGCTGGACGCGAGGCGCAGCCGAAAAGCTGGTGCGGACGACGAACGGGGGCGCCTCGTGGGAAGAGGTCGTCGGAAGGCTCTCGCAACATGAGCTTGCATTGAATTTCGTCTCCCCGCAGACCGGGTTTACTGCCGCCACGGAAATCCGCCGCACCGACGATGGCGGCAAAACGTGGAAGCCGGTCCTTCGATGCGCAGTCGACTTGCAGGTGGACGGGCTCGCGAGGAAGGTCAACTGTGATTTTAAAACCTTAACCTTTCCCAGCACCACTGTAGGCTACGCCGTCGGCCTCCTGCCCCTGGGAAACGTCAAAAGGGCTGTCCTGGCTCGCACCAAGGACGGCGGCGCCACCTGGACCCTGTCCACTCCCGAAAGCATGGAAGACAACGGCAGGCAGGGATTCTTCTGGAATGAGAACAGCGGCCTGGTCACGCTGCACGAGGGCAAGACTCTGATGACCACCGACGGCGGGGATAGCTGGAATGGGGTCGTAACCCCGTTCGGGGGTGAGCACGCGCTCTACGCCATGGCCGGTGGCCAGTTGGGCGTCATCATCCTCTACAAGCAGATCGCGTATTCAACCAATGGCGGTCGCACCTTCAGCTCCCGGGAATTCCCGGTACCGGCGAATGTCAACGCGGTTACTTTCCCGGATGCAAAACATGGTTACCTGGTGGGGGAGCACGGCATGATCTATCGCTATCACATCGTGCCTGCCAATTACACCGCAAAGGGCATGATTCCGGCGCCCATGGTTGCCGGGAACTGAAAGTCCCAACATCGTAGCAGACTCGTAGGGCTGCGGGCGATGGTCTAACGAACGCAACTCTTCCTGAACGGCGCGCTGCATCACCTGGCGGGGGTCGGGGATGGGGGTCACCAGGTGGGCCAGGAACTCGAGCGGGGCCAGCGGCTTGGTGCCGGCCGTGGGTGATTCAGACCGTGCTTGCCGCTCAGCTGGTGGCGAGGGGCGGTGTTGGACAAGGTGAGAAGTGAGCGGTGAGGGGTGAGAGGGAAAAACTTCACCGCTCACCGCTCACCGCTCACCGTGGTACTGGAGGCGGCCCCGCGGGAATCCACGGCTTATACACGAACCCCTGCGTCTGCTTGGTGAATTCAGCGCGCATCGCGTCGCGCATCGCCGGATTGGCGAAGAGATCGATCGCCGTGACCGCCAGCGCCTTGGCGGCGTAGACCATCCCCTTGTGCCCGATCGACATCCCCCCAGTCGCCACGACCGGCCAGGCGTGCCACGGCGAGTTCCAGACGCCCGTGGTGACCGTGAGGTTGATTGTCGGCACCATCCAGCTCACGTCGCCCACATCAGTCGAGCCGCCTTCCGGCGCGGTGGGCGCGGGGTCGATCATCGGCTGCACATCGCCCACCACCCCGCGCTCCTCGATGCCCACCGCGCGCTGAATGGTTTTCGCAAACTCCTGCTCCTGAACGGTGTAGGTGATGGGTCCAAGCCACTTGAGATTTTGATCGAGCACGCGGGTACCGGTGTGGTTGACCAGGATCTCGTAATCGCCCGCCTGCACAGTGAGCTTGGACTCGACCCCGGCGATGAGGCTCGCCCCCTCGGCGATCTGCCGCACTCGCGCGAGCACCGGCTCGATCCCTGCTCCCTTGGAATCGCGCACCCACATCCAGACCTTCGCATAGTCGGGGACGACGTTAGGCACGTCGCCGGCGCGCTGGACGACGTAGTGCATCCGCACCGAAGGCCGCACATGCTCGCGCAGCATGTTGACGCCGTTGACGAAGGCCTCGGCGGCGTCGGAGGCGCTCCTCCCGTTCCACGGATCGAACGCGGCATGTGCGGTCCTGCCACGAAACTCGACCACGAAATCGACGATCGCCTGGCTGCTGCTGTTGTCGGCCTGGATGCGATCACCGGGGTGCCAGACCAGCATGGCGTCGACATCCATGAAGGCGCCTTCGCGGGCCATGTAGACCTTCCCGCCCACCGACTCCTCCGCCGGCGTACCATAGAAGCGGATGGTGCCCTTGAGTTTGCCGCTCGCAATCAGATCCTTCAGCGCGGCGGCCGCGCCGAGACTTGCGACGCCGAACAAGTTGTGACCGCAGCCGTGGCCCGGCGCGCCGGCGATGAGCGCCTCGCGCTGCGGCACCGCCTTCTGGGAAATACCCGGTAATGCGTCATATTCCCCCATGATACCGATGATGGGCCGGCCGCTTCCGAATTCGGCGACGAACCCCGTCGGCATCCCCGCCACGCCACGGGTGACTCGAAAACCCTGCTGCTCGGCGTAATCGGCCAGCAGCGAGGAGGACTTGGTTTCCCGGAGGGCGGTCTCGGCGAAGGCCCAGACCTGGTCGCTCAGCGCCGCGAGCTTGACGGCCCGCTGCTCGACCCCGGCGACGGCCTCCTGCTTGAGCTTGGGATCGGCCCCGCGGGTCTGGGGCAGGAAGAGGAGCGGCAGGGTCACGGCGAGCAGGCGAGTGCGCATGGATGCTCCTTTGGAGCGGGGAAGGGGGGAAGGGGAAGCAGGAGAATGGGGAAGCGGGAAAAGGGAAGGGAGAAGGGGAAACCTCCTCAGCTTTTTCCCTTCCCCGCTTCCGCTTTTCCCTTTCCCCGAATCAATGACACCAACTTCACCAGGGGATCAAACGCATTATCCACCACCCGCTCCTTGAGCGGGATGATTGCATTGTCGGTGATCTTGATGCCCTCGGGGCAAACCGTCGTGCAGCACTTCGTGATGTTGCAGTAGCCGATGCCGTGCGCCTTCCGGAGCTCCTCCCGGCGATCCAGCGTATCGAGCGGGTGCATCTCGAGCGCGGCCACGTGCACGAGGTACCGGGGCCCGATGAATTCCTCGTGCAGGTGATGGTCTCGCAGGACGTGGCAGACATCCTGACAGAGGAAGCACTCGATGCATTTATGGAATTCCTGCACCCGGTCAACGTCCTCCTGCTGCATCCGCCAGGTTCCGTCGGGCGCGTCGGGCGCCCGAGGAGTGAATTTCCGGATCTTCATCTTGGCGCGGTAGTTCCAGCTCACGTCGGTGACGAGATCCTTGTGGTGCGGAAAGGCTCGGATCGGCTCCACGGTCACCGGCTGGGTGAGGTCGAGCTCGTTGAGCCGGGTCATGCACATCAGGCGCGGCTTGCCGTTGATCTCGGCCGAGCAGGATCCGCACTTGCCCGCCTTGCAGTTCCAGCGCACCGCGAGATCGGTGGCCTGGGTGGCCTGGATCTGGTGCACCGCGTCGAGCACCACCATCCCCTCGGAGATTTCGGTCTCGTAGGGGACGAGCTGCCCGGTGCCGGATTCGCCGCGGTAGAGACGGAACGTCGCGCTAGGCATTTATTTGTACTCCTCCACCAGTCGCATGAGATCCTCCCTCATCGGCGCGATCGGCTCCTTGTCGAGATCCATCCCGCCGTCCGCGCCGGGCCGCAGCACGAAATTGAATCCGGCATACTCCGTTCTCTTCTCGGGAAAGTCGTTCCGGAAGTGGCCGCCCCGGCTTTCCTTGCGCGCCAGCGCCGCCGTGACGATCGCCTCGGAGACTGTCAGCAGGTGCCGGAGGTCGAGGGCGGTGTGCCATCCCGGATTGTATTCCCGGTTCCCGCTTACGCCCACGCGCGCCGCCCGTCGCCGGAGCTGCACGATTCCCTGGACGGCGCGGATCATCTCGGACTCGGTCCTGACGATGCCGGCCAGGTCCTGCATCATCTCCTGGAGATCGTGCTGCACCGCGTACGGGCTCTCGCCGGTGGGCCGGTCGAAGGGGGAGAGCGCGTCGCGCGCGGCCTCGTTGACCTCCCCGCCGTCCGGCGCGATGGCGGGGTGCGCCCGGGCGAAGTCCGCCGCGTACTCCCCGGCGCGCTTCCCGAAGACCAGCAGATCGGAGAGCGAGTTGCCTCCCAGTCGGTTGGCGCCGTGCAGACCCGCCGCCGCCTCGCCGGCGGCAAACAACCCCGGTAGCGTGCTCATCTGCGAGTCGCCGTCGACGCGAATCCCGCCCATCATGTAATGCGTGGTGGGGCCCACCTCCATCGGCGTGCTGGTGATGTCGAGGTCGGCCAGCTGTTTGAACTGGTGGTACATACTGGGGAGTTTCTTCTTGATGTGCTCCGCGGCCTTGGGAAGCTTCTCCTTGATCCACGCGATGTCGAGGAACACGCCGCCGTGCGGACTCCCCCGTCCCTCCCGCACCTCGCGCACGATGCACCGCGCGACGTGGTCCCGGGTCAGCAGCTCGGGTGGGCGGCGCGCGTCTTTGTCTCCGGTCACATACCGCCACGCCTCTTCGGGAGTATCCGCGGTCTGGGCCCGATAGTTCTCCGGAATATCCTCGAACATGAAGCGGTGGCCCTCGCTGTTCTTGAGAACGCCACCTTCCCCGCGCACCGCTTCGGTGACGAGGATGCCGCGCACGCTCGGGGGCCACACCATTCCGGTGGGATGGAATTGGACGAACTCCATGTCCTGCAGCGCAGCGCCCGCCTGCAGCGCGAGCGACTGCCCGTCGCCGGTGTATTCCCAGCTGTTGCTGGTGATCTTGTACGCCCGGCCCACCCCGCCGGTGGCGATGACGATGGCCCGAGCGCGGAAGAGCCGGAGCCGGCCGCGCTCGCGGTCGTAGGCCAACGCCCCCGCCACCCGCCCTTCGCGGGTAAAGAGCGTGACGACCGTCACCTCCATGTGCACGTCGATGCCCTGGTGGATCCCGTGGTCCTGCAGGGTGCGAATCATCTCGAGCCCGGTCCGGTCGCCCACGTGCGCGAGCCGGGGATACCGGTGTCCGCCGAAATTCCGCTGCAGAATCCTGCCGTCCGGAGTGCGGTCGAAGAGCGCTCCCCACGCCTCGAGCTCTCTGACCCGGTCGGGCGACTCTTTCGCGTGGAGCTCGGCCATTCGCCAGTTGCTGAGGTACTGGCCGCCGCGGAGCGTGTCGGTGAAATGCACCCGCCAGTTGTCACGGTCGTCCACATTGCCCAGCGCCGCGGCCACACCGCCTTCCGCCATCACCGTGTGCGCCTTGCCGAGGAGCGACTTGCAGACGAGGCCGACCGAGACTCCCTTCGACGCGGCCTCGATCGCGGCGCGGAGTCCGGCGCCGCCGGCGCCGATGACCAGCACGTCGTGATCGAAGGTCTGGATCTCGGGCATCAGAAGATCCTCGGGTCGGTCAGGATCCCCATGGAGCACAACCGTATGTAGACATCGCTTCCCGCCACCATGAAGAGGCTCACCCAGGCCCATCGACCGTGCGCCGAGTTGAGGCAGGTGACGCAGGCATACGGGGTGCGAAATGCTTTGGTTCGCGAAAACTGATCCCGGAAGCCGCCCAGGATGTGGCGCATTGAGTGGCATCCCAGCGTGTACCCGGACAGGCACACCACGTTGGCGGCGAGGATCACCGCCCCGAGGCCCATGTGGAACTCGACGGCCCCGCTGGCGGGGTCGGTCCACCAGAGCGCCTTCCACACATCGTAGGCGAGGATGACCAGGATGATCAATGCGAAGAACATGAAGTACCGGTGCGCGTTCTGCAGGATCAGCGGGAAAGAGCGCTCGCCCAGGTACGACTTGCGCGGCTCACCGACGCTGCACGCCGGCGGATCGGCCCAGAAGGCCTTGTAGTACGACCCGCGGTAGTAGTAGCAGGTGAAGCGGAAGAGTAGCGGGAAGGGAAGGATCAGGAGGGCCGGGCTGAACGGCAGCCAGACGGGCCACCACCCCGGTTTCGGTCCGAGCAACGCGTGGGGCGAGCTCCCGAAGATCTCCGGGCTGTAGAATGGCGAGAGGTACGGTCCGAAGGTGTAGTGCGCGTTCTGGAAAACTGCCCAGGTCGCGTAGACCACAAAGCTGGAGAGGAGGATGAAGACGACCAGTGGTTGGATCCACCACGCATCGCGCCGCTTCGTTTCCAGAAACCGGCGGCGGGTGAGGGGGACCGTCGCGTGCGCCATGCGAAGCTCCGAAGGATGACTGAATCGGTCGTGCAGAGGGAATGCGGGGAATCTAGCGGTGTGCGGTCAGTAGCTCCATGAGATGGTCGAGCTCGACCGGCTTGACGGTGTGGGTATCGAAGCCCGCTTCCTTGCTTCGCTCGCGATCACGCTCCTGGCCATATCCCGTCATCGCGATGATGAGCGCATCGGTGAGTCCCTCCTCGCGCATCCGGCGACAGACCTCGTAGCCGTCCATTCCCGGAAGGCCGATGTCGAGCAGGATCACCTCGGGGCGCTCGGCCGCGGCGACTTCCAGCGCCTGCACGCCATCGTGCGCCACCATCACCTGATGGCCGCTCAGCGACAGCAGCATCGCGAGACTCTCCGCGGCGTCCGTGCTGTCGTCGACCACCAGAATCCGGCGGGGCGGGATGGCGCGGCGCGCGTCCGGGAGGGCCACCTGCGGTCCGTTCGATTCCTCGGGACCGAGACTGGGGAGCCGGATCACGAATTCGCTGCCGCGGTCCACCCCCTCGCTCGCGGCGCTGACGCTCCCGCCGTGCATCTCGACCACCGTCTTCACCAGCGACAGCCCGATCCCCAGCCCCCCCTGCGACCGGTCCAGGGTGCGCTCCCCCTGCGCAAAGAGCTGGAAGACTTCCGAGAGCATCTGCGGCGGGATGCCGATGCCGCCGTCCCGGACCGTGATGACGGCTTCATGTTTCGCCTGCTCGACGAGGAGCTCGATCCGGCCGCCTTGGTTCTGGTACTTCGCGGCGTTGTTGAGCAGGTTGGCTACCACCTGGGTCAGCCGGGCCGTGTCGCCGTTGAGCACGATCGGATCCTCGGGCATGGACACGGTGAACTCGTGGCGGTGCGAGTCGATGAGGGGGCGGCTGATCTCCACCGCGCCCGCGATGACCGTGGCAACCTCCACCCGCTCGGGACGCAGCTTGATCTTGCCCAGCGTGATGCGCGAGACGTCGAGGAGATCGTCCACCAGCCGGGTCAGCTGGTTGGCTTGCCGCTCGATCACCTCCCGGCACCAGAGGAGATCGGGATCGCCGGTCTCCTTCATGCGCATGATGTTGACAGCGTTCAAGACCGGCGCCAGGGGATTGCGGAGCTCGTGGGCCAGCAGGGCGAGAAACTCGTCTTTCCGGCGGTCGGCTTCGCGAAGCTGCTCCGTGAGCGCGGTCTGGCGCAGCATGGACGCCTCGAGCTCGGCGGTGCGCGCGATGACCCGGTCTTCCAGCTCGCGTCCGCTGGTTGGGGTGGCGCGCTTCATGGGATACCCCCTGCGTGCCACCTCTCGGTGACTCGTCGCGACCTTGGGTCAGTCTGGTTCGGGGTTGGGCTTCGCTCCGCGACGCCGTGGCCGGCGTCACCTATGACAAATAATCTACCACCAACACGGCCCCTGGCCATACTCCCCGGGTCCTGCGCCGAGGTCGTTTGACAAACCTCTCCGGGCAAGCCAGAATCGGGAATCCCGAGACCAAAGGAGGCGGCGTGAAGATCTACGGCCCTGACGCCATTCGGAACGTGGCCTTCGTCGGCCATGGGGCGAGTGGCAAGACAACGCTGGTCGATGCCCTCGCCTTCGTTTCCGGTTCGAGCCGCCGCCACGGCTCCATCAAGGACGGCACCACTCTCACCGACACTTCCCCCGACGAAATCGAACGAAAGCACTCCATCTCCATCGGCATCGGCATCGCCGAGTGGATGAATGTGAAGATCAATCTTCTCGACACTCCGGGGTACCTGGACTTCTTCGGGGAGGTGATCTGCGGACTCTCCGTCGCCGATGCCGCGGTGGTCGTCCTGTCGGGAGTGAGCGGGGTCGAAGTCGGCACCGAGAAATGCTGGAACGCCTGTGACTACTATCACTTGCCTCGCATCCTGTTCGTGTCGGGAATGGACAAGGAGCACGCCAATTTCCAGCGCGTGTTCAACGACATTCGGGACCACCTGACCCCGAAGGTCCTGCCTGTCGAGATTCCAGTCGGGGATGGGCAGCAGTTCCGGGGGATCATCAATCTCCTGACCCAGACCTGCCAGCTGTTCAAGCCGGGCTCCAAGGCCGGGGAATATGAAGAAGTACCGGTGCCGCCGGAGTACCGGGAGGCGTTTACCCGCTATGAAGAGCAGCTGACCGAGGCGGTGGCCGCCACCGACGACGAGCTCCTCGAGAAATACCTGTCGGGCGACAGCATCCCCCGGGAGCAGGTCGTACCCGCGATAAAAAAGGCGTTGCTTGCGGGGGAGATCGTCCCGCTCTTCTGCGGGAGCGGCGAACTGCAACACGGCGTCCGGCCCCTGCTCACCGAATTGGTCGAGATCCTTCCCGCTCCGTCGGAGCTCAAGCCGCCAGTGGAGGCGCCACTTGTCGGCCGGGTGTTCAAGACGGTCTCGGAGCCCCACGTCGGTGATGTATCGATTTTCCGGATCTACACCGGCACGATCAAGAACGGTGACGAAGTGTGGAATGCCGAGCACAGCGTCGCCGAAAAGCTGAACCACCTGTCGGTACAGCAGGGAAGGGAGCGTCAGGAAGTGGGTGAGCTTCATCCCGGCGACATCGGATCGGTCACCAAGCTCAAGGACACCCACACCGGTGACACCTTCTCGCGGAGGGACCACCCGGTGCGCCTCCCCCCGCTGGAGTTCCCCGAGGGAGAGGCGACATCGGCGGTGATGGTCAAGCAGCGCGGCGAGGAGGACAAGCTGGCGGCGGGGCTGCACAAACTCCACGAAGAGGATCCGACCTTCCACTTCGAATACAACTCCGAGCTGGGGCAGACGCTGATCCACGGCATGGGCGAGCGCCATCTCGAGACTCTGCTGGGACGCCTGGCGCGGAAGTACGCAGTGCACGCCGAGCTCACCCGGCCTCGCGTGGCCTACCGGGAGACCTTTCGCGGGGTGGCGGAAGGGCAGGGGAAGCACAAGAAGCAGAGCGGCGGCCGCGGACAATACGGCGATTGCCACGTGCGAATCTCTCCCCTGGCACGCGGCTCCGGTTACGAATTCGTGGACCGCATCGTCGGCGGCGTGATCCCCAACAAATTCATTCCGGCGGTGGACAAGGGGATCCAGGAGGCGATGCAGCGGGGTCCGATCGCGGGGTATCCCTGCGTCGATTTCCGCGCCGAATGTTTTTTCGGCTCGTACCACGACGTCGATTCGAGCGAAATGGCGTTCCGCATGGCCGGGATTCTGGCGTTCCGCACGGTGAGCACCAAGGCCCGGCCGGTCCTCCTTGAGCCGGTCATGGCGGTCGAGGTGTGGACTCCGTCGGATCTGCTCGGCGACGTGCTGGGGGACCTCTCGCCCCGCCGGGGGCAGATTCTCTCCACCGAGCAGGATGGGCGGCTCACCAAGGTGAACTGCCTGATCCCCCGGGCCGAGCTGTACCGCTATTCCACGGCGCTGCACTCGATTACTCACGGCCGGGGTACCCATCGGGAGCGGTTCAACGGATACGCCGAGGCACCTCCGGAAGTTGCCACCAAGGTGGCGAGCGAGCACAAGCGGGAGACCACCGGCGAGGCGGAATAGCGTGGCCCGCGAGCGTCCGCTCATCATCGGCGTCGTCGGCGGCTCGGGATCGGGAAAGACCACCGTCACCCGGGCCATCTACGACCTCCCCGGAGTGGATGCCGCTTTCATCGACCAGGACGCCTACTACCGGGATCTTTCACACCTGCCGCTCCCGGAACGGAAGCGGGTCAACTTCGATCACCCGGATGCGTTCGATACCGACCTGCTGGTACGGCAGCTCACCCTCCTCGCGGAGGGGCATCCGGTCGACAAGCCGACCTACGATTACGCGGCCCACACCCGGGCCGCGCGCACCGAGCGCGCCGAGCCGAAGAACGTGATCCTGGTGGACGGAATTCTGCTCTTTGCCGATGCCCGTCTCCGGCCCCTCTTCGATATCAAGATCTACGTGGATGTGTCGGACGATGTCCGCTTCATCCGCCGGCTCCAGCGGGATGTCGCGGAGCGAGGTCGCACCATGGACGATGTGATCCGGCAGTACCTCGCGACGGTGCGGCCGATGCACCTGGAGTTCGTCGAGCCCTCGAAGCGGTACGCCGACCTCATCATTCCTGAGGGAGGATTCAACCGGATCGGGATCGAGATGATACAAGCCCGCGTGCAGCTGGAGATCGAGAGGCGGCGGGGGCGGGGAGCCAAAAAACGTGATCAATGGTCAGTGATCAGTGAGAAGGAAAAGCCATGAAACGTGCCTTCTTTATCTCTGCGAGCCTCACGCTCCTAGCCGTCCAGCCATCCAGCCGTCTAGCCGCCCAACGACAACCCATCGCCATCACAACGACCGACGCCTTCGACGCAAAAACCGTCCCCGCCTACCGGGGCTCGCATCCCGACATCTACGGCTACATCGATGCGCACCAGCCCCAGCACCTGGCGAACCTGCAGCGCTGGATCCGGCAGCCGTCGGTGAGCGCGCAAAACGAGGGCGTGGCGAAGATGGCGGAGCTGGTCCGCGACGATTTGCGGAGACTCGGGTGCGCCGAGAGCGCGCTCGTCCCCACCGGCGGCCATCCCGGCGTTTTTGCCTACTGCGACGAGGGAGCGCCGAAGACGCTGCTGATCTACATGATGTACGACGTGCAGCCGGTGGAGCCGGCCCAGTGGCGCTCGCCCCCGTTCGAGGCCGCAGTCGTGGATCACGAGCTGGGCCGGGTGCTGATGGGGCGCGGGGCCACCAACCAGAAAGGGCCGGAGCGCGCCTTCCTCAACGCGCTCGAAGCCATCCGGGCGGTCAAGGGGAAACTCCCCGTGAACCTGATGTTCGCGGTGGAGGGTGAGGAGGAGCTGGGCTCTCCGCACTACCCGGAGATCATCGACAAACACGAAGCGCGAATGCGCACCGCCTCGGGGGTATTTTTTCCGTTCAACGGCCAGGGCGCGAATGGCGATGTCGGGATGTTCCTGGGGGTCAAGGGAATCGTATCGTTCGAGCTGGAGGCGCGCGGCGGGCCTCGCGGAGGCCCGACCCGCGCGGAGATTCACGGCTCCTACAAGGCGATCACCGATTCGCCGGTCTGGCGGCTGGTGCAGGCGATGGCCACGCTGACCTCGAAGGACGGCAACACCATCACCGTCCCCGGCTACTACGACAAGATCCGGCAGCCCACCCTGGAAGAACAGCGGCTCCTCAACGGGCTGCTCCCGGGCTGGACGGTGCAGGAGCCGGGACTTCGGCGCGCCATGGGGGTCGAGCGGTGGATCGGCGGCATGGAGGGACGCGCGACGCAGCTGGAGTATCTCTTCAATACCACGCTCAACATCGACGGAATGTGGTCGGGCTATACCGGTCCCGGGATGAAGACGATTCTTCCCCATGTCGCCACCGCCAAGCTGGACTCCCGGCTGGTGCCCGACCAGACGCCCGGCGAGGCGCTTCGGCTGATTCGCGCGCATCTCGATGCCCAGGGATTCAGGGACGTGGTGATCCGGGTGCTCTCCGGCTACCCTCCCGCGCAGTCGAGCGTCGACGCCCCGCTGGTGCGCTCCGCGATCGGCGTCTTCAACAAGGCGGGGCTGGTTCCGACCGTGGCCCCCCGACTGGCGGGGAGCGCACCCTACTACGTTTTCACCGAGCGGCTCAAACTCCCCATGGTCGCGGCCGGGATGGGCTACGGGAGCGGCGCGCATGCGCCCGATGAGTTCATGCTGATCGACCCGAAGCCCGGCTCCCGGATCGCCGGACTCGCCCAGATCGAGAAGTTCTACGTCGACCTGCTCTACGCACTCGCGGAGACACGCCAATGAGATACGTCGCCCTGCTCCTGTTCGCCGCCGCCCCGGCGGCGATGCCGCTCCCCGCCCAGGAGCGTCCCTCCGACACCTTGCTCACCGTCGGCCGGTATCTGGATTACGAGACGGTGGGAGAGCCCAAGGTCTCCCCCGATGGCTCCCAGGTGATCTTCACCCGCCGCTCGGTGGACAAGATCAAGGACACCTTCGAGTCGACGCTCTGGATCATGAGCGCCGACGGCGGAAAGCTCCGCTTCCTGAGCAAGGGCTCGGGCCCGGTCTGGTCGCCCGATGGGACGCGGATCGCCTTCCTGATGGAGGGCGAACCGGGCGGTAGCCAGCTCCACATCCGCTACATGGACGCGGAGGGAGCGGTGACCCAGGTGACCCGGGCGATGAAGCCGCCGGCGAATCCGAGCTGGTCGCCGGACGGCAAGTGGATCGGATTCAGCACGCTCGTCGCCAAGGATCCCGACTGGAAGATCGATCTCCCGGCGGCTCCGTCCGGCGCGCAGTGGACCAAGGCGCCCCGCATCGTCGGAAGTCTGCACTACCGCGCCGACCGGACCGGGTACCTCGACGACGGCTATACCCATCTCTTCGTGGTGCCGGCGACCGGCGGCACCCCACGGCAGATTACCCGGGGCGAGTGGAATGTGGGCTCGAGAAGCAACGGTCTTCCGGGCGGGGTCGGATTCGCATGGCTTCCCGATGGAAAGACCATCGTCGTGGATGGCAACGATGCGCCGGACGCCGATCGACTCTACCAGCGCTCCAATCTGTACGCGGTGGATCTGGCGAATGGTCAGAAGCGCCGGATCACTTCCCAGGACGGGATGTGGTCCAGACCTCAGATTTCTCCCGACGGCAAGCTGATCGCATTCACCGGACAGTCGGCTCAAATGAGCAGCTATCACGCAGACGACCTCTACACCGTGGGGGTCGACGGCTCCGGAATGACCCTGCGATCGGCCGGCCTCGACCGCGATCCTTCCGGTGTGGTATGGGCCCCCGACAGCAAGGGCATCTACTTCGTGGCGCAGGATCGCGGGGCCAGCAACCTCTGGTACGCCGCGCTGGGCGCCGCTCCGCGCCAGGTCACCACCGGGACTCACCTCCTCGCCGCCCCGACCATTGCGAAGACGGGCGTCGCCTTTGCCGTGCGAACCAATCCGTCGCTCCCCCCCGACGTGGTGCGGATCGATCTCAAGAAGCCCTCCGGCCTGGTGCAGATCACCGAGGTCAATGCCGATCTGCTGGCGGGCACCAGGATCGGTGAAGTGGAGGAGATCTGGTACAGCAGCACCGGCGGCGCGCGGATCCAGGGCTGGCTGGTCAAGCCGCCGTCGTTCGATCCGTCGCGGAAGTATCCACTGATCCTGGAGATTCACGGCGGGCCCCACGCGATGTACACCGTGGGCTTCAACTATTCGTTCCAGAATTTCGCCGCCAACGGCTTCGTGGTGCTCTACACCAATCCGCGCGGCAGCACCGGGTACGGGAGCAGCTTCGGCAACGCCATCTTCCGCGCCTATCCGAGCGTGGATTACGACGACCTGATGGCGGGCGTCGATACCGCGATCGGCCGGGGGTACATCGACGACAAGCGGATGTTCGTCGGCGGGTGCTCCGGCGGCGGCGTGCTCTCCAGTTGGGTGATCGGGCACACCGACCGCTTCGCCGCGGCCGCGGTTCGCTGTCCGGTCATCGACTGGCTGAGCTTCGCGGGGCAGACCGACATCCCGCTGTTCACCTACAACTTTTTCGAAAAGCCGTTCTGGGAGGATCCGGCGGCGTGGCTCAAGCAGTCGAGCCTGATGTATGTGGGCAACGTCAAGACGCCGACCATGCTGATGACCGGGGTCCTCGACCAGCGCACCCCGATGCCGCAGACCGAGGAGTATTACTCCGCGCTCAAGATGCGCGGCATCCCGGCGGTGCTGCTGCGGTTCGAGAACGAGTGGCACGGCACCAGCTCCCGGCCCAGCAACTGGATGCGAACGCAGCTCTATATGATGAGCTGGTACAACAAGTGGGGAGGAGTGAAGCCGACGGTGCCTGTTGGTGGCTAGGGGTTGGGGATTGGGAGTTGGGGATTGGGGACCGGCGGCTGGTGAGTAATGGCTGTTCACCAGCCCCCAGCTCCCAGCCCCCAGTCCCCAGCTATCGGCCGCAGCGTCTCCCGCAAGGACGGCCTCGGCAAAGCCACGGGCCAAACCCTGTACGCCGACGACATCGCGTTTCCCGGGATGCTCTACGGCCGAACCGTTCGGAGCACCATCGCTTGCGGAACCCTTCGAGAGGTCCGGCGGGAGTTCGATCCCGCCGGATTCACGGTCGTCGACTGGCGGGATATTCCGGGACGAAACGTGGTGGCGCTCCTCACCGACGATCAGCCCTGCCTGGTGGAGCGCGAGGTGCGCCATGCGGCGGAGCCGGTGCTGCTGCTCGCTCACGAGGACCGGGAAAAGCTGCTCGCGGCTCCGGTGCACATCGATTACGTGCCCGCCACGCCGATCTTCGATCCGGAGCTGTCCACCAAAAGCTTCAAGAACATCCTGATCGAGAAGGGAAACCTCAGCGCCGGCTTCGCGAAGGCGCACGTGGTGGTCGAAGGGACCTACCGCACCGGGCATCAGGAGCACGTCTACATCGAGCCCAATGGCGTGATTGCGGTCCCCGAGGAGGGCGGAATCGCAGTCCACGGCTCGATCCAGTGCCCTTACTACGTGCACAAGGCGCTGGTGACGCTGCTGGGCGGCGCGGTGACCCACGTGCGGGTGGTGCAGACCGAGACCGGCGGCGGATTCGGCGGGAAGGAAGAGTACCCATCGATGCTCGCAGGGCACGCCGCCCTTCTCGCCCTCAAGGCGCGGCGTCCGGTCAAGATCATCTATGACCGGGTCGAGGATATGGAGGCGACCACCAAGCGGCATCCCTCGATCGTTCGGCACCGAACCGGACTCTCGAAGGATGGACGGCTGGTCGCGATGGATGTCGAGGTGATTCTGGACGGCGGCGCCTACGTCACGCTCTCTCCCGTCGTGCTCTCCCGCGGAGCGATTCATGCCGCAGGGCCCTATCGCTGTCCCAACACCCGCATTGCCGCGCGGGCGATGTTCACCAACACACCGCCCAACGGGGCCTTTCGCGGCTTCGGCGCTCCGCAGACCGAATTTGCGATCGAAGTACACATGGAGCGGATTGCGGAAGCACTGGGGATGGATTCGGCGCGGCTCCGGGAGCGGAATGCGCTGCGGCCCGGCGACACCACGGCCACCGGCCAGCGGCTGGGCGAGGATTGCAGCGCCCGCCAGGTGCTCCGCGCAGCGATGCGGAAGTCGGGATACCGCCGCAAACGGAAGGCCTTTGCCGGCACCGACCGGGGTATCGGTCTCTCGCTCTACTACCACGGCTCCGGGTTCACCGGGAGTGGCGAGCTCAAGCTTGCGTCGCGCGCCTCGGTGGAGCTGACCGCGACGGGCGTCCGAATCCTGACCTCGAGTACCGAGATCGGTCAGGGTACCCGCACCATGCACGCGCAGATCGTCGCCGATGCGCTCGGCATTCCGTACGAGCAGGTCGAAGTCGCGCAGCCCGACACCAGCATCGTGCCGGACAGCGGACCCACCGTCGCGTCGCGCACCTGCATGGTCGTGGGCGGAATCCTCGAGCGTGCCGCGAGGGAGATGCGCGAGCGGCTCGACGGCATGCCCCCCGCGGAATACTTCGGCCACTACGGGCCGATGGTCGTGACCCGGCAATACGAGCAACCCGACTGGATTCGCTGGGACGAGGAAGCCTATCGGGGCGACGCGTACGCCACGTACGGCTGGGGGTGCGACGTCGCCGAGGTAGAGCTCGATCGCGACACCTGGGAGGTACGCCCGCGCCGGATCACCGTCGTGACCGATGTGGGGAAGGCCATTCATCCCGCCCTCGCGACGGGGCAGATCGAAGGCGGCACGGCGCAGGGCGTCGGATACGCGCTACTCGAGCAGGTCACGATGCGCGATGGGCTCATGGCCAACGCCCAGCTCACCAACTACATCATTCCGACCACGCTGGATACGCCGAGGCTGGACGTGGTGCTCCTCGAGAATCCGTATCCCGGCGGTCCCTCGGGAGCCAAGGGCCTCGGCGAGCTGCCGATGGATGGCCCCGCGCCGGCCCTGGTCAACGCGATTCGTCAGCTCGGCCTCGACATCCGGACCATCCCGGCGCTGCCCGAAGCGGTCATGGAGGCGGCGTGCGCTTCACGCTGAACGGCGCGCCGCGGGACCTCGTATGTCATCCGGCCGCGCGACTGCTGGATGTGTTGCGGGAGGAGTGCGGCCTCACCGGGACCAAGGAGGGGTGCGGCGAGGGAGAGTGCGGGGCCTGCACCGTCCTGATCGACGGGGCCGCGGTCTGCAGCTGCATCGTTCCGGTCGCCCAGGTCGAAGGCGCCGAGGTCACCACCATCGAGGGGCTTGCACCCGATCATCCGCTGCCGCGCGCCTTCATGGATGAAGTGGGAGCGCAATGCGGGATCTGCACCCCCGGCATGATCATGACCGCCGTGACCCTCGGTCCCCGCCCCTCGCTCGACAAGATTCGCACCGGGCTCGCCGGGAATCTCTGCCGGTGCACCGGGTATGAAGCGATCTACCGCGCGGTCCGGAAGCCGTGAGGACCGCGATCTCGTCGCTCGAGCTTCTGCAGCCCCGCACCGTCGAGGACGCCCTGCGCATGCTGCGCGACGAAGAGGGCGTCGTCCCTCTGGCCGGCGCGACCGACCTGTACGTGTCGCTCAATTTCGGCACGCTGGAGCCTCGCCGCTTCGTCAATCTCTGGGGACTTGGCCCGCTCGGGCGCATCGCGATGCAGGGCGACACGCTTTCCATCGGCGCAGTGGCCACCTACAGCGCCATCATCCGCTCCCGCCACGTGCAGCGGCGGCTGCCGATGCTGATCCAGGCATCGCGCGAGATCGGCGGGATGCAAATTCAGAATCGCGGGACACTCGGCGGCAACATCGCCAACGCCTCGCCGGCGGGAGACACCCTCCCCGTGCTCGCCGCCGCCGAGGCGGTGGTCGTGCTGCGAAGCGCCGGTGAGGAGCGCCGGATCCCGTTCACGGAGTTTTACACCGGGTACCGGCAGAGCCATCGCCGGCCCGACGAGCTCATCACGGCGGTGGAGATCGGGCCGATCGAAGGCGCGCAGTGGTTTCGCAAGGTCGGCACCCGCGCCGCACAGGCGATTTCCAAAGTCGTGATGGCCGCGGTGCGCTCGCCGGCGCCGCGCATCGCCCTGGGGAGCGTGGCGCCGACTGTAATCCGGCTGCCGCGCACCGAAGCGGCGCTCGCGGGGGGCGCCGGCATCGACGACGCGGCAGGTGTCCTCGAGGCGGAAATCCATCCCATCGACGATCTGCGCTCCACCAGCGCCTACCGGCGCAACGTCGCCTCCAATCTGCTCCGCCGCTTCTGGAGTGACACCACTCCCGGATGACGGAAGCCATCCTGCGGAGCCGCCGGGTCATTACCCCAGAAGGATCCCGGCCGGCGGCGATTCACGTGGCAGAGGGGCGGATCATCGCGGTCGAGGAATACGAGAATGTCGGCGCCGGCATCCCGGTCATCGACGCAGGTGACGCCGTGATCCTCCCCGGACTCGTGGATACCCATGCGCACATCAATGAACCGGGCCGGACCGAGTGGGAGGGATTCGCGAGTGCCACGCGCGCGGCGGCGGCGGGAGGCGTCACGACCCTTCTCGACATGCCGCTCAACAGCATCCCCGCCACGACCACCGCCGCCGCTCTCGAAACCAAGCGCGCCGCCGCCCGGGGCAAGGTCGCGGTGGATGTGGGCTTCATCGGTGGCGTCGTTCCTGGAAACTCCGGTCACCTGCCAGAGCTTCACGCCGCCGGCGTCCGCGCCTTCAAGTGCTTTCTGGTGCCGTCCGGCGTGGAGGAATTCCCCTCGGTCACCGAACGCGATCTTCGCGAAGCTCTTCCGATCCTCTCCCGGCTCGGCGCGTTACTCATGGTGCACGCCGAGCTTCCCGGACCACTGGTCCGGGCCGCCTCTTCGCTCGGCGGCAACCCGCGCCGCTATGCGACCTGGCTCGCCTCCCGGCCCGCGACCGCCGAAGTGGAGGCGATCAGGCTGGTCTCGGCGCTGGCCGCCGAGTATGGCGCCCGGATCCACGTGGTTCACCTCTCTGCCGCCGAATCACTCCCCGTGCTCGCCGCCGCGCGGAGCGCCGGGGCTCGCGTCACCGCCGAAACCTGTCCCCACTATCTCACGTTCTCGGCGGAAGAGATTCCGGATGGCGCGACGGAATTCAAATGCGCACCGCCGATCGGGGCGCGCGCCAACCGGGAGCGTCTCTGGGAGGCGCTCGCCGCCGGGGCGCTGATGGCCGTCGTCTCCGATCATTCGCCCTGTCCTCTCGCCTTGAAGTCGCGTGATACCGGCAACTTCCTTTCGGCGTGGGGCGGGATCGCCTCGCTGCAGATCGGAATCTCCGCGACGTGGACTGGAGCCCGCGCCCGGGGATACTCGCTCGAACAACTGGTCGACTGGATGAGCGCCGGGCCTGCCTGCCTCGCGGGGCTCTCCGCGGCAAAAGGGGCGATCATCCCCGGGTGCGACGCGGACTTGATACTCTTTCATCCGGATGACGAGTTCACGGTCGATGCGGCCGGCCTCCGGCATCGGCACGCCATGACGCCGTATCACGGGCGCCGCCTCGCGGGGGTGGTCGAAGCGACGTACCTTCGTGGAGTCGAAATCTTTCGCCGTGGCGAACCCGACAAGCCCCCTGCAGGATGCCTTCTGGAGCCTCTGCCGGCATGACGGACTTTACCGACCTGATCGACGTCGCCGCGGAGCGGCTCGGGGGCAGCGCGCTTGCTGCGAACGACGAGTTTTTCGCGCCCAAGGAGGATCTGCTCAAGGCGTTGGCTCCGGAGTGGCGCGAAGGCGTCTACACCGACCGCGGAAAGTGGATGGATGGCTGGGAGACCCGCCGCCGGCGTGTGCCCGGCCACGACTGGTGCCTGATCCGGCTCGGGATCCCGGCCCGGATTCACGGTGTCGTGGTCGACACGAGTTTTTTCCGCGGAAATTTTCCGGAGAGCTGCTCTCTCGAAGCTTGCGAGCTGCCCGATGACGAGTCCGATCTGCGTGAGCTGGCGGAGACGATCGGAGCGCCCTGGGTGGAAATCGTCGCGCGCTCACCCCTTGCCGGCGACACCCAAAACCGGTTTCCGGTCTCTCACCCGGCGCGCTTCACCCATCTGCGCTTCAGCATCTTTCCCGACGGCGGCGTCGCCCGGCTCCGTGTCCATGGCGAACCGCGGCCCGATCCGCGACTGCTCGCCCCGGGAGCGGAGCTCGACCTCGCGGCGATGGAGCACGGCGGCTTCGTCCCCGTCTGCAGCGACATGTTCTTCGGTCACCGGCAGAACCTCATCCTCCCGGGGCGCTCGATCAACATGGGCGACGGCTGGGAAACCCAACGCCGCCGCGGCCCCGGACATGACTGGACCATCGTCCGCCTGGCGGCGCGCGGGGTGATTCAGCGGATCGAGATTGATACCGAGTGGTACAAGGGCAACGCCCCCGGAAGCTGCATGCTGGAATGGTGCGACGCCGAGGGCGCCTCGGCGGAGTCGCTGGTGGGACCGGGAATGCGATGGAACACGCTGGTTTGTGAAACGCCGCTCGATCCGGATGCGCGCCACGAATTCGAGCCCCAGGGCAAAGCGGGGCCCGCCACGCACGTGCGGCTCAACATCTATCCCGACGGCGGGATCGCGCGGCTCCGGCTCTTCGGATTGGTAGCACCCCCACGATGAAGATTGCCGAATTCAATGGGCTCGCCGACGAGGATGCGGAAGAGCTCATCCGGAGCTGTTGTGGTTCCTCACGGTGGGTGAGCAGAGTTCTGTCCCGCCGCCCGTACGTCAGCGTTGATGCTCTCCTCGCGGCGGCCGACACCGCGTGGCAGGAATCGGGATCCACGGACTGGGAAGAGGCCTTTGCGCACCATCCGCGGATCGGAGAATCGCAAGCCGCGGCGCCGGTGAGCGAGATGGCGCGCGCCTGGTCTGCGGGAGAGCAGGGAAACCTGAACCAGGGGGCGGCAGGCGTCCGAACCGACCTCGCGAATGGCAACCGGGAGTATGAGCGAAGGTTCGGGCGAATCTTCATTGTTTGTGCGAGCGGCAAGGGCCCGGACGAGCTGCTGGAGATTCTGCGGACGCGATTGCAGAATTCGCCCGACGTGGAGCTCCGGATCGCCGCTGCTGAACAGGGGAAGATCACCAACCTCCGGTTGCGCAAGCTGTTTTCCGACGAAGGGGCAAGGACCTCATGAACGGAATCACCACCCATGTGCTCGATACGTCACGCGGCCGCCCCGCGGCGGACCTCGCGGTGACGCTGGAGCGGATCGAGCGCGATGGCGGATCGGCCGTGGTCGGGAAAGCGCGGACCGACCCCGACGGCCGGGCCCGAGCGCTGGTTCCCGAGGGAGCGGTCGTCGCGCCGGGCCGCTATCGCCTTCGCTTCGACACCGGAGCGTGGTACTCGACTGAGGGTATCGAGGCGTTTTTTCCCCAGGTGATGGTGGAGTTCGAGGTACGGGAGGCTGGTGGGCATTACCATGTCCCGCTTCTGCTCAGTCCGTACGGCTATTCCACCTATCGGGGGACCTGAGCGGTGAGCGCGAGGCTGGTACGCGACGCCTACGGCAAAGCCGCGATCCGGCTGGTCAAGGTCGTCCGAGAGGGAGCGCAGCACCGGATCCACGACTGCACCGTCGCGGTGCGGCTGGAAGGGCGATTCGAGACCGCGCATACCGAGGGGATCAATACCGACGTGCTGCCCACCGACACCATGAAGAACACGGTGTTCGCCCTGGCCAAGGACGCCGCCCTCGATGAGCCGGAGCGATTCGCCCACCTGCTGGGGCGGCATTTCCTCGCGACGTCGCCGGCGGCAGACCGGGTGACGATCGAGCTGCTGCTGCACCGATGGGACCGGCTCGGAGCGCACGCATTCACCCGTGGTCCGGCGGAGCAACGGGTTGCAGTGGTCTCCGCGACGCGCGAGGGGGTGGAGATCGAAGCCGGGATCGAAGGGCTGGGGCTGCTCAAGACTTCAGGATCGGGGTTCGAAGGATTCCCCCGGGACCGCTACACGACGCTCCGGGAAACCGCCGACCGGATCTTTGCGACCGATGTGACGGCGCGGTGGCGGTATTCCGGCTTCCCCTCCTCCTGCGACAACGCGTTCGATGCGGTGCGGAAGGCGCTAGTGGAAGCCTTCACCGCGCACCAAAGCAAATCGGTGCAGCACACCCTCTACGCCATGGGTGAGGCGGCGCTCTTGGCCTGCCCTGAGCTGCTCGAGATCGACCTGACCATGCCCAACCGGCACCACCTGCTGGTCGATCTTGCGCCCTTCGGGCTCGAGAATCCGAACGAGGTTTTCGTCGTGACCACCGAGCCGCATGGTCTCATTCGGGGGACGGTGGCGCGGAAGTAACCCGGGTTACCTCCGGCCCTTCATAATTCGCACGAACGACCGGCCCCGGAACTCCTCGAGGGTGAGTCCGGTCCGTTCGGCGGCCTCATCCTCGGTGAGGGCGCCGGCGTTGATACCGCGGAGGAAATAGTTGAGCAGTCCCTGACCGGTCGCTGCATCGTCGAAGACGTCTCCCACCAGGGTGGCCTGCGCCGCTTTGGCCACGAAATTCCGCAGCCGCTTTCCCGCCGCCTCGAGTCCCTCCAGAAAAAACGTGTACACTGCGGCATAGCGGGTGGCGAGCTGGGCGGGATGCAGATCCCATCCCTGATAGAACCCCTGAATCAGCGACCGGCGCACGTCGGTGTAGTGGAGCGCCCAGGCGTGATGCACGCTCGCGCGATTGGCCGTCACCTGCTCCGTCGTGAGCGCCGAGCCGGGGGCCGCGCGATGGACCGGCACCGGCATCACCGTGGTCGATCCATCGGAGAGCCAGATGCCGGTGCCCGCGAACGCCACCTGCATCATCTGCAGGGCAAATACGCAGGCGGGGTGTCCCATGCTTTGATACGCCGCGGTGATGTTGCATCCGGCGGTGTAGTCGTAGGTGCCGAAGTGCGCCGCGCTGATGCGCCCGGCCCCCGCCTCGACCAGGGCGGGAAGCGCCGAGCCTCCGGACCGGTCCACGATGATCTGGGGAGTCTCGACCATGATCTCGAAGCGCAGCGATCCCTGGGGTAATCGAAGCGCGCGCTCCGCTTCCTCGAGCACCGCGACAAACCAGGTCACCTGCTCGGGGATGGTCACTTTGGGGAGGGTGACGACGAATCCTTCGGGCAGCTTCCCCGCCGCACGTATCAGCGAGGTCAGAAAGACGTCGAGTGTACGGATGCTTCGGCGGCGGAGCTCTTCGTTGAGCGGCTTTATACGGATGCCGATGAATGGAGGGAGAGTTCCCGCCGCGAGGCCCTTGGCTACTTCCGCGCCGGCAGCGGCGGCATGGCCGTCCTCTTCGGCGTCGGGACGATTGCCGTAGCCGTCTTCGAAATCGATCCGGAAATCCTCGACCGGCTCGCGCTGCAGCTTGGCGGTGACGCGCTGATACACCGTGTCGGCGAGGGCTGCGGGAATCCCCACTGCCCGAGAGAATTCCTTGCTCACCGGGGCGTACTCCTCGAGCGCCTTGAGCGCAACTGCACCCAGCTTCACAGCCGTGTCGGCGCGGAAGAGGTGCCCGCCCCCATACACCGTGTGCAGCGGCTGGCGGCCGCTTCCTTCACCGGGATAGCGGCGGACGAACTCGCGATTGGCGGCGCGGAGCGCTTCGAGCCCCGGTGCAGCAGGCTCGGCGGGAAGTGAGACGGGTATGGTCATCGGACCCCGTGGGCTGGAAGCGGCGAGTATATCCCGCCGAATCCTAAAGGATGGGCCCCGGGGCGGCGAGAGCTGAGGGAGAGAAGCAAGGGACCGGAGGGAATAAACTACTCACCACCGGCCTCTCACCCCTCACCCCTCAACTTTTTGCGACTACGGCCTTGCGAAGCGCTGCAGATACACCAGGTCGTCCTCGTCGCTCCGCGCGACGTACACGACGCCCTTGCCGAAGCCCACCACTCGGCTGCTCGGGTTGAGACTCACTTTCTTCGCCAGCGCACCGGTCCGGTCGAACACGTCGTAGGTCGGGATCTTGTCTCCGGCCGGCCTGGTGCGCAGCACCCAGACTTCCCCTTCCGCTGCAACCAGCACGGCACCGCCTCCGAAACCTCCGCCACCGTCATAGGGCGGCTTGGTCTCCGCGAATTCGGGTTCCGGAAGCTGAATACTCGGCGCTGCTGCGCCCGGCCGCGCCCCGCCACCGGGAGGGCCGCCGATCATGATCGTAGTCCCCGGGTTGCGGCGCTGGGCGTCCATCACTTCCTTCTTGTCCGCCTCCGTCACCTTCATCGGAGTATAGGGAACGATCGGGCCCAGCTTGCCTGTTCCACGGCCCGTGAACCATCCGACCCGGTACGGCTCGGGAAACACTCGCGCGATACTGCCATCCCCCGCCACGCCCCAAGCCTCGGTCGGGGTGAAGCGCACGCCGGTCCCGATTCGGATTGAGACATTTCCACCCCGCTGAGTGCGTTGGGCGGACCCGGCAGGCTGTTTCACAAAGCCTACCGTATCGAAGGTCGGCTTGACCCGATCCCATCGCAGGAGGGGAACGGAATCCACTGTGACGCCGGTCGCCGAAAACGGGGAACCCGGGAAGTAGAGCCAGCCACGGTCGTCCGAGCCCCGGACATTTCTGATTCCGCCGAGGACGATCGGGCCACCTCCACCCCCACTGGTAGTGCTCGCGGGAGGACGAGGCATTTCCAGGAAAGCGCCCGGCTTGCCGTCGGCGCCGATGATGAGAAAGCGGTTATTGAGCAGATCGTGCAGGAGCGTGGTGCCATCCGGCATGGCAAAGAGGGAGCCGGCAAAGGCGTACTCTCCCGGACCACTCCCTTCCCGCCCGACCTTCGTCATGCTCCCCGTCGCCAGGTCGACCAGCTGAACGATTTTGTCCCTCGCGTCCGCGACCAGGACCTTCCCCGACGCGAGCTCTCGAATCGAGGAGATCGCGGTGAATGATTCCGCCGTCTCGGCAAGGGGCTTCGAGAGCGCCACCTTTTGCTGGGCGGCGAGGGACCCGGCGGCGGCCAGTGCCGCCATGGTCCCGAAGAGCGTAGTGATCCTGGGTTGACGCACGACTGACTCCCTGGTTTCGAGTGGATGATGTGACCACAATTGGATGCCCGGTCCGATCGGAGGGTCGCAGAAGCTGCTAAGTTGTCCGCAAGATGCCTCCGATCGACCTCTCGACCCTCCCGCCCCGCCCCGTCACCCGCTTCGCACCGAGTCCCACAGGGTACCTGCACCTGGGCCATGTGGCCAACGCCGTCTGGACCTGGGGCATTGCCCGCGCCGCGGGCGGCTCGGTCCTGCTCCGCATCGAGGACCATGACCGGGGCCGCTGCCGGCCGGAATACGAGCGGGCGATCCTCGAG
Organism: uncultured Gemmatimonas sp.; assembly: GCA_964439025.1. Lineage (GTDB taxonomy): Bacteria > Gemmatimonadota > Gemmatimonadetes > Gemmatimonadales > GWC2-71-9 > JABFSM01. The sequence goes on along the minus strand of CAYTMW010000008.1, from coordinate 97,293 downwards.
GATCTCGAGTGGCTCGGTCTGGCGGCCGACCGCGGCCGGCCGCTCCGGCAGAGCGATCATGACGCGGCGTACCGGCGCGCCACCCTGAACCTCGCGCGGCGGTCCAAGGTTTACGCCTGTCGCTGCTCCCGCGCCGACATCGCCCGCCGGCTGGCAGCGGACGGGGCCGAGGAGTGGGACGAGCCGCGCTACCCCGGAACCTGCCGCGACCTCCGCCTCCCGCTGACCGAATCGTTCGGCATCCGAGTGGTCCTGGGTGACGCGACGGTGTCGTTCGACGATCGTAGGCTTGGGCCGCAGAGCCAGAAGCCGGCGGAGCAATGCGGCGACGTGCTGCTGCGCGACGCAACGGGAAACTGGACCTATCAGCATTGCGTGACGGTGGACGACACCCGGCAGGGGGTGACGCTGGTGATCCGCGGCGAGGACCTGCTTGCATCAACCGGACGCCAGATCCTCCTCGCGGACATGCTCGGTCGCGAGACGCCGCCAGCCTTCCTGCACCATCCGTTGATCGTAAATTCCGAGGGCGCAAAGCTCGGCAAGCGCGATGCTTCGAGGGGTATCCGTGAGCTTCGCGCGGCGGGGCGGACCCCGGAGGAAGTCCTGGGTGCGGCGGCGTGCCTCACCGGCCTCATCCCCGAATCGCGCCCCGTCAAAGTCTCCGAGCTCGGGGCTCTGTTTCGCTAGCGGTCACGCTGAACGAGCCCCGCTTTCTCCGCGGACTCGGGGCGGGCTGGCCTCCGGGAGCGCTCGAGTTCGCTTCGCTCACTAGCGCCCCCGTCGTCAGCCCGCTCCCTGCGCCCGCTGAAGGTGGCGCGGACCATCGCGTGGGTCACCCACTCGAGCCCGGAGGTGAGATGGCTGTTCCCGCTCACCGCTCACCGTTGACGCTGTCTTCAATCCGTTGCATAGCGCCCAGCTCTGGCCATTTCCTCGCGACAACCCCCACCACGATCAGCGTCCCGACCCCTCCCGCGACCACCGCGCCAACCGGTCCGATCAACGAGGCCAGCGCTCCCGATTCGAAATGGCCCAGCTCGTTCGAGGTTCCGATGAAGAGAGAATTGACAGCCGAGACGCGTCCGCGCAGCTCGTTCGGCGTTCCGAGCTGCGCCAGCGTCATCCGGATGACCACGCTCACGCTATCGGCGGCGCCGGCGGTGGCGAGCGCGATCAGGGACAGCACGAAAGAGCGGGAAATGCCGAAGACGATCGTGGCTATCCCGAACAATGCCACCGCGCGGAGCAGCGCCGGTCCCGCCCGGCGGAGTGGTGGGCGGTGCGCGAGGACCAGCGTGGTGCTGACCGCCCCCATCGCCTGCGCCGCCAGCAGCCACCCCAGCCCCGCCGGCCCGACCTGCAGAATGTCCTTCGCATACACGGGAAGGAGCGCTACCGCGCCGCCGAAGAGAACGGCAAAGAGATCGAGTGTGATCGCGGCGAGAAGAATTCTGCTGCGAAACACGTAACGCGCGCCGTCGAAGAGCGAGTCGAGCGACGCCGCTACCGCCGGCCGCCCCAGGGCCTGCAGCCGGACGCCAACCAGCAATCCCACGAAGGTCAGCGCAAGCGCCGCATGGGTGACATAGATCAGCGCCGGAGTCCTGGTGATCGCGAGCAGAGCGCCGCCCACCGCGGGTCCGAGGACCTCCGCCATCTGCCAGCCGCCGCTGCTCCACGCGGCGGCGCTCTGGAAGGAGGGGAGCGGCACGATCTCGGGCAGCAGCGCGCTTCTGGCCGGACCAAAGACGGCGCGCGCCGTCCCGCTCAGGAAGAGAAAACCGTAGATGAGAGGAATCGGGCCTTGCATCACTGAAACTGCCGCGAGCCCCAGCGCCGCGAGCACCATGCCGCCGAGGGCCACCATCACCACCCGGCGCCGGTCGAAGCGGTCGATCAGATGTCCCGCCGGCAGGAAGAACAAGATGAGCGGGATGACCTGCGCGAGTCCAACCAGTCCGAGCGCAAGTGCCGAGTGGGTTCGTTCGTAGAGCTCCCACCCCACCGCCACCCCCTGCATCTGAAACCCGATGGTGCCGATCAAATGCCCGGCGAGATAGCGCCGGAATCCCGGAACCCGAAGCGCCCGGTAGGGGTCGTGCTCCGGTAGCGCGCTCATGGTGTCAGAGGATAGAGCGCGCGGTACACCGAGAGATTTTTCAATACCCGGCGCACGTAGTCGCGCGTTTCCACGTACTGGATCCGCTCGATGAACACCTCGGGATCCTGTTCCGCGCCGGGGAGCGCGAGCCACTGCTCGGCCGGCCGGCTCCCGGCATTGTACGCCGCCAGCGCGTGCTCAGGCCGCGGGTAGCGGCGAAGGGTCTGGGCCAGATGGCTGAGACCGAATCGCAGATTGATTTCCGGCTGGAAGAGCAGGGAGGCATCCCAGTCACCGATCCCCTCGGTGCGCGCCAGGGCCGCACCGACCGACGGGAGTACCTGCATGAGTCCCATCGCATCGGCACGCGAGCGCGCGGTGGGCTCGAAGCCCGACTCCTGGCGGATGATGGCGGCGGCCAGCAGCGGGTCGACTCCCGCCTTGCCCGCCCCTTCGAAAAGATCTGCGGGACGGGGGACCGGATAGATCAATCGCTGTAATCGTGCGTCGCCGCTTCGCTGTGCCAGCCGGTAGGCGCGGGCGGTGAAGCCGCGCCGGGCGAATGCTGCCGCGATCCCCGCGAGCATTGCCGGGGCGGCGTCGGCCTCGCGCGCAAGGCGGTCGTATTCGAAGCGGGCCTCGAGCCGGAGACCGACCTGCTCGAGCAGAGCGGCCCGATCGAGCACCGACGCGATCGCGCTATCGGTGGACGGCAATGCCTCGCCCTTCGGAGGCAGCTCCGCCGGAAGGCCGAGCCGGCTCGCCGCCGGAAGCACGTAGTAGGAAGCGGGGAAACGCTCCCACACCTGTCGCCACTGGGCGCGGGCGCCGATCGTGTCGCCGCTCGCTTCGAGCGCGCGGCCCGACCAGTAGAGCGCGGCCGCCGTCTCGCTCTTGTCCCCCGGGCGCTCCGCCAGCGTCTTGAATTCGGTCGCGGCGCTGCGCGCATCCCCTGCGATGAAGGCAATGAGCGCCGCCTGAAATGCGGCGCGGGAGCCGAGGGTGGTGCGGGGAAAGCGCCGGGCAACGGCCAGAAACTCCCGGCGCGCTCCCGGATCCTTCCGGCTGTCCACCAGGAGCTCCGCGGCGAGATACCCCGCGAGCGCCGCGGTCGCGGTATCCGCGGGATACTGCGCGATGATCTGTCTGAGGAGCACCAGTGCTTCGCTGCTTCGGCTGACCGCGAGGAGGCTCCGCGCCCTGCCGTAGTCCGCGCCCGCGCGGAGGCTCCGCGTCTTGACCGACGCGAAGGCCACCATCGCCACGCGATGGCGCCCGAGGCGGGCCAGCACCGTGCCATGGGTGTAGCGGTCGGCGTCGGCGAGCGGCCTCGTGGCTGCCGCGCGGGCAAAACCCGCCGCTGATCGGGCCGCGCGGTCCACTGCGGCGGCGCGGCGCGCAACCTGGAGCTCTTCGGTGAGGGTAAGCGGCGCGAAGTTGGCATCGAGCAGCGCGATGGCGCCTCGCGCGTCCTCCGCCGAGCGCCGGGGCGCGAGCAGGCTCATCAGCGCGAGGCGGATTTCTGCGAGCGAATCGGGATGAGCTGTCGCGCGGAGGCGGAAGTGAATAGATGTGAGCGTGGCGCCGAGCGCGTCATAGACCTCCGCGGCGCCGGCGGGATCGCCGGTCCGGCCCCGCGCGACCGCTTCGGTCCACCGGATGCGTGGAAGGGCGGTGGGCAGGGTGACCTGCTGGTAGAGCGACTCGCGCACCGAAGAATCCTTTTCGACGCCGGCGGCTCTGAGCAGGAGCCAGCCGCCAACGTCGGGAAGCTGCTCCGCGGCTCGACTGTAGGCGGCCGCGGCGCTGTCCATCTGGTCGGCGCGGTCGAAGGCGCGCGCGAGCGTGACCAATCGCGGTCCCATCGCACCGGCGGGCGCACTCGTGACCGCGGCCTGGGCATCGCCCACAGCGTCTTCACTGCGCTCCACCTTCGCCCGTGCGAGGAGGGCTCGCCCCTCGCCTCCCTCCACCCGATCGAGCCAAGGCTGTCCTGCCAGCAGCCGGACCACGCCGCCCCAGGCATCCCATCCCGCCGCGGCGCGCGCGGCGAGCAGGACGGTGGTGGAATCCCTGGGCGATGGCGATGCGAGCAGCGGGGCGAGAAGACGGGAGGCGAGGTATGGACGGCCATCGGACAGCGCGCTCCGAGCCTCGCGCACGACCGAAGCATCGGGTGCAGGGGAAGGTTGCGCCTGGACCGGGTGGATCGAGAGCAGGAATGTCAGGAAGGTCACGCCGGAAATTTAGGCGCGTGACCCCCCGGGAAGGACGGTGCAACGGGTCAGGCGGCCTGGGCGGGGGAGCCGGAAGGGGAAATTGTGACGGGAACCGGGCGCTGCAGGTACACCGTGCCCTTCTCGTGCCCGAACAATTGCGGATCCTTCGGAAGATTCACCTTGCCGACGGGCGTTCCGTGCTCGTCGACGAATTCCAGCCGGTCCGTCGTGTCATCTCTCGGCAGCAGCATCGTACTCTCCTGGTCTGTGTTCCCGCTTCACAGAGTGTGATGCTCCCTGACGGCCAACCGTTGCGTTACGGGGTAAGAGGTGAGAGGTAAGAGGTGAGAGGTACGAGGTAGCCGACCGTTTCATACGTTTCACGCTGAAACCAAGGGCTCGGTCGTGGCGTATCGCTCCGAGGTGGTCTGACGGGGGCGTGTCCCTCGCACCTCTCACCCCTCACCTCTCACTCAGCAGGGGCGTATGGACGGTCTCCGCCAGGACATCAAGTACGCCTTCCGCTCGCTGCGCCAGGCCCCCGGCGTCTTCACGGTCGCCGCACTCTCCCTCGCCCTCGGCGTCGCGGTCAATGTCACCCTCTTTGCCGGGGTGGACATCCTGCTGCTCCGGCCGCTCGACTATCCCAATCATGCGCGGCTGCTACAGGTCTGGTCGGACAACAAAGAGCGGGGATGGGACCAGAGCAGCATCTCTCTTCCGGATTTCGTGGACTGGCGGAAAGAGAGCGCTACGCTCTCGCTGGCGGCGTACGGAGGAGGCAGCTACAACCTGGCCGATGGAGATCGCCCCGAGCGGGTCATCGGACCACGAGTCAGCCCGAACTTCTTCAGCCTGCTGGGGGTGACCCCCGCCTTGGGCCGACTCTTCAATCAGGAAGAAGAGACACTAGGCCGCGGGCGCGTGGTGGTCCTCTCCGATCAGTTCTGGCGCAACCGGTTCGCGGCGGATTCGGGAATCGTCGGCAAGCCAATCCGCCTCGACGGACAGGAGTTCACCATCGTCGGCGTACTGCCCAGGGGATTCCGGTTCGAAGGCGCCAGCGACATTTACACTCCTCTCGAGATTCCTCCCGACGCCAGTCGCGACAATCACTCCTACCAGGCGATCGGCCTGCTCAAGGAAGGCGCCACGCTCGACCGGGCCAATACCGAGCTCGCGGGTATCGCGTCGCGCCTTGCGGCGCTCTATCCGTCCACCAACCTCGGCATGGGCGCCCACGCGATCATGCTGCAGGACGAGGTCGTCGAGGAAACGGCGCGGCAGGCGGGGATCATCTGCATGGTGGCGGTCACCTTCGTCCTGCTGATTGCCTGCGCCAACGTCGCCAACCTCCTCCTCTCCCGCGCCGCGGGGCGAAATCGCGAGCTGGCGGTTCGCTCGGCACTGGGCGCCGCCCGCGGCCGGCTGATCCGGCAGATGCTGACCGAATCGCTGATCCTCGCCGCGGCCGGCGGTGTGCTCGGCCTCGTGCTCTCGATTGCCGGCATCAAATGGCTCGCGACCCTCATTCCGGCCGATTTTCCGCGGGTCGAGCAGCTCGGCCTCGACGCCCGAGTCCTGCTCTATGGATTCGTGGTCATCGTCGCGACCGGCGTCCTTGCGGGCATCGCACCCGCATTTCAGGTGACCCGAGGCAGCCTGACCGATCCGCTCAAGGATGGCGGACGCGGCGGCTCGATGGGTCTCAAGCATGGCCGGCTCCGCGCCTCGCTGGTCGTCGCGGAAATATCCCTCGCGCTGGTGCTCCTGATTTCGGCCGGTCTCCTGGTCAAGGCCTCGCTGCAGCTCCAATACACGCCGCTGGGATTCGACTCGGAGAATGCGCTGACCTTCTCGGTCTCCCTGTCGGCCCGTGAGTATCCCGACACAGCGCGGGTGCTCACCGTGCAGGACGCGCTGCAGTCGAGACTGGCCGCTCTTTCCGGTGTCAGCGCGGTCGGGGCGGTGACCCAGCTTCCGATGGCCGGGGGCAGCGGCACCTATTACTACGTCGAAGGTGAGCCGGTTCCCGAAGAGGGCCGCCGTCCGGTGCTGCAGTACCGCACCGCGACGCCGGGATACCTCGGCGCGATGAAGATCTCCCTCGCGAAAGGACGGGAGCTTACCCCGGCCGACCGGATGGGCGCTCCCAAGGTCATCGTCATCAACGAGACGCTGAGCAAGCGGCACTGGCCGAACGGCGATGCGCTGGGACACCGGCTGGTCTTCGGGTCGGGGTCCTATGAAATCGTCGGCGTCGTGAAGGACGTCCGCGAATTCGGGCCCGATGATCCTCCCCCGGCACTAGCCTACTTCTCTTCGGCGCAGTACATGGCCCGCACACTCCGGTTCGTCGTTCGGACGACGGGCGATCCCGCCGGCATCGTGCCAGCGGCGCGCGCGGAAGTCGCCGCGGTCGAGCGCGACCTTCCCCCATACAACATGCAGACCCTGCAGGCCCACGTGGACGATCAACTGCAGGGGGACATGATCATGCCCAAGCTGCTGGCGCTCTTCGGCGCGATTGCGCTGATCCTGGCGGTCATCGGCGTCTACGGCGTGATGGCGTACTCGGTCTCCCAACGGACCCAGGAGCTCGGGATTCGCCGGGCGCTCGGGGCCGAAGGGGGAGACATCGTCCGCCTGGTGCTTCGGCAGGGCGCGCTTCTCGCCGGACTGGGCGCGGTCATCGGCCTGGCGCTCGCCTTCGCCGCGACGCGCGGCCTGTCAGTGTTTCTCTTCGGAGTGAGTGCGTTCGATCCTGCCGTGTTCAGCGGCGTGACCGCCGCGCTCATCGGGTCGGCCCTGCTGGCGAGCCTGGTGCCGGCACGCCGGGCGACGCGGGTAGATCCGCTGGTGGCCCTACGCGCCGACTAGTCGGCGCTGGGGGGCCGCTAACGGCTAACGGGCGCAGGCTGTTAGCAGTTAGCGGTTAGCAGTTAGCTTACTTGTATGCCCACCCGCCGCGACTTTCTCGCCGCTGCCCTGTCCGTCCCGTCCCTCCGCTTCCTCCAATCCGCCCCATACGACCTGATCGTCCGGGGCGCGACCGTATTTGATGGCACGGGCGCCGCGGGCCGGGAGCTCGATGTCGCGGTGCGCGGGACGCGTGTGGCGGCGCTCGGTGCTGCGCTTAGGGGCCGGACGCGCGACGAGATCGCCGCGAAGGGGCTAGCCCTCGCCCCGGGATTTATCGACATCCATTCGCACGGTGACGGCACCCTCTTCACCGATCCGAGCGCCGAGTCGGTGATTCGCCAGGGCGTCACCACCATCGTGGTGGGACAGGACGGCGGGTCGCGTGTCCCCGACCGGGACGGCCGGGCGTCGTTCGCACCCCTCTTCAGCAGGCTCGAAGCGCTTCCGGTTGCGGTCAACGTGGCGACGATGGTGGGCCTCGGCACGGTGCGGCGGCGTGTGGTGGGAGAGGACAACCGGCCCGCGACACCCACCGAGCTGGTGAAGATGTCGGCGATGGTGCGCATGGCGCTGGACAGTGGCGCGTGCGGCGCATCGACCGGTCTCGAGTACACGCCCGGCGCCTTTGCGTCGCGCGAGGAGCTGATTGCGCTCTGCCGCCCTCTGGCGCGCCGCAGACTCCCTTATGCCACCCACATGCGAAACGAAGACGACACGCTGCTCGAGGCGATCGACGAGGCGATCGCCATCGCTCGGGGGGCGGGGTGCCCGCTGCAGATCTCCCACCTCAAGACCGGCGGTGCGCCGAACTGGGGCAAGATCGACGCGGTGTTCGAGCGGATCGCCACCGCGCGACGGGGCGGGATGGACGTCACCTTCGACCGGTATCCCTATACGGCGTGGTCCACCGGGCTCACCAATCTGTTCCCCGTGTGGGCGCTCGATGGCGGTGATGAGCCGTTCCTGAAGCGGCTCATCGAGCCCGCCACCGCCGACAGGATCAAGACCGAGTCGCTCGAGAAGGTGGCGCTGGTGGGCGGGTGGAATCACGTCCTGCTCTCGAACGTCGCGGCGCCCGCAGACCAGGACGCGGTGGGGAAGCGGCTCGATGACTGGGCCCGGATGCGCGGGCTGGACCCGTACGTCGCCGCGATCACCCTGCTCCAGAACAGCACCACCAATGTCAGCACGGTGGTGTTCGCGATGAGCGAGGACAACCTGGAGCGATTCCTGGCCCATCCGCAGGGGATGGTCTGCAGCGACGGCGGCGCCTTTGCCGTGAGCGGCCCGGCGCGCGTGGGGCATCCGCATCCCCGCGGGCTCGGCACTTTCCCGCGGGTGCTCGGCAAGTATGTCCGGGAGCGGAAGACGCTTACGCTGGAGAGCGCGGTGCACAAGATGACGGGGATGCCGGCGAAGCGGCTCCGGCTGCCCGGGCGGGGCAGTGTGGCCGTCGGCGCGTCGGCGGATCTCGTCGTCTTCGATCCCGCCACCATCATCGACAAGGCCACCTTCGAAGATCCGTTCCAGTATCCGGTGGGTATTTCCGCCGTCGTGGTGAACGGGAAGATTGCGCTGCGGGACGGCGGGCGCATCGGCACCGGCGCTGGGAAGGGGCTTCGGCCGGCGACGCGCTGATGTCCGGCTTCCCGGCCGGTTCCACCTGGACCGCGGGATCACCTTCGAGTCAGGATTGCTCTTCGATTTCGATTCGGACGTGGTGCGACCGGAGGCTCGGGCCAACCTGCGCGAGCTGGCCGCGAGCCTGGACAAGTATCCGGGGACTGACCTCCTGATCGTCGGCCACACCGATCAGGTGGGTTCGCAGGCGCATAACCAGGGCCTCGCGGGGCACCGCGCCAAGGCGGCCGCCAGCTATCTGGTGTCCCAAGGGGTGAGTGGCTCACGGATCGCCACGCGCGGACTGGGGGAGGCGGAGCCCGTTGCCACGTATCCCGGACGTTTCCGAACACGACTCGCTCACGGAGTGGAATCCCCGGGAATCACCGACATCCGCAAGGGCGTAATGGAAATTATCCCCACAGCCAGCGGCAATGGGGTTAGGATTGGGAAGGCCGCGTCCGGCCGTCGGGTCGACCATCCGTTTCGAGGCACCCCGAACCAGAAGGTGATCAGATGAACCCCAGGCGTGCAGCACTGGCAGGGCTGGTGGCGACAGTCGCCATGACGGCACTGTGGATGGTGGAGCCACAGATTGGGTTGGCACGATTGGCGGTCGGCAACATCCTGAGCATTCTCTTGGCGGTAGCGACCGCCTATGGGTCAGTAGGGCCGGCGGTGGGCTGGACGATCCATCTGGTCGTCGGGGTCACGCTGTCCTTGGTGTACGCCGCGGCGTTCGTAGGGCGCCTCCCCGGTCCGCCAATCACTCGCGGGCTGCTCTACGGCCTGCTCATCTTTCTCCTCGCGCAACTGGTGTTCGTGCCGCTCGTCGGTGCCGGCACGTTTTCCAGAGGAGACCCGCCGATGCTCATCGGAAGCCTCATCGGACATCTGGTCTATGGTGGGCTCATCGGGGCGATCTATGGAAGGCACAGCCGGGGATCCAGAACGGAAAGGTCGAGTTTCCGCATGAGCTGAGCCTCTGCTGGGCAGCTTTCCTCCAAGTCACCCCGCTTAGGGCTCCACCGCGCCCCGGCTCACCGCCCAGACGTACGTGGCGACCTGGAGCAATTCGGTCTCGTTAATGTTTCCCGGGCGACTAACCATCACGGTATTCCGCACACCGTTGCGGAGCACCCGCAGGATCATTTCGAGGCTGCCGTCACCGTTTCGCCACTTGTGGCTGCGGAGTGTTGTCGCGATTGCAGTTCCTTCGAGCTTGGCGCCATGACATGCAAAGCAGGTGCCTTTGCTTCGGAACACCTTCCGACCGGCCGCGATCGCCCCCTGCCTCACAGCGACACTGTCCGCGAACGCCTTGGTGCTATCGGGGTGCTGAGCGACCAATGGAGAGACGAGGCAACAGAGTCCCATTGTCGCCGCTACCGCCAACCAGCCGGTGCGCTTCCGGCGAAGGCGTTGCAGAGAAACCTCGGCACGATTCATTGACTTTGATCCTAAGGCCGCCACGAGGTGAGGGCAAGGAAGTCTCAGTGTCGAGCTGCGACATCGCGCAGATGGTTTTCTTCAGCAATTCTTCACCAAGTATTCATTGTCTTGGTGATAGGTAGCCGGTGTGGCGGACCGACGGCCATCGGGGGCTTCCATGACGAATCTCCGGCTCATGCGGGCCGTCGGTTCGATGCTGGTTGCCCCGGCAGTTCTGTTCTGATGGCATGGTCACGCACATTCGCGCGAGGTCCCGCAACCGAGATCGAGGTTCGACCTATGGTTTCCGCTTCCCTCCTGCTGCTCGCCACGGTACACGCGCCCACTGTGGCCCACGCTGTCCCGGCGTTTGCCCGCCAGACCGGCCTCGCGTGCTCGGGCTGCCACACCCAGCACTTTCCGAGCCTGAATGCCTTGGGGCGGCGCTTCAAGCTGGATGGATTCACCCTCATCGGGGCGCAGGCGAAGGTGGAAGGTTCCCGCCTGTCCCTCCCGGCCAGCCTCAATGCCAGCCTGTACATCAAGCTCCGAGCCCAGAAGACCAACGGCAAGGATCCCGACACGGTGCGCACCACCAATTCGTGGGAATTGCAGTTCCCTGATGAGTTTGTCCTGTTAGTCGGCGGCCGCGTGAGCGAGCACATCGGCTTCGTTCTTGAGGGGCAGCTTCCGGGAGGCGGGGCCGCCGTCCTGGCCAGCTTCAAGATGCCGTTCTCCTACAAGATCGGCGGAGTGCAGGCTTCGGTCATCCCGTTTACCACGGATGGCTTGGGCGTCTCTTACGGCTTTGAGCTCTTGAACACCGGGGCGGTCCGGAACATCCGGCTCATGGAACACCGCAACGACGTTTCCGCCCAACAATATGTGGGGACCTCGTCACCGGCGTCCGGAGCGGCCTTCGTCGTGGGGAATCAGCATTTCTTCGCCAACTTCACCCGCTGGGCGCCGGTCCACCTGGCGACGGCGGACGGACTCGCCAATCCGTTCCCGCGCGCCAACTATGCCAGGGTCGCGGTGACGCCGATCGTCGGTGGATGGGATCTCGGATTCGGGGCGCAGGCGTGGTTCGGAACCGCGCGGGTGGATGACGGTTCCGGCACTGCCACGGTGACCAGCACCGACACGAAGGCCTGGGCCGTGGACGGGCAGGCCCAGGGCCAGGTGGGCACCTTGCCACTCGCGGTCTTCCTCAGCTACGCCCGCTCTGCGGCAACCAGCGCGGGTGACAATCCGAATCTGTTCAACGGACGCGCGCGCGCCCGCACCGCCTTCGCGGTTGCGGGGGAACTCGGCGTGTTTCCGGAACGGGGGACGGTACTGCTCGCCTATCGCCACGGGGACAACGGAAACGCGACCAATCACCAGGACCGGGCGATCACCGTCGGGGGGATCTATCAACTGCACCAGAACGTGCAGTTCCAGCTCAACTACACCTTTCGCTCGGGTGATGCCTTCACCCCGAAACCGGCAAACGGCAACCGATTGCTGACGCTAATGCTCGCCGCAGGGTTCTGAATCACCGGGCGGAGCGGCTCCGGCCTCTCCGCACTCCGCCGTGCCGCCCTCCTCGATACTCCGGCACGCTTGCTCTTACGGCCGCTCCGGGTACGGGGCGGCGTACTCGAAAGTGAAGACGTTCCGAATGCGGGCCATATCGCGCTGATTGCGCGTGATGACGGTCGCGCCGGCTTCTCGAGCGGAGTAGGCCAGGAGCACATCAAAGGCGAATCCCCGGCGCACCAAGTGCGGCTCCAATCCCCCGCGCCCGCCGAGCGTAGCCAGGGTCAGCCCGAGGGTGTCCCAGGCGACCGCACCGGGCGTGACGACGCGGCCTCGGCGCAAGAATGGGCCGAGCACCAGCTCCTCCAACTGGCTCCGGTCGCGGGACGAGCGAGCCCCGGCGCGGAGTTCAGCCGCGACCACGCTACTCAGGTAAATGTGTGGCGCGGCCCACGCGACGAAATGCCCGAGTGCCGCTTGGTCGTCGGCGTTCTTCGCGGCGTCCATGTAACAGTTGGAGTCCAGAAGGTACTTGGGCACTCAATCGAAGGGCGTGACCTTGAGTCTGGAGAGTGCCCGGACACCTGTGAGCAGCTCCTGACGAAAGGCGACCAGGTCCAAGGCCAATTCCACGGTATCCCGCTCAGTCTCGGTTCCCAGGAGGACCTGCGCACGGCGCAGAGCCTTCGGATCGAGCCAGAACTCCTTGCGCACCTTGCCCTTTCGTGTGGGGCGGCGAGGGCGAGGGGCTGGATTGGCGGGCGAGGGCATGGACGGCTCCAGATCGTGTACGTACGAATGTAATATATCGTCCGTACGCAGGCAACCGGGTCCGACCGATGTGGCGTAACGGGTCAGCGCCCCAGGATCTCATTCAGCCCGTCGAGCACCCGGCTGATCTCCACGGCGGAAGCCCGCCCGACCCGGCTATGCACTCGATCGGCTGAGAGGGTGCGAATCTGTCCGATCTTGACCCAACTCGGTTTCGGTGTGGTCTTCGGACCCAGGGCGAGCACGAGCGGAAAGCCAACTGAAGGTGGCTTGGTCGCAAGCACGACCGCGATCACGGTTGACGAGCGCTCATTGAACACGTCCTGACTCAGAATGAGCACTGGGCGATGGCCTTGCTGCTCGCGTCCGCGCGCGCCGCCGAGGTCGGCGAGGCGGATCTCGCCTCTCAGTAGTCGGGCCACGTATCCAGCTCCATCCCTTCATCGGTTAGCGCCCGCTCTTCGTCTGGATCGAGTTTGGCGCATTCTCGGGCCAGCCGGGTGCCGGCCAACCGTTGAAGCTGGCTCCGCGCCGCGGCCTCGAGGGCCCGGCTGCGATTGGGGTACAACCCGGCGGCGACGACCCCGTCCAGCTCCCGGAGCAGTTCCTCATCGAGCGTGATGGCGATCTTGGCTTTGGGCATGGCGCACCTCCGTTGGTATGACATTATATCACACCTCACGGATGCGCCATTGGCATCGGGTTACGGTGACCATTCCGTACGATCGCATGTCGGGTGCGATCCCCGGTAACCGGAATGGCCCGCTAGATTCCCCCAATCATGCTGGCCACTCTCGCACAGCTCGCCGAGCGCTGGGGGTAACCGGCCGCCCTCGATCGCCCCTTCATCCTCGACGCCGTTCTCCTCGAGTACGTGAGCCGCCGGCCCGGCGGCCAATAACGGGGCGCTTGCAGTTGGCGGGCTTCCTATCGAATTTGTGGGCAGGCCGGAGGCTTACTTCACCGCAAAGGATCAAGGATGCTGAAGGGTTGGGTGGTCCGGGTTCGCTCCGCGAAATCGAACACCAAGGGGTGGCAGGCCCGCATTCCCTATGGGAAGGTGATCGCGGACACGAAGAGCCGGCGCTTCAAGAGCCGCCTCTTTTCCGACACCGTCCTTGGCGGCTCGATCAAGGCCAAGAAGGCCGCACTCCGCTGGCTCAAGAAAACTGCCGCCACTCCTCCCCCTCGTCGCCGATAAGGCAAGGGGGCAGGCAGGAGGAAGCAGGCAGCAGGCAAGAGGGACGGGCCTTCCCCTCCTGCCTCCTGCCTCCTCCCTAGTTTATTGAATCTGCTGTCCCTCCGCAAAATCGTATAATGTGAGACGTCGCAGACGATAGTACGCCTGCCAATAACCCCGCAGCGCCTGCACGAACTGGTTCAGCGCCTGGTCCTTCTCATTCTGCGCCACGTAGAGGTTGTCGATCGTAATTCTGCCGATCACATAGCGGTTGAGGGCAACCTCGAACCGCTTGGCAGCCACCGTATCGCCTTTGGCCGAAAGCGCCAGATTGCGGCGCGCCTGGGAGAGCTGGAGGGCGGCGAAGTGGGCGTCCTGCGCCGTCTGCTCCATGGTCGAGCGGCCCAGGCTCACCACCCGCTCGCGGTCCGCCTCAGCCGCCCGAACCCCTTCCTTGTGCGCGCCCCACTGCAGCAGCGGCACCGACACCGAGAGCGAGAAGGTCCGCGCTTCCTGCAGGTTCTCGTAGGCCACGCTCGCTTCCGGTCCGGTCGCGTTGTATCCGTAGCTGGCCTGCACCGTCGCCCCGATCCCGGTGGCGAGCTTGGCCTCGGTCACGCTGCGGCGGGACTGGACATCCTGGAGCGCCACGTCGCTCACGCTCGCGCTGTTGCGCAGCGCTTCGGCCACCGCGCGCGCGGTATCGGCATCAAACTCCGGGACGCTCGAGACGACCACGATGTCGAGCGGCGCGGTCGCCGGGAGATTGAGGGCCAGCCGGAGCGCCGCGAAGGCCCGGTCCTGCTCCAGCCGGGCCCCGTCGAGGGTGGTGCGGGAGCGGAGCAGCGCCAGCTCGCTCTGCAGGAGATCGTTCTCGCCGATCCGGCCGACCTCGTAGCGTCCCTTGTTCAGGGTGAACAGTGTGTCGTTCACCGCGGAATTCTTGATCGCGTTGTTCAGGGCGACCCGAGCGGCATAGGCATCGAAGAAGAGCGCCGCGGTCTGGATGGCAATGTCCTCGCGCGCTTCGAGATACTGCCGCTCGGCAACCTCCCAGCGGATCGGCTGCTCCCGCCGGTCCCACGCCGACGCGTTCGGGCGCCGAAGATTCTGCCGCAAACCGAACGAGACCGGCGTCGAGGAGTAGGTCCGGAACGGCTGCTCTCCGCTCACCTTGAACCGGGCCAGCGACGAGGTGACGAAAAAATCGCCGCCGGTGAGCGGCAGCTTCTGCGACATCGTCATCGTCATCGTCGCGTTGGTCTGGTCCTGGGGACGAAAGAGCGTGCTGCCGTCGGGCTGCACCACCGGAATGATCGACCGGTTGTAGGACGGGAGGGTGCCGCCGAGGCTGATCTGAGGCATGAGGCGGGAGTAGAATGCGCGGTCTCGATACCTCGCTGCCTCGCGGGTGGCCGCCGCCGCCCGGGCCTGGTGGCCCTGCTGCTGGGCCAGCTCGATCGCGCGGGCGAGGGTGATCGGCTCCTGCGCCACAACCTGCACCGCGAAGACCGATAGCCCGGCCGTTAGCCAATAGCAGATAGCCGTTAGCCGTTTCATCACTCATACCTCAAGCAAACAACTGGATCTTGTCTGGCGGCCCGATACGCCGGCACGATTCCGAACGCGATACCCACCGAAAACGAAACCCCGAACGCGACCAGGACCGAGAGCCCCGAGACCAGCGTCTTGATCCCCGCGAGCCGCTCGATGCCGAGGCTCAGTCCCACACCGATCAGAATGCCCGCGACGCCGCCCGCCACGCTGATGAGCACCGCTTCGCTCAGAAACTGGAAGAGGATGTCGCGCTGGGTGGCGCCGACCGCGCGGCGCACGCCGATCTCGCGGATCCGCTCGAGCACCGACGCGAGCATGATGTTCATGATGCCGATGCCGCCCACGATGAGCGAGATCGAGGCGATCGCGCCCAGCACGATGTTGAAGATCGTCTTGGTGCGCTGCTCCTGCTTGAGCAGGAGCTCGGGCACCGAGATCTCGAAGTCCACCACCCCGTTGTGCCGCCGCGCCAGCATCCGCTGGGTGACCTCGGCCACCTTGGGCACCAGCCGGGAATCCGCCACCCGCACGATGATGCGATCGAGCTGGTTGCGGTTGGTCCGCTCCGCACGCTTCTCGTCGGATTCGGTCGAGTCGGCGCTGACGAATTGGCCGGCCCGGGAGGCGCGCTCGATATCGCGCTGGGTGAGCTGGGCGCGGTTCCGGAACCGGAGCAGCATGGTGTGCACCGGGATGTACACGTCCATGTTGGCATCCCGGATCCCGAGCCGCGTCGCCGTCTCGTTGCTCACCCGGCGGTCAGCCAGCACCCCGACGACCGTGAGCCAGGTTTCACCCACCTTGATTGGCTTCCCGACCGGGTTTTCCGTGGTGAAGAACCGGGTGCGGACCCCGTTGCCGATGATCGCCACGGGCAGCCCGCGCGCTACCTGAAGCGGGGTGAACCAGCCGCCGCTGCCGAACTCGAGATTGGTCAGCCGGAAGTAGCTGGTATCCACGCCCACCAACTTGCCGGAGCGGCGGTGGCCTTCCCGGGTGATGCTGCTGTTGAGGACGATTTCCGCGCTGGTGGTTTCGACCGACGGAACCACCCGGGCGATCGCCTGCGCATCGGCGTAGGTCAGCCCCGGCGAATACTTCTTCACCGCCTTGTCGTCCTGCTCGGTGGCGGGGCCCTCCTTCTGCTCCACCAGCGGAGTGATCATCACGTTGTTGGAGCCCAGCAGCCGCATCTGGGCGAGGATCTCCGCCTCGGCGCCCTTGCCGATCGCGAGCATCGCGATCACCGAGGCGACGCCGAACAGAATGCCCAGCGAGGTCAGTGAGGCGCGCAGCTTGTTGTGCTGCACCGCCTCCAGGGCGGTGCCCATGCTGAAGACGACGTGCGCGGTGATCTGCCCGCGCAGCCGCGCGAGCGCTTCCCGGTCGAGGCGCACCTTCAGGGCTTCTTCGGCGGAGCCGGGACCGCGGGAATCGACCGGGCTCCCACCGCGGTGTCACCGCCGGTCTTCGGCGGAGCGGCCGATCCCGGCAGCCGCACCAGCTCAAGCTTCTCCTTGTCCTGGGGCGGCGACAGCAGCACCCGGTCGCCCTCGGTGAGCCCCTGGGCGACGACGACCTCGTCCTCGTTCATCGCGCCGGTGGTGACTTCCTGCTTGACCACCCGGCTCCCCGACTGCTTGTACACGAATGGCACGCCGCCGTCGCTGCTCACCGCCTCCAGCGGGACGTAGAGCACGTCCTCGATGCTCAAGGTTTCGATGCCGTTCCCCGTGGTCATCCCGGGCCGGAGCGTCGTGTCCGCCTGCTCGATGAGGATGCGGACCTCGAAGACCTTGGAGTCCTGATTGGGGCGCTGCTCACCCATGTTGGCGACGCTGGTCACCTTGCCCTTGAGTCGCTTGGAGGGATCGGAGTCGAGTGTGAGCTCGGTCGCCTGGCCCACCGCGATCTTCCGGACGTCGATCTCGTTGACGTAGGTGATGGACTCCATCTGGGTCAGATCGGGGAGCGTGGCTACGCCGGGCTCCCATGCGTTCACCTGCGAGCCGGTGGTCTTCTTCTTCCCGTTCCACTCTTTCACGTACGTCACCATGCCCGGCGCGGGGGCGCGGATAGTGAAGTTGGCCATCACATCCTGGACGACGGCCAGCAGGTTCCTCTGCCGGTCGCGATCGGCCCCCACCTCGCGCATCTTGGCCTGGGCCTGCTCGGTGCGGGTCTTGTAGTCGAGCTTGGCCTGGGCCAGCGCGCGCTGGGCCTTCTCGAGATCGATTTCGGCCTGGCGGCGGACGGTCGGCGCCTCGTACACCGACTGCTCCTTAGCCAGCTTTTTCTCCTCCAGGGTGAGCTCCATGGTGCGCATCTCCTCGCGCGCCTTGGAGAGGTTCAGCGTCGAGTCCAGCATCGCCTGCTCATACACCGCCTGGGCCTTCTGCAGCGCGAGGGAAACGTCTGACGCCCGCGAGGCGATGCCGGAGCGGTCCAGCTCGGCGACCACGTCGCCCTCCTTCACCACCGTCCCCTCGGGCACGATGCTCGAGATCTTCATCTGGTACTGGTTGGCCTGCTGGGCGTTCTGCGGGACGTTGATCTGCACGAACTTGATCGCGCGGAGCTCGCCCGACGTCGTGACCGTGACCTTGAATTCGCCCCGCTTGACCTGGGCAACGACGGAGGGATCGGCCTCGTCGGGAGCGCGGGCCAGAAGCCACGCGCCCGGAATCCCCAGCACGAGGATACCGGCGCCAAGGAGCGTCCACTGCTTGCGGGAGAGAGGCATGGAAACCTCGACCAGATGGGAAAATGTGCTACGGATGATGCGACCGGGCCAACTAAGATAAGACGCTTTAGCGCGACGATTCGTTGCTCGGGCGACAAGGAAGCTGCGAGGCCGGACACGCAGGAGCGTCCGGCCCAGTGGAACTGCTTACTGCGGAGCTACTTACAGCCGCACGCTGCCGGCATAACGCCGCGTCGGGGCGGGGCGTATCTTTGGAGCTGCCCTCCGACCCCTTCACAGGCAGGACCTCGTGAAATCCATCCCCCGCCTCGCCCTCGTGCTGTCCATTTTTGCGGGACCCCTCGCGGCGCAGACCACCCCCAAGCGCGCGCTGACCCAGGCGGACTGGGATACCTGGCGCTCGATCAATGGCGCCAGCCTCTCCAACGACGGTCGCTGGGCTGTGTATACCCTGGTCCCGCAGGTGGGCGACGGGGAGCTGGTCATCCGCGCCACGCAGGGGACCACCGAATACCGGGTCCCCCGCGGATTCCTCGGCCGGCCCAACAACATTCCTGGCGGACTGCGCCGCCCCGGGAGCGGGACCGGGGAGGGTGATCCAGTCGGTCCGACTACGGCCCCGGCCCAGGTTACGGATGACAGCCGCTTCGTCATTGCGACGGTGCAGCCGACTCAGGCGGAAGTGGAGCGCGCCGCGGCGGCTCGGGGACCGCGCGGCGGTCGGGCAGGAGCAGCGAACCGGACCGCCCTCGTCATCGTGAGCCTGGCCGATGGCAAAGTCACCAGCATTCCGGCGGTGCGCTCGTTCCGTCTACCGCGCGACAACGGCGACTGGCTCGCCTATGTGCCCGAGGCCGATTCGACCGGCACCGATTCGACGGCGAGGACTTCGCGGGCCCCGGGCGCTGCGACCGGTCCCCGGCGCACCTACGGGTCGCCGCTGGTGCTCCGAAACCTGACCACTGGCGCCGAGGAGCGGCTCAACGATGTGCTGGCGTCTGCCTTCGACGACAGCGCCAGGGTGATGGGGTACACGGTTGTGTCCCGGGATTCCACCCGGGACGGCGCGTTTCTCCGGAACTTGGCCACCGGCACGACGACGGCGTTGCTGACCGGGCGCGGTAATTACAGATCCATCGCCTTCGACAGCGCGGCGCGCCAGGTGGCCTTCCTCTCCGACCGGGACGAGTTCGGCCGGGACAAGCCGCGCTGGACGCTCTTCTACGCGACGGTGAAGAGCGGGAGCGCGGTGTCGGCGGTCACGCCCGGGGCGCTCGCCGCCGATCTCCGGATCGCGGACAGTGCCAGCGTCTCGTTTACCCGGAGCGGCAATGCGATTCTCTTCGGCGTGGCGCCCCCGGTGCTCGACTCGATTCCGGCGGATTCGCTCACCGGCAAGGCGGTGTTCGATCTCTGGCACTACAAGGATCCCACGCTGCAGCCGTCGCAGAAGCTCAGCGCGACCCGCGACCGGAACCGTTCCTTCCAGGCGGTCTGGTTCCCGGCGACGAAAAAGCTGGTCCAGCTTGCCAACGATTCCATTCCCTCTGTCGATCTCTCCGACGACGGGCGGATCGCGGTCGCCTCCTCGCGCGAGCGGTACCGGGTCGAGTCGATGTGGGGTGCGGGAGGGAACGACGTGTACGTGGTGGATCCCGCCTCCGGTGCGCCGAAGCTGATCCGCGAGATGATCAGCGGGCAGGCGCAGCTCTCGCCCGATGGGAAGTACGTCGCCTTCTACGATCGTGGGCGCTGGTACGGCTACGCGACGACCACCGGGAAAACGCTGGACCTCACCGGACCGATCGCGGGTGTCAGCTTCGAGCAGGAAACCTGGGATACTCCCTCGATCCCCGGGGCGTGGGGCATCGCGGGATGGACCAAGGGTGACAAGTCGGTGCTGGTCTACGACCGGTGGGACATCTGGGAGATCGACCCGGCGGGCGTCAGGCCGGCGGTCATGGTGACCGATTCGGTCGGCCGAACCCGAAACCTGGTGCTCCGGCTGGTACCGGCCCGCCGAGGCGCTGGTGGGGGCGGCGGCGGGTTCTTCGGCGGGGGCGGCGCGCGCGAGAGGATCGATCCCGCCGAGCCGCTGCTGCTCCGGGCGGTGAACGAGGAGACCAAGGCGTCGGGGTTCTTCCGGGACCGGCTTGGCGTGCGGGCAGGACCGGAAGAGATCGTGATGGCCGACGTGGCCTACGGGGTTCCGATCAAAGCGGAAGATGCAGATCAGTGGCTGGTCACCAAGTCCACCTTCGTCGAATTTCCCAACCTCTGGGCCGGCTCGTCGCTCGTCAACCTCAGCCGCATTTCCGACGCGAATCCCCAGCAGAAGGACTTCAACTGGGGAAGCGTCGAGCTGGTCCGCTGGGTGAGCTCCGACGGGGTCCCGCTCAAGGGATTGCTGTACAAGCCGGAGACCTTCGACCCCTCGAAGAAATACCCGATGATCTCGTACTTCTACGAGTCCCTCTCCCAGAACCTGCACAGCTACATCCCGCCCAATGGGCGGAACGTGATCAATCCGACCCATTACGTCTCCAACGGGTACCTGGTCTTCGAGCCGGATATTCACTACGAGAGCGGCTACCCCGGACCGAGCGCGATGAAATCGATCGTGCCCGGGGTGCAGATGCTGCTCGCGCGCGGCTACGTGGATCCCAAGGGGCTCGGCCTGCAGGGGCAGTCGTGGGGCGGCTACCAGATCGCCTACATGATCACCCAGACCCGGATGTTCAGCGCTGCCATGGCGGGGGCGCCGGTGGCCAACATGACGAGCGCTTATGGCGGCATCCGGTGGGGCTCCGGGCTGGCGCGCGCCTTCCAGTACGAGACCTCTCAGAGCCGGATCGGGGGGTCGATCTGGGAATCGCCGTTGCGCTATATCGAGAATTCGCCGCTCTTCTGGCTCGACAAGGTGACCACACCCGTCTTCATCATGAGCAACGACATGGATGACGCGGTGCCCTGGTACCAGGGGATCGAGATGTTCGTGGGGCTGCGAAGGCTGGGGAAGGAAGTGTACCTCATCAACTACAACAACGACGTGCACAACCCGGCGAGCCGATCGAATCAGAAGGACATCGCCATGCGGATGCAGCAGTTCTTCGACAACAAGCTCAAGCGTGCCAAGGCGCCCGACTGGATGGTGAAGGGGATACCGTATCTGGCGAAGGGGCGGGATCAGCTGGGACCCGCGGTACCGGCTGTCGCCGCGCCGACCGTACTTCAGCCGCAGCCGAAGCAGTAAGCGGTGTCTCACCCCCGGGCTTGGGTGGGACTCGCCCACGGGGCCTGCGAGCCAACGTAATTCGTATCGTTACGCCGAGCCCTCGCGGCCCGACGTCCCCTATGGCGAGCCCCACTCATCGCCCGGGTGAATCAGCCGGCTGTCACCCTTGGCTACGCTCAGGGTGACAGGCCTAGCGCGAGCCGCAATCCTTCCCCCACGACCCCCATCACGGAGTCATCCAGGCGAACCGCAGTCTCCCGGAGCTGGGTGCGCTCCACGGTCGCAACTTGGGAGACTACGACCACGGTGTCCCTCGCCAGTCCCGAGACGGCGGATGACACCCGCACGTTTCCGGGCGCCCCCGCCAGCCGCAGATCCTGCGCGAGAGGCGCAACCAGAACGGTCGGGATCCTGCTCCGATTGAATGGATCCGACTGCAGCACCAGCACCGGCCGACGAGCCGCCGATCGCGCTCCCTCGACCCAGCAGACCCGTCCACGCTCGATCACCAGAGGTCCGCTCGTGACGCTGGGAACCGCACCTGGGGAGCGAGCTCGGGCTCGACCGGTGCGTTGGCCGCTCCGTATATCGCGTTGAGCTGCGCGGTCACCCGTTCGCCGTTCCGGCGCGCCAGGTACTCTGCGACCGCAGTGGCGTAGAGCTCACTCCTGGAGATTCCAGCCCGTGCAGCGAACGCGTCTGCCTCGTGGAATATATTGTCAGGTAAGGAGATGGCGGTTTTCATACTTTAGTATAACTATGGTATGACCGAAGAGCCAATAGGACGATTGAGGATGCGAAGATTGACAACCTGGGATTACCAGCGGGCGCAAGGAGCGGGCTGACGACGGGGGTGCTAGTGAGCGCAGCGCACTCGAGCGCCCCCGGAGGGCAGCCCGCCCCCGAGCCCGCGGAGTGATGGGATGCGCTTCGCTCGGCGCTCGCGCGGGTGCATATTCTCCTGCCCCTCTTCAACCACGCCCAACCGCCGAGCCCGACTGTGCCCATCCTACTTCGTCTTGCCATCCCGCTCCTCCTCGCGGCGCCGGTCGCCGCCCAGATCCCCGACACAGCCCTCTTCACCTCGCTCAGCTGGCGAAGCCTCGGCCCGCTTCGCGGGGGACGCTCGGTGGCGGTCGCGGGATCGGTCGCCCGGCCGCTCGAGTACTACATGGGCACGACCGGAGGCGGCGTCTTCAAGACGTCCGACGGAGGGGAGAACTGGCAGCCGGTGACCGACCGGTATTTCGGCGGGACCATCGGTGCGATCGCGGTGAGCGAATCGAACCCCGACGTCGTATACGTCGGCGGCGGTGAATACCCGATCCGGGGGAACACCTCTCACGGCGACGGCGTCTACAAGTCCACCGATGCCGGTCGGACCTGGACCTATATGGGGTTGGTCGAGACCCGGCACATCTCGAAGATCCGTATTCATCCCCGCAATCCCGACATCGCCTACATCGCAGCGCTGGGCCCGGTCTTCGGCCCGAACCCGAGCCGGGGGATTTACAAGACGACCGATGGCGGGAAGAGCTGGAACAAGATCCTCTTCCGGAACGATTCAACCGGGGCGATCGACCTCACGATGGACCCGAGCAACCCCGAGGTCCTCTACGCCGGTCTCTGGACCGCGTATCGCAAGCCGTGGATGATGGTAAGCGGCGGCTCGGGGAGCGGGATCTTCAAGACGACAGACGGCGGCCGCACCTGGAAGGAGCTCACCCGGAACCCGGGCATGCCGGCGGGTCTCATCGGCAACATCGGGATTTCGGTCTCCCCCGCCAATCCGCGGCGTATCTATGCCCAAATCGAGGCGGACTCGGGCGGTGTCTACCGCTCCGACGATGCCGGCGACACCTGGTCCAGGGTCAATGATGACCGCGGGCTCCGCCAGCGCGCCTGGTACTACTCCCGGATCTACGCCGATCCGCAAGACGAGAACACCGTCTACGCGAGCAACGTGAGCTTCCAGCGCTCGCGCGACGGCGGCCGGACCTTTCAGGGGATCAACACACCGCACGGCGACAGCCACGACCTCTGGATCGCCGCGAACAACAACCAGCGGATGATCGAAGGGAACGACGGCGGCGCCAACGTCTCGGTCAACGCCGGCCGCACCTGGACCGCTCAGGACTACGCCACGGCGCAGTTCTATCACGTCACCACCACGAATCACTTTCCCTACCGGGTCTGCGGCGCGCAGCAGGACAACAGCACGGTCTGCATGCCGAGCCGTCCGGTCTTCGGCGCCGACCTGGGGAACTTCTACGATGCCGGGGGCGGCGAGTCGGGTTATATCGCCGTGCGGCCCGACAATCCGGACATCATCTACGCCGGAAGCTACGGCGGGTACCTCACCCGGAAGGACACCCGGACCGGCATCGAGCGGGACATCAATCCCTGGCCGCTCAATCCGATGGGCCACGACGCCCGGGACGCGAAGTACCGCTTCCAGTGGACTTTTCCCATCGTGATCTCGCCGCACGACCCGAACACGATATACGTGGGCTCGAGCGTCATCTTCAAGTCCACCGACGAGGGCGGCAGCTGGAGCGCGATCTCGCCCGATCTCACCCGCAACGATCCGGCTACACTCGGCTCCTCCGGCGGCCCAATCACCAAGGACCAGACCAGCGTCGAGTACTACGCGACGGTGTTCACGATCTCCGAATCGCCAATCGAGAAGGGCGTGATCTGGGGGGGAAGTGACGACGGGCTGGTGCACGTGACGCGGGACAACGGCGCGACCTGGACCAGGGTGACGCCGCCCGATCTCCCTGAATGGGCCCGGGTCTCCATCATCGAGTCGTCCCAACATGCGCGCGGCACCGCGTATCTCGCCGCGAACCGGTTCCAGCTCAACGATTTCAGCCCCTACCTGTACAAGACCACCGATTACGGCAAGACCTGGACCCGGATCACTCACGGGATTGCGGGAAGCGAGTTCACCCGGGTGATCCGGGAGGATCCGGTCCGCGCCGGCCTGCTGTACGCCGGCACCGAGCGCGGCGTTTGGGTGTCGTTCGACGATGGGGCGCACTGGCAGCGGCTGCAGCGCAATCTGCCGCCGGTACCGGTGCACGACCTCGCCGTCAAGGAAGGCGACCTGGTGGCGGGGACGCACGGCCGGGCGTTCTGGATTCTCGATGACCTCTCCGTGCTCCGGCAGCACGCCGCCGGTGTCACCAGCAAGGATCTCCACCTCTTCAAGCCACGCGATGCCTATCGCACCACCCTGGGCGGCTTCTTCGTTGGCGGCGGCGGCGGCGGCGGCGGCGGCGGCGGTGGCGGAGTTCCGGGAGGACTCACCGGATGGGACGGGGCGGTGATCACCTACTGGGTCAAACAGGGAAACCAGAAGATCACGATGGAGTTCCTCGACGCGCGGGGGCAGGTGATCCGCCGGCTGTCGAGCGAGCAGGACTCCACCGCCCGCGCCGATTCACTCCGCGGTGCCGCCGAGCGCGCCGGCCGGGACTCGCTCGCTCGACGTCAGAGCGACAGCCTGGCCGCGCTCGGCGTGATGCCGGCTTCGGTTCGTCCGGATACTACCGACCCACGCCCGCGTCTCGGCGGCTGGCGCTACACCCCGCCGCCACGGGTTCCCAACCGGGCCGGCATGAACCGCTTCGCCTGGAATCTCCGGAGTGCGGACGCCGTTGGATTCACCGGCATGATCTTCTGGTCGGGCGGCACCAACGGTCCGGTCCTTCCACCAGGGACGTACAGCGTGCGGGTGACGGTGGGTGACAAGTCGGAGACCCAAACCTTCAATGTGCTCCGCGATCCGCGCGGCAACGCGAGCCAGGCCGATCTCGATGCGCAGTACGCCTTTCTGGTGCAAGTGCGCGATCGGACCACCGCGGCCAACGACGCTGTTCGCACGATCCGCAACGTGAAGGCGCAGCTCGCCGACCGGCGGAGCAAGGCGGGGGCGCGGGGGACCGCGCTCGATCGGCACTCCCAAACGCTCGTCACGCAGCTCGCGTCGGTCGAGGAGGAGATCTACCAGGTGAAGAACCGGAGCGGTCAGGATCCGCTGAATTATCCGATCCGGCTCAACAATCAGATTGCCGCACTCTCCGGGGTGGTCAGCAGCGCCGAAGCCAAGCCCACCGCGCAGTCGGTGGAAGTGCTGCGGATCCTTTCCGAAGCGCTCGACGTTCAGCTCAAGCGCCTGAGCGACGCGCTCGGCGGCGGCCTCCAGGTGGTCAACACCGAGCTCGCCCGGCTCGGCCTCGAGCGGATCACGCCGGGGACGGCGGAGATCGCGGGGCCATGAGATTGCATCGGCCGCCCTGCGGCCTCGTCTTTGCGGCACTGGCCGCCGCGTGCGGCCCGGCCCCGGCGAAATCGCCGCCGTTCGAAGTGCTGTCGCTCCCGGCAGACACGATCGTCGCCCCATGGGCCAACATTCCTTCCGCGGCGTGGCTGGGTGCGGGGCGCTGGGTGCTGGTTGCCAGTGACTGGGATGCCGCGGCGATCGCCGACTTCCAGCAGAAAACGCTCACACCGCTGGGAGGTAGGAAGCAGCAGACATACCTCAACCCCGCCACGGTCTTCACGGTTGGAGACACCCTGTACATCTCCGACTGGGGGAAGCGGCGCACCACGGTCTGGACCGGCGACGGACGGCTGATCGATTCGATCCCCTCGCCGGACGCGCTGCGCGGGAGCACCCCCAAGGGACGCGATGGGGCGGGGCAGCTCTACTTCGAAGTCCGGCCCCAGCCGGGGCGCGGCGGCATCGGCAACCGCGACTCGGCGGCGATCGTGCGCGCACCGCGCGATCTCTCGCGGTTCGACACCGTCGCGCGGCTCGCGCCGGTTGACGGGCGCGAGATGCAGCGTGGAGAGGTCACTCGGTTCGAGCGCCAGATCTTCAGCGGCGACGATCTCTGGGGCGTCTGGCGCGACGGAACCGTCTGGATCGCGCGACTGCTCCGTAACCAGATCCAATCCAGAGAGCCGGGGAGCCGGGACACCAAAGGACCGGAGCTTCCCGATCCGGTGTTCGAGGTCACCCAGGCCGACCGCTTGCGGTACCTGCAGGGGTTCCCCTCCGATGTGCGTCCCAAGGAGACCGATCTCCCCTGGGCGCTGATCTTTCCCCCATTCGTCGCCGCGTTCGGCGCCCCGGGAGAGATGATCTGGCTGGAGAAGAGCAAGCCGGTGCTGGACACCGCGCGGTCGATCCAGGTGGTTGACCGGCGCGGCGATCTGCTCAGGATCCTCCGGCTCGTGGGCGATGCGCGGCTGCTCGGTGTCGGCTCGGATGCCGCGCTCTTCGCCGAGCAATTCGAGAAGGGAGTCCGGCTCATGCTGGTGCGCATTCCGGCCCCGCCCGCTCCGGCCGCCAAGTGAATCGCGCACGTCTCTGCTTCGCGGTTTGCCTCGCCGGCATCCCACGGACTCTCGCGGGGCAGCAGGCGCCGCTGCTTCCCGACTCCGTCATTGCCGCCCTGGCGGGAGAGCTCTCCGGCGAAACCGCCAAGCGAAATCTCGAGCGCGTCGCCGGCGAGCACCGGATGCGCGGCTCCCGCGGATTTCACCGGGCGGCGGAGCACATCGTCGAGCGTCTCACAGCATATGGCCTGAGCGACGCGCGCATCGAGTCTTTCCCAGCCGACGGAAAGCGCTTCTACGGCACCCAGCGCTCCCGGCGTCCCTGGGACGCCGACTTCGCCGAGCTCTGGCTGCTTCGGAAGGTGGGCACTGGCTGGGAGCGGGCCGAACGCCTGGCGAGCTGGGATGCGATGCCGGTCTCGCTGGCCCAGGACAGCGAGAGCGGCCGGGTCGCCGCCGCACTGGTCGATGTCGGCGACGGCACCCGCGAGAGCGACTACGCCGGCAAGGACGTCCGCGGAAAGCTGGTGCTGGTGTCCCAGCAGCCGGCGTCGGTTCAGCGCCTCGCGGTGGAGCGCTTCGGCGCGACGGGGATCGTGAGCTATGCACAGAATCAGCGAACCGCCTGGTGGGGAGAGGACGAGAATCTGGTGCGCTGGGGCCACCTCTCGAGCTTTCCCGACCAGCCCACGTTCGCGTTCATGGTCTCCCTCAAGCAGGCGCGGGCGCTCCGGCCTCGGCTCCTCGCGGGAGAGGAGATCCGCCTCGACGCGACGGTGCGTGCCGGCCAGCACGACGGCGCCTACGAAGTCATCACCGCGACGATTCCCGGAGCTGATTCGGTGCTTCGCGGCGAAGAGATCGTCTTCAGCTGCCACCTCGACCACCAGCGACCCGGCGCGAACGACAACGCCAGCGGCTGTGTGGCCATCCTCGAAGCGGCGCGGACGCTGGCCAAGCTCATCGCCGAGGGACGGCTGGCGCGGCCGGCGCGGACGCTCCGGTTCATCTGGCCCCCGGAGATCGAGGGCACCGTCGTGCTGCTGAACGCGCGGCCCGAGCTTGCCGCGCGCATCAAGGCCGCGATTCACATGGACATGGTCGGCGGCGGACCTGCCACGAAGGCGATCTTCCACGTCACCCGCGGCCCCGCGAGCCTGCCGTCGTTCGTCTACGACGTCGGCGCTGCGTTCGGTGCGCTGGCCAACCAGGAATCGGCGGCATTCGCGGGCACCGGGTCGGCCCGCTTTCCGCTGGTCTCTCCCGAGGGGGGCAAGGAGCCGCTCCAGGCCGACTTCGCCGATTTTACGATGGGGAGCGACCACCAGGTCTACAGCGAAGGGTCGTTCAGGATCCCGGCGATCTATCTCAACGACTGGCCTGACCGCTACATCCACACCAACTTCGACACCCCCGCGAACATCGATGCGACCAAGCTCGAGCGCGCGGCGTTCATCGGCGCGGCGAGCGGGTATTACCTCGCGTCATTGCGAGGAGACGGAGCGGCCGCGGCGCTGCTCCCGGTGATTCAACGCGCGAGTCTCCGGCGCACCGCCGCGATGCTGGAACGCCGCGCCGGGCTCGCGGGCGGCGAGGACGTGAATCTGACTCTGTTTCACTTCGAGTCCGAGCGGGCAATTGTCGGTTCGATCGAGGCGTTCACACCAATCAGCGCCGCGGAGCGCAATAAAGCCACGGCCTTCCTGGAGCGATCGGAGGGGCTGGCGTCCTTCAATAGGCCGGTCGAAATCCCAACTGGCGCGGGCCGGCCAGTCTACCAGCGGGTGGCCGCGGTGCGCGGCCCGATGTCGGTCTTCGGTTACGACTACCTGGAGGGCCGGCTCGGCGCGCAGAAGGTCGCGACGCTCGGGTTGCTGCGATTCTCCGGCGCCCGGGGCGGCGGCGGGGAGTACGGCTACGAAGTTCTCAATCTCGTCGACGGCAAGCGGACTGAGCTTCAGATCCGGAACGCAGTTTCCGTGATTTACGGTCCAGTGCCGCTCGATCTCGTCGCGGAATTCCTCGGCGCCCTCGAGACAGCGGGAGTGATCCGGCGGACGGATCGCTAGCCGTCAGCTTCACCGAAGGGCGGTTCCGCCGGGTGCGCCGGCTGCGGATCGTCATGCCGCCGGCCCATCTGATTCATCTTCCGCCGCTCCCTCCGGGCGCGGCCCTCCTCGTACCACCGGCGCGTCACCTCACCCGCCAGATCGCGGTTCCCGAGCCCGAACGCCAGCCCGACCGAGAGCGCGATCGCGCCGAGAATCAGGGTGAACGCCGCCGTCACCAGCTCATCGGCGATGCCGAGCTGCTGCACCGCCATGAAAATCGCGATCACCACGACAGAGCCCTTGGCTGCCCGCGCCAGGGTGGGCACCCCTTCCACCGCACCTGCCGATGCGAGCACCAGCGCCCGCACGAACTCGCCCACGATCATGCCGAGGATCACGATCACGATGGCGGCGATGAGCGTCGGGATGAACGAGAGCATCGTGCCGAACATCTCGCGGATGCTCTCCAGCCCGAGGGCGGTGCTCGCGAGCAGGATCACCACCAGCATCACCAGCCAGAAAAGCAGCTTGCCGACTGCGTGAATCGGATCGAGCCGGGTTCCGGTGCGCCCCATCGCCTCGGAGATTCCGCCGGCTTCGGCGACCCTGTTGAAGTTGAGCCGCTTGAGCAGGGCGTCAGTCCATCGCTCCAGCAGCCGGGCCAGGAGATAGCCCGCGATCAGGATCGCGATCGCTGCCGCGAAGGGAGGCAAGTACAACATGAGCTGCTCACCGCCGCCGAGCAGCCGCTGCCAGAGTTCGTTCACCGCGAGACCTCGATTACGAGTTTGCCCTGCTGCTCACCGCGCTGCATCCGCTGGTACGCCTCTGCCCCCTGCGAAAGCGGCACCACCGAGTCCACCACCGGCCAGAGTTTGCCCGCGCGCGCCAGGGTCATGACCTCCGCGAACTCGGCCTGCGATCCCATCGTCGAACCCAGGATGCTCCACTGGAACCAGAAGAGCCGCCGGATATCGAGCTCGACAAGAGGGCCGCTCGTCGCTCCACATGTCACCAGCCGCCCCCCCGACCGGAGCGCCTTGAGTGAGGCGCTCCAGGTTTTTTCTCCCACCGTATCCACCACCACGTCGACGCCGTTGCCGGTTTGCTTCCGCACCGCGCGCGCTATCTCGTCGGGCGGCGTCTCCGCGTGGTTGAAGATCACATCGGCACCGAGCTCATGCGCGCGCACGAGCTTTCGTGTCGACGAGCTTGTCGCGAAGATCCTGGCGCCCAGGTGCTTCGCGATCGCGAGCGCCGCGAGCGCCACGCCGCCGCCGATTCCCCAGATCAGCACCGTCTCCCCTCGCTCGAGTCTGGCTCGGGTGCTAAGCATCCGCCAAGCCGTGAGGGTGGAGAGGGGAAGCGCCGCCGCGATATCCCATGGCATTTCTTCTGGTATTTTCGCAATGTTCCGTTCTGGAACAACGACGAATTCCGCCGCCGTGCCCGGGCGGTGTTCTCCAAGAATCTCGAACTCATGGCAGTACGGATCTTCCCCGCGCTTGCATGGGTCGCATGTGCCGCAGGAGATTCCCGGGTTGATCGTGACGCGATCCCCCGGCCGGACCGAGGAGACTCCGGCGCCGACGGCCTCCACCACGCCGGCGCCGTCGGTCCCCACGATATGCGGAAACGTGACAGTGATCCCCTTGATCCCCTCGGTGAGGAAGAGATCGAGGTGATTAATTGCTGCGGAGCGGACCCGGATCAGCACATCGCCGGGGGCGGAGACCGGGGGCGCCGGCAGCTCCATCACAGCAAGACTTCCGATCCCGCCATGCCGCAAGAGGGCGAGCGCCCGCATCGAGAATCTCCCCGCCTTGCAGAAGAACGAAGTGCAAGATATATCAGACATCTGATGAAGGCGCCGCTGTGCGCCCCCTTTGCGGCGGGGCCCGCCGCAACCGCGTAGCCGGAGGAGCCGAATGGCCGCGTTCGAAGAATTGGAAATGGGTTGGTCCGGGTCCGGATGGATGGACCCGATGCCGTCGTCCACTCCCCCGGCGCCCCCACCTCCCCCGCCGCCACCGCCTCAACCCCCGCCGGCCGCCATCCCCCCGAGGCCGGCCCCGAGGCCGGTCCCGAGGCCAGCCCCGAGGCCCGAAGCCCCGGCGCCTGCGGCCAAGCCGGCTCCGCCCAAGGCGGCCGCCAAGCCGGCAGCGAAGCAGAAGCCGGCCGGGAAGTCCAAGCCCACGGCGAAGGCCAAGGCCAAGGCCAAGAAGAAGACCGTCAAGCGTGTCGCCAAAAAGGCGGCAAAGAAGGCGGCGAGGAAGGTGAAAGCGAGGAAGGCGGTGCGGAAAGCCGCTCGGAAGGCTGCGAAGAAGAAGTCTTCCGCCCGGAAACGTCCGGCGAAGAAAGCGGGGAAAAAGAAGTCCGGCAAGAAGCGGCGTTAGCCGCTTCGGGATTCAGCTTGGAAGGCGCCCCTCTCGGGGCGCCTTTTTTTCTCCCCGCTCAGCGGACGAAGACCGCGCCGGTCATCGTGCCGCTCCCGTAGGTTCCCGGCACCCCATGGGCGGTACAGTGGAAACTGTAGGTCCCCGCCGAGGCGAAGACGACTGGTCCCAGCGTGTTGGGAGCGTTGCGCAGTGGGGCACCAGATCCGAACGTCGGTGAGCCATCGGGCGTGACGCTGTGGCCGGAGCCGACCCAGTTCCAGGTCACGGTTCCGCCCGCCGAGATCAGCACGGTCGAGGGACTGTAGAAATCGTCCTGGACCTGGATGGTGGCCGCCGCGACGGGATTCCCAGACGGCTCCTGGGGTGTGTTGTTGTTACTGGTTGGCTCGCCGCCGCCGCCGCCGCACGCCAGGAAGACGGGAAGGGAGAAGACCAGGGGTAGCCTGCGCATGGGAGCCTCCGAAGCTTCGTCTCATAGCTGAGGGATATTGGCTATGACGTCCTATCCGGCCAGAAGCACACCCCGGAGCCACCAGAGGCCGACCGCGATACTGCCCGCACCGGCCCATCCGGCCATCCGCTCGACTGCCGCCGGCGCGCGCGCGGCCGCTCCCCGCATCGCCGCGGCCGCGACGAGGGCGAAGGTTGCCATCCCCGCCGTCACCCCGACGCCGAAGCACGCGAGATAGGCAAATCCGAGCGCCCGCTCGGCGAGCAGCGTCACCGGGAGGAGGGCGACCACGGCGGTGGTTCCCGCCAGGCCGTGCATCACCCCGAGGGAGGCCACTGCGTGACCCTGTGCCCGGTGCTCTCCGGGGTGCTGCAGGTGTAAGTTGCGGGCCGTGCGGAGCGACCAGATGCCGACCCCGACTAGCGCCACCCCGACAGCCCCCTCCAAAATGGACTCCATCCCGGGCCCCCATCGGAGACCGGTGGCCAGGAGGATGGCGCCCGCGACGAATACCGCGAGGGAATGGCCGATGCCCCAGCGGAGCCCGAAGCCGAATGCGGTCGCCAGGGTCGGCCTCCGGCTCACGAAGGTCGTCAGCGCCATCATGTGGTCGATCTCGAGGGCGTGGATGAAGCCCAGGAGCAGCGCGGTGCCGAGCGGAAGCAGGCCGTTCACACGTTACCCGCGGATTGCATGACCAGCATTCGTCTCACCTCTCTCTCTCACGCCGCGGGGTGCGGCTGCAAGCTCGGCAGTAAGGATCTCGCGGAGGTGCTGCGCCATCTTCCCGCGGTGCTCGATTCGAACGTCCTGGTCGACGCGGCGACCCGCGATGACGCGGCGGTGTACAAGCTCTCCGCCGATCGCGCCCTCGTCGCCACGGTCGATTTCTTCACCCCGATCGTGGATGACCCGGTGGCCTGGGGCGCCATCACCGCGGCCAACGCGCTCTCCGACGTCTACGCCATGGGAGGCCGGCCGCTCTTCGCCCTCAACCTGGTGGGATGGCCGCGCGGCACGGTGCCGTTCGAAGTCCTGGGCGAGGTGTTCCGCGGCGCGGCGGAGGTGACCGCTCGCGCGGGATGCCTGATGCTCGGCGGCCACTCGATCGACGACCCCGAGCCCAAGTTCGGACTCTGTGTCATCGGCGAGGTGCATCCCGACCGGATGTTCACCAATGCCGCGGCGCGCCCCGGCGACCTCCTCGTGCTGACCAAGCCGCTGGGGACGGGAATTCTCACGACCGCGCTCAAGCGGGACATGGTGACGGAAGCCGGGCTCGGCGAGGCGGTGCGGAGCATGACGGCGCTCAATGACGGCGCGGCTCGCGCGGCGCTGGCTGCCGGGGTCCGCTGCGCCACCGATATCACCGGGTTCGGCCTGCTGGGCCACCTCGGCAATATTCTCGCGGCGAGCGGTGTGGGAGCGCGCATCGACGCGGCGCGGCTCCCTCTGCTCGAAGGCGCCTTGCGGCTCGCAGCGGCGGGCGCCGTCCCCGGCGGCACCCGGCGCAACCTCGAGGCGACGCGGGCCGAGTGGGCCGATGATGTCGGCGAGGCTGAGCGCCTGGTCTGTGTGGACGCCCAGACATCGGGGGGACTTCTCCTCGCCGTCCGGCCGGAGCGGCTCGCAGATTTGCTGGCCGCGCTCGAAGCCGAGGCCACACCGGCCCGCGCCGTGATCGGCGAGATTCTTCCCGACGCGAGCGTCCTGCGGGTAGTCCGCGGGACGGCGGAACAGTAACCGAGCGGCGGAGCCGATGGGATCGGTGCGCTGGACCCCGCAGCGGATGGAGCAGCTGGAGCGGGCCACGCGGCTCAATCGTCGCGTGGTGCTCATGCGCCGGGGCACCGAGTTTATCGTGGTGGCGCGCCGGCTGCTCCATCACGGCGGCCAGGAGGCGCTGGTTGGGTTGTTGCCCATGACCGGCGAGGAGCTGCGGTTCGAGCTCGAGGATCTGGACGACTTTCAGGTGCTCCCGTGAGCGCCCGCGCGGTCGTGCATCTCGATGAGAGTTGTCTCGGCAACGGGCGCCTTGGGGCGAGCCCGGGCGGGGCCGGGGGCTTGATCGAGACCCGCACGCCGCGAGGGCTGGTGCGCCGGGATTTCTACCTCCATGCGCCCGATACCACCAACAACCGGATGGCGCTGGCCGGGGGCATCGGCGTCCTGCAGCTCCTGGCGGGGAAGGAGATGCGGCTCCGCGTCGTGGTGATCTCCGATTCGGAATACCTGGTAAAGGGAGTCCGGGAGTGGCTGCCCGGCTGGATTGCGAAGGGATGGAAGCGAAAGACCGGCGAGATCGAGAATCTGGAGCTCTGGCGCGCGCTCGCCCAATCGCTTCCGCTCCACGATACCCAGTTTGCCTGGGTGCGCGGCCACAACGGCCACCCAAAGAACGAGTACGCGAACGACCTCGCGGTGCGCGCCGCGCGGGCCCAGGAAACCTCCGCCGGAATCGTCGCGTCGGGCTTCGGCGCCTGGCTGCTGCACAAGCGGGCAGCAGGGCTCTACACCGACTATGATCCGGACGCCGCATTTGCCGCGCTGGACGAGCGCCTCGCGCGCGGGGAGCGATTCCCCAAAGACCTCGACTCCACACCGAGCATCGTTGGAGGTATGCCGAATGGATGAGCTCACCCGGTTCGCCCGACGCCTCGTGGAGCAGCTCTCCGCCAGCAAGGAAGGGGTCAATCGCGCGGTTCCGATCGGGCTGGTCCGGGAGAAGATTCTTCCCTACCAGACGCACCGGCGGGCGCTCATGCTCGAAAGCGTGGAGGACTACGAGACGGTGCTGCTCCGGCTGGTCGCCGGCGAGCGCGGCTTCGTCCGGACTCTTCCGGCAGCGGCCGCCAAGCGGTGTCAGGAGGAGCTGGCCGGCAGTAACCCCGATCTCGGTGTGCTCAACGAGGTCGCCGATTCGACGATCCAGATCACCTCGCTCGCCGCGGCGCAGATCGCGGGGGACGAGGCAGAGGCGGTCACTGAGAGATCGGCCCCTTCGGCCGCGGCGCGGCCTCAGGGTGACAATCGGAGCGAGGTGAAGGAATCGCGTAGAACCGCCGAGATCGAGTCGCTGCCCGTGGCGCCTCCAGCCGTCACCCTGAGCGCAGCGAAGGGGCAGGTTTCGGGTGACACCGAGTGCCGCCACTGCCATCACGCCATGCCGGCGGGACGTCAGGTCGTGTTCTGCCCTTGGTGCGGCCAGCGGCGGCTTCCCTTTGCCTGCGCGCGCTGCCAGACCGAGCTCGATTCGGAATGGCGCCACTGCATCACCTGCGGCGCGCCGGTCAAGGATCCCCACCGCTACACGTGAGCGTATCTGTCATGGCCAATCGTCCTGACATCGTGTTTCTCTCCGGCGTCCGCACCGGGTTCGGCTCTTTCGGCGGTACCCTCAAGGACCTGAGCGCCACCGATCTCGGTGAGGCGGCCGCGAAGGCGGCCATTCAGCGCGCCGGCGTCCCCGCCGACACGGTGGATCACGTGGTGGTCGGAAACGCCATGCAGACCTCGGCTGACGGCGCCTACATCGCGCGCCACGTGGCACTCCGGGCTGGGTGCTCCGTGCCGACGCCGGCCCTCACCGTGAACCGGCTCTGCGGCTCGGGCTTCGAGGCCATCGTGCAGGGTGGGCAGCAGATTCTGCTCGGCGAATCGCGCGTCGTGCTCGCGGTCGGCGCCGAATCGATGAGCCAGGCGCCCCACGTCGTGCGCGGGATTCGCTGGGGCACCAAGCTGGGCGCCTCTCCACCGCTCGAGGATCTGCTCTGGCAGGGTCTTACCGACGCGCACTGCGGCTGCCCGATGGGAATCACCGCGGAAAACCTGGCAAAGAAGTACGGGATCCCGCGCGCGGAGGTGGATGCCTTCGCGCTCCGATCGCAGCAGTCTGCAAAGACCGCCTGGGAGTCCGGGTGGTTCGCCGACGAGCTCTGCCCCGTCGCCATCACCAACCGGAAGACCAAGCAGGCCGAGCCATGGGCGGCGGACGAGCACATGCGCCCCGAGACAACAGCCGAAGGTCTTGCCAAGCTCGCTCCGGTCTTCCAGAAGGACGGCGTGGTGACGGCGGGCAACGCCTCGGGCATCGCCGACGGCGCGGCGGCCTGCATCGTTTCGTCGGCGGATTTCGCGACGGAGCGCGGGCTCACCCCCATTGGCCGGCTGGTGGCGTGGGGTGTGGCAGGCGTGGAGCCGGAGATGATGGGCATCGGGCCGGCGCCCGCGGCTCGGCAGGCCCTCGCCCGCGCCGGGATGACGCTCGACCAGATGGACCGTGTCGAAGTGAACGAGGCCTTCGCCGCGCAGTACCTCGCGGTGGAAAAGGAGCTGGGGCTCGACCGGCAGAGGACAAACGTGGAAGGCGGCGCGGTGGCGGTCGGACATCCGCTCGGGGCGAGCGGCACGCGGATTACCGTGCACCTGCTGCATACCCTCCGCCGGATCGGCAAACGCTACGGCCTCGGCAGTGCGTGCATCGGTGGCGGACAGGGCATCGCCGTGATCGTCGAGGCGTTTCCGGCCTAGGGGGCACCATGGAAATGCTGTTGCTGGTCCCGCTCGCGCTGGTCGCGTATTGCTTCGGGAGTCTGCGCATCCTCAAGCAGTACGAGCGCGGGGTGGTGTTCTTTCTCGGAAAGTACACCGCCACGAAGGGCCCCGGGCTCGCGCTCGTCCCGCTCGGCTTCGCCCAGATGAAGCGGGTCTCGCTGCGGATTGTGGCCATGGACATCCCGCCGCAAGACGTCATCACCCGCGATAACATCTCGGCCAAGGTGAACGCGGTTCTCTACTTTCGGGTGCTGGAGCCGTCGCTCGCAATCATCGAGATCCAGGACTACCTCTACGCCACCGGCCAGATGGCGCAGACCACGCTGCTCTCGGTGCTGGGCCAGGTCGAGCTCGACGAGCTGCTGGCCGACCGACGGAAGGTGAACGACATCCTGAAGCAGATCATCGACGAGCGCACCGATTTCTGGGGCATTGAAGTCTCAGCGGTCGAGATCAAGGATGTGTTGCTGCCCGAGGGAATGCGCCGGGCGATTGCCCGCCAGGCGGAGGCGGAACGGGAGCGGCGGGCCAAGGTGATCAGCGCGCAGGGCGAGCTGCAGGCCTCGGAAACCCTCGCCCAGGCGGCCCGGATGCTGCAAAGCCAGCCCGCCTCGCTCACGCTCCGCTACCTGCAAACGCTCACGGAAATCGCAGCGGAGAACAACACGACCACCATCTTTCCCATCCCGATCGACTTCTTCAAGACCTTTTTTCAGCGGGCCGACGACGCCATGCCGGCGCCGCATCCCGCGGTCGAGCCCGCCCCGCCCGCCCTCACCGCCGAGCCCGCGGTTGGAAAGCTGTCCGGCTTCGACCCGGCTGACCAGCTTCGCCAGCTCCGAACGGCGGCGCGCACCGAGCCCACGAGCGAGTGAGATGGCGGACCTGACACCGGGCAAGATCGATCGCGCGGCGCTCGAGCGCATCATGCAGCGCGCGGCGGAGCTGCAGGCGGGCGAAGCCGACGTGGGTGAAGGGCTCACGCCAGACGAGGTCACCGCGCTCGGCAGAGAAGTCGGGATCCCCGCGCGCTACCTCCAGCAGGCGATGCTGGAGCAGGCTACCGAAGTAGTCGCGCCGGCGGAGAGCGGACTGGCCGGCAGCGTGGTCGGGCCGTCGGAAGTGAGGGCACAGCGGGTGGTCATCGGAGAGCCCGACGAAGCGGCGCGCGCACTGGTCGAGTGGTTCGACAAGAACGAGCTGCTCGCGGTGCAGCGGCAGCAGCCGGGGCGGGTGACGTTCGAGCCGATCGGCGGTATGCAGGCCGCGCTCCGCCGCGGGGGCGCCGTGCTCGGATCGGGGGTGCCCAAATTCATGCTCTCGAAGGCGACGCTGGTCGCCGCGACGTTTACCCGGCTCGAGGCGGGATACTGCCATGTGGCGCTCACCGCGGACCTTCGCCCGACCCGGGCCGCGTATGTGGGCGGGGCGGTCGCGGTGGGCTCGGTCGGCGCCGCGGCGGCGATCATCCTCGCGGCAATGAGCCCAATCTGGTTCGTGGTGATCCCCCCGCTCATGGTGGGTAGTGCGCTTGGCTGGTTTACCCTCAAGCGGTTTCGCCCGGTGGCCGAACGAACCGCGCTCGGGCTCGAGCGCGCGCTGGACTATCTCGAGCGGGGCGGCATCAAGCCGGGACACCAGATTCCGCCGCGGGCAGGCGGCCTGCTCGAGGCGGTCACGGGGGAAATCCGCAGGGCGATCGCGTCATCCACGGAAAGGTCCCGGCAGAAGTGAGTTCGATACGCAAGGTCGGCGTGCTCGGCTGCGGGCAGATGGGGAGCGGCATTGCGCAGGTGGCGGCGGTGGCCGGCTTCGAGGTGCTCGCCCGGGATCTGCACGACGACCAACTCGCGCGCGGCAAGAAAACGATCGAGGCCTCACTCGGGAAGTTCGTCGAGAAGGGGAAGCTCGCCCCCGAAGCCCGGGACGCAGCCCTCGGCCGGCTCCGGTTCACGACCTCCCTCGAAGACCTCGCTTCATGCGACCTGGTGATCGAAGCGGTCACCGAAGACCTGGAACTCAAGAATCGCCAGTGGATCGCGCTCGACGGCGTCTGCAAGCCCGAGACCTTCTTCGCCTCGAATACGTCCAGCCTTTCGATCATGGCGATGGCGACGGTGACGGGAAGGCCGGACCGGTTTCTCGGACTCCATTTTTTCAACCCGGTGCCGATGATGCCGCTGGTCGAGGTGGTGCGGAGTGTCACCACGTCGCCGGAGACCGTCGAAGCGGGCACCGCGTTCGTGCGGCGGCTCGGGAAAGAACCGATCGCCGCCAAGGATTCGGCGGGGTTCATCGTCAACCTGCTGCTGATCCCCTACCTGCTGGATGCGGCGCGCGCGGTGGAGCGGGGCGTCGCCTCGATTCGCGACGTGGACACGGGGATGACGCTCGGGTGCGGACATCCGATGGGGCCCCTGACACTCCTCGACTTCGTCGGACTCGACACCGCCGTCAAGGTGGGTGAAATCCTCTACCAAGAGTTTCGCGAGGCGCGCTATGCCCCGCCGGCGCTGCTCAAGCGGATGGTGCTGGCGGGGTGGTACGGGAAGAAGTCGGGGCGCGGGTTTTATGATTGGAGCACCACGCCGCCGACGCCGGTGACGCTGTGAGCCGAGCCCCTTGTCACCCTGAGCGAAGCGAAGGGGCGGAGCCCCGAGTCTCTCCGCGCGCTCGGGGGCGGACTGGCCTTCGGGGGCGCTCGAGTTCGCGGTACTCACTAGCACCCCCGTCGTCAGCCCGCCCCCTGCGCCCGCTGACGTCTCGCGCTCCCGGCATTGCGGGGCGGTTCCCGCTCACCGCTCACCGCTTACCGCTCACCGTTCTGTTGCTCCTGCTTGCCTGTCGGGCCACCACTTCGCGGCCGTCCTACTCACCGTTGCCCACCGCGGCCGTCGCCGAGGTCGAGCTCGAGATTCCCGATGCCACGCGTGTTCTGGCGGAGGCGCTGGTGAAAGACAGCATCACCCTTGCCGTGGTTCGCGAAGCCGATGGATTCATCGACTCCGGGTGGCTCGCCGGGAATACGCTCGAACCCACTACTGCCCGCCCGCTCGGGCAGGACGTCGTGCGGGTCCGGGCGTGGGTGAATCCGGCCAAGCAATTCTGGAGTGAGCTGGTGGTCGAGACGACCTATCGCCCGACGGCCGATCCCTCCCGCCCGGAGCGGGAGCTCGACGTCCCGCTCCCCGACGATCACCCCTTGCAGCGCCGGGTCGCCGGGGTGATCCGCCGGCTGATCGAGCTGCACGGTGATCCGGCGACCATCCAGGCCGTGATCCCGCCGAAGCCCGTCGTCAAGCCGGATACGGCAAAGGCGAAGCCCGATACCGCGAAGGTCAAACCCGACACTACCATCAGCTGAGAGATTCCGATGAGTCGCACCATTCACGTCCTCGTGCTGCTTTGCATTACGCAGTCCTCCACGATCAACGCGCAGGCTCGCAAGCCGACTTGGGCCGACGCCATCCTCACCGATCTCGACAGCAAGGCCTCCGGGTACGCCGGCACCGCCAGGCAGATCTGGGGCTTTGCCGAGGTGGGATACCAGGAAGCGAAGAGCAGCGCGCTGCTGCAGGATCGGCTTCGCTCCGCAGGGTTTTCCATCGAGGCCGGCGTCGGAGAGATGCCGACCGCGTTCGTCGCGTCGTACGGCACCGGCAAGCCGGTGATCGCCATCGTGGGAGAGTTCGACGCGCTGCCCGGTCTCTCCCAGGATGCCGTCCCGGTCCGCAAAGTGCTGATCGAAGGCGGCCCCGGCCATGGCTGCGGACACCACCTCTTTGGGACAGCGGCGGCCGCGGCGGCGATCTCGGTCAAGGATTGGCTGGTCGCGGGGAAGCGCGGCGGGACGGTTCGCTTCTATGGCGCACCGGCGGAGGAAGGGGGAGGGGGGAAGATTTACATGGTCCGCGCCGGCCTCTTCAAGGATGTGGACGCGGTGGTGTCGTGGCATCCGGGAGATCTCAATCAGGTGAATCGCGCCTCGTCACTGGCGAATACCAGTGCCAAGTTCCGGTTCCACGGCGTCAGCTCGCACGCGGCCGCAGCCCCCGATCAGGGCCGTTCCGCGCTCGATGGGGTGGAAGCCATGAACGCGATGGTGAACCTGATGCGCGAGCACGTACCCCAGGAAACCCGCATTCATTACATCATCACCAGCGGTGGGAAAGCCCCGAACGTCGTTCCGGATTTTGCCGAGGTGTATTACTACGCCCGTCACGGCGACATGCGCGTCCTCGACGGGATCTGGGACCGCATCATGAATGCCGCGAAGGGCGCCGCGCTGGGCACCGGAACGACCATGGATTTCGAGCTGGTGAATTCGGTGTATAGCGTCTTGCCGAATGATGCCCTCGCCGACGTGATGCAGGGTGCACTCGAACGTGTGGGCGGCTACACGTACACCCCCGAAGAAAAGGCGTTCGCGGGGCAAATCCGGGCTTCGCTGACCGGCACGCTCCCACCCCGGGACGAGACCGAGCGGGTGAGCCCGCCGGAGACGGGCGTCTCCCCCGGCTCCACCGACATGGGCGATCTGAGTTGGGTCGTCCCGACCGTCCAGCTCTCCGCCGCAACATGGGTGCCCGGCACACCGGCCCATAGCTGGCAGGCGGTGGCGGCGGGAGGAATGTCGATCGGGTCGAAGGGGATGATGGTGGCGGCGAAAACGATGGCGCTGACCGCGATCGAGCTCTTCAGCAATCCGGCCCACCTGCCGAGGGCGCGCGCGGAATTCGAGAAGCGTTTGGGAGGATTTGTGTACAAGAGCAGGGTAGGGGACCGGAAGCCGCCGCTCGACTATCGGCGCGCCTCGCAATAGTCGCTGCGCAGGCGAGCGCCGAAACGCCATCGACGTTCAGCGCACCGTCACCCCACCCATCACGCTATTCGCGGTCCGGCTTCCCTCAGGAGGGGCACAATGAGCACGATCACCGTCGGTCAGGAAAACTCCACCCCCATCGATCTCTACTACGAGGACCACGGCTCCGGCAAGCCGGTCGTCCTGATCCATGGATGGCCGCTCTCCGGCGCCTCTTGGGAAAAACAGATTCCGGCGCTGGCGGACGCGGGCCACCGGGTCATCATCTACGACCGCAGGGGCTTCGGCCAGTCCAGCCGGCCATATGCGGGCTACGACTATGACACGTTCGCAAAAGACCTGCACCAGATCATGACCAAGCTCGATTTGCGCGACGCGGCACTGGTCGGCTTCTCGATGGGCGGGGGCGAAGTGGCCCGCTACATCGGGGCGTACGGATCGGAGCGGGTGAAGAAGGCAGTGTTCATCTCGGCGATTCCGCCGTTCCTGCTGAAGACAGCCGATAATCCGGCTGGCCTGGACGGGAGTGTCTTCGAAGGGATCAAGAAAGCCATCATCGCCGACCGTCCGGCGTTTCTTTCGGAGTTTCTGAAGAACTTCTACAATGTGGACGAGCTCGGCGGCAAGCGGATCAGCAACCAGGCCGTCCATCTGAGCTGGATGGTCGCGGCCGGTGCGTCGGCCAAGG
The DNA here is from genome assembly GCA_964439025.1 of uncultured Gemmatimonas sp. Classification (GTDB taxonomy): domain Bacteria; phylum Gemmatimonadota; class Gemmatimonadetes; order Gemmatimonadales; family GWC2-71-9; genus JABFSM01. The sequence continues at coordinate 55,715 of CAYTMW010000008.1, read as the reverse complement.
GCACGCTCGACTGCGTCCAGGCCTGGCTCACCGACTTCCGCAAGGACCTGGAAAAGATCACCGTGCCGACCCTGGTCATCCATGGAGACGCGGACCGAATCCTTCCGATCGCGGCCACGGGCACCCGGATTCACGACGGGGTCAAGGGAAGCCGGATGGTGGTCGTTGCGGGCGGTCCGCACGGGGTGCTCTGGACCCACGCGGAAAATGTCAATTCGGCGCTGGTGAAGTTTCTGAAATAGGGGTCAGGGGTCAGGGGTCAGGGCTGTTTTCCCCTGATCACCGACCCCTGATCACTGACCTCTCACTGTACGTACGCCTTCACCCACTCCTCCAGCTGCACCAGATCCACCCGGGTATCCCGGCAGGGTCCGCTGGGCAGGGTCAGCGTGAGTCCGAGCACCGGCACCTTGCCGGCGACATCGTGCAGCCCGCTCACCATGTCCCGTTCGCATGCCACCGCGACGACCGCGCGGGGTCGACGCTCCTTGATGACCCTGCGGGCGAGCTGGCCCCTCGTCGCGACGAACACCGGAATCTGGTAGCGCCCGGCGACGCTCAGGACGCCCTCGAGAATGTCTTTGGCCAGGCAGCGCGGAATCAGCAGCAGCAGCTCCCCTCCCGTCACCTTCCGCTTCCGGTCGAGCGCGAGCGTATCGTAGACTTTCACCGACGCGTTTTCGACCCAGTCGCGCCGCCCGAACCGGTTGGCGAGCAGGGAAGTGCCCCGCATCAGTCGGAGGAGGGGGCCGCGCTCGGCGAGTTTCTCGGGGAGAAGGTTGGAGCGGAAGGCGTAGGAGAGGGCGATGAGCGCCCACCAGAGGAGCACCGCGCCTGCGGTGATGCGGAGGGCCCAACTCAGGACATTGGGAATCGTGGGATGGAGTGTGGCGAGTCGCGGCGCCAGGATGAAGAGGAGGATCGCCGCTCCGAGCGTCACCGCCAGAATCCAGCCGAGGGACCAGCCGAAGAAAATTCGCGGAGGCGCATCGAAGTTCCCCGCGTTCGGGAGGGGCTGGCCGTCCCACTCATCCCATTCGTGGCCGAGCCTCCGGTCCACGTCCAGATGAATGAGCTCAGGGCGGTTCGACACAGTGGCCATGGTTATATAATACCTCCATGCAGGCCCATCCGTCGCGCCGCCCGCCTCCGCCCGATTTTAACGGTCTGGCACGGAACGATTGGCGGTCCCGGGCCGCCTACGCCGAGGGGGCCGGGATTTTTCGCATCGTACCGGAGGGCGTGGTCGTCCCCTCGACCACGCAGGCACTCAGCGAGGTGGTTTTCTGGGCCGCGGCCAACCGGGTTCCGCTCATTCCGCGCGGCGCGGGGAGCGGCATGGTGGGAGGTAATCTCGGCCGCGGGATGATCGTGGATCTCACCGTCCTGGACGGCGCGCCGCTCACGGTGCGTGCCGAGGCTTCCCAGGCCAAGGCCGGCGCGTCGGTGTCCCTTCGCGCTCTGAATGAAGACGCCCGCCGCCTCGGTCTGCGACTGCCTCCCGATCCGTCGAGCGCGCGCTTTGCCACGCTCGGCGGAATGCTCTCCACCAACGCCTCGGGTCCCCGCTCCGTGCGCGCGGGGAGCGTGCGCGACTGGGTTACCGCCATCGAGATGATCACCGCCGATGGACTGCCCATGACGCTGCGGCGTGGAGTCCGCCCTCCGGAGACCCCGACAGTCGCGAGGTTCCGGGATCAGGCAGAGCCGGCGCTCTTCGCGGCTCGCGATTCGATTCGCTCCCGCTTTCCTCGTACCCTCAAGAATTCTTCGGGCTATGCTCTTGATCGGTGGCTCGACTCGGGAGACCTGCTCGATCTCGTGGTCGGCGCCGAAGGAACGCTCGGGTTCATCACTGCCGCGGAGTGGCGGCTGGAGTCAATACCCGCGAAGTATGGCGGAGTCCGCGCGGCGCTCCGTGATACCGCGGCGCTCGGCGAGATCGTTCCCGCGCTACCCGGTCTTTCAGCCTCGGCCGTCGAATACCTCGACGCGACATTTCTCGAGTTTGCCGGCGTCAGTGAAGGGCGGGAGGCGGGCCTTCTCATGGTGGAGCTCGAGGGCGAGGACTCCGGGGATCTCGCGGAGAGACTCGCAAAGGTCAGGGAGATTCTCGCGCCCCACTCCGATGCGGTGAGGGTAGCGAACGACCGAGGCTCCCTCGAGGCCCTCTGGAGCGTGCGCCACGCGGCGAGCCCGATGCTGGCGCGGCTGGGCGAGGGCCGGCGCTCGCTCCAGGTGATCGAGGACGCCTGCGTTCCGCTCACGGCCATGTCACGCTACATCGCCGCCGTGCGAAAGGCGGGAGAGAGGCACAAGGTCCAGCTGGTGATCTTCGGTCATGCCGGCTCCGGAAACCTCCACGTGAATCTCCTCCCCGATCTGGCAGAGAAGGACTGGAAAGCGCGGGTCGTCGCGATCTTTGACGAGGTGACTCACGTGGTCCTCGAGCTGGGCGGAACGCCGAGCGGGGAGCACGGCGATGGACGGCTGCGGGCCCATCTGCTGGAGCGAGTCTACGGCGCCAAGATCATGGCGCTGTTCCGGCTGGTGAAGGATGCGTTCGATCCGGCGGGGATTCTCAATCCCGGGGTCAAGATTCCGGCGCCCGGTCATCAGCCGTTCGCCGATCTCAAAGTGGGCGCGGACGCGGTACTGCTCCCTCCCCGAATCGAGGCGGGATTGCGGGAGATCGAGCGCGATGCAGGCTATTCTCTTAGTAGATTGGACCTGACCGAAGTGTGGTAACCCAGCAACCAGCACCCAGCAACCATGCGCCCCTACCTCGATCTCATGCGTCACGTCTCCACCCACGGCCGCCCCAAAAGCGATCGCACCGGCACCGGTACGCTCAGCATCTTCGGCTGGCAGATGCGATTCGATCTGGATGAGGGATTTCCACTCGTCACCACCAAGAAGGTTCATCTCAAATCCATCATCCACGAGCTGCTCTGGTTCCTCCGCGGAGAAACCAACACGAGGTCACTCAAGGAGGTTGGAGTTTCAATCTGGGACGATTGGGCGAGTCCGGAGGGTGATCTCGGTCCTATATATGGATATCAGTGGCGGTCGTGGCCGGCTCCCGATGGGCGCCACGTCGACCAGATCGCGGAAGTGATCCGTCAGATACGCACCACGCCCGATTCCCGCCGCATGATCGTGAACGCCTGGAATGTGGCCGACCTTCCCCGTATGGCGCTCGCGCCCTGCCATACGATGTTCCAGTTCTACGTGCTGGACGGCGCACTCTCCTGCCAGCTCTACCAGCGGAGCGGCGACGTCTTCCTCGGTGTGCCCTTCAACATCGCGAGCTATGCACTGCTCACCATGATGGTGGCACAGGTGACGGGGCTCCGGCCGGGCGAGTTCATTCATACGTTCGGCGACGCCCATCTCTACCTGAACCACATGGAGCAGGTCGCGGAGCAGCTCGCCCGCGAGCCCCGGCCGCTGCCCCGGATGCGGCTCAACCAGGCAGTGACCAACCTCGAAGACTTCCGCTACGAAGACTTCACCCTCGAGGCGTACGACCCCCATCCCGCGATCCGGGCCCAAGTGGCCGTATGATCGTCTCGCTGGTGGCCGCGATGGCGGAGAACCGGGTAATCGGCCGCAGCGGTGGTCTGCCCTGGCACCTTCCCAAGGACCTGCAGTTCTTCAAGAAGCTGACGGTGGATCACACTGTCATCATGGGCCGGAAGACCTTCGCCGAGGTCAAGCACCCCCTCGCCAACCGGCGCAACGTGGTGGTCACCCACAATCCGGGATTTCGGCCGCATGGGGTGACGGTGGTGCCGTCGCTGGATGAGGCGCTCGCCCTCGGGGCCACCGAAGACGAGGTCTTCGTGATCGGGGGAGGAGAGATCTACCGCCTGGCGCTGCCGAGGGCCGACCGGATCTACCTCACCGTGGTTCATGCCGTGGTGGAGGGGGACACCTATTTCCCCGGGTTCGAAGGGGCCGCCTGGGTACTGGAGAGCGAGGAAAGGCACGAGGCCGATGCCAAGAACGCGTATCCGTTCACGTTCAGGCGGTACAGCCGAATCAGATCGCCGTGAGTCTCGCGTCTCTCAGCGGACTCGGGGCGGGCTGGCCTCCGAGGGCGCTCGAGTTCGCTGCGCTCACTAGCGCCCCCGTCGTCAGCCCGCTCCCTGCACCCGATCCGATTCCCGGGTGACTTTCCGGCTCCACCATCTCGCTCAGCGTGACAGGCGTGGGATTCACCTGGGCGACGAGTTGGGCTCGCCATAGGGGACGTCGGGCCGCGAGGGCTCGACGTGAGTCTGGGAGTTGCGTTGGCCCGCAGGCCCCGTGGGCGAGTCTCACTCGAGCCCGGGGGAGAGCCTCCGCCTCTTCGGTCGCTGCGCTCGCTCAGGGTGACAAGACGGAAGGCGCCGCCTTGGGGTTGGCCGCTCGAAACTCCCTTTCCAGCCCAAGAAGTCCGGCAATGGTGGCTGCAAACTGAGATTGAGTGAAGGTCCCGTTCACCGTTGACCGTTCACCGGTCACGCTGTTCGGGGTCATCACCGCCATCCAGATGCGTCCCGCCGCCGGCACGTCGCGGCCATGATCGGTCCAATCGTCGCCCGACCCGCGTCCGTGATCCGTCGCCACGATCAGTGCCGTCCGGTCCCGATAGCCGGGCATTGCCTGCACCGCCTCCCACAAGGTCCGGAGGAACCGGTCGCCCCGGTGCGCAGCGTCGAGATAGAGATCATAGCGGCGCTCGTGGGCCCACTCGTCGGTGTCGCCGAGCATGACATAGAGGACCCGGGGCTGCCGGGTGCGCAGGTAGTTCAGCGCACCCTGCATCGTCACCCCGTCGAATCGCACGTTTCCCCAGTACGGAGGAAGATCCGCTGCGAGATCGTTCAGCGCCCGCTCCACCGCGGTGCTCGGGTTGGTCACCGGGGCGCCGTCCCCATTGGTGTAGAGGCCGCTCCGCTCCCGGTTGAGGATGAAGGGAAGCACATCCCACGATCCGAAGGCCGCGACCTTCCCCCGGAACGACGGACGCCGGTTGAGCCACTCGAGGACGGTCACGTTGGGGTTCGGGAGCTTGTCGTTGCTGTCGATGCGCTCGTCGGCCGAGCCGGTGAGGAGCTCGTTGTACCCGGGGTAGGAGAACCGCTTCCCGTTGGTGACCCGCAGCGTGCTTCCCCCCGCCGAATCGCCCAGAACGACTCCCCTCCGCGAGACGACCAACCAGAGAAATGGCATCAAGGCTTCCCGCCGAGCCTCGGTACTCTCCCTCCAGAACCGCTGCCGGAGGTCCAGGGTATCCGCCACGCCTCCCGCGTTCTTCGAGATCAGCTCGCGTTGTGCCCCACCGAAGAGCTCCTGCCATCGGAGCCCATCGAGCGTGACGACGAGGACGTTGTCGACCGCCTCACGGGGCCGCTGCGCGCTCATTTCGAGGGAGAACACGCTGGAAGAGAGCACGACAAGGACTGTGATGAGGCGCATCAGAAGCTCCGAATGAGGTGTTGCGACGGAATGAAGCGATCAATTTGGCGCGAATTGTGCTAAAAACTATTGTGCGGCCTCGGGCTTTTCCTTAACTTAGGTCGTCGAGAGCTTCCGTTGGTCGTGCGATGTGGTGCTCGCGGGACCGGCCTCTACTTCACCAAGGAGATCCGTTGGCGGTTCGAATAGGGTTCGCCTATAACCAGAAGCCCACGCTGCCGGCGCCGAAGAAAGCCGGCTACCCCGCCGTCCCCGTGCTCGACATGGCTCCCGCCAGCCGAGCTCTCCGCCCCGATCTCCCCCAGCCTGATCTCTACGCCGAATGGGATGAGCCCGAAACCCTCGAGGCTGTCGCCGGTGCGCTGGAGGGCGTAGGCGAAGTCATCCGGCTCGAGGCGGACAAGAATTTCCCCCGGCGGGTCATGGAGGCGAAGCCCGACTTCGTTTTCAATATCGCCGAAGGACTCTATGGGGTGAACCGCGAGAGTCACGTCCCGTCGATCTGCGAATTCCTCGGCATCCCCTATCACGCCTCCGATCCGCTCTCTCTGGCGCTGACCCTTCACAAGGGCCGGGCCAAGGAGATCATGGCCTACCACGGCGTCCCGACAGCGCCGTTCGTCGTGGCCAACACCCGGGCCGAGGCCCGCAACGTCAACCTCCCCTTCCCGCTCTTCGCCAAGCCGGCGCTGGAGGGGTCGGGGAAGGGCATCACCGAGAAGTCGCTCTGCACCAACCGGGCAAAGCTGGTCCAGGAGGTCGGCGACCTGCTCGACACCTACCAGGAGCCGGTCCTGATCGAGAGCTGGCTCCCCGGGCAGGAGTTCACCGTCGCCATCATGGGCAACGGCAAGGAAGCGCGCTGCCTCCCGCTGGTCGGGATGCGGTGGGAAGCGCTCCCCCTCGGGGCCAAGCCGATCTACGGGTACGAGGCCAAGTGGCTCTGGGATACTCCGGACCACCCACTCGATCTCTTCGAGTGTCCGGCCGACATCTCGAAGGAGCTGGCCCGCGACGTCCGGTCGGCCGCCCTCAGCGCCTACCGGGTACTCGGCTGCCGCGACTGGTGCCGGGTAGATGTGCGTTGCGATGGGGCGGGACGGCCGATGGTGGTCGAGCTGAATCCGCTGCCCGGGATCCTGCCCAATCTGCAGGACAACTCCTGCTTCCCGAAGGCGGCCCGGGCGGCGGGAATGTCCTACGATACGCTGATCCAGACCGTCGCCGACATCGCCTGGCGCCGGATCAGCGGGCGCTCGCTCCTGAAGAAATCGATCGACCGCAAACGGGCGGCTGCGTGAAGATAGGGATTCTGTTCGACGGAGGTGGGCGGAACTGGGATCAGAAAGACGTCGCCGCGGTGATGACGAACGCCTCCGATATCCAGGCCTGCCTCCGCCGGGCGGGACACGAGGCAACCCTCCATCCGGTTCACCTGGGCGACGTCGCCTGGCTCCGCCGGATGCAGCGCCTCGACCTGGTCTTCAACCTCTGCGAAGGGGTGAACGGGCTCGCCCGCTACGAAGACCTCGCGGTCGCGGCGCTCGAGCTCACCCGCGTTCCCTTTACCGGCTGTCCCTCCTGGCCGGTGACGATCTGCCACCGCAAGCACATCGCCAACACCCTCCTTGCCGCGGCCGGCGTTCCGGTGCCGCCGTTCGTCCTCGCACGGGGAATCACGCCGCCGACGGGGCTCCGGTATCCGGTGATCGTGAAGCCATCGGGAGAGGATGCCAGCGTCGGGATCGACGCCGGCGCCGTCTGCTCCACCCGCAAGGCGCTTCGCGACCGGCTCGCCAAGCTCTGCGAACAGTGGGAAGAGGTTCTGATTCAGGAATATGTCCCCGGCCGCGAGGTCAACGTCGGGTTCGTGGGCCGGGACATCCTCCCCATTTCCGAGATCCTCTTCGACCGGATGCCGGCCGGCGTCTGGCCGATCGTCACCTATGCCGCCAAGTGGGATACCGGGAGCGCCGAGGACCTCGGCACCCAGCCCGTCTGCCCCGCGCGACTCACTCCGGAGCTCAACCGGCGGGTGACGCAGGCAGCGCGTCAGGCTTGGGAGACGCTGACCGGATCCAAGGGGTACGGCCGGGTGGATCTCCGGATCACCGAGCAGGGCGAAGTGTGCGTCCTCGAGGTGAACCCCAACCCCGACCTCTCGATTGATGCGGGTCTGGCCCGGATGGGGCTGGCTCGCGGCTGGGACTATCCCGCGCTGATCCTCAAGGTCGTCGAAGAGGCGGTGCAGCGGTTCGAGCAGGCCCGCGCCACCGAGTCGCTGACCCAGCACATTCCGGCGTGAGCGGCACCACGCTCGGCACCGTCATCCGGCCCCTCTCAGGCGCCGACCGCGCCCGGGTCGAGGCGATGACGCGGGCCATCCCCCTCTTCCGCCCCGAAGAGATTCCCGTCGCGCTCGACGTATTCAATGCGGCGATCGGCGTCGGACGCCCCGCCGATTCCGACTACGAGACCGCCGGCGCCGAAGTGGACGGTGTGCTCACCGGCTGGATCTGCTGGGGGCCGACCCCCTGCACACAGGGGACGTTTGATCTCTACTGGATCGTGGTGGACGTGGCGAGCCAGGGGCAGGGAATCGGCGGCGCGCTGGTCGAGGAGATGGAGCGCCGGATCGCGGGACGGGCCCGACTCGTTGTGGTCGAAACCGCCGGACGTCCCGACTACGAACCGACCCGGGCCTTTTACGCCGCGCGTGGCTATCGGGTGGCGTCGACGATCGCGGATTATTACGCACCCGGGGATGATTTGGTGGTGTTTGTAAAGCGGGTTTAGGAGTTGGGAGATGGGGATTGGGGAGAGGCTTTTCCCCCAACCCCCATCTCCCAACTCCCAACCCCCAAGGAGAACCGATGTCCACCTGGCAAGAACTACTCAAACACCGCTCGATCACGAGCATCGAAGCGCTCGCCGAGCGGTTCGGCCCGGAGCACTTCCCGGTCGAGCTGCACGAGCGGCTCCGGCAGGCGATCGACAATTTCGAATTCCGGATCTCTCCGCCGATGGTCGATCTGATCAAGTCTCCGGACGATCCGATCTGGCGGCAGTACATCCCCACGATTCAGGAACTCGACGTCGTCGACGGGATCGTGGATTCCCTCTCCGAGGATCGCGACAGCCCCGTCCCCAATATCACTCACCGCTACCCCGACCGGGCGCTCTTCCTGGTGTCCCCGGTCTGCGCGAGCTACTGCCGTTTCTGCACCCGGCGCCGCAAGGTCGGCGATCCCGAGAAGATCCCGATGTCCCAGTTCGAGTCGGCCTTCCAGTACCTCGAGGCCCACACCGAGATCCGGGACGTCATCATGTCGGGGGGCGATCCGCTGATGCTCTCCGACCGGCGGCTCGAGTCGATCCTCACCCGGCTTCGGGCCATCCCCCACCTCGAGATCATCCGAATCGGGAGCCGGGTGCCCTGCCACCTGCCGGAGCGGATCACGCCCGAGCTCTGCGACATGCTCCGCAAGTTCCACCCGCTCTTCATCAACACCCACTTCAACCACCCCGACGAGCTCACCCCGTCCGCGGTGGCCTGCCTCGGCATGCTCGCCGACGCCGGGATTCCGCTCGGATGCCAGACGGTCCTCCTCAAGGGAGTGAACGACACCCCTGCGGTGATGGTCCGGCTGATGCAGCGGCTGCTCATGGCGCGGGTCCGGCCGTACTACATCTACATGGCGGATCAGGTTGCCGGCGGCGAGCATTTCAGAACCAGCGTGGCGACCGGGCTCGAGATCATGAAGGCGCTCCGGGGCTGGACCAGCGGAATGGCCAATCCCCACTTCGTCATCGACGCGCCGGGCGGCGGCGGCAAGGTGCCGCTCCTTCCCGAATACGTCGAGAGCTTCACCGAAGACGAAGTGGTGCTGCGGAATTTCAAAGGGGAGCGGTACGTCTATAAGCAGCCGGGGCACTCGACTGGGCCGAAGGTGCACGACCCGGAGTATCTGCTGGAGCCGGCCTCCTCGCCCTGAGACGGTCCGGCGACCCCGGCGGAAAAGGGTCTAGATTTCCCCGCCGTGGAACGTCAGTCCGTCGAATTCGCCGCCCTCGCCTTTCAGGCCCTGGTCACCGCGCTCCTGGCGCTGGTGTATCTGGGCCTGTGGCGCCACCAGAAACGCCCCTACTTCCTGACCTGGACCGCGGCGTGGGCGGTGTACGCCCTCCGCCTCGCGTTCATCATCGCGTTCCTCCGGACCCGCAACGTCTTCTGGCTTTTTTCCCATCAGGTCGCCACCGGCACGACGGCGTTCCTGCTCCTCATCGCGGCATTGCAGTTTTCCCGCGGGCTCGTCTTCCGGCGCCGCTGGCTGTGGACCATCGCACTGGTAGCATTGTGGGCCTGGACCACGATCTACCTCTGGCGCGACTTCGCCACGGCTGGAATCTCCGCCGCCGTCACCCTCTCGGCGGTCACTCTCTGGACCGGCATCGTTTTCTGGCGGCGCCGGAAGTCAGCCCGCTCCCAGAGCGCCGCCTTCCTGGGCTGGATCTTCATCCTCTGGGGTCTGCACCACCTGGACTATCCGCTCCTCCGCCCGCTGGGCACGGCGGTGCTCTTCGGGGTCTTCGCCGACGTATTTCTGATTGGCGCCGCGGCGATCGGCGCACTCTTCCTGGCGCTCAGCGAGGGGCGGCACGCGCTCGAAGCGCGCAACGCCCAGCTGGAGCAGCTCACCCGGCTGCTTCTCCATGCCCAGGAGGACGAACGGCGACGGGTGTCCAGAGAGCTGCACGATGAGGCGGGGCAGGTGCTGAGCGCGCTCAAGATCGAGCTCGATCTGGACGGACGTCACGAGAGCAGCGCCCTGGTAGGTCGGGTCCTCGGGCAGATTCGGAACCTCAGCGACCTGCTCCGGCCACGCGTGCTCGATGACCTGGGTCTCATCCCCGCGATGCGTACGCTGGTCGAGGACTTCGGCCGCAGGACGCGCATCGCCGCGCGGTTCGAGGGCCCGGACATCCTCGGTGAAATCCCGCCGGGGGCCGAGGTGGCCCTCTACCGTGTCGTGCAGGAGGCGCTCACTAATGTGGCCCGGCATGCGCGTGCGTCGTCGGTGGTGGTGCGCCTGGCGCGCGAGGGCGGGCGGGTCCATCTGTCCGTCGAGGATGATGGCCGCGGCCTGCAGGGCGACCCGATCCCCCACCTGGGTCTGCTGGGCATCCGGGAGCGGATCCATGCGCTTTCGGGAGAGGTGGAGATCGCGGGAGGGGACGAGACCGGCGTCCGGCTGTCGGCCTCCATCCCGGTCTCATCGGGAGCGGAGTGATGCCGAAGGCGCGCGTGCTCCTGGTGGACGATCACCCGCTGGTGCGGGCCGGCATCAGGAAGGTGCTCGAGGCCCACCCGTCGTGTGTGGTGGTGGGTGAGGCGTCCGACGGCGAGGAAGCGCTGCGCACGCTCGGGGCCATCCAGGCGGATGTCCTTCTGCTCGACCTCAGCATGCCGGGAATGGACGGGTTTGCGGTGCTGCGCCGGGCCAGGGACATCGCCCCCACGATTCGCATCCTGGTGCTGACCATGCATGCGGATGCGGAATACGTCGCGCGGGCGATCCAGGAGGGCGCCGACGGCTATCTGCTCAAGGACTCTGCGGTCCAGGACTTGGTCGCGGGGATCGAGGCGGTGCTCGCGGGGCGGGTGTTTCACAGTCCCGAGGTGCAGCGCCAGCTCGCGGAGATGGTCCGCACCCGCGCCGTGACCGGCCCGCTCCAGCGACTCACCGATCGGGAGCGTGCCGTGCTTGCGCTGGTGGCGGCGGGACTCTCCACCCGCGAGATCGGCGCCCGGCTCGGGATCGGTACCCGGACGGTGGAGACGCACCGCGCCAATCTCATGCGGAAGCTCGGCCTCCGATCGGTGGCACTCCTCACCCAGTTCGCCATTCGCGAAGGGCTGGTCGAGGCTCCGTAGAACTACGGGGCGATCTCCGTGTTCTTCCGAATGGTGCGGGGCGGGGCGCCCCCCTAGTCTACGCCACCTATGTGGCGGCTCCACGCCCTCTCCATCAATCATCGTTCCGCCACGCTCGCCGAGCTGGAACAGGCCGCGCTGGCGCCCTCCACCCTGTCGTGGCTGGACTCCCGACTCACCGCCGAGGGGATCCAGGCGGTCGCCCTCACGACCTGCCATCGCACCGAGCTGTTCTGGTGGATGCGGGGCGCCCACGATCAGCAGGTGATGGCGACGGCGATTGCCGAGGCGATCGGCGGCGGACTCGTTGAGCGGAGGGCGGTGCGCCTCAACGGAGCTGCCGCCGCGAGGCATCTCTTCCGTATCTCCGCCGGTCTGGAATCGGTGATCCTCGGCGAGGCTGAGATTCTGGGCCAGGTGCGCGCAGCGGCGAAGCGTGCCGAGCGAGTGGGAACCATGGGCTCCGAGCTCGGAATGCTCTTTTGCGCCGGAGTCCGGTTTGGCCGCGAGGCGCGGGCTGCCACCGTGATCGGGGCCGGGACTCTCTCGCTCGCTTCGGCCGCTGTGCGGGTGGTGCGCGCGGCGATCCCCGATCTCTCCCGGGCGACCGTGTTGGTGATCGGGGCGGGAGACACCGGCTTCCGAACCGCGCGCCATCTCGCGGCGGAGCGGGTCGGGCAGTGCGTAATCCTCAATCGAACGGCCCGGCGCGCGCATGAGGTGGCCGAGGCCACCGGTGCGGTGGCCGGGCCGCTCACCGAGCTTTGCGGCCGCCTGGCCGGTGCCGACGCGGTGATCGCGGCGGTCCGGGTGGCCCGCCCGATTCTGACCGCCGCCGCCCTCCGCGCCGCGCACGACGCGTCCCGTGCTCTGCCTCGGGTCGTGGTGGATCTTTCGCTCCCCCGCGCGGTGGATCCCGAGGCGCGAGATGTGCCGGGCGTCCAGCTGCACGATCTCACCGAGCTGACCGACACGGTGAACCGGCATCTGACCCGGCGAAAGGCGGAGATTCCCCGGGTGGAAGCGATGCTGGAGGAGTCCCTCGCGAAATTTGCCCGGGCGCTGGAGCGCCGGTCGGCGCCTCGTCCTCTTTCGCGGCTGGGGGAGCCGGCCGGTGCGAAAGTTTAGGCTGGGGACACGGCGAAGCGCGCTCGCCCGCTGGCAGGCGGCGTTCGTGGCCTCGGCGCTGGTCGCCCGGCATCCCGGCACCGAGGTCGAGGTGGTTCCGATCGAGAGCGATGGGGACCGGGAGCCGGAGCTCCCCCTGGAGCGGATGGAAGGGACCGGGTGGTTCACCGCCTCGCTGGAGCGCGCGCTGCTCGAGGAGCGGATCGATCTTGCCGTCCACAGTCACAAGGACCTGCCAGTGACCGAGTCGCCGGGGCTGGTGATCGCCGCGATCCCGCCCCGTGGTCCGGTGGAGGACACGCTCTGTGCGCGGAACGGCGCCCGGCTGGACGACCTCCCGCCAGGCGCGCGCGTCGGCACGTCGAGCCTCCGCCGGACGGCTCAGCTTCTGCTCCGCCGTCCCGATCTGGAATGCGTCTCGATTCGCGGGAATGTTCCGTCGCGTCTCGGGCAAGTGGATCGAGGTGATCTCGACGCGGTCGTGCTGGCCCGCGCCGGGCTGGAGCGCCTGGGAATGCTCGCCGCCGCGAGTGAAATTTTTCCTCCCGACGCCTTTCTCCCGGCGCCGGCCCAGGGCGCGCTCGCGGTCCAGGCGCGGAGCGGAGATGCCGAGCTGGTGCGGATGCTGGCGGCGCTCGACCATGCTCCGACCCGGGCAGCCGTCACCGCAGAGCGAGCGTTGCTTCATGCGCTGCACGGCGGCTGCGCGGCTCCGGTCGGCGCGTACTCGACAATCCGGGGAAGTGCCCTGACGCTGTTGGCCGGCGTCTTCGCCCCGGATGGAACTCGGAGCATGATGGTTCTGTTGGAGGGGGATGATCCCACCGAACTGGGTCGCGCGGTGGGGGAGGATCTTCTGCTCCGTGGCGCGGCCCCGCTCCTGGCGACCGCGCGTGAGTCCCTCGGTCGAGGCACCGCGGCCTGATGCGTCGCCGCGTCGCCGTCACCCGGGATGAGGGAGCGGACGGGCCGCTCACCAGCGCGCTCTGGCGCTGCGGACTCGAACCGGTCTCCTGTCCGGTGATCTCGCACGCGCCGCCGCTGGAGCGTTCTGCGCTCCGGCGAGCCGCCCGGGGACTAGACCAGTACCACTGGCTGGTCGTAGCGAGTGCGCGCGGGCTGGTGAATCTCCTCGAGGCGCGCCGTGGCCGTCCGCTGCCTCCGGCGCTTCGCGCGGCTGCGGTGGGCCGGCGGACTGCGGAGGCGCTTGCGAGGGCAGGCGTAGCCGAGCCGACCATCACCGGGTCGGGGGGATCGGCGGATCTCGTCGAGTTGCTCCGGACGGCCGACCACTGGCCGGGCCGGCGGGTGCTCATTCCCCGTGCCGCCGCCGGCAGCACCATCATCGAGGACGCACTCCGCGATCTGGGCGCCGAAGTGGACATGGTGATCGCCTACCGCACGATCGAGCATCCGCCGGTGTTCGTGGCTCGGGCTTGGCTCCTCGCGCGACCCGACGCGGTGGTAGTCGCGAGTCCATCCGCCGCCCGCGCGCTGGTCGAGGCGGTCGGCACCGCGTCGCTGGTACGGCTCCGGGCCGTGATCGCCCTCGGTGCCACCACGGGCGCCGCCCTCGCCCGCCTGGGTATTTCCGCCAGCGTTCCCTCCGAACCCGATCTCGCCGCCGCCGCCGAGCTCTGTGCGGCGCACCTCGCATGAGCTTCCCGGTCCACCGAGGCCGCCGTCTCCGCCGGACCGCGGCCCTCCGCTCTCTCGCTCGGGAAACGCGCCTCGCGCCGGATCAGCTCGTCGCACCCCTCTTCGTGGTTTCCGGAAGCGGGCGGCGCGAGGAGATCGCTTCGCTCCCGGGGCACGCGCGCCTGTCCCCTGATCTCGCGGCGAGGCAGGCGGCCGAGCTACAGGAGCTTCGTGTCGGTGGGGTGCTGTTGTTCGGGTTGCCGGATTCAAAGGATGCGATGGGAAGCGGTGCCTGGGATTCGGAGGGACCGGTGCCTCGCGCCATCCGGGCCATCAAGTCCGCGGCGCCCGAGCTGGTGGTGTGGGCGGATGTGTGCCTCTGCGAGTACACCGATCATGGGCATTGCGGCTTGCTCGTCGACGGCGAAGTGGACAACGATGTCACGCTGCCGGTGCTGACCCGGGCCGCGGTCGCGTATGTCGATGCCGGCGCGGACGTCGTGGCACCCTCGGACATGATGGACGGCCGGGTCGCCGCGATCCGCCACGGTCTCGACTCCGCGGGACACTCCGGCGCCGCGATCGTATCCTACGCGGTGAAGTATGCGTCGGCGTTCTACGGTCCCTTCCGCGAGGCCGCCGGCTCCGCTCCATCCCGCGGCGACCGGAAGGGTTACCAGATGGACCCGGCCAACGGTCGGGAGGCGCTGCGTGAAGCGATGGCCGATGTGGAGGAAGGGGCCGACGCCCTGATCGTGAAGCCTGGGCTTCCCTGTCTCGATGTCCTGCGAATGGTGCGCGATGCCGTGACGGTGCCGGTGGCGGCGTACCAGGTATCGGGCGAGTACGCGGCACTCCACGCCGCCGCGGAGCGCGGGTGGCTCGATCTCGATGCCGCGATGTGGGAAGCGGCCATCTCGCTCCGCCGGGCCGGCGCCGACCAGCTCATCAGCTACTTTGCCCGTCCCCTCGCGGAAGGTCTCCGCGCCGGGCACCGATACGGAGGCCGCGACCGATGAGGGATGGAGGAAGCGCGGCCGTGGCACTGCGGGCCGCGCGGGTGACGCCGGGTGGTGTGCACTCTCCGGTGCGGGCCTTTCTCGCGGTCGGCGTGCCGCCCCTCGCCATCGTCGAGGCGCACGGCGCCCGGGTGCGCGATGCAGACGGCCGCGAGTACGTGGACTGGATCGGCGCGTGGGGCCCCGCACTGTTCGGGCATGGGCACCAGGGCATCGTACAGGCGGTGACCGAGGCCGCCGGGCGCGGCCTCATGTTCGGCCTCGTCTCGCCGCCCGAGGTCGAGCTCTGCGAAAGGATCGCGGCGCTGGTTCCGGCATGCGAGATGGTGCGGCTCACGGTCTCCGGGACCGAGGCCACGATGAGCGCGGTTCGGCTCGCGCGGGCGGCGACCCGGCGGCCCGCGCTCCTCAAATTTTCCGGTTGCTATCACGGGCACTCCGACGGATTCCTCATCAAGGCAGGCTCCGGCGCCGCGACCTTCGGGGTTCCCGATTCACCGGGCGTGCCGCACGCGACGGCGCGCGACACGCTGGTCGCCCGCTATAACGACTTGGAGGACGTGGACCGCTGCTTTCGGGAGGCGGGTGAGCGCATAGCCGCCGTCATCGTGGAGCCGGTGGCCGGGAACATGGGATGCGTGCCGCCGGAGCCCGAGTTTCTGCCCGGGCTTCGCGAGCGCTGCGACCGGCACGGCGCGCTGCTGATTTTCGATGAGATCATCACCGGGTTCCGGCTGGCCCCGGGCGGCGCGGCCCAGCGGTTCGGAGTTCGGCCCGACTTGGCGACTCTCGGCAAGGTGCTGGGGGGCGGAATGCCGCTGGCGGCGTTCGGGGGCCGGCGCGACCTGATGGAGCTGATCTCCCCGGCCGGGCCGGTGTACCAGGGCGGGACGTACACGGCCCACCCGCTCTCGGTAGCGGCGGCACTGGCCGCTCTGGACGCGCTGGCACTCGACTCGGAGATCCATCTTCGCCTCGAGCGGGCCACCGAGCGCCTCGCCGGAATGCTTCGCGAGGCTGCCCGGACAGCGGGACTCGACCAGTCCGCCGCGCCACTCCGCCTCCAGCACATCGGCTCGCTGTGGACTCCGTTCTTTTCCGCCCGGCCGGTTCGCTCCTGGGACGATGCCGCGCGTGTCGATACGAACGCATATGCCCGCTTCTTCCGGGCCATGCTCACGCGGGGAATTCTGCTGCCCCCCTCGTCCTACGAATGCGCGTTCCTCTCCGCCGCCCATGGCGAAGAGGAGGTCGCGCTCACCGTCGTCGCCGCTCGAGAGGCTTTCCGGGAGGTGCCGGAGTGAAGGACCGTTTTCTCCGCGCCTGCCGCCGCGAATCGGTGGATCGGCCGCCGCTCTGGATCATGCGACAGGCGGGACGATACCTCCCGGAGTATCGCGCCCTCCGGGCCCGCGCCGATTTCCTGACCCTCTGCCGAACACCGGAGCTGGCGGTGGAAGCGAGTCTGCAGCCGGTCCGGCGATTCGCACTCGATGCCGCGATCGTCTTCTCCGATATTCTGCTGCCGGCCGCCGCCATGGGCTGCCACCTCACTTTCGAGCCGGGCCCGCGGATCGCCGCGCCGATCCGGACCCGGGCGGATGTCGAGGCGCTCCGGACTCCGCCGATGGCGGAAGCCGCCCCTGCGACGGCCGAGGCGGTCGGACTCCTGGCCCGCGAGCTGGCCGGGCGGACACCCGTGATCGGATTCGCCGGCTCGCCGTTCACGCTCGCGGCGTATCTGGTGCAGGGCGCCGGAGGCGGCGGCTTCGGGGCGATCAAGGAATTGATGCGCCGGGACCCCGCCACCCTGGACCGGTTGCTCGACAAGCTCACGACCGTGACGACGGACTGGCTCCAGCTCCAGGTCGCGGCGGGCGCTGCTGCAGTGCAGCTCTTTGACTCCTGGGCGGGAATCCTGAGCTCCGAGGACTATCGCCGCTTTGCCTTGCCCTCGGCACGCCGCGTCACCGACGCGATTCGATCGGACGGCACGCCGGTGATCTACTTTGCCGTGGACGGAAACCACCTGATCGAGGACGCCCGGCAGACCGGCGCGGATGTGCTCGGCATCTGCTGGCGGACGCCGCTGGACGAAGCTCGGCGCCGCACCGGCGACACAGTAGCCCTGCAGGGCAACCTCGACCCTCAGGTGCTGCTGGGACCGGCCGACCTGGTGCGGACCCGGGCTCGACAGGTGCTGCACGAGGGCCAGGGGCCGGGGCACATCATGAATCTCGGACACGGGATTCTTCCCGGAACGCCGATCGCCTCAGTCGAAGCGCTGGTGGAGACGGTGGCCGCATGACCACGGGCGCTCGCTCCGCCACCGCCGAGCTGCTGGCCCGCTACGACCGGCCGGGGCCGCGCTACACCTCCTACCCAACCGCGGTCGAATTCCACGAGGGGTTCACCGAGGCCGACTACCGCCGCCACCTCCGGCTCGCCGCAGCGCGCCGCAACGATCCGCTCTCGCTCTACGTCCATCTACCATTCTGCGAGCATCGCTGTCTCTTCTGCGCCTGCAACGTCGTCATCACCCGGCACCGGGACGTCGCCGCACGCTACCTCGACCTGGTGCTCCGCGAGCTCTCGATCCTCACCGGCCACCTCGGTAGTCGCCGGACGCTGGCCCAGATGCACTGGGGCGGGGGGACGCCCACGTACTATCCCCCCGGTGATCTCGAGACGCTCTTCCGCGCCATCGCCCGGGAATTCGAGTTCACTCCGGACGCGGACCTCGGGATCGAAGCGGACCCGCGGGTCACCAGCGCCGAGCACCTGTCCCGGCTGGCGGCGCTGGGATTCAATCGGCTTTCCCTCGGAGTGCAGGACTTCGACCCCGAAGTGCAGGAGACGGTGCGCCGGATTCAGGGTCCTGGCGAGACCCGCGCGCTGGTGACGCGCGCCCGCGCCGACGGATTTGTCTCGGTGAACCTCGATCTGATCTTTGGGCTGCCGCATCAGACGGTGCCCCGCTTCCGCCGGACCCTCGAGCAGGTACTGGAGATCCGTCCCGACCGGCTGGCGGTGTACTCGTTCGCCTTCGTGCCATGGCTCCACGGCCACATGAAGCGGCTGCCTCGGGAGGCCTTGCCCGGGGCGGAGGTCAAGCTCGAGCTGCTTGCGCTCGCGATCGATCTCCTCACCGCCGCGGGCTATCGCCAAATCGGGATGGATCACTTCGCCCTTCCCACCGACAGCCTGGCGCGGGCCGCGGAGGCTGGAACGCTGCACCGGAACTTCATGGGTTACGCGGTCCAGCCCGCGCCGGATCTGGTCGGGCTCGGACTCTCGGCCATCGGCGATGTCGCCGATGCCTTCATGCAGAACGCGAAGAAACTTTCCGGCTACGAGGCGGCGGTTTCCGCGGGCCGTCTCCCGACCGAGCGCGGCTACGCGCTGACCGAGGACGACCGCCGCCGGCGCTGGGTCATCATCCGGCTCATGGGTGCGTTCCGGGTCGAGGGAGCGGCGTTCGAGGCCGCGTTCGGAATCCCCTTCACCGAGTGTTTCCCTGCCGAGCTCGCGGCGCTGCGGGGCGCACGGGGGCCGGTGGAAGACGGCTTGCTGGAGATCGACGGCGACACGCTCATCGTGACCGAACGGGGGAAGGCGTTTGTCCGGAGCATCTGCATGGTGTTCGACAGTTACCTCGTGCGCCGCACCAACGGACCCGCTCCGGTCTTTAGCCGGACCGTATGACACGGATGCGCGTCGTGGTCGTGGGGGCGGGAATCGCCGGGCTCACCGCGGCCTATCGGATTCGCGAGATGACGCGCGCCATGGGCCGGGAGCTCGAGCTCGTGGTGCTGGAGGTGGGTGAGCGCGCAGGGGGAAACGTCGCGACCCGCCGCGACGACGGCTTCCTCGTGGAGTCCGGCCCCGGGGGGTTTCTGGACGGGGAGCCTGCGATGGGGCGGCTGCTCGACGACCTCGGATTGTCCGGCAGCGTGATCGGGACCGCTCCCGCCGCGCGGCGCCGCTATGTGCTCCGCAACGGACGCCTCCGTGCCATTCCCACGTCGCCCCGCGCCCTTCTCACCACGGATGTGCTCACGCTCGGAGGCCGGCTCCGTCTGATGCTCGAGCCGTGGGCGCGGTCCGCCCCAGCGGGAGAGGAATCGGTCTTCGATTTTGCAGCCCGGCGTTTTGGCCGGGAGGCGGCGGAGGTCCTGGCCGACGCGATAGTGGCCGGCATGAGCGGGGGAGAGAGCGCCGCCCTGTCGATGCAGGCAGCGTTCCCGGCGGTAAGCGAGCTCGAGCGGCGGTACGGAAGCGTCGTGCGCGGGCTACTGGCCCGCCGGCGGGAGCAGCGCGCCGCCCCACAGCTTCGGAGCTTCGCGAGCGGAATGGCGGCGCTCGCCGAGGCGCTCACCGCCGCGCTCGGAGGCGCCGTGCGGATTCGCGCGGAAGTGGCGACGGTCGCTCCAAGCGCGGGAGAGTGGCGAGTGACGCTCGCGGGAGGTGACACGCTCGGCGCCGACCGCGTCGTCGTGGCTGCGCCGGCGTGGGCGGCCCGCCCGCTTCTGGAGTGGAACGCGGTCGCGAGCGAAGCGCTCGCCGGCATCGGGTCGGCCGGGCTCGCCAGCGTCGCGATGGCGTGGCCGCTGGCGGAGGTCGGCGACGCGCTCGATGGTTACGGGTATCTGGTCCCCGGCGGCGAGCGTCTGGCCACCCTCGGTGTGG
This sequence comes from uncultured Gemmatimonas sp., assembly GCA_964439025.1. GTDB lineage: Bacteria > Gemmatimonadota > Gemmatimonadetes > Gemmatimonadales > GWC2-71-9 > JABFSM01. Next base: position 35,840 of record CAYTMW010000008.1, on the reverse strand, counting down.
TTTTCGAGTCGAGCATCCTCCCCGACCGGGCGCCACCGGGATGGGTACTGGTACGCGCGATGGTGGGAGGAGCCCGGGCGCCATGGGCGGTGCAGCTCCCCGACGAGAAGCTGCTGGACTGTGCCTGGCGGGAAGCGACGGGGCCGCTCGGCCTTCGGAGCCGGCCGGCCCGCCACTGGATCTCCCGCCACCCCCGCGCGATCGCCCAGTACACGCCGGGGCACCGGGAGCGGGTGGAACGCGCCCGCACCGCCCTCGCCCTAACTCCGGGGCTTCATCTCTGCGGGACCTCGTATGACGGCATCGCGCTCGCATCGGCGGTGAAGTCGGGGGAGACGGTCGCGCGTGAGATCCTCACGGCATGAAGACACGACACGTCGTTCTGGTCACTTATGGCGAGCCGCCGACTCCCGGCTTCCTCGCCCAGCTCCATTACTCCTGGCGAATCCTTCTCGGCCTCACCCGCCGGGTGGCTCCGATTCCCAAGGCGGTCATCCCCCTTATTGCGCTGAAGCGAGCCCGCCAGCGCCGCGGGTTATGGGTCGACCAGCGATACGCCTCGCCGCTGGAGGCGATCACCCGGGAGCAGGCGACCGGTCTCGCCGCGATCCTCGCTCGCCTCGATCCGGGCACGGCCTGGCGGGTCGACGTCGCCTATGAATTCCGCAATCCGCTGGTGCCCGAGGTGCTCGATCGGATCCCCGCGGGGCGCCAGGCCGACGTGGTGCCGCTCTACGTCGCGGAATCGGCCTTCACCCACGAGCTGACGCAGGATGCGGTCGCGCGGTGGGCGGATGCCCGCCGCACATCCGGCACGCCGACAGCGAAGGTGCGGGCCCTTCCGGCACTCGACGAGCGGGTATTCGCGGAGCTCTCGGCCCGATACATCCGGGAGGAGATTACCCGGCGCGGACTCGGACCGATGAACGAATGGGCGCTGGTGCTGGCGGCCCACGGGACGCTCCTCGAGCCGCCAAGGCCGATGGAGACCGGCCGCGAGGCGACGGAGCGGATCTGCGGCATGATCTGCTCCGGGCTCGCGTCCGATTTCGGCCTCATCGCGAACGGCTGGCTGAACCACGTCTACGGGGGGCGCTGGACCCAGCCGCCGGTCGAGGAGGCGCTGGAGCAGGTGTCTCGCGCGGGGTATCGGCGGGTGGTGTACTACCCGTACGGGTTCAGTGCCGACAACGCGGAGAGCGAGCTCGAGGGGCGCATCGCGCTGCAGGCCCGGCCGGAGCTGTCGGCCGTGCACCTGCCCTGCCTCAACGCGTTCCCCGAGTATCTCGAGGCGCTCGCCGCGCAGGTGCTGGGAGAGGTGTCCCTTCGCTCAGGGTGACAGCTTTTCCCGCTCACCACTCACCGCTCACCGCTCACCGTTCTAGAACCCCCGCGTCACCCCCGCCTGCAACACCCGCGGCATTCCTGGGAGGAGGCCGCGGGTGCGATCCACGATGACCAGTCTATCGGTCAGGTTCTTGACCGTGACGAACATGCTGGTCTTGCCCCCGACTGCATAGTTGGCGGCCACGTTCCATAAGGTCGCCGCAGGGATCGGACCCTGCTGTCCATCCGGCGCGAGAACCGAAGTGTTGAGCGCGTCCCCGAACTGCGACCCAACGTGGACCACCTCCAGCGAGAGATCGAATCCCTGCGGCGCTGTCCATCCGAGGCTGGCTGTGAGAAGATGACGCGGAGCGTACGGGAGGCGGTTCCCCCGCACAGAGATCCGCTCCCTCGTCCCCGCGCCGTTCTGGTCGCCGTATACCTTCCCCACCACGTCGCTTCCGGTCTGCCCGACGAACACGAAGCGAGATCCTTCAAAGCGAGCGACCTGAAGCCAGGTCCAGGCCACCTGCAGCGACAGATCATGCCGCCAGCCCCAAAGTCCGGCCGTGCTGGCGCGGCCTGAGAGCTCAAATCCGCCATGGAGAGTGCGTCCCGCGCTGGTCAGGGTCGCTCCGCTCCCACCTGCGACGCTCGCGGGAATGATCTGGTTGTCGAATGCCATGCCGAAGCCGGTCGCTTCGAGTGACAGGCCCGCGGAGAGCTGAGTGCGCAAGCCGATTTCGGCGTTCCAGCTCAGCTCGGGACCGAGCTCGACGACGCCTCCGGTGGTGTTGTCGATCAAGTCCTCGGTGCGGGGCGGCGAGAATCCCCGGTGCAGCCCGGCGAACAGCGTGGTCGCCTCCGACGCGGCCAGGGTCACGCCCAGTCCCGGCACGACTTGGGTCAGAGAGGTTCTCCCTTCCACCCCCTCCGGATTGCCGGCGACCGGGCGTCGGTTGACCCGCAGGTAGCGCACGTGCTCGAGCCTGATCCCTGGCGTCACCGTCCACGGACCCACGAGAAAACGCTCCTGCACGAACGCGGCGTAGGCGGAATTGCGGCGAAGGTTGTCTTCGACGATGCCGGAGTTGGCATCTCCCGCAGGCCCCGGCGTGCGGGCCCCGGGAAAGCCGCCGTTCACCTGGCGCCGGTCCTGACTCTCGCGGTGCAGCCGAACGCCGGCGTCAAGCTGGTGGGTGACGCCGAGGGTGGTCCCATCGAGCCGGAGGCGGGACTCGACGCCGCCAACCCCATATTCTCTAAGCCGTCCCTGATTGCCACAGGTGATTGAGAGATTCGCGAGTCCGCCGCACAGAGGATCCGAGGCATCGTTCGGGCGCTCGGCGGAATTGCTCGACTGCCGCCACCAGTCACGGTTGATCCGGTACCCGTAGGCGGCAGTCGTCACCGTCGCGCTCTTGCCGAGTGTGATCTGATGCGTGGCGGATGCGCCGACCCGGCTCAGCAGGAGCGAATCGTTCCGAATTGGATTCGAGCGAGGTGCGAGCGCCCATTCTCCTTCGGTCAAGCCCGAGTAGGTGATCCGCGAACGCTCGGTATAGTAGGTGGCCTTGAAAACGACGGACTGACGGGCGCCCAGCGGAAGAACGGTCTTGAGCGTCGCGTCGTGAAGCGTCGATCCGATGTTCTCCCGGGCGCCCTCTCCGTGGCGCCGCGAAAGATCGACCAGCATGCCGGCGCCGCTCCAGGTTCCTCCGAAGCGGGCCCGCGTGTTGAGGTAGCCTCGGCTTCCGCCGCTTATCGCGATCTCACCCGAGGTCCGTTCAGGAATAGCCGGCGTGATGTAGTTGATCACTCCGCCGATCGTCCGGGGGCCGAAGAGAATCTGGCCCGAGCCCTTGAGAATCTCGATCCGGTCGAATCGCTCGATCGGCGGATGATAGTAATCCGCGTTGTCACCGTAGGGCGCGAGCGTGAAGGGGATCCCATCCTCGAGCAGCATCACGGTCGTCGAACGGGTGGGAGAGAGGCCCCGGATGCCGATGTTGGGCCGCAGTCCCAGTCCTTCTTCGTCGCGCACGTGGAGACCCGGTGCCTTTCGGAGCGCCTCCGCCGTGGTGAAGACCCGGCTCCGAGAAAGTAGCCGCTGATTCAGCACCATTCCGGATCCCGGAGTACGCGCAAACCTGTCGATCCGTCCGATCACTTCGATCGCCGGCAGCGACGTCGGGGTCCGGACGGTGTCCTTGGCTACGGCGGGAGTCTGGAACGAGAGCAGGACAGTGAGGAGGGAGGAAAGAGGCACGAGTTGACCATCCAAGCTGATTGAGACTGGTTCTCAAGCTATTTCATTCTAATGACGAATATATCTATCGCCTTTCTGGTTGTCACCAAGAGGAACGAAGCGACCGAAGGGGCAATCGCGTGAGTCACCCGGGCGACGAGTGGGGCTCGCCATAGGGGACGTCGGGCCGCGAGGGGCTGGCGTGACGATGTGAGTTGCGTTGGCCCGCAGGCCCCGTGGGCGAGTCTCACTCGAGCCCGGGGGTGAGACATCGCCAAGAAGGCGGAAGGGCCGAGCTCCTTCTTACATTGGGGTGTGCCCCGACTCATCGTCCTCTTCATCATCGCTTTCGTGGATACGGTGGGGGCGGCGATGGTCGTGCCCATCCTCCCGTTCTATGCGGTCCGTCACGGGGCCAGCGCCTTCCTCGTCGGTCTCCTGGTCTCGGCCTTCTCGATCGCCCAGCTCCTCTCCGCCCCCGCGTGGGGCCGTCTCTCGGACCGGGTCGGGCGGCGGCCCGCCCTGCTGGCCGGGCTGGTCATTTCAGGTCTCGCATACGTCGTGTTCGCGTTCGCAGATTCGGTCTGGCTCCTCTTGGTGTCACGGCTGGTGCAGGGACTCGGGGGCGGGACGATCGGCGTCGTGCAGGCGTATGTCGCCGATGCCAGTCCACCCGATGAGCGGACCCGGTCGATCGGCTGGCTCACGACCGTCACCAGTCTCGGCTGGCTCTCGGGATCGGCACTCGGCTCGGTGTTGGTTGCCGTCGGAGGTGCGCAGGCACCCGGACTCTTCACCGCCGGACTTTCGCTCCTGGTGGCGCTCCTGGCTGCGGCGTATCTCACCGAGTCGAAAGACATGCCGCCCTCCGGCAGCATGCCGGTCACGGAAAAGCCGAGAACGGGGCTCGAGGCAATGCGGCATGTCATTTCGCGGTGGCACGAGCCGGCCCCGCGGCTGATCTGGATCTACGCCCTGGCGATCGGAGCGTTTTACGGGACCGCTGCGGTGCTGCCGCTTCTCGTCGAGGAGCGTCTTGGTGTCACCGAGAAGACGATCGGCTATGTCGTGATGTACTTCGCGGGAATCGGAGTGGTCGTCCGGGCGGGAATCCTCGGCCGCATGGTCGCCTGGCTCGGTGAAGTTCGGCTCGCCCGACTGGGCATTCTGCTGCTTTCTTCCGGCCTGGCACTCGCGGCAGTGGGTCAGGGGTACACCGTGCTTTTCACCTCCTTCACGCTGATGCCGGTGGGAACCGCCTTCCTCTTTCCCTCGGTGACGGGACTCCTGTCTCGCATCGTGGCGAGACGAGAGCGCGGGGTGTTCCTCGGCGTGCAGCAGACATTCGGAGGGCTGGGGCGGGTCGGGTTCCCTTTGCTCGCAGGCTTCATGATGGACCGGTTCGGCCGAGGGAGTCCCTTCGGGGTCGCTGCGATTCTGGTGGTCGCAACCCTTCCACTCACCGCAACGCTGGGGAAAATTCCCAAGGCGGCCCCCCGTTAGCTTTCTCCCAATGCCCACCCCCATCGCCCTGGTCACCGGGGCCACCGAAGGTATCGGTCGCGCCATCGCGTTCGCGCTGGGGCGGGCGGGTTACGGGGTCGGCGTCTGCGCCCGTACCGGCGCCAAGGTCGAGGCGCTCGTGGCCGACCTCCGGAAGGAGGGCATCACCGCCGCCGGGCGGGCCGCGGACGTGGGAAATCCCGAGTCGGTGCGCTCGCTGATCCAGACCATCACCACCGAGCTCGGTCCGGTGGACACACTCGTCAACAACGCCGGCATTGCCATCTTCCGTCCCTTTTCCGAGCTGTCGCTCGAGGAGTGGGACGCCACGATGGCGACGAACCTCCGCAGTCTTTTCCTGGTGACGCGGGAAGTTCTCCCGGGGATGCGGGCACGGAAGTCGGGAGCCATCGTCAATGTGGCGAGCCTCGCTGGGAAGAACGCCATCGCGGGCGGAACCGCGTACGTCGCATCCAAGCACGCCGTGCTCGGGTTCAGCCGAAGCCTCATGCTGGAGGTCCGCACGGAGGGAATCCGTGTGCTGGCGATCTGCCCCGGCTCGGTGGATACCGCGCTGATCCGGAATATCCGTAAGCCCGCCGAGTTGGCGGCGGCGATCCTGCAGCCGGAGGATGTGGCCCAGGCCATCCTTGACGCGCTCCGGATGCCGGCGCGCGCGCTCGTCAGCGAGATTGACATCCGGCCCGCCAATCCGTGACCCTTACGATCGACCGCTGCGTCTGCCTCAACCGGCGCTTTGCCGATCTTCTTCCTCTGACCCGAACGCGGGGGTTCAGTCTGGCCGAGCTGATGCATGAGACCGGCTGCGGCGGCCAGTGCGGCCTCTGCCGCCCCTACCTCCGTCGGATGCTCTCGACTGGTGAGACCATCTTCCACCAGATCATCGAGCTCGGAGCCGAGTGAGCGCCCGGCAGCGAGACGCGGGGTCGTTTCGCTCTCGGCGGTGTGGGTGTCGGTGCGTGACAGCGGAATCGGACCGGACTCGGCCTCGCCCTCTGCAAGCAATTCGGGGAGATGCATGGCGGGACCATCGGAGCGGAATCGATCGTGGGCGGGGGGGGGCACCTTCTGGTTCATCCTCCCGGTCGAGGGGCCGCTGCGGCATCCGACGTGAGGAAGTAGCGAATAGCGAGTAGCGAGAAGGGAAATGCACTTCCCGCTTCGCTACTCGCTACTCGCTACTCGCTACTCGCTAGAGTAGATTCCTCCCATGGCTAGGGCGCTTCTCCGCCGCGTGGTTTCCCTGCTCCTGCTCGCCGTCGTGGCGGTGGGCGGGGGGCGCCTGCCCACGGTCGATGCCCTCGTCTTCCACGAGGCAGTCGCAAACCCGGAGACATTCCGCAGCCATTTCGAAGCCTCCAGCGCGTGTCACGACGACGGGTGCTCGGTGCGCTCGGTGGCGCACGAATCCCGTCTCACGCCATCGCTCGCCACGCCCGCCATGACGGCGGCCGCTCCCAAAGATGTCGTCCTTCCGCCTGCGACTCCGGACCTGCCGCCAGCGCCCCCCGCCTCCACCAACCTCTCGCGAGCCCCCCCTCTCTCCGTCTGAACGCCCGGTAGTTTTTCGTTCAGAAGTCAACCGGACAAGGGATCATGCGAACACTGATCATTGCGATGACGGTGGCACTGCTGGGCGTCGGGCAGTCCGCCGCCCAGCGACCCGACAGCACCCGCGCCGACAGCGCCGCCCAGGCGCGGGCCCAACTCCGGGCGCCGAATGCAAGGCCTGAATCGGCGGGACGCGGGCGGCTCCCGCAAGATCCGGTGACGCAGCAGGCCCCGCAGGTTCGCCCGGCCGGTGCCTACATGAACATCGGGTTCGTCGGAATTATGGACTTCGGCTGGTCCAGCGAGCCTGATGTCGGCTCGCTCCAACTCGGTGATCACGATCCTCGGGTGCGCGGCTTTACGATTCCTAACGTGGAACTTGCGCTCGATGGGGCGGTGGATCCCTACTTCAAGGGTTTCAGTAATTTCGTCTACAAAATCGACCAAAGCGGCGAGACCGGCGTTGAGCTGGAGGAGATGTTTTTCCTGACCACCTCGCTGCCCGGTAACCTGCAGATCAAGGCCGGGCAGTTTTTTACCGAGTTTGGCCGCCAGAATCCGCAGCACCCCCACTCCTGGGCCTTTGTCGACCAGCCGCTGGTGCTCAATCGCATGTTCGGCCCCGACGGACTGCGGAGCCAGGGCGCCAGAGTCTCCTGGCTCGCGCCGACGTCGTGGTACACCGAGGCCATGGTGAGCGTTCTGAACAGCGCCGGCGGCACGGCCTTCAGTTTTCGCTCGGATGAGTCATCAGAGATCCATGGGGGCGTCCCCGGCGCGCGCGAGGTGGAACGACTGCAAGACTTCCTGCTGGTGCCGCGGATCGCCACGTCGGTCGACTTGACCGCGACGCAAACGCTGCTGCTGGGGGCGTCGGCGGCATTTGGCCCCAATAGTTCCGGGCCTCGCGCCCGCACGCGGATCTACGGTGCCGACGTGTACTGGAAATGGAAGTCCGCCACGGCGGCGCAGGGCTTCCCATTCGTCTCATTGCAGACCGAACTGCTCTACCGCCGGTACCAAGCGGCCGAGCGCGTATCTGCCGATGATCCGATGGTCACGCTGTTCGCCGAGATGCTCAGCGACCGGGGGTTTTACTCCCAGGTACTATGGGGCATCAAGCCCCGCGTGGTGGCGGGACTGCGCGGCGAATTCGCCAGTGGCAACGAGGCCGCGTTCGATTCGGAGCTGCGCGCCGATCGTTTTCGGCTCTCGCCGAATCTGACCTGGTATCCGACCGAATTCTCGAAGCTGCGGCTGCAATACAACTACGACCATCGCCAGGGCATCGGCCGCGATCACTCGGTATGGATGCAGTTCGAGTTCCTGCTGGGTGCGCACGCTTCACACAAATTCTAAAAGCGACGATACTCCTATGACTGCGATAGCCCGACTTCGTTTCGCCACGGCGGCGCTGCTCGCCTTGCCGGGTCCGGCAACACCCTCCTTCGCGGACAAGCTCAGCGTCGTGGCCACAACGCCCGATCTGGCGGCGCTCGCCCGGGAAATCGGCGGCACCGCCGTGCAGATCAAGGCGCTCGCCAAACCGACGGAAGACCCGCACTACGTGGACGCCAGACCCAGCCACATCGTCACGCTCAATCGCGCCGACGTGCTCATCGAAGGCGGCGCGGAGCTGGAGATCGGCTGGCTGCCACCGCTGCTGGAGAGCTCCCGAAACTCCAAAATCGCCCCTGGCGCCCCGGGCCGGATCGTGGCGTCGCACGGCGTGCGGATGCTCGAAGTGCCAGTGACATTCGATCGCTCCAGGGGCGATGTGCACCCGTACGGCAACCCGCATTTTCTCCTGGATCCTCTGAATGTGAAGCTCATTGTTGCCCAGATTGCCGGCCATTTCGCGCAGGTCGATCCGAAATCGGCGGATCTTTACAAAGCCAACCTCGCCAGATTCAATGCCACCCTCGACGTGAAGCTGGCCGAGTGGCAGAAGCAACTCGCGCCGTACCGCGGCGCGAAGATCGTGACCTACCACAAGGATTTCGTCTATCTGGCCGAGCGGTTCAAGCTGGAGGTCGTCGAAACCCTCGAGCCCAAGCCTGGCATCGCCCCCTCGCCCGCGCATCTGGCGAAGGTCATCTCCACCATGAAGGCGTCCGGTGCGCGGGTAATTCTCGTGCAGCCATACCAGAATCGCAGGACGGCGGAAACTGTGGCGCGTCAGACCAACGCGGTGGTGCTGGATATCGGGCAGCAGCCGGGCGCACTCAAAGGAACCGAAACCTATTTTGCGCTGATGGATTACATGGTGCGAACGCTGGCCACCGCCTTGCAGGAGAAGAAATGATGCCCGTGGATCTCGGGGTGGTGTGGCAGGTCATGAAATGGCCGTTGGCGGCGTGCCTCATCCTGCCGCCACTGTTGGTCTACCTCGGGCTGCACGTGGTGAAGCGCGAGGTGATCTTTGTGGACCTCGCGCTGGCGCAGGTGGCGACGCTGGGCACTTGCGTGGGACTGATCATGGGGTACCACTTCGATGATCGCATCACGTTTTGGATTTCGCTCGGCGTGACATTCCTGGGAGCGGCGCTTTTCAGCTGGTCGCGCAGCAGCAAGAAAAGCCCCGTCCCACAGGAGGCGATCATCGGCATCACCTTCGTGGTCGCCGCGGCGGGGGTGATTCTCTTGTTGAGCCGGGTGGCGGGGGGGAAGGAGGAGCTTGAGCACTTGTTGACCGGCGATATCCTCAACGTGACGGGGGCGGAAGTAGGCCAACGGGCCGTCATTTTTGGGGTGTTGGCTGTGTTTTATGCCGCGTTCCACAAACGGTTTGCGCTGATTTCTTCCGACCCTGAATCAGCGTTTGCGCAGGGGCTGAAGGTCCGGCGGTGGGACTTCCTGTTCTACGCGGCGTTCGCCCTGGTCGTGGTGAGTTTCGTGCGTGTGGCGGGCGTGCTGCTGACCTTCGCGTACCTGATTGTGCCTGCGGTCTGTGGGGTGATGCTGGCGACGCGATGGATGGGGCGGCTGGCGATCGGGTGGGGGACCGCGGCGACCGCGAGCTTGCTGGGACTCTCGGCGTCGTACTGGCTGGATTTGCCGACGGGTGCGGCCATCGTCTGCGCCTGTGGGTTGCTATTGATCCTGGTCAGCGTTTTTTCTGTGGTCCGGCGGGTGGAGGGGTAACGAGCGTCCGGCGGAGCAGCTCCAGATGGGGTGCCAGGACGCTGGCAAAGCGCTGCGCCGTCATCGCGGCGTCCCGTGGCGACACGAAGTTTTTTCCCAGCACGCTCAGCGACCCCACCGCCCGGCCCGCCACGGGAAGCTGCACGATGACCTCCTCGCCCCCCTCCACCGACCGCACCAGCCACTCCCGGTCACCCCGGATGACCGGGGCGCCCGCGAACGATCCGAGGGGAATCCTCGGCACGTCGGCGAACGGCCGGGGCGCATCGGGATCGATCGCGATGACCTCGTCTTCACCCCAGCGCAGATGAATCGAGATCCCTTGGTGGGGCAGGACCATGGCCAGCCCTTCACGAAACAGGCGGAGCGCATCTCCCAGGTGTGAGGTGCCGGCGAGGGCTTCGACGGACGTAACCAGGGGCGATGGTTCCGCCGTCCTGGTACCCGGTGTCTGGTGCTCCTCGAGCGCCACGGCCATCCGGAGTCCCTGCACGCGGGGCGCGAGAAGGAGCCCGGCGAGCGCCAGAGTATCCTCGTCCTCCGGACGGTAGGCGTCTTCCGCCACACTACCGAGCAACAGGTACCCCACCACCTGTCCCCCCACGGTGAGCCGCGCGCCCAGCACGGCGCGGGCCGGCTGGGCCGCGGCCGCCCCGCTTCCCACCACCCAGTGGCATCCCCCGCCGATTCCGTTCGGGTCTTCGATCAGGAGGGTCGGCGCATGACCGAACCGTGCCACGATGGCGGCGAACGGCTCGACGGTGCCCCCGCTGGAAGACCAGCGTCGTCTCGGCGCGCCGCCCGAGAGCGGGACGAGCGATCCTTCCGCGGAGACGGCGAGGATCTCCACGCGATCGTGCGGGAGCAAGGGATAGAGTACGCCACTCGCCCGGCGGACCAGATCGGGACCGCTCACCGACTCGACCGAGGCGCGTGCGAGGTGGCCGGGGAGCTCCTCCGCCGACATCGCCGGCTCGACCGCCGAATGCGTCGTGACCGAAGGCATGACCAGCGCGAGCGATGATAGCGTGGTTTCGAGCGCGGCGGCCAGCCGGTGCAGGGCGAGCGCCTGCGCCGGGCCGAAGGCGGCGCGCTGGAAACTTCCGAGCAATATCACCGCGACATCGCGGCCGTCACGACGCACCGGTACAGCGATCGCCGAGGGGTACTTCGCGCGGCGCAAGACTTCTTCGAGCTTGAAGAGCTGGTCCTGCCGGAGCGCCGGGTCGGGGATCGGAACATCGATCCGGTCTCGCGCCAGCGCCTCCGGGCCAAGGAGCACGATCCCACCCGACGCCGAGAAGAGCCAGAGAGCGAAGAGGTCGTGGGGTACCTCGACGGCGGTGCTCGCGCCCAACGCCTGGTGCCAGGTCGTGATGGCGACCGGGTCGGGCGCGCCCCCTTCGAGTGGAAGAAGGGGAACGAGCGGATCCCCCGGAAGGACCGAAGTCGTCCCGCCAGGATGGGTGGCGCCGTTACCGGGCATGCAGCCGGGAGGAGCAGGAGACATGCCGGGGAGAGGGTAGCGCCTAAACCATTGACTGGCAAGAGATTGTGACTTGATGCTGGATGCTGGATGCTGGATCCTGAGTGCAGGGTGCTGCGTGGGGGTTGCAGGGAGCGTGGGGACAGGGGGCCAGGGGGGTCAGGGAGCCAGGGGCCGAGGGGTCCTGTCCGTTCAGGTTCGATACCGGTAGCTCGCGGTGAGCTGAAACCGCCAGCGGGAGACGTTGTCAATTGCCTGGGGGCGTGGCAGCAGCAGTAGCTGGTACACACCACGTTGTCCTGCAGGGTCCGATCCGACGAGCCGGAGGAGACGTACCGACGGACCCGCGACGACCCGGGTTCGTGATGGGAGAAGGCGCGGCGGTGCTGGTGCTGGAGGAGCGCGCGCGCGGGGGGCAACGGTCTACGCCGAGCTGGTGGGCTACGGACTGAGCAACGACGCCCATCACATGACGGCGCCCCGGCCCGACGGTCGACAGGCCGCGCGCGCCTTCAAGATCGCGCTCGAAGGCGCCGGCGTTCCCAAGGAAGCGGTCGGGTACGTCAACGCCCACGGCTCGTCCACGCCGCTCAATGACCCCACCGAAACGATCGCTATCCGGAGCGCGCTGGACGGGCACGCGGAGCGGGTTCCGTTTTGTGGCACCAAGGGGTATTTCGGGCATGCGCTGGGGGCGAGCGGCGCCATCGAGGCCGCCATCTGCGCGCTGGCCAGCCGGCGCGGATGGCTCCCGCCCAGCGTCAACCTGCAGGACCCCGATCCGACCTGCGAGCTGAACTACGTACAGGGCGACGGCGCCGCCGCGGCGCCGGAGTTTCTGCTGAGCAATTCGTTTGGGTTCGGGGGGATTAATGCGGCGCTGGTGTTGCGCGCCTCGAATTAGCAACCGGGGAGGGTCGGCGCTAGACTTGGCGTGAGTCGGGCCGGTAGAACCCGCCGCCCGATGTCCGCGAGGAGGTGGCGCCGTGGAGTCCTGGCAAACGCTGCTCCAGTCCGGCGACGCGGTCGCGGCGTGGGATGAATTCATCGCCAGGTACCGTCGGCTCATCTTCGCCGCGATCCGCCACTCGCTGGGCGCCGCGCTGCTGAAAGCCGGCCGCAGCGCCGAAGCGGCGGCGGTGGAGCAGCGGTTTACGAAGGCGTGGGCGGAATCCGATGTCAAGCTGTCCGCATCGCGCTTCTGAGCGATGGAAGCCTGGCTTGCCCAGCTCGATGATGGCGATGGACAGGCCGCGTGGAATCTCTTTGAGAAACGCTATCGCCGGCTGATCCTCGCGACGATTCGGCGGCTGCTGCACGACCATGACGATGTCATGGACGTGTTTGCCAGCGTGTGCATCGCACTCACCGCCGACAACTTCGCCCGCCTGCGTCGCTATTCGGAGCGTTCCCCATCGGGTGCCGCGGTCTCGACCTGGCTGGTCATCGTCGTGCGCAACCTGGTGATTGACTGGCTGCGCAGGGTCGAGGGACGCCGCCGCCCAACTATTCCCTCCGACCTATCCGGGCTCCATCGCGAGATCTACTCGGCGCTCTGCCTCGGCGGACTCTCTCGAGCCGAGGCCTTTGAGCAGGTCCGCGCCCGCAGCGGACCCACGATGTCCTTCCCCGAGTTCCTCCGGGAAATTCGCCTCGTCAGACAATCGCACCCATGCCCGGAGCTGTTGCCGGCTCGCCGCCCCGAGCCGATGCCCCTCCTGCCCGAGTTCGCTGTCCCGGTCGCCGATCCGGCGGAAGTCACCGATTTGGCTCACCGGCTCGCCGCCGCGCTGGCCACACAGCCCGCCGACGTCCGCCTGGCCGTGCAACTGTTTGTGATAGATGAGCTGCCGGCCGCTGAGGTCGCGTCGATCGTCGGTTGGCCCAACGCGAAAGCCGTCTACAATCGCGTTCACCGCGCTCTCGAAGCGATGCGCGCCACGCTGGAGCGGAAAGGGATCGGCCGTGGCGACCTCTGATGAGCAATCCGGCGAGAGTGGGCCGTATCACCCCGACATGACTCCCCTGACGGCTGCCGATCTACTGCGCCTGGCCCCGCCCGACCCGCCGGACGGCACCGGCCGCTGTCTCGACGAGCTGGAGCTCGCCCGGATCGCGGAGGGGAGCGCCGACGGGGCAGCCCGGGACGCCGCCATCGTTCATCTGGCTGGTTGCGATTCGTGTCGGAAACAGCTGGCCGCCCTGGTGGCCCTGCTCGGCGAACCGGCGATCGCGGCGGAAGTGGCCCGCACCCAGGCCGAGTCACTCCGGCCCAAGCGCGCGATGCTTGGGGCGCTCGGGTTGGTGGCGGTGGCCGCGACGCTCCTGCTCGTCGTTTTGCCTCGCGAACCTGCGGTCGACCCGAACACCCAGCGCGACCCCACCCTCACAGCGACCACGGCCCCGGTCGGGATCGAGCCGGTCGGCGAGGTTCGGCGAGCGAGCGCGTTCACCTGGAGCCGGGTCGACGGCGCCAGCAGCTACCGGGCGACCCTGTTCGACTCCACCGGCACCGTGCTGTTCGAGGTCCAGCTCGGCGACACCGTGGCGATGCTCCCCGACTCGGTCCGCCTCGTTCCCCGTCGCACCTACCACTGGAAGGTCGCGGCGCGCACCGAGTGGGATCGCTGGTCCACCTCGGAGCTCTTCGAATTCCGGATCCTGGCGGCGCCGGAGCCGCAGGCCGCCCGCCCCGCGACTGCGCCCGCCGCCACCCCCGCGGCGTTCTTCTCGCGGGCACCGCCGATTGATTCGCTCGGCCGCCGGATGACGCGACTCACCGACGTCGCACTCGCTCGGGAAATTCGCAATCAATCCGTTGACGTCCGAGACGCGTTCCGTAAGGCCCTCGCCGGCGCCACCCGCGGCGACTCGTCGAGCCGAACTGCCGAGCTGCGGGCCGCGCGGCGCCTTGCCGCGGCGTACCAGGCGGCCTGGCGCGACGACTTCCTGGTCCGCGAAGTGGCGCGCTTTGCCGTCTGGTCTCCCGCGCAGCGTTCGGCGAGGGTATGGGCCGACAGCGTCCGGATTGCCGGCAACGCTACGTTGGGTCGCGACGGTCCGCGCGCGGCGATCGCGGTCTGGCGGCAGGCGCTGGCGCGTGCGCGCACCATTCCCGATTCCGCCGGCATCGCCGCACTCCTTGGCAATATCGGCGCCGCGCTGGCGCGCGAATCCCGAGCCGACAGCGCGCTCGATCATCTGACACGCGCACGGCAATTCGCCGAGTCCGCGGGTGACTTGCGGGTGACGGCCAACGCCGTGTCGGAGCTGGCGGGATTGAGCGAAGCGCGCGACGATGTGGCGGGAGCGCGGGCGCAATATGCCCGCGTCATCGAGCTGCGAGGGAGAATTGGTGACTCGCGCGGGCTCGCGGCCGACTACAACAACATCGCATCCCTCTCCCGTGCGGCCGGCGACGCCGATAACGCTCGTCGGCAGCTCGAGGCGGCACTCGCGATCAACCGCCGGGCCGGGCGCGCCGGCGCTATGGCAACCAATCTCGTCAACCTGGCGGGGCTCGCCGCAGCGGTCGGTGCCTTCGGACGGGCCGACGCAGACTATCGCGAAGCGCTGGCTCTCTGGCTGGCTGCCGGCGACTCCGCCGAGTCGGCCAGCGCGCTGGACGGACTCGGCGAGCTCAGCCTCCGGCGGGGGGACTATCCCGCAGCGTTCGAGAGTTTCACCGCCGCGGTGGAGATCCTGGATCGCACTGGACCGGTCGACGAGGCGCTGGCCGTGCGGCAGCGCCTGGCATCGGCGCTCGCTGCCCAGGGATTGTTGCAGCAGGCGATCGATGAGCTGCGCCGCGGCCAGGCGGTGGGGGAATCGCTCCAGGTGGCACCGGAAGTTCGCGGGAGTCATGCGCTCGCACTGGCCGATCTCGCGATGCGCCTCAATCGGCATGCCGAGGCGGAGGCGCTCTACACCACCGCGGCAGCGCACTACGCCCGGTCGGGCGCCTCGGAAGGCGGGGCGGCCGCACGGCACGGGCTCGGCATGCTGTATCTCGCCCAGGGCAACACCGTTCGAGCTACCGCGATGCTCGATGCCGCGCTGCGGGAGCAGACGGCGATGCGCGACGGACGGAGTGCCGCAATCACTCGCGTGGCGCTCGGCGGCGTGGCCGCGGAGGCGGGAGACACTGCCCTGGCACGACGTCACCTCGAGCGTGCCGGCGCCGAATTCGATCGCCTGGGTGATCGGGTCGCCAGCGCGGCGGCCCTGAACCAGCGCGCCGACCTGGAATCGAGTGCGGGGCGCTTCGCCGCCGCGGAGGCGCTGTATCGCGCCGCGCTCGCCCGGCTCGGAGCCCGGGCCGTGCCGGACATCAGTTGGCGCATCCATGCCGGCCTGGCCGCCGTACGGGCACGTCTCGGCGGGGCGGAGGAAGCGGCGAAAGAACTGCGGGCGAGCATTGCGGACATCGAGCGGGTGGGGGCATCGTTGCGACTGCCCGAGCGGCGCTCCGGATTGCTCGCTGACAAGTGGGAACCGTACCAGCGACTGGCGGCCTTGGAGCTCGATCGCGGGCGCGTCGCGGCGTCGTTCGCCGTCAGCGAGGCGCTGCGCGCGCGCGAGATGGTGGAATTGCTGTCCCTGGGGCGGGTTGCCCCGCCGCGCGACACCACCGCCGACCTGATCGCCCGGGAACAGGACCTGCGTCGTCGCATCGGCGAGATGGCGCGAGCCGTGGAAGCCGCCGCACCGGAGAGCCGGGTCAGCCGCGGACCCGAGGTCGTTCGGGCAGGCGCGGTTTCCCGGGAGGCGCTGCTCCAGTCCCAGGCGGCCTACACCGCACTCCAGCTCGAGATTCGAGAGCGCGCGCCGAGGCACGCGGCGCTGGTGTCGCCGGAGGCCATCACCTGGCAAATCGTCGCGCAGAAGCTCCGGCACGATGAGGCCATGCTGGAGTACCTCCTCAGCGACGCCGGATCATTTGTCTATGTGATCACTCGCGACACCCTGGTCGGCATTCCCCTGGGCGTCACCCACCACGACGTTGCTCGTCGGGTGGAGTTCGCCCGTGGCGCACTGCAACCTCGCGGCGCCGCACTCGATGCAATGTGGCGCGCCCCACTGCGCCAGTTGCATCGCAACCTCATCGAACCGATCGAGGCCACCGGCCTCCTGGCCGGCAAGACGCGCCTGACGATCATCCCCCACGCCGAGCTTCACTACCTGCCGTTTTCGGCGCTGATCGAGACGGACGGGCCGCCCCGGTTCCTGATTCAGCGCTACCAGATCTCCCTCACGCCGTCGGCCTCGGCGTGGATCGCTCTCGGCAAGACAAAGGGGCGGGGTACCGGCTCGGGCATTCTTGCCCTGGCGCCACACCCGGACCGGCTGCCGGCATCTCGCCAGGAGATCGCGACGCTGGCGCGTGTGGGCGGCCGCGATGTCCGGGTGCTGACGGGTGCCGCGGCGACCGAAGCGGCATTCGGACGGGAGGCCCCGGGGCGACGGCTCATCCATCTCGCGACATACGGCGTGCTCAACAAGCAGAATCCCCTCTTCTCGTTCATCGATCTGGCGCCCGATCGCCAGGGCGACGGCCGGCTCGAGGCGCACGAGGTGTTCGGCTTCACGCTGGTCGCGGATCTCGTCGTGTTGGCGGCGTGCCAGACAGCGCTCGCCTCGGGGGCGCTAACCGACGTCCCGGCCGGCGACGACTGGGTGGGGCTCTCGCGCGCCTTTCTCACCTCGGGCGCGAAAAACGTGATGGCGAGTCTCTGGGCGGTGCAGGACCGTGCCACGGCCACGCTGATGCAGCGCTTTTACGAGCAGTACGGGGAGGGAGCCGAGCCGGCCCGCACCCTCGCCGTGGCCCAGCGCGCCATGTTGGCGAGACCGGCCACCGCGCATCCGTACTACTGGGCGGGTTTTGAAGTCATCGGCGGGCGGTAGGGCATTGCCTGAGCAAAGCACCGCCTGACAACCGTATCACCGACATTCTCCGACTGTTTGAGGGGCACATGACCCGCAGCACGCACCTCCCTCGTCTTGCACTCCTGGCGTCCCTGGTGGCCGCCTGCGGTTCCCCGGTCGAAACGATCACGCCCCCACCCCCCCCGCCGGCCGCGTCCCTATCCGGTCCGGGTCCATTCGTGGTGTCGAATCCGGTGGCGAGCGGGGCGGCCGGTGCTGCCGCAAACGCGAGCTCTGCTACCGGGCTGGTGTTCTATGTCTCGTTGCCTCCGGGCGCGCAGCCCGAGGGGAGTGGCGTCCGAATCCGGGTCGAGCGCAGCGGAGAGGTGGTGTCCGCGGCCTTGCACGACGGTGGTCTGGATCCGGTGGCGGTCCCGGCGGTCGAGGGGGACACGATTTCCCTCACGCTGACCCAATCCGGGGGGACGGTCTCGGCGTACCGGTTCAAGGTTCCGGGCCGGAAACCACCGGTCATCGTCCGGACCCAGCCGGTCAAGAACAAGCGGGACGTGCCGCTCAACATCCGCATCCAGGTGATCTTCAGCGAGCCGATCGACGCCGCCTCGCTCACCCCGCAGGACTTCGTGCTGCGCTCGGGGAGCACTCAGGTGCCCGGTCAGCTCGGGTTCGCGAACCCGGAGCACACGACCGTCGAGTTCACCCCGGCCGCGGATCTGGCGGGTGCCACGGAATACGAGCTGGTGCTCGGGCCCGGCATCCGGGATACCGATGGGACACCACTCGAAGCAGCGGCGAGCATCTCGTTTATCACGACAGAGGCGCAACCCGGCGCACTCGGGTTCGGATCGCTCACTGGGGTGGTCCGCCTGAATGGCAGTGGGTACCCCGCAGATGGGAACGGAATGCCACCCCGCCAAGGCGCGGATCAGTGGCCGGTCTTCATTGCCATCTCCGGGCCAGGGCAAACGGTTCGATATGCCTGGACAGAGGAGACCGGGACCTTCGAGTTCGAGGGATTGGTTGCCGGAACGTGGACGCTCGTCTTCAGCGGCATGCATCCTTGGTCGGGTGTATTCCCTATGCGTCTGTTCGCCGACACCTTGGTTAAGGTGACCGTGCTGCCGAACCAGACGACAATCATTCCTGAGATGGTGCCGAGCACCGTGGCGCCCTTCATCATCATCGCAATCGAGCACTGCCTATGGGGCTTCAGCAGCCCGCCCACCTTACAGGACTGGGGGGAGTGTGATGGCGAGGGCCCGTCGTGGGGTGGCGTTGACGCCGCGGTCGAAGTGCGGGGAATCCCCGGGACCGCGACGGCAGGGGTCCGCTATTCGCTCTTCATACCAAGCAACCGGTGGCACGTCGAGGTGCACGGCGCCCCGGCCGGCGAATACGAAGTGTTCCTTGTTCCGGTGAACAGAATGTGGCGGCTTCTGCCCTGGCAATCCTCCCCGGTTCGGTTCCGGGTGGATCGGGGGCTGGCGTATCTGGAGTTCGACTACTGGTATCAGAGGTAAGAAGGTGGACCGCTCACACCTCACTCGCCTCGCGCTCCTGGCGGGCCTCGCGGCCGCCTGCGGCTCCCCGGTCGAAACGAGCAGGCCTGTCCCGGCGCCCGGCGAACTCGCCATCACCACCACGACAAACGTGACCGACCTGGGGTTGCCGACCGGGTATTGGATCAGTGTTGACGGCGACAGCGTGCAGGCCATCGGGGGGAATGGCAACACCACTATCAGAGACGTTCCCCCTGGCACGCACACCATTGTGCTGAACGGCGTGGACGCCAATTGCTCGGTAGCAGGAACCAACCCCCGCCTGGCCACCGTCGCGTCCGGCGAGACGTCGAGCGTGGAGTTTGTGGTGACGTGCGCCTGGGCGGCCGTGAGACAGCTGGCGTTCGTCAGGGATGGTCAGATCTATCTGATCAATTCGGATGGCACCGGCCTGGTCCAGCTGACCCACACTGGAGAGAACGACGCTCCGGCGTGGTCGCCCGACGGGCAGCGTCTTGCGTTTGCCAGCAACGGGGGCGGCAGCTCGGACATCTACGTCATGAATGCGGACGGCTCGAACGTGGTCCGGCGCACCATGGGCTGCGATTGCTCGGAGCCGAGCTGGTCGCCCGATGGCCGCACGCTGGGGTTCACTCATTTCAAGGACGACTGGGACGAGGGCGGCATTTTTTTGATCGATGCCGATGGAGGTCCGGAGAGCAGGGTGCTCCTCGATAGTCCCGGCTATGACCGCAATCCGGCCTGGTCACCGGACGGCGCGCAGATCGCGTTCTCGAGCAACTGGCGGTTCTTAGAGCCTTTCCCCCCGTACTCCCTCCCTTTCTATGACCTTTGGGTCATGAACGCGGACGCATCCGGAATCCGCCCGCTTTTGGAGGTTCGACCGGGGTTTCCCAGGATCACCCATTACGAACCTACCTGGTCGCCCGACGGGCAGCAGATCGCGGTTACCGCCTTCCTTTTGGACGCCAACGGTGCCAGGGCCGAAATCGCCGTCGTGAATGCCGATGGCTCGGGCCTGAAAGTGATCGCGCAAACCGGGAGCTATGGGTATCCGGCGTGGTCACCAGACGGCCGAACCATTGCGTTCGGGTCGGACTGCCCGGACTGCCAACCGTCCATCCGGTTCGTACTCCCTGACGGCGGCGCCGAGGGCCTCATCGTGGCCAACGGGAACAAGCCGGCATGGCGTCCATGAGATTCCCTCGCCTCGCGCTCCTGGCGTCCCTAGCGGCCGCCTGCGGCTCGCCCGTCGAAACGATTACGCCCCCGCCGCCCCCGACCCCGCCGCCGCTGACCGGTGCGGCCCCGTTCGTGGTGTCGAACTCCGTCGCCATCGGGTCCGCGGGCAGCAACGTGGTCCAGGGGAGTTCCGGCCCTGGCCCCGTCGCCTTTGTCTCTCTGGTTCCGGGTACGCTGCCCGGTGGCATCGCCGTTCGCATCCGAGCCCATCGCACCGGGGTGGTAGTCTCCGCCGACCTGGTGGAAGGGGGCCTGGATCCGGTGGCGGTTCCGGCGATCGAAGGTGACACCATCACCTTGACGGTGACCCGGCTCGAGGGACCGGAGTCGCGATTCATGTTTCGGGTCCCGCCCCGGAAGCCGCCGGTCATCATCCGGACCGAGCCCCGAAAGAACAAGCGGGACGTGGCGGTCAATCTGCGGATCGAGGTGGTGTTCAGCGAGCCGATCGACGCCGTCTCTCTCACCCAGGAGGACTTCGACCTGCGCTCGGGCGGCAGCCCGGTGGCTGGGCAGCTCAGGTTCGCGAACCCGGAGCACACGATCGTGGAGTTCACCCCGGCCGAGGCGCTGGCGTTCGCGGCGGACTACGAGCTGGTGCTGCGCCCCGGTATCCGGGACCTCGAGGGGACGGCACTCGAAACCGGGGAAACCATCGTCTTCACTACCGCAGCGGCGCCGGTCCAACCCGGCGCAATCATCGTCACCACCATGACGACGGGGGTGGGTGTTCCTGCCAGCGGGTATTGGATCAGCATTGACGATGGGTCCGAGCACCCTACCGCAGTGAATGGGAGCATCACCATCGGAGATCTGATCGCCGGCACTTACACCGTCGCCCTGACCGGTGCCGGAGTGAACTGCCCGGTGGCGGAAGTTAACCCGCGGAAAGTCAATGTCGCCTCAGGTAGGTCGGCGAATATCGTGTTCACGGTGACGTGCGCCCCGGGCCCGGTCACCCAGCTGGCGTTTGAGAGGGATGGTCAGATATACCTGGTCAATTCGGATGGCACCGGCCTGGTGCAACTGACCCACACCGGGCCTGGGGTGTCGAACGCCAGCCCGGCGTGGTCGCCCGACGGGCAGCGTCTCGCGTTTGCCAGCAACCCTTCCGGCCGGGAGATAGGGGATGTCCGGGACACATGGGATATCTATGTCATGAACGCGGACGGTTCCAACATGGTCCGGCGCACCAACGGCGGATACAACCTCGAACCGGCCTGGGCGCCCGACGGGCGGACGATCGCGTTCGAGTCTGTCCAGGATGGAAGCCTCGGCGTGTTTGTGGTCGACGCCGACGGCGGCTCGGGGAGCAGGGTTGTCCTCAATCGTCCCGGCTGGGACGGCAACCCGGCCTGGTCGCCGGACGGCCGGAAGATCACCTTCACGAGCGATTGGCGGGCCTACGACGTTATGTATGACCTGTACGTCGCTAACGCCGACGGAACCGACATTCGAACGCTGCTGGAAGGTCCATTCTTCGACCCCTCGACCGACTATTGGCAATCAGCCTGGTCGCCCGATGGGCAGAAGATTGCCGTCGTCGCCTGTGCCCGTTGGTCGTGGTTCCACTGCTACCCCGAGAGCGCGGTCGCGGTCATCAATGCCGATGGGTCCGGCCTGACAATCCTCGCGCAGGCCGGAGGCTTTGCGAACCCGGCATGGTCGCGGGACGGCAGAACGATTGCGTTCTCGTCGGTGACCTGTGAGGCGTGCAGGCCTGCCCTCCGGTACGTGCGGGCGGACGGCAGTGCCGGGGGTCTTATCGTGACTAACGGGCACAGCCCGGCATGGCGCCCGTGAGATATCCTCGCCTCGCGCTCCTGGCGTCCCTCGCGGCCGCCTGCGGCTCGCCGGTGGAAACGACCACAACCCCGCCGCTGACCGGCGCTGGCCCGTTCGTGGTGTCGAATTCCATCGCCATCGGGTCCGCCGGCAGTAACGTGGCCCAGGCGAGCTCCGGCTCTCATCCAGTCGCCTTTGTCTCACTGGTTCCGGGTACGCTGCCCGGTGTGACCGTCGTCCTCATTCGGGTCCACCGCAACGGTGTTGTGGTCCCCGCTGCCTTGGTGGACGGGGGACTGGATCCGGTGGCGGTTCCGGCGATCGCAGGCGACTCCATCACAGTGACGGCGACAGGGGGCGACGGACTGGAATCGCGCTTCGTGTTTGTGGTCCCGTCGCGGAGGCTGCCGGTCATCATCCGGACCGAGCCCAAGAAGAACAAGCGGGACGTGGCGGTCAATGTGAGGATTCAGGTGGTGTTCAGCGAGCCGATCGACGCCGCCTCGCTCACCCCGCAGGACTTCGTGCTGCGCTCGGGGAGCACTCAGGTGCCCGGTCAGCTCGGGTTCGCGAACCCGGAGCACACGACCGTCGAGTTCACCCCGGCCGCGGATCTGGCGGGTGCCACGGAATACGAGCTGGTGCTCGGGCCCGGCATCCGGGATACCGAGGGAACACCACTCGAAGCTGGGGCGAGCATCTCCTTCATCACGGCGGCGGCGCAACCCGGCGCACTCGGGTATGGATCGCTCACTGGGGTGGTCCGCGGGAGTGGCAGTGGGTACCCCGCAGATGGGAACGGTTCTCCCCCTCGCGCAGGCGCGGAGGCGTGGCCTGTCTACATCGCCGCGGCTGGTCCAGGGCATTCGGCCCTATTCGCCTGGACACAGGGAGCCGAGCCCTTTGAGTTCAAGGGATTGGTTGCCGGAACGTGGACGCTCGTCTTCAGCGGCATGCATCCTTGGTCGTGGCCATTCCCCTCTATGCGGCTGTACGCCGACACCATGATCACCGTCACGGTGCTGCCGAACCAGACTGTCATCGTTCCTGAGATGGTACCGCGCCCCGTGGCGCCCTTCATCATCATCGCAATCCATAGCTGTCCATGGGGCTTCAGCGGCCCGCCCACCGCTCAAGACTGGGGGGACTGTGATAGCGGGTACTGGGGTGGGGTTGACGCCGCGGTTGAAGTGCAGGGAATCGCCGGGACCGCGACGGCAGGGGTCCGCTATTCGCTCTTCATGCCAAGCGACCGGTGGCACGTCGAGGTGCGCGGCGCCCCGGCCGGCGAATACGAAGTGTTCCTTGTTCCGGTGAACAGAATGTGGCGGCTTCTGCCCTGGCAATCCTCCCCGGTTCGGTTCCGGGTGGATCGGGGGCTGGCGTATGTGGAGTTGAACTACTGGTATCAGAGGTAAGAAGGTGGACCGCTCACACCTCCCTCGCCTCGCGCTCCTGGCGTCCCTCGCGGCCGCCTGCGGCTCACCGGTCGAAACGAGCAGGCCTGTCCCGGCGCCCGGCGAACTCGCCATCACCACGACGCGACGTACGGTGTCCTCAACAAGCACAACCCGTTGTTTTCGTTCGTCGAGCTGGCACCCTCGGGTGCGGAAGACGGACGCCCGAGGTCCACGAAGTCTTTGCGCTCGGCCTCAAGGCACGCCTGGTGGTCCTGAGCGCCTGTCAGACCGGCCTTGGGTCCGGAGCCCTGGACGACGTACCCGCCGGAGATGATTGGGTAGGTCTGGTGCGCGCATTTCTTTCCGCGGGGGCCGACCACGTACTGGCCACGCTCTGGCCGGTCGAGGACCGGACCACGGCGGTCCTCATGAAGAACTTTTATCGGGAACTGGCGGCGGGCCGGAGCGAGGCGATGGCGCTCAGCAACGCTCAGCGCTCGGCGATTCGGAGCCCTGGGACGTCGGATCCGTTCTACTGGGCGGGGTTCACCTTGACCGGCGGGAGTGCGAGAGAGTAGCGAGGAGCCCTCCGGCCCTTCAGTCCCAACCGGACGCATGGCTTTCTGTTGACCGACGGTAGCCGAGTCGAGCGTGAACTCGCGCACCGCCAGGCCCCTTCAGCTCTCGACACGCCAGTCCATTGGGAGGTGTTCCATGGGCAATTGCATGAAAGAGGCGCACCTCGGCCACGCCCCGTGCTCGAGGGGGCACGGGTCGTCGAGCTCGGAGACCTGGCCACGGACTGCGTAGTCGAGGATGGACCTCCGGCGCGCCCGCTGCCCGCCGGCTCAGAGCGTGAAATCGGCGTGACCTGGCGAGTCCGCTGCGGGCAGGTGGCGTTAAAGACGAACGGGGAATGATCTCTCTCAAAGTGGGCCCTATGCGCGCAAGAAACCTGAGTATCTGGCCCGTTGCTGTCCTGTGGGTGGCAGCAGCGAGCTGCAACCCGACCGGACCGACTGGGCCGACCGCCGGCACCATCCGGGTGACTGTCTCCACGACCGGCGGGGATTACGATCTGGATGGATATGTCCTTGTGCTGGATGCGAATCCAGGGCAGACCGTAGACGTGTATGGAACTCGGAGCTTCTCCAAGTTGGCCCCGGGCCCGCACACCATCGAGCTGAGCGGCGTGGCGGACAACTGCAGTGTGAGCCCGCGCCTCCAGTCAGTGACCGTCACGCCTGGATCCACGGTGGTGGTCGCCTTTACGGTCGGCTGCGTCGCCACTGGCGTTCAGATCACGGCTGCCACCACAGGGCTTGACGTGCCGAGTTTTGCCGTGGCCGTGGATGGAGTCGCCCTATCGTTCGTGTCCCCAGGCGCGCCGCTGACCATTGGTCGATTGAGGGCCGGAAGCCACATGGTGACCTTGGTCGATGTGGCTGCCAACTGCACCGTCGAGGGATCGAACGATCGCCAGGTGGTCGTTGCCGCCGGCAGCGTCACGCCCGTGGTCTTCGCGATCAGCTGCCTGGCGATGACCGGGAGCGTCGAGGTCACGGCGGTAACCGAGGGATCCGATCGCGATGTGACCGGCTTCACGGTCCGGGTGGACGCCGGGCCGACAAGGGCACTGGCGAGCAACGGGGTCGTGACCATCGAGCAACTGGCCGCTGGGGACCACAGCATTCGGCTCGACGGGGTTGCGAGCAACTGCACGATCGAGGGGGACAACCCCCGGACGCTGCAGGTGACCGCTGGAGGCGCCGAGAGGGACACGAGCCACACCATGTTTCAAGTCCGCTGCGTAACTCTCTGGAAGATCGCCTTCGTTCGCAACGGCTCGGTGGCGGTCGCCTCGGAGAACGGCTCGGTGATCGAAGTCCTCACTGGGGGAGGGACGCCGGCCTGGTCGCCCGACGGGGCCAAGCTCGCATATAACTGCGGTTCTGTCTGCGTTATGAACGTCGACGGCACCGGGCGCACGCAGCTCACCAGGGGGCCCACCTTCGATGAGGGTGCCGTCTGGCGCCCCGACGGAGCGAAGCTTGCGTTCGTTGCGATCAATTGTGACTACTACTACGAATGCTACCTCGACGGTTTGTATCTGATCAACCCGGACGGCACCGGTCGCTCAAAGGTTCCCCTCTTTGCCGGCCTCCTCCGGATCTCAGACCCGGCCTGGTCTCCTGACGGCACCCAACTCGCGTTCACCTGTTGGTTGGTTGAGGGACACAGCGATATCTGCCTGAGCAACCCGGATGGAACGGGATTTCGTCGCCTGACGGATGACCCCGCGGACGATGGGGGGCCCGACTGGAAGCCGGACGGCATGAGGATCGCTTTTCACACTACTCGCTTCAACAACACGCTGGAGCTTGCCCTGATGAATCCGGACGGCAGCGGGCTCACCCGGGTAAGCCCTGGGCTCCTGGCCTGGGACCCCAGTTGGTCCCCCGACGGGCTGAAGTTCGCCTTCACGGCCCTGTCGTGCACGACATCCGGTTGCTTCAACTCGTTGTTCGTCATGAATGCCGACGGCACAGGGGTTACACGGCTCACGACGGGTCGAGACGACTACTCTTCGGATTGGCGACCATGACGAACGCCCAGGCTCTGCGCGGGGCCGCGCTGCTCCTGACCGCCGGGTGCGTGACCGACGACGGCCTCGGGCCCGATCTCCGCCCTCCTCAGATCCTTTCGAGCGTGGCAGCCGCCAATCCCAACAACGTGCTGAGCGCGGTCGTGGCGGTGCGAACTCGTTTCGTCGATAGCGTGGCCGTTCGCTATGGTCCGGCCGGAGCGACTCTCCAGAGCGTCACCCCGAGCGTGAAACCGCTGGGCCCGGGGGGGACACTGCCGAGTGACCGCACACTTCTCCCGGTGCTGGGCCTGGTGCCGGAGACGGAATATCAGCTGCAGGTCGTTGCCTACCGGGGGCGGTACCTCGCCGCAGGGGAGAGCCTCGAGATTACGACTGGCTCACTCCCTGCCGACTTGCCTAGTTACATCGCCAGCGGGCCGGATCCTTTGCCCGGCTACATCGCCTTTGCCGCCGGCAAGTATGGTTTGGTGATCGACAACACCGGGCGGGTAGTCTGGTACCACCGCTTCGCTGACGGTCCGGGGCTCAACTTCATGGCCCAGCCCACCGGACACTTCGTCGTGCGGCCCACCACTCCGGAGCTAACGGATCTCGATCCCTGGGTCGAGATCGATGTGCTGGGTAACGTCATCCGGACCTTCGGATGCGCTCAAGGTCTGACATCACGCTTTCACGATCTGATCGTGGAGTCGGACGGCGCCTATTGGATCATGTGCGATGAAACCCGGGTGATGGACCTCTCCGGTGCTGGTGGCGTCGCGAACGCGCAGGTGACCGGCACCGTAATTCAGCACGTGAGTGCAGACGGAGCACTCCTCTTTCAGTGGAGCCCGTTCGACCACTTCCAGATCACCGACCTCGACTCGGCCAGTCGCGTCGGGTCGAGGGTCAATTGGACCCATGGGAACTCCCTGGACCTCGGTTCGGACGGCAACCTGGTCGTTTCGTTTCGGAGCTTGAGCGAGATTACCAAGATCGACACCCAAACCGGCGCAATCGTCTGGCGGATGGGTGGCCTGCGGAACCAGTTCGTTTTCCAGGACGTGCCGGCGCAGGCATTCTTCCGGCAGCATGGGGTGCGCATGGCCGGTGCGGGGCGGCTCCTGCTCCTCGACAACCTGGGCGACCCCACTGGCAGCCGGGGGGAGCGTTACGCGTTCGACCCGGCGTCGCGCACGGCCCGGTTGATTGGGTCGTATGTCCCTAGCGCTCCGGTCACCGCCTTGCTGGGTGGCACGACCCAGGATCTGCCAGACGGGCATACCTTGGTGTCGTTCGGGACCGCGGGCCGTGTGGAGGAATACGACGCGGCGGGCCGGATGGTTTGGCAAATCGAGGGCAACGCGGGCTACGTGTTTCGTGCCCAGCGGATCCGGTCTCTGTATACCCCGGGTGTTGGTGGGCCGCGATAGGGGCTAGGGGTCAGGGGCGAGACGAGCCCGAACGCTGGGAGCCGCTTTCGGAATGAGCCGGTAGCGTGCCGCCAGAATCAGCGCAGGGAAGTCGGTGATGATCCCCTAAACCCCTTGGCACCACAGGAAGGCGGCCCGCTCGGTGTCATTGACCGTCCAGACGTGCGCCGGCCGGCCCGCCCGGCGCCGCGCGGACAATGAGGGGAGTGGGGACGGCCGAGCGGAGCCAAAGCGAGAGAATCCCCTCCGCGAAGCGCCGGTCTGGAATCCCCCGTCGCGAAACGGCCGAAGCGCCGCCAGAAACGAAGCCAGGACTACTCGCTCGGCTGCCTGGTGTTCGAGGAGGAGGCGCCGGACCGGCTCGGCTACTTCCACGGTTTTGAGCTCGATCAGGAGCGCCGGCGCCACCTCCAGCTCCAGGGATGCCCGGGTGTTCTCGGGAGCGAGTCCGGCTGCTCCCTGGTGTCCGATCACGGGATAAGCGTCAAGGTCGAGCAGCGGATGCATGGGAGGATTCCAAAAACGTCATCCTAGGTGCGCGACGAGGAGTACGAGCAGGCGTCGGATTGACACGGTCGGGGTGTCGAAGTGTTAAGGATCCCGTGCGGCGGCGAGCGCCGTCCCGCTCGATCAGGCCGGCTCTTCTCTCCTGGGTTCCGCGCTTCCACCGAAGTGACTGACCCATTGATCAGCCGAGCGATTGTACCTCCGCCCCGGCCCCCGCGCCGGGGGGAACCCGAGGGTCCCAGCCAAGGAGCCAGGACCTCAGGATGACGTCCTAGCACCGAGCCCCCACACCCCAGCCCCCAACCCCCAACCCCCAAATTCACGCCGCCGCTCGCGCCGTATCCCCCTCCAGCGCCTTCACCGCGGACAACACGATCGCCGCTCCGATCAGCGAGGCGATCGGGAGCATGATGATCGCGCGCTCCAATCCGAAGCGGTCCGAGAGAAACCCGACCAGCGGAAAGGCCACCGCGTCACCCGCCAGATGAATGAACATCAGGTAGGCGCCGGAGACGGTGGTGGCAATCCGCGTCGGCGTCACGTCGAAGATCACCGCGGTGAGCGGCCCGTTGTACCAGGTGAGGAAGAAAAACGCCGCGCAGAAGACCGGAATGAACCAATTGAGATCGCGGATGTAGAGCAGCCAGATGAGCAGCGGCGACCCGATGAAGAACCCGATGGCGGTGGTGATCAGCTTGGCCCCGGGGACCCGCGTGCGCAGCCAGTCCGCGACCAGTCCGCCGGCCACCGTTCCGGCGATCCCGAACGCCAGGCCGTAGGTTCCAAGGATCAGCGACGCCTTGGCGGGCGAGAGCGCCATCTCCCGCGAGATGAATGTCGGCGCCCAGCCCACCAGCCCGTTCATGCCGAATGAGATGAGCGCGCCGCCGGCGAAGACCGCCACCAGCGTCCTGGTCGAGAGAATCCGCCGGCCCGCACCCGCGAGCTCCCGGAACACCGCGAGCAGCGCATCCGCGCCCTCTTTTGCCGGTGTGACCGGGCGGGTGGGATCCTGGATCCGGAGCACCAGCGCCGCGAGGAGGAATCCCGGAAGCGCCAGCGTCAGAAACGCGGCGCGCCAGCCGAAGGCGTGGTCGAGCTGGCCCGCGAGGAGAATGCCGAACACCCCGCCCACCGCGAGTCCCGCCATGAAAATGCTCATCGCGGTCGATCGGCGGCGCCCCGGGAAATAATCCGCCACCAGCGCCGCCGACGCAGTGGCTGCCGCCGCACCGCCCAGCCCGACCAGGGAACGGGCGAGCAGCAACCACCCGAAATCCTGCGCAAGCCCCGAGAGTGCGGTGCCGATGCTCCAGAGCGCCACGCCGGCGGCGATCACGACGCGTCGTGAGCCCAGGTCGCCAATGACGCCGGCCGGGAGCGAGGCGGCTGAGAACACGAGCACATAGGCCGAGCCGAGCCAGCCGAGATGCGCGTCGGTCAGCGAGAGATCCCGCTTGACCGGGTCGAACAGCGCGAAGATCGCGTTGCGGCTGAGGTAATTGACCAGGTTGATCGCGGTGAGCAGCCAGAGGGCGTAATTCGCGTACGCGCGGCTCACGCCCCCGACGGGCAGCTCCTCCGTCGAGCTCACTGGGTGGCGCTGCTGGTCGCGTCGCCGGCGCGCCGGTCGCGGACGTCGAGGGCGGCGCGATACTCCGTCACCAGCCGCTCCATCATTTCTTCACGGCGGCCGAAGAGCCGCCGGAGAGGCCTGGGCGCGTGGCGCGCCATCGCATAGGCGGTGAGCAGCGGGAGCGAGACGGTGTTGTCCATGTAGCAGACCACCGTGCCGGGGAGCATGTCGGGATCGATCTTGCCCCAGCTCACTGCTTCGCCGGGCGTGGCGCCGGAGAGCCCGCCGGTATCGGGCCGTGCATCGGTGAGCTGCAGGAAGAAGTCGTGTCCCCGCTCGTCGATCCCGAGGACCTCCTGGATCTGCGGCTCGGTCTGCAGCAGAAAATTCTTGGGGCTGCCTCCGCCGACGATCAGCGCGCCGCTCTTGCCCCCGCTGCGCTTGGCCTCCAGCACGATTGCGGCGGTCTCGTTCACGTCGGCGCTGACATCGAACCGCAACTTGCTCCCGGCCAGCGCCTGCTCGGCGACGTTCATCCCGATCGAGCTGTCGCCGGGGGAGCTGGTATACACCGGCACCTCGAGCGCGTGCGCCACGGCGAGCAGCGAGCGGCGGGAGAGGCCGAGCACCTTTTCCCGTTTCGCGACGTAGCCGCCGAGCAGGTAGTGATACTCCGCGGAGCTCATCGGTCGCTGGAACTCCTCGCCCGCCGAGACCTCCCGAACGAACGCGTCGGTCGAGAGCAGCACGTCGTAGTCGAAGAAGACGTCATAGATGCGCACGACGCCCTTCTCGCGAAGCTCCACGTCATCGGCAAATGGGGTGCCCTGGTGCATGGCCAGGCCGAGTCCGAAATGCGCGTCGTGATACAGGTTGGCGCCGGTGGAGATGATCCAGTCGACGAATCCCGCCTCGAGCAGCGGGATGATGGTGCTCATGCCGAGCCCCGCGGGGGTCATCGCACCGGTGAGGCTCATGCCGACGGTGACTTCCGCGGCCAGCATCCGCTCGGTGAAGAGCGAGCACGCCTCGCGGAGGCGGCCGGCGTTGTACGCCAGGAAGGCATTGTCGATCAGATCCGCGACCGTCTCCTCCCCGGTGATGGCGACGGGATCGATTCGGCGGCCCCGGAGATGATGGGCGGAGGGTCGGGTCATGACTCGCTCGGGCTCGCGGTCAGGGAGCAGGCACCGTGGGGTGCCAGGTCTTGGCCTCGGCCAGCGCCGAGGTGATGATTCGCGCCGCTTCGGCGGGATCGTCGGTGATGCGGATCAGCTTGAGATCCTGCGCCGACACTTTGCCCTCCGCCGCCACTGTGTTGGTGAGCCAATCCATCAGCGGAGACCAGTAGGACGAGCCGAAGAGTATCACCGGATGGATCGACATCCTCCCCGTCTGCATGAGGGTGAGGTACTCGAAAAGCTCGTCGAGGGTGCCGAAGCCGCCGGGAAAGGCGACCACCGCGCGCGAGTACCGCGCCAGCATCATCTTCCGGACGAAGAAAAACCGGAAGAACACGCTCCGCCGCACCCAGCGATTGGTCCCCTGCTCGTGGGGCAGCTCGATGTTGACCCCGACCGAGAGCCCTCCCCCTTCGACCGCGCCCCGATTGGCCGCCTCCATGATGCCGGGGCCGCCTCCGGTAATCACCGGGAATCCGGCACGCGCCAGCAGGCGCGCTGTCTCCGTGGCCTGACGATAAAGTGGATCGTTTTCCAGGGTGCGCGCGGAGCCGATGAAGGTCACCGCGTCGGCGATGTCACCCAGCCGCTCGAAGCCCTCCACGAACTCGCCCATGATCCGGAGCACCCGCCATGGATCGCTCTTCCGGATGTCATCGACCCGCTCGGTAGCAGGCGCTTTTCCGAGGAGAACCTCGTCCTCGGTGGGCCCCGCGGGGGGCGAGCTGTGGATCAAAGGGCGGTCGGTCACGCCGAGAATATAGCGGGCTCCGCTCCTCTATATTTCCGACATGCCCGCCCCCACAACCTGGCTGTCACTCACGATCCGGCTGGCGCTGCGGGCGATCGTAAATCCTCGCCTCGCGCTCGACCTTCTTCGGACCGCCTGGGCGTTCCGCCGCCGCGAGTGGTGGCGGAAGTCCCCCTTCCTTCCGCTTCCCGATCGCACCTATCTCCGCTGGCGGATGTACACCGCATACGGCGATGAAGATGCGGTACCGCCGCTCCGCGACGTGGTCGGGTTTGCCCGCTGGCGGCGGGAGACGATGCATCTGTGACGCCGCGAGTCGTGATCATCGGAGGAGGGTTTGCCGGCCTCTACCTTGCCCGCAATCTGGGAGGTGCCGACCTCAAGGTCACCCTGGTGGATCGCACCAATCACCACCTCTTCCAGCCGATGCTGTACCAGGTCGCTACTGCGGCCCTTTCCGCCCCCGACATCTCTTCTCCGATCCGATCGGTCCTCCGTGATCACCCCAACACCGAGGTGGTACTGGGTGAGGTGGTCACAGTGGATATCTCCCAGCGAAACATAGTGTTGTATGATGGTAGTACCCTAAACTACGACTACCTGGTGCTGGCCACTGGGGCACGCCATTCCTACTTTGCGCACCCCGAGTGGGAGGCGCTCGCCCCGGGGCTCAAAAACCTCGAGGATGCCGGCGAAATTCGCCGGCGGATCCTGCTCGCTTTCGAGCTCGCGGAGCGGGAGCCGGACCCCGCCGTGCGGCAGCGTCACCTGACCTTCGTGGTCGTCGGGGGTGGCCCGACCGGAGTCGAGGTGGCGGGTGCGGTGGCCGAGGTGGCGCGCTTCGCGCTGCGCCGGGATTTCAGGCGCATCGATCCGCGCGATGCCTCGATCCTTCTCCTGGAAGCGGGACCGCGTCTCCTCACCAGTTACCCGCCCTCGCTCTCGGAGAAAGCGAAAGAGACACTCCGCCGCCTCGGCGTCGATGTCCGCACCGAGACGCTCGTCACCCAGATCGAGCCGGGCTTCGTGCATGCGGCGGGATGGCGCATTCCGTCCGACACCGTCATCTGGGCCGCGGGCAACGAAGCGAGCCCGCTCCTCCGTACGCTCGGCGTGCCGGTGGATCGGCAGGGGCGAATCGTCGTCGGCCCCGATTGCTCTGTCCCCGGCCATCGTGAGGTCTTCGTCCTCGGCGACGCCGCGGCCTTCACCCATCAACAGGGGTATCCGCTCCTCCCCGGCACCTGCCCCGTCGCAATTCAGATGGGGAAGTACGCCGCGCGGGCCATCCGGGATGACCTGGCGGGTCGCGAACGGCGTCCCTTCCACTACCGCAACAAGGGTCAGCTCGCGGTGATCGGCCGAGGGCACGCGGTAGCCGATCTCGGCAAGGTCCGCGTCAAGGGATTCATCGCATGGCAGCTCTGGATCTGGGTGCACATCTTTTTCCTTATCGGATTTCGGAACCGGGTCGTGGTGATGTTCGAGTGGGCATGGTCCTATGTGACGTTTCAGCGTGGTGCACGCGTGATTACGGACGTGTGGCGGCCGGCGGTGAAGAGCGGTGACCTGTGACCGGTGACCTGTGACGCCCGACGAGCATGCGGTTGCCAGCACCCAGCATCCAGCCACCAGCGACCTGGCGTCGTTCGCCGTGCAACTGGGCTTCCTCGCCTGCGGCATCGCTTCCCTGGAGCCGAGCCGCCGGGGTGACGCGCTCGATGCCTGGCTTCGCGCGGGTTACGGAGGCACCATGCGGTACCTCCATCGCCGAGCCGCGAAGCGCAAGCGTCCCGGCGAAATCGTGCCGGGCGCCACCGTCGCCGTCGTTGTTCTCGAGAATTATTTGTCCGGCGCAGGCAGGAGGCAGGAGGCAGCAGGCCGGAGGGAAGTGCAGATCGCGAAGTACGCGCTGGGGGAGGACTATCATCGCGCGCTGAAGCGACGGCTCGGGCTGATCGCCCACTGGCTCAGGGAGCGCGGCGCCACCGTCGCCCACGTCTGGGCCGACGACGGCCCGGTGCCGGAGCGGGAGCTGGCGGAGCGCGCGGGGCTCGGATGGATCGGCAAGAACACGATGCTCATCCGGCCGGAGTCGGGGTCCTTCTGTCTGATCGGTACCGTCTTTACCGACCTGGCGCTCGAGGCGCCGCCGGCGCTGGAGTACGACCGCTGTGGGAGCTGCACCCGCTGTCTCGATGCCTGCCCCACCGGGGCGTTCGTCGAGGCGAGGGTGCTGGACGCGACCCGGTGCATCTCGTACCTGACGATCGAATCCCGCCAGCCGATTCCCGAGGAGCTGGCCGAGCGCATGGAGGGGTGGGCGTTCGGCTGCGACATCTGCAACGACGTCTGTCCCTGGAATGTGCGCTTCGCCGAGCCGACGGTGATCGCCGCCTATCAGGATCGCGGCGCGATCGCGACCGGCGATCCGGAATTCTTCGAGCGGATGACTCCGGAGGAGTTCACCGGGCGATTCGCCGATACACCGCTCGAGCGCCCCGGCCTTTCCGGGATGCGGCGCAACTGGGCGGCGGCCTTCCGGAGCCGGCAGCACCGTTCGCCCCCCTCACCGGCGGGATCATGATCCAGCACATTCACTCGTTCGCGATCTTCGTCAACGACCTCGACCAGGCCACGATCTTCTACCGGGATACCCTCGGAATGCCGGTGAGCAAGCAAGGCAGCTTCGGTCTCGAGCTGTTCCTTGAGCCGCCGCACCTCGGCGTGCACCCGGCGGCCCATCCGGACGCCAAGCAGCTGGTGGGACGGCACACCGGCGTCACCCTCTATGTGCCCGGGCTGCTCCATTTTTGCGGCATTCTCCACGATCGCGGCGTGCGATTCGTGAGCGAGCCGACCCAGATGTCCTGGGGAGTGATGGCGATGATCGCCGATCCGGAGGACAACATCTTCGCGCTGTGGGAAGACCGAATGCCCGGCGAGCCCGAAGGCTAGAGACTCGCCAGGAGCTTCTGGAAGCGGGGCAGGTCGCGCAGCGACTGGAGATCGGAATCGTTGGCCATCCACTCCTTGTGGCCGAAGCCGCGAACCGCGGCCTGCTCGATGCAGTCGAGGGCCTTCTCGGACTGGCCCAGCAGGGCATACACACACCCGACGTTATAGAGCACCGCGGAATCCTCGGGATCCACCGCGAGGGCGCGGGCCAGCCGCTCCAGGGCCTTCGTATGATCGCCCAGGACGCCGATGCCGCTCGCGCTGAAGTACAGCGCCCGGGCGTCGTCGGGGTTCAGCTCCAGGTGCTTTTCCACCCGTGCGACACAGCGCCGTCGCGTATCTTCCTCTTTCGCCTTGAGCCCCAGGGCGGCATAGACCTGAGCACAGAGTCCCAGCGCCTGGAAATCCTCCGGCCGAACCTCCGCCGCGCGCTCGAACCAGCGCGCCGCCGGCTCCAACTTGCCCTGCTCGAAGCAGGTTCTGGCGTAGAAGTAGTAGGCTTCGAACAGCGTCGGGTCGAGGCGGATCGCGGTCTCGAATTCCGCTTCGGCCTCCTCGTAGCGCTTGCTCAACGTCAGCGCGAAACCCCGTGACGCATGGGCCTCGGCCAGGTCGGGCGCCAGCTCCAGCGCTTTCTTGCTCGCGGTCTCTGCCTGCATCAGGTTTGCCTCGCTGGCATCCCACCACTGGTGGAGCATCGAGCTGATGTCGGCCAGCCCGGCGTACGCCCGGGCAAAATTTGGATCCACCTCCACCGCGCGCTGGAACATCCGGCGGCCAAACTGGAGGCTCTTTTCCCGGTACTGGTGGAAGAACTGCCGCCCGCGCAGGTAGTAGTCGTATGCCTGGATGTTTTCGGGGCGCGCCTGCTCGATCGCGCGCTTTTCATTCTCGCTCAGTACCACTCGAAGCGCCTTGACGATGCTCTCGGCGATCTCGTCCTGAACGGCAAAGACGTCCTCGAGCTGCCGGTCGTAGCGGTCCGACCAGACGTGATAGCCATCGGCCACGTTGACCAGCTGGGCGGTGATCCGAAGCCGGTTGCCCGCCTTCCGGACGCTTCCCTCCAGGACCGTGTTGACGCCGAGCTGCTCGCCTACGGAACGGATGTCCTGATTCTTCCCCTTGAAGGCAAACGAGGAGCTGCGCGACGCCACCCGAAGCGCCTGCACCTTGCTCAGGGCATTGATGATTTCCTCGGCCATGCCGTCGGTGAAGTAGTCCTGATCCTTTTCCGGGCTCATGTCCACGAAGGGGAGCACCGCGATGGACTTTCCGGCCTTTGGCACGACCGGCACACTCGCCGTTGCTGGGCGGGGACCCGAGGGGGTCGTCGAGATTCCGGGAACGGTGAGGGCCTGGGCAAACTGCAGTGTGGTGGCGAAGCGGTCCGCCGGCTGCCGCTCCATCGCGCGCGCCACGGCTCGCTCGACGGTGTCCGGTACCTCGGGGCTCGCCATGCGGAGCGCTGCCGGCTGCTCGGAGAACCGCTTCATGATGATGGCCTGCGCGTTCGATCCTGTGAATGGCGGAACGCCGGCCAGCATCTCGTAGACCATGCACCCGAGGCTGTAGAGGTCGCTGCGGCCGTCGAGGTCGGCCTCCCCGGACGCCTGTTCCGGACTCATGTACGCGGGGGTTCCCACGGTCGAACCGGTTTGGGTCAGATTCTCGCTTCCCGCCGCGCTCACCGCCTTGGCGATCCCGAAGTCCGTGACCATCGCCTCGCCCT
>CAYTMW010000007.1:0-135099 GCA_964439025.1 uncultured Gemmatimonas sp. | reverse complement strand
GTTGCCGATGTCATGCCCCTCGGGGGAAGGCAGACGCGATGGCGAGGGCGCCGAATATTTTCTTCGGGCTTCAGGTACCCTCCCGGCCGCCAGCCGACACCTGGGCGCCGACCAGCGTGAGCCGGGTCGGCGCCCTTGCTTTCATGGCTCTCTGGAGGAGTGCCGAGTGCCGTCCTGTGTCGTGGCCCGTCGCGTGCACTTCAACGCCGCGCACCGGTTGCACAACCCCCGGCAGTCCGACCAGTGGAACCGCGACACGTTCGGGAAGTGCAACCTTCCGAACTATCACGGCCACAACTATGAGCTGGACATTCTGGTCGAGGGCGACATCGATCCCGAAACCGGATATGTGATCGACGTCGGTATCCTCAAGCAGCTCGCCGAAGCGCACATCATCTCGCTGCTCGACCACCGTAATCTGAATCTCGACGTCCCGTGGTTCCGGGACCGGCTTTCATCGGCCGAAAATATCGCCCGGTTTTGCTGGGAGCAGCTCGCCGCCCGGATCCCTCGAGGCCGGCTCGCGCGGATCCGGCTCTGGGAAACCCCCCGCAACTACGTGGACTATGAAGGACACTAGCTTTCAGCAGGAAGTGCGCACCATTCTCGAGGGTATCGGCGAGGATCCGGAGCGCCAGGGTCTCAAGCGCACCCCGGAGCGGGTGGAGACCGCGCTCCGCTGGCTCACCCGCGGCTACGGCATGTCGGTGCAGGACGAAGTTGGCGATGCGTGCTTCGAGGAGAAGCACCAAGCGATGATCCTGGTGCGCGACATCGAGATGTATTCGCTGTGCGAGCATCACATGCTGCCGTTCTTCGGGCGGGCGCACGTGGCATACATTCCCAACGGCCGGATCGTCGGTCTTTCCAAATTGCCCCGGATCGTCGAAGTCTTCGCCCGCCGCCTCCAGGTGCAGGAGCGTCTCACCGATCAGATCGCCGACGCGGTGATGGAGGTGCTGACTCCGCAGGGGGTGGGTGTGGTCATCGAAGCCGCCCATCTCTGCATGATGATGCGAGGGGTCCAGAAGCAGAATTCCCGCACCGTCACGAGCGCAGTGCGGGGCCTCTTTCTGAGCGATTCGCGGACCCGCTCCGAGTTCCTGCGTCTGGTGTCGGCGGGACGACCGCTCGAGTGAGCGCGCTCGCGGGGCGCGTCGCGCTGGTGACCGGCGCCTCCCGCGGGATCGGGCTCGCCATCGCGCACGCGCTGCGGGAGGCGGGGGCGCAGGTGGTACGGGTGTCACGCACCCTCGCCCCGGCGTCGGATCCCGCGGGTCTCGACCTGGCCTGCGACGTCAGCGACGCCGCAGCGGTCGAGGTGATGGCGGCCCGGGTGAAGGAATCGGCGGGAGTGCCCGATCTCCTCATCAATAACGCCGGCAGCTTCCTGCTTGCGCCGCTCGAGGAGACCTCACCCGCCGCGTTCGCACAGCAGCTCTCGGCGAACCTCACCGGTCCGTTTCTCGTCGCGCGCGCCTTCCTTCCCGCGATGCGCGCGCGGGGTAGGGGACGGCTGATCACCATCGGGAGCATCGCCGACCACTTCGGTCTGCCGGGCAATACCGCCTACGCCGCGGCAAAGTTCGGCGTCCGGGGCCTGCACGAAGTGCTCCGCGAGGAGCTCCAGGGCAGCGGGGTGCTTTGTACTCTCATCAGCCCTGGGCCGACCGACACCACCGCCTGGGATCCCGTCGATCCCGACTCCCGCGAAGGATGTATCCCGAGAGCGCGCATGCTCCGGCCCGCTGATGTGGCCGATGCGGTCCGCTGGATCGCTTGCCGGCCCAGCCATGTGGACGTTGACTGGTTGCGCTTAGGGCCGACAAGGTGAGAGGTAAGAGGCCGGTGAGAGGGGAGAGGGGAGAGGTCCCTCTCCCCTCTCCCCTCTTACCTTCCAGAATGTTCATCGAGCTGACTGACCACCTCCGCTGCCCCGCCGCGCACCCAGAGCAGTTTCTCATCCTGCTTCCCTCCCGCATGGACGGCCGCCGCGTGCTCACCGGGGAATTGGGCTGCCCTCTCTGCGGCCTCGTGGTGCTCCTCGCCGACGGCGTCGTGGATTGGGGAGAGGCGCCGCCATCCGAGGGACGCACCGCGCTCACCGCCGAGGCGATCGCGGCGTTTCTTGGACTCTCGGGACCGGGCGGGTACGTCGCGCTGGTCGGAGGGGTGACCGTCCTGGCCCCAGCGCTCGCGCCAGGACTTCCGGGCATCCGGCTCATTCTGGTCAATCCGCCGGCCGGCACTCCCGATAGTGATGTGGCGAGTGTGCTCAGGGCTCCGGGCCTCCCCCTCAAATCGGGCAGCATGCGCGGGACGGTGCTGGGAGCCGATCTCGCCGGGGCGAGCGGCTGGGTCGAGCAGAGCGTCGGGTCGGTGCTGCAGGGGCTCCGGGTGGTAGTGGAAGGGGGAGAACCGCCCGCGCAGGGGGTCGAGGTGATGGCGCGGAGTGTGGGGTGTTGGATTGGAAAACGTCAGGCAATAGGCAATAGGCAATAGGCAGCAGTTCCCTATTGCCTACTGCCGACTGCCGACTGCCTGTACATTATCGAAGCACCACGTATGCGAGCCCCGCTATCGACGCCGCCATCGGGATGGTGATGATCCACGCCCACACGATCCTGCCCGCGACGCCCCAGCGCACCGCAGACATTCGGTTGGCGGCGCCGACGCCGACGATCGCACCGGTGATGGTGTGCGTCGTGCTTACGGGCACGCTCAAAGAGGTGGCCAGAAAAATGGCCCCCGCACCGCCGGTCTCGGCGCAGAAGCCTCCGAAGGGGCGGAGCTTGGTGATCCGGGTTCCCATGGTCTTTACGATCCGCCAGCCGCCGGCTGCCGTTCCCAGGCCGATCGCCGCATGGGCGGAGAGAATGATCCACCAGGGAATGTGATCTGCGGACGGCAGATAGAGATGCCGGGTCCAGTCCTGGGCGCTGGCGAAGAGGCTCTGGGTGGCGACCAGAAGACCCACGATGATACCCATCGTCTTCTGCGCGTCGTTGCCGCCGTGGTTGAGCGAGAAGGCCGCCGCCGAGAGCAGCTGCAGCCGGCGAAACGCGCGGTCCACCGGAGCGGACGGAAGCCGGTGAAGCAGCCACGACAGACCGACGGTCAGCAGCATCGCCGCGGCCATCCCGACCAGCGGCGATATCACGATGAAGAGGATCGGCTTGATCCATCCCGCGGCAATCAGCCCGCCGATCCCGGCTTTGACCACCGCCGCGCCCCCCAATCCCCCCATCAGCGCATGGGAGCTGGAGGAGGGAAGGCCGAGCCACCAGGTGATGAGATTCCAGGCGATCGCGCCGATCAGCGCGGCCAGGATCACGTTCGGGTCCACCACCTCGGGACGGATCAGCCCCTTGCCGATCGTCTTGGCCACGCCGGTACTGAAGACGAAGGCCGCGACGAAGTTGAAGAACGCGGCCCAGACCACTGCCGCGCCCGGCGCCAGCACGCGGGTTCCGACCACCGTGGCGATCGAATTCGCGCTGTCGTGGAACCCGTTGATGAAATCGAACAACAGCGCGATCACGATGATGAAGACGATGAACGTGACGGGATGCAACATCGTCAGGAATGCTTGATCGCGATGGACTCGAGGATATTCGCGACGTCATCCGCCTGGTCGAGGGTTTTCTCCAATGTGTCGTAGATCTCTTTCCACTTGACCAGCGCGATGGGGTCCTTCTCCTCATCGAACAGCCTGCCGAGCCATTCGGAATACGCCGCGTCGCCCTCCTCCTCGAGCTTCTTCACCTCGATGCACGCCGTGATCACCACCGGCGTCTTCCCGCTCTCCAGCACCTTGATCGCAATGAGGAGCTGTTGGGTCGCGCGCAGGATGACGTCGGCCAGGATCACGATGCCCTGCGGAGGAACACCGCTCCGGAAAATCCGGGTGCGCCGCGCCGTGCCGTCGATCCGGTCCAGCACGTCGTCGAGCCGGGATGCCAGCAGGTGGATGTCTTCGCGGTCGAGCGGGGTGATGAAGCTCCGGTCCAGCCGGCTCACCAGCTCGTGGGTGACCTGGTCGCCCTGGTGCTCCAGCCGCTTGATGGTCTCGACGAGATAGGCTTGCTTGTCCGCCGGGGCCTGGAGCAGCTCGAGGAGCGCCTGGGCGGCTTCGACGTTGAACGTCGCGACGGAGGTGAAGAGATCGAAAAACCGCTCATTGCGTGGGAGAAGACGCACGGAGAAGCTCCGGAGGGGGGAGAACCGGAGCCAAAGATATCTGTAACGGAGTTTGTGACAAGGACGTTACGGAACCGTACCTCAGACCGGCTCGTGCGCCCCGGAGACGTCCACCGGGTGGCCGTGGGCCTCGGCGCCGGCAAAGAGGGCCTCGATGCGATCGGCATAGTGTTGCTCCACCACCCGCCGCTTCACCGACAGCTTGGGGGTGAGCTCGCCGCTTTCGATCGAGAAGTCCCGGGCCAGAATCAGGAACTTCTTCGGCACCTCGAACTGGGCGAGGTCGCGGAGATTCTTGCGGGCCTCCGAGGCCATTTGCTGCTCCACCGCCGGGAGCTTGACCAGCTCCTCCCGGTTGTTCCACGTGAGGCCCTGCTCCCTGGCCCACGCCTCCAGCCGCTCGAAATTTGGAACCAGCAACGCGATGGGAAACTTGCGCCGGTCGCCCAGCATCACCGCGCTGGAGATGAACTTGTTCAGTTTGAGCAGGCCCTCGATGGGTTGCGGTGCGACCTTCTTCCCGCCCGCCGTCACGATCAGGTCCTTCTTCCGGTCGGTGATCTTGAGGAACCCCTCGGCATCGAGCATGCCGATATCGCCGGTGTGGAACCAGCCGTCGGGCGTGAGCGCCTCGCGGGTCGCTTCGGGCTTGTTGTAATACCCTCGCATGATGTGCGGGCCCCGGCTCAAAATCTCGCCGTCCTCCGCGATCTTCACCTCGACGTCCTGGATCGGCTGGCCGACAGTCCCGATCTTGAGCCGCTCCGGAGTATTCACCGAGATGACCGGGGACGTTTCGGTGAGTCCGTAGCCTTCCAGAATCGGGATCCCCGCCGCATAAAAGAATTTCGCGATCTCGGGCGAAAGTGGGGCGCCGCCGGAGATGAAGAACCGGATCCGGCCGCCGACCCGGGCGCGAATTTTCCGGAAGACCAGCCGGTCGGCCACCGCGCGCGCGAACCGGAGATCGACGGGGATGATCTTTCCCGCGAGCTTCCGTTCCGCCCACTCCTCACCCACCCGCTTGGCCCAGAAGAAGATCTTTTTCTTGAGCGCTGGACCGGCGGACGCCGCTTCGAGCGCCCCCGCGTAGATCTTTTCGTAGAGTCGCGGCACCGCACAGCAAATCGTCGGGCGGACTTCGAGGAGATTCTTGGGCACCGCCTCGATGCTCTCGGCGTAGTTGATGATCACGCCGGCGTCGAACATGAGATAGTGCCCCGCCATTCGCTCGAATATGTGCGAGAGCGGGAGCAGGGAGAGGCACTCGTCGCCATCGGTCACGGTGAGCGCGGGGCTCGAGGCCACCACGTTCGACGTGAGGTTGCCGTGGGTGAGCATCACGCCCTTGGGCTCGCCGGTGGTGCCGGAGGTGTAAATCAGCGTCGCGAGATCGTCGGCGGTGACGGACAGCGCCCCCGCGCGCCAGTTCGGCCATTTCCCGAGGGCGGCCCGGCCCCTGGCGAGGAACGCCTCGAAGCCGAGCACGCTGTCACTCTCGAGCCCGGGATCGAATGCGATCACATGCCGGATGGCCGGTAATGCGCCGCGAATCTGCTGGATCTTGTCGAGCTGCTTCCGGGTGGACACGCACACCGCCGCCGCGCCCGAATCTCCCAGGATGTATTCGATCTGTTTCGCGGGAAGCGTGGGGTACACCGGCACATCGGCACAGCGCGCCGCAAGACAGGCGTAATCGGTGATGGCCCACTCGGGGCGGTTTTCCGAGAGGATAGCCACCCGGTCTCCTGCGGCGAGGCCCAGGTCCAGGAGACCCGCGCTCGCCGCGTGCACCCGATCCAGGAGATCGGCGTAGCTGATGGCCAGCCAGCGGCCGTCCCGCTTCACCCGCATAGCAATCGGGCGGCCCTGGAACCCGTCGCAGGCCCCGAAAAACAGCTCGGTGAGCGTGCGTGGCCGGCTCACCGGGGAGATCCCGGCTCGGCGGCCGCCTCTTTCACGGTCAGGGCGATGAATTCAGAGATCAGCCGCTGACTGTCTCCCACCGAGGCCTGCACCCGTCCCGGCCCGACGGATAAGCCGGTGACGAGGCCGGTGCCGTCGATGCTGACCGTCGCATCGGGCGTGCGCCAGGTGACCGGCACATCGACCGGCCGCCCGTCGCGATCGAGCGCGCGGGCGAGGATCCGCAGGGTGGCGCCGACCTCGAGGGTGAGCGTGGCGGGGGGGGTGATCTCGAGAAACGCCACGCCGTCATCGGTCGTGGGAAGATTGCCGCAGCCGGCGAGCAGGGCGGCAACAAGCGCCCCGGCGAACCGCCTCACGTGGTGCCCGCGGCCTCGGCGCCCGGTGAGCCGGCGGCGATCTCGATCTCGCGCAGCGTGGCTTCCGCGTGGTGGACCCACCGGTCGGCGTCCGATCCCTTCGGGGGCCGGCTCAGGAACGCCCGCAGATGCTGCGCGGCGCTGTCCGATTCGCCCCGCTTGATCAGGAGGAACGCGATGCCGTAGTGGGCTCCGGTGAGGGTCGGGTCCAGCTCCAGGGCGCGGCGGTAGTGGCGAATCGCCTCATCGGGCTGCCCCGTCTTGGTGAAGGCGATCGCCATGTTCTGCAGGATTCGCGGGTCGCGCGGGTTGTCTCGCAGGCCCAGGCGATAGGAGGTGATGGCGGCCGTGAAGTCGCCCTGACGCTCCAGCGCGAGCGCCTCGTTGAGGTAATCCAGGCGCTTCGGACGGGAGGAGTCGGACGACCCGAAGTTTCCCAGGAGCCGTCGCCAAAA
Source organism: uncultured Gemmatimonas sp. (assembly GCA_964439025.1). Taxonomy (GTDB): domain Bacteria; phylum Gemmatimonadota; class Gemmatimonadetes; order Gemmatimonadales; family GWC2-71-9; genus JABFSM01. The sequence goes on along the minus strand of CAYTMW010000007.1, from coordinate 128,159 downwards.
ACTCATCGGATGGGGTGCTTCTCCAGGCGGAAGGTGGTGCCCGGTACGGTAACCTCATCTATACTATACCGCCGGACTCGGCAAGGCAACGCGATTCCGAGCAGCGCCGCAAGAGACATACCCCGTCGGCGCGCAGGACAGAATTGCCCCGACCGGCGTCCGAGGTTTACGTTGGGCGCTGCCTCACGGTCCGTTCTCGATCCAGCTGGAGTCCCCATGCGCAAACCGATTCCTCCCACGACTCGCGGTGTCCTCGAGATCGATTGGCCGCTCTTCGGCGAGCTGTGCCGCGCACTCGCCCTCAAGGTGGCGCGCGAGTATGACCCGGAGATCATCCTGGGCATCGCCAAGGCCGGCGTCATACCCGGGGTGGTGATCGCCGCGATCCTGGAACGGGATTTTGCGTCGATGGTGGTGACGCGAAAGGCGGAGGATGCGCTGCCGGTGCTTCTGGTGGGTCCGCCCCCCTCGGTGAAAGGGCGGCGAGTCCTGATCGTGGACGAAACCTGCGACACCGGCCACACCATCAAGCTCGCGCAGAGCGAGGTGATGGCCGCGAAGCCCGCCGAGGTCCGGACCGCCGTCTCTTTCAAGACCGGCCCGTATGCGCCGGACTTCCACTCGTTCGAGACCGACAAATTCATCATCCTCCCGTGGGACAAGGAAGTGATCGAGGGCGGCCAGCTGGTGACCCGCCCCGACTACGCCAGGTATCTCCAGAGCACGCGGTGAAGGATCGGCTTCTCGATGCGCTGAGCCGGTCGCGCGCGGGATACACCGAGCTGCGGCTCAGGCGGGTGTGGTCGACCAGGGTGCTGGTCCGCGACCGCTCGGTGGAATCCGCCTCCACAACAACCGAGACGGGTGGCGCGGCGCGTTGCTGTTCTCCCGGAACCGGGTGGGGGCTCATCGGCTTCAGCGGCGCCGAGCGGCTGGACCCCCACGCCCTCCAGGCGCACGAGCTCTCACTCGCCGGAGCCTCCCGCCAGCCGGTGGTGCTCGCACCGATCGCGGTGCGCGAGCACGAATCCGCCGCCCCGATTCCCGACGATCCCCGCGAAGTCCCTCTCGCCGAGAAACGCCAGCACGCCGAATCGCTCGCGGCGCTCCTGGCCGCATCCGACCGGCGGATCATCTCGACCCGCATCCTCTGCCGGGATGAGGTCGTGGAGACCTGGCTCGCGACGTCGGAGGGAAGCTGGGTGCACGAGGTCCGCTCCGAGGTGAGCGCTGCGGCGCTCGCGGTTGCAGAGGAGGATGGCAATGTCGAGCGGGCGGTGGGATCGCTGAGTGTTCGCGGAGGGTGGTGGGAAGGAACCGGTGGGGCGGAAGCGCTCGTCACGGGTGTCGCACGCCGTGCGATCGAGCGCCTGCACGCCACGCCGGTGCGATCGGGACGCTATACCGTGGTGCTCGATCGCGGAGCGGCAGGGGCGCTGGTGCACCGGGCGGTCACCCACATGGCGCGACCGAGTCTTCCCGGAGCCGATCCCGATGTCCTGCCACTCGGCACCCGGATCGGGTCCGAGTGTCTGACGGTGGGCGACGATCCCACAGCACTCGGACTCTCGGCAAGTCTGGTGTGCGACGACGAAGGCACCGGCGCCCGGCGCACCATCGTCATCCAGAATGGCGTAGTGGTCGGCCACCTGCACTCGCGGGAGACCGCCGCCGCAGGAAGGCAGGCGCCCACCGGCCACGCTCGCGCGGGATCGCTGCGCGGCGCTCCGTACCCCAGGGCCAGCAACACTTTTCTCGCGCAGGGCCAGGGGACCCTGGACGATCTGCTGCAAGGTATCCCGCTCGGGGTCTACGTGATCGATGCGCTCGCCTGCGAGGCGGCTGGGGATCAGCTCACGCTCCGGGCCGGCAGCGCGCGCATGATCCGGAATGGCCGTCTCGCGGAGCCGGTCAAAGGCGTCCAGATCACCGGCGGTCTGCTGCCGCTCCTCGGGCGCGTGGATGCCGTCGCCGAGGACTTTGGCTGGGATACGGCGGCGAGCCGCTGCCGTGACGGCGCGGCGGGTGTCGTTCCCGTCACCACCGGTGCGCCGCATCTGCGCCTGATCGATGTTGCCGTCGGCGAAGGCATATCGTGATCGGCCGCGTGCTCGAAGCGGTGTCGGGGCACGTCAGCGCAGCCGATGCAGTGGTCAAGACCGATGACACCCTTTCGCTCGCGATCTCCTCCGATGGAGACACGCGAGTCGCCGGCTCGCGCAGCCAGAGCGGACACCTCCGCGTTCTGCGCGACGGGCGAGTCGGATGCAGCTCGGGCAGCGGGAGCGACGCGGACGTCTCCGACCTGGTCGGCCGCGCCATGACTTCGGCCGCGGCCGGTGAGGCGCTGGATCTCTTCCTTCCCGCGCCGGCCCCGGTCCCCGAGGTGAGTACCCGGTCTCCCCAGGCGGCGGCCGCCGATGTCGGCGAGCTCGATGGCCTGGCCCGGACGCTGCTGGAGCGCCTCCTGCGCAACACCCGCAGGGTCGAGGTCTGGGCGGAACGCTCCATCGGATCGGTGCAGGTCGGGAATTCGCGAGGGGTGCTGGTCGGGTACGCCGTCTCGATGGCGGGCGTCGGCGCGGTGGTCGAGTCGATCGGGGTCGGGTCGGCTCCCCCATGCAGGGTTTTCACCTCGGGCGTGACGCTTCCTACTCTGCCGGAGATGGAAGGTCTCGTCGCGGAAGTGGACCGGCGCCTCGATCCTCCGATCGCGGATCTTCCCGCGCGGCTGCCGGCAACGATGCCGGTCTGCCTCGGGCCTCGAGCGGTCGCCACATTCCTCCGGCCGCTTCGCGCCGCGTTGACCGGTCACCAGGCGTGGCTGGGAGCCTCGCCGCTCCGCGGCAAGCTGGGGGAACAGGTCTTCGACGCCCGGCTCTCCCTCATCGACGATCCGCTCGCCCCGGGCCGGCCCGCATCGCGCCCCATCGATGATGACGGGGTGGTCTCGCGGCGGATCCCGCTCATCGATCGCGGCAGCGTCGCGGGATTCATCGCGGATCTGAGTGTCGGAGCTCGTGCGAACGTGCCCTCGACCGGCCACGGGTGGCGCACCTCCCACGCGGCACCGCGGGTCGGGATGACCAACCTCCGCGTTCTCCCGGGACCGGAGAATCGGGCGACGCTGCTCACGATGATGGGGAAGGGGATACTGATCGAGGAGCTCGAGTGGGGCGCCGGGCCGAATCCGATCTCCGGGACGATCGCGCTGCGCGCGCCGTGGGCCTATCTCGTCGAGGGAGGCCGGGTCCGCGGACGGCTGGAGGGGGTGGTGCTGTCGGGCAATGTGTTCGATGCGTTCAAGGAGCTGGGCGGGGTCGGCAGCGATGCGACGTGGATCGGATCGATGTGCTTGCCGAGTCTGCTGCTGGGCAGGATGGGCGTATCGGTGGGGGGTAGCGGTTAGCTAATCGCATCAGCGTACGTCATTCCCGTGGTCATCCTCTCATACAGGTAGGTCAGCATATCCGGGGATCCCACGAGGAAGCGGCAACGCGACTCTCCCCGGCTCGCGCACTCCACCTCCATGACGGCCGCCTGGGAGCCGCCGAGGCGGGTGAAGAAGTCGGCCAGCATGCCCGAGGAGAAGTGACAGGAGGGGTACTCCGCGCCGTGGGGCTCGGCTTCCGCCCATTCGTGCATGTCGAGCGCCACGACCGCCGGCGAGAGCTCGCTCAGCGCCACCGAGCCCCATCCCGCCTCACCGAAGAATCCGGAGAGCGCCTCCGCCAGGAACGCGGTGTCGAGATCGCGCGGGGAGCCGACCTTGTAATGCTCGCGGCTCCACGCTTCGAACGCTTCGTAGACCGCTTCGCCGGTCGCAAATCCGATTTCGCGGAGAAGCAGCGCGGCCTGCGCACCGGTCTCCCGCTCGAGCACGGCGCGCAGATGATGGAGCGCCCGCTTTCCGACGATGACGCCCGCGGCGCCGGCACTTGCAGTGGTCATGCTGGGTCCGTCTCTCCCTCTCGGCCGCTCATCCGGCGCCTTGAACGCGTCGCAGGAGCTCTGCCTCGTCGATGATTTCTATGCCGAGCGTGCGGGCCTTCTCGAGCTTGCTTCCCGCCTCGTCGCCGGCGACCAGCGTATCGGTCTTCTTGCTGACGCTCCCGGTCACCTTGCCGCCCGCGGCCTCGACCAGGCGGGTGGCCTCGGGCCGGGAGAGCGTTGGGAGCGTCCCGCTGAGGACAAAGCTCTTCCCGGCCAGCGGCCCGTTCCCCGGGATGGCGGTGGGCTCCGTCAAGGTCAGCCCGGCCGTCCCGAGGCGATCGAGCAGCTCGGTACTGGCCGGGTTAAGGAAAAAGCTTGCCACGGCCTCGGCGATGGTCGGCCCGACCCCATCCACGGCATTTATCTCTTCCTGCGCCGCGGACTTGAGAGCGTCCATGGAATGGAAATACCGGGCCAGGAGAGTCGCCACGTTCTTGCCGACATGGCGGATCCCGATGGCAAACAAGAGGTTGCTCAGGGGCTTCGCCCGGGAGGCTGCAATCGCCTGCACCAGCTGCTCGGCGGATTGGGTGGCGAACCGGTCAAGCTCGACCAGCTGGGCCGTCTCGAGCCGATAGAGGTCGCCGACGTTCCGGATGAGTCCGGAATCCAGCAGCTGCCGGATCCGCTCGGGTCCGAGTCCGCGGATGTCCATGGCGTCCCGCGAGGCGAAATGCACGATCCCCTCGAAGATGCGCCCGGGACAGGCGGGGTTCGGGCAGTACGTCATCACCTCGTCCGCCGGCTTCTCCACCGGCGAGCCGCACGCGGGACAGCGGGTCGGCATGGTGAAGATGGTCTCGCTCCCGTCGCGCCGTTCCGGAAGCGGTCCCACCAGCTGGGGGATCACCTCGCCGGCGCGAATGACCTCGACCCAGTCGCCGATGCGGATGTCCTTCTGGGCGATGAGCTCGTCGTTGTGGAGTGTCGCGTTGGAAATCGTCACCCCGCTCACTTCCACCGGCTCCAGGACCGCGTACGGATTGAGCGCCCCGGTTCGACCCACGTTGATGCGGATGTCGCGGAGCCGGGTGACCGCGACTTCGGGCGCGAACTTTCGCGCGATCGCCCACCTTGGCTGCCGGCCCCCCACGACGCCGAGCTCGACCTGCAGGTCGCGCCGGTTCACCTTGACGACGACGCCGTCGGCCTGAAACGGAAGTGATTCCAGCAGTCTTTCGAGATCGGGAATGTGTCCCTGCACCTCGAAAAGGTTGTCATGTCGGCGGTGGTGGGGCTCGACCTTGAAACCCCAGCGCTCGAGCTGCTGCAGTACTTCGTGCTGGGTCTTGAGCGGCAGCTTTCCTTCTATCACCTCCACGCTGAAGGCGAACATCCGGAGGCGGCGCTTGCGCATGTCGGCGGGATCGAGCCGGCGCAAGCCGCCGGCAGCGGCGTTCCGCGGATTGGCGAATGGCGGATCACCGCTCCCGGCACGCTCGGCGTTGAGCGTCTCGAAGTTCTTGAACGGGAGATAGACTTCGCCTCGCACTTCCACGAGTGCGGGGTGATCCTTCCCCTTCAGCGTGAGCGGAATGTCGGTGACGGTGCGCAGGTTGGCCGTGATGTCCTCGCCGATGCTCCCGTTACCCCGGGTGGCTCCCACGGTCAGGCGTCCGTGCTGATAGGTGAGGCTCACCGCCGCCCCGTCGATCTTGATCTCGGTGGTGTAGCCACCTCGGCGCACTGCCTCGGCGAGCCGGGCGTTCCGGTCTTCCCATGCCGAGAGCTCTTCGGGGGAGAAGGCGTTGGCGAGCGAGAGCATCGGCCGCCGGTGCGGGTGCTTGGCGAGCGCGGACGCCGCGGCGGCGCCGACCCGCTGGGTGGGGCTGTCGTGGGAGGCGAGCGAGGGATGCTCCGCTTCCAGCGCCTGCAGCTCGCGGAAGAGGCGGTCGTATTCGGCGTCGGAGATTTCCGGCTGATCGGCGATGTAGTAGAGCTGATTGGCGCGCTCGAGCACCCGGCGGAGCTCTTCCGCCCGCTTGACGACCGCGGGGCCCGGCCCGGAGCTCACCTGGACTGGGCCTCGCTGGTGAGCACGGTGAGCGCCACGCCCACGAGCCGGTCGAGCTCGGCCGAGCTGGCGCGGGCGAGCAGGCCTTCATCCCAGGCGCCGTCGCGGTCGCCGAATGCCAGAAGGAATCGGCGCAGGAAGCCGAGCATCGCGGCCCGCTCCCGCTCGACCGCGACCGCGGCGGATCCGCCGCCCCGGGTCGCATGAAGTCGCTCGAAGTGGTGCGCCTGGCGGAGCGCCCGCGCGGTGAGATCCGCGACAACCCGGCAGAATTCCACCTCCTGCTCCGCCAGCTCGGCGCCATCCTTGAAGGTGCGCAGGAAGATCGCGCCGATCGCCACCCCTCTCCAGGTGATGGGAACCACAGTGATCGACTGCACCCGCCGGCTGGTGAGCACGGCAAAGACCGCGGCGAGGGAGGGATCGCGGGTCGCGTCGGGAATGTTGACCACGGTGCCGGTTTCGAGGGCGCGCCGCAGCTCGGGATACCGGGCCAGATCCACCACGTGATTCCGGATGGCGGGGTCCTCGTAACTGGCGACCAGATGCACCGCCCCGCCGCCGCGCTCCGTCAGGAACACCGAGCAGCGGTCGAGCCCGAACGTGTTGCCGAGCCGGCGCGCTACCGTTTGCACGATATCGAGGTAGTGCAGGGACCCGCCGATATCGCGGAGCAGGTCGAGCAGCGCGAGCAGGTGCTTGCGCTCCCGCTCGAGCGCCTCGACGCGCCCCTGCAGGCGGGCGATCTGGTCGGTGCTCGGGGCCATCGTCATGGTCATCGGGGTCTTCTGGATTCGGGTAGGAGATGGTGGAAGTTGGAGGGCTCGCGGAAGCCGGTCAAGCGAACCGGCAGGCTGTTGAACGCGCCGCGCCGCCCGAGTACGTTTCGGGGGGGATGAGAGGGATTCGAGAGGAGCCAGAAATGAGCCGAATTGGGAAAGATTCGCCCGACCGGGAGATCAAGCTCGAGGTCGAGGGCGGTTCGCGCGCCGGGGGCTTTGCCGCCGGGATCGCGATCGGAGTGCTGCTGGGAGCCGCCGTGGCGTTGCTGTTCGCCCCGGCGCAGGGGCAAGTGACCCGCGAGAAGCTCCGTCGCCGGCTGGACGACGTCCGGGAGTACGCCGAAGACGAGTTCGATGATCTGAGGAAACGGGCGAGGAAAGAGCTGCGCAGTCGCATAGGATGAGATTGTAACCCTGAGCGAATGTCACCCTGAGCAAAGCGAAGGGGCGGGCCTCCGGGTGGAGAGCGGCCCCTCTCGCCACACCGGGGATTTCTCACCCCCGGGCTCGAGTGAGACTCGCCCACGGGGCCTGCGGGCCAACAAGACTCACCTCATCACGCCGGCCCCTCGCGGCCCGACGTCCCCTCTGGCGAGCCCCACTCATCGCCCGGGTGACTCACGCGACAGTTTCGCGAGCAACTCGCTCGCCTCGCGCCGGTACGTCGTATCCGCCGCCACGCGGTCCGGCAGCTCGATGATTCGCCGGAGCTCGCTCAGTCCAGCGGTTTTCTCCTTCCGTGCCACCAGCACCCGGGCGAGGTCGAGTCGATGATATATCCGTGCGGGGTCGAGCGCGACCGCGCGCTCCAAGCGGCGACGCGCCTCCTCCCAGCTCGCCTGCCCGAACACCCCTCCGCCGAGTATGCTCTTCGCGATGAACCGTTCGAGACCCGAGAGCTTCATGACCTCGTAGTTCCATCGTCCCAGCAGATGCTGGGCACCGTCGTGGTTCGAATCGGCGGCGACCGCCTGGAGCGCGAGGGAGCGGATCTCGGCGGCCATCCGCACCCTTTCCCTGGTACCCCTGGTCAGTGCGGTGTTGCCGAGCACGAGGCCGAGCGCGAAGAGCGCCTGAGGGTCATCGGGGGCCAGCCGGACGGCCCGGCGCGCGAACACCTGGGCACGTGCCAGCACCGAATCCCGTCTGGCCCGCTCGGCCTTCCGGGTGAGCGGGAGGGCGACGTCGCTCCCCGCGATCGCAGCTCGCCAGTTGGCCACGACATCCAGCGAATCGAGCGCCAGCGCGGCTTCGAAACGGGCCAGCGCCGCGGCGGGCTCCATGGCGGCAAGCCGCACCCCCTCCGCCTTGACCGAGTCCCGGGATGGGACTTGGAGCGCCGCGAGAATCACGCCCAACGCGTATGTTTTGATCAAGCTCCCTGACTCCCTGCCTCCCTGGCTCCCTGTGCTCATTCCAAGGTTAATCGAACGAAAGCGCGATGGCCTCGCCCTTACCGGAGACGAGTGGCGGATGCTCATCCGGGCCTACGTGGCGGATCAGGTTCCCGACTACCAGATGAGTGCGCTGGCGATGGCGGTGGTCTGGCGGGGACTCGAGTCCGGTGAGCTCGCCGCGCTCACCGACGCCATGCTCCGTTCCGGCGCCACCCTCGACTTCGGCGGCTGGAGTACCCCCCGGGTGGACAAGCACTCCATCGGCGGCGTGGGCGACAAGACCTCCCTGCTGCTGGCTCCGATGGTCGCCTGCTGCGGGGTCGCCGTGCCGATGATCTCGGGCCGAGGACTCGGGCACACCGGCGGCACGCTCGACAAACTCGAAGCGATTCCTGGGTTCAACACGCGCCTCTCGCTCGACGAAGCCATCGCGCAGGTGAGGAAGCTCGGCCTGGTGATGCTGGGCCAGACTCCGGAGATCTGCCCTGCCGACAAGAAGCTCTATTCGCTCCGGGACGTCACCGGGACGGTCGAATCGATCCCGCTCATCTCCGCCAGCATCATGTCCAAGAAACTGGCTGAGGGGCTAACCGGCCTGGTCCTGGACATCAAGACGGGAAGCGGCGCCTTCATCACCGACCCGGCGCAGTCACAGGTGCTGGCCAGAACGATGATCGGGATCGGCGAGGCCAACGGCTGCCGAACGGTTGCGCTGCTCACCGCCATGGATCGCCCGCTCGGCGTGGCGTGCGGCAATGCCCTCGAGGTGATCGAATCGCTGGAAGGACTGCAGGGCAGGGGGCCGGCGGATCTGATGGAGGTGACCTACGCCCTCGCGGTCGAGATGCTCATCGTGGCGGGGGTCGACGCAGATCGTGCCGCGGCGCGGCAGCGGCTCGAAGAGACGGTGAGCTCCGGCCGCGCCCTCCAGATGTTCGCCCGGATGATCGAAGCGCAGGGAGGCGATCCGCGCGTCGTGTCGGACTACTCCCGGCTGCCGAGCGCGCCGGTGACGATGGAGTACCGCGCGGTGCAGGATGGCGTCGTGTCGGAAGTACCCCCCCGGAAGATCGGCCACGCCATCATCGCGCTGGGAGGCGGGCGCTCGAAGACCGAGGACACGATCGATCCGGCGGTCGGATTCCTGATTCCCGCCAAGCCGGGCGATCGGGTGCGTCGCGGCGACGTGCTCGCGGTGATCCACGCGCGAACCGAGGCGGATGCGGAGCGGGGGCGCACCGCGCTGGATGAGGCGATCGTGATCGGGAAGAGTGCGACACCATTGCCGCTGGTCTCGCACCGGGTGACGGCGGAGGGGGTTACGCGATTGTCACCCTGAGGCCGCTTGGCTCAGGGTGACAGCCGCGTGAGTCACTCGAGCCCGGGGGTGAGAGTGTGGCAAAGGGGCTGGTGCGCTAGACGTCCAGATTGCTCACGTACTGCGCGTTCTGCTCGATGAACAGCCGGCGGGGCTCGACCTCGTCGCCCATCAGCTCCTCGAACAGCTTCGACGCCTCGACCGCGTCTTCCAGCGTCACCCGGAGAATGGTCCGCTTTTCCGGGTCCATTGTGGTCTTCCAGAGCTGGTCGGGGTTCATCTCGCCGAGTCCCTTGTAGCGCTGGATGTTGACCTTGGTCTTGTCTCCGCCGCCGAGCCGGTTGGAAAACTCTTCCCGCTCCACCTCGTTGTAGGCGTAGAACTCTTCCTTGCCGCGCGCCACCCGGTAGAGCGGCGGCTGCGCGATGAAGATGTACCCCGCCTCGATCAGCTCCGGCATCTGCCGGAAGAAAAAGGTGAGCAGGAGCGTCCGGATGTGGGCCCCGTCGACGTCGGCGTCGGTCATCAGGATGATCTTGTGGTAGCGCGAATCCTCGAGCTTGAAATCTTCCTTGACCCCGGCGCCGATGGCGGTCACCATCGCGCGGATTTCCTCGTTGGAGAGGATCTTGTCGATCCGCGCCCGCTCCACGTTGAGGATCTTGCCCCGCAGGGGGAGAATCGCCTGGAAGGAGCGGTTCCGTCCCATCTTGGCGCTGCCGCCGGCCGAATCGCCCTCGACCAGGTAGATCTCGCAGAGCGCCGGGTCGTCGAGCGAGCAATCGGCCAGCTTGCCGGGGAGCACACCGTTCTCGAGGCCCGACTTCTTCCGCACCAGGTCACGCGCCTTGCGGGCCGCTTCCCGCGCCCGCGCCGCGCTCACCGCCTTCTCGATGATGGCCCGCGCGACGCTGGGGTGCTCCTCCAGGTAGCTGCCCAGGTGCTCGTTCACCACTTGCTTGACGATGCCCTCCACCTCGGAGTTGCCCAGCTTGGTCTTGGTCTGTCCCTCGAACTGGGGCTCCTTGACCTTGAGGTGAAGGACGCAGGTCAGCCCTTCCCGGATGTCCTCGCCCGTCAGGGAGAAATCCTCCTTCTTGAGGTAATTCCCCTTCTTCGCGATCTCGTTGATCGTCCGCGTGAGCGCCGACTTGAATCCGGTGAGGTGGGTGCCGCCCTCGTGGGTATTGATGTTGTTGACGAAGGTGAAGGTGTTCTCGTTGTACCCGTCCTCGTACTGCAAAGCGATGTCGACCTCCACCTCGTCCTTGGTCGCCAGGAACGCCACCGGCTTCGGGTGCAGCGCCTTCTTGTTCCGGTTGAGCCACTGCACGAACTCGGTCAGCCCGCCCTTGGCGAAGAACTTCTCCTCTTGCGGCGGAGTCTTCCGCTCGTCCTTGAGGGTGATGGTGGTCCCGCGATTGAGGAAGGCGAGCTGGCGCAGCCGATCGGCCAGCGTCTGATAGTGGTATTCGAGGGTGGTGAAGATCTCGGGGTCCGGCTTGAAGGTGACCGTGGTGCCGGTCCCCTTCGCCTTGCCGACCACCTCGAGCTTCTTGACCGTCTGGCCACGGACGAAGCCCATGTGGTGGCGCTTGCCGTCGATGTCCACGTACACGTCGAGCTTTTCCGAGAGGGCATTCACCACCGAGACGCCGACGCCGTGGAGTCCCCCCGACACCTTGTACGTTCTCTTGTCGAATTTGCCGCCGGCGTGCAGCATCGTCAGCGCGACTTCGACGGCCGGCATTTTCTCGGTGGGATGCATCTCCACTGGAATGCCGCGGCCGTTGTCCACCACGGTGATACTGTTGTTGGCGTGGATGGTGACGCTGATGCTGTCGCAGAATCCCGCCAGCGCCTCGTCGATCGAGTTGTCGACCACCTCGTAGAGCAGATGGTGCAATCCGGTCTCCGACGTCGAGCCGATGAACATCCCGGGCCGCTTGCGGACCGCCTCGAGGCCCTTGAGGACCTGGATCGAGTCGGCGCCGTAGTCGCCGCTGTTCTTGTCGAACAGCCCTAATACGTTTGTCATCCTCGCTTACCCCTCCTGACGCCGGTCCGGGGCGGGAAGCCCCGTCAGCCAGCGAATTTCCTTGATCTGCCCGCGCCGATCCTGGTTGAGCTTGCCTAGGATCCGCGGGGCCATGAGACTCAGCTCGGTGGCCCAGGCGCTCGATGCCACCCGGACCCAGAGCGTACCCTCCGCGTTCACGGCCTCGGCGCGGGTGACGGCGGCGATCTGCGGCCCCACCACCTCGGCCCACCGGTCGACGACCTGTGAGACGTCGAGCCGTTTCGCGAGCCCCGACCTGGCGAGCCAGTCAGCCAGGACGTCGCGAATCGAATGCGGCTTCGAGCGCGGTCTCGGCTTCATGCGCCCACCGCGCGCGACGCGCCGGTCACCCGCCCCTCGTCCACCGCGAGTGTTTCCAGGTGGAAGGCGTCAGGCAACTCATCCTCCCTCGGCGAGGTGATGAACGTCTGCCGTGCGCCCCCAGCCAGGAGCCGGGCCGCGAGGCGGGCCTGGCGCCGCTCGTCCAGCTCGGCAAAGACGTCGTCGAGCAGGAGAGCCGGCTCCATTCCGGAGGCGGCGGCGAGCGTTTCCCGCTCGCAGAGCTTGAGCGCGATGGCCGCGGTACGCTGCTGCCCGGTCGAGCCGACCTCCCGGAGAAGCCGCCCGTCGAGCCGTAGCTCGAGATCGTGGCGGTGCGGGCCGACGGTGGTCGCGGCGAGCACCGCGTCGCGGCTTGCGGAACGGGCGAGGGCCTCGGTCCACCCCGCCGGCTCGGAGAGCGATTCGTCTCCCCGGTAACGCAGCGTAACCTCGACGACTTCTCCTAGCGCCACGCAGGTCGCGGTGAAGGCCGCCGCATGCCCTGCGGTCCAGGCGAGCCGGTGCTGGACCAGCGTTGCGCCGGCGGCCGACAGGGCGGGATCGAATGCCCGCGCGAGATCGGTCCGGTGCTGCCGCAAGGCCGTATTCCGCTGCGCCAGCGCGGCGCGGTATCTGGAAAGAGCGCGCAGATAGTCGCGATCGGCGAGCGAGAGCACCCGGTCCAGATACTGCCGTCGTTCCGCGGCGGCGCCCTGCACCAGCCGGAGATCGGTGGGCAGAAACGCGACGGCGAGCCAGTGCCCGATCGCGTCGCCGAGTCGCTCCGGCTCGGTACCGTCCTGGGTCAGCCGCTTCTGCTTTCCCGCTACCCGGAATCCGGCGGCAAGCTCTCGGGGCCGGCGGCCCTCCTCCAGCAAGAGCGTCAGTTGGAAGCCCGCCTCTCCGTGGCGCGTGACGTCGATGTCCCGGGCGCCGCGAAGCGAGCGGAAGAGAACCGGATAGTAGAGCAGCTCGAGCAGATTGGTCTTGCCCTGGCCGTTGGGGCCCAGAAAGACCGCGCCGTCAGGCGGAAGAGAGAGGTCCAGGTCCGCGAGATTCCGGAATCCCCGCGCCACGATCCGTTCCGCCCGCATGGGGGAAAAATAGGCGGTTGCGAGGTCAAATCACAGGCTTGGTGGGGGGTGCTGGGTACTGGGTACTGGTACTGGAAACCACTCGCAGGCACCGAGTTCCCCGGACCCAGCACCCAGTACCTAGCACCCAATAAACCCCGCCTTTCGCTTCTCCAAAAACGCCCCCGTCCCCTCCCGGAAGTCCGCCGTTCCGGCAAGCTCGCCGAAGCGCCGGCTCTCGAGTGCCAAGGCCTCGTCGAGGGTGAGCTCTTCCTGCTGATCGACCATCTGGAGACAGGCCGCCACCGCGAGGGGTGCGTTGTCGAGAATCGCGCGCAGGAGCTTCTCGCATTCGGGAATGAGCTGCTCGGCCGGGACGACACGGTTCACCAGTCCGATCCGCCACGCCTCCTGGGCGTCGATCATCGCCGCCGACATGAGCAGCTCAAGGGCACGCCCCCGGCCCACAAGGCGGGGAAGCCGCACGGTTCCGCCATAACCCGGCAGCACACCGAGCTTCACCTCGGGCTGGCCGAAGCGCGCATTCTCGGAGGCGATCCGGAAATGGCAGGCCATCGCGAGCTCACAGCCCCCGCCCAGCGCGAAACCGTTCACGGCGGCGACGATCGGCTTCTCGCTCCGCTCCAGCCGGCGGAAGATGTGCGATCCCTTTTTCGAGAGGACGTGTGCGCGCGCCGAATCGCACTCGCCCAGCTCCGAAATGTCCGCTCCTGCGACGAACGCCTTGGGGCCGGCGCCGGTGAGGATGGCCGCCCGGATCGTGCTGTCCTGCACGAGGCGCGCCGCCACCTCGCCCAGCTCGCTGATGACGGCGTCATTGAGCGCGTTGAGCTTGTCGGGGCGGTTGATGGTGACGAGGGCGATGCCGTCGCGGAGCTCAACGAGTAATGTGGAATAGTTCATAGAAGTCAGGGGTCAGGGGTCAGGGGTCAGGGAGCAGGGAATCTACCGCGGCCACCGCGCTGGAGGCTCGGACTTATCTTCACGAGTAGTTCCCCTGACCCCTGACCCCTGGCTCCCTTGCCCTCCATCCTCGCCCTCGACCAGGGCACCACCAGCTCCCGCGCACTCGTCATTCACCAGGACGGCCGCGTCCTGGGGCAGGGCCGGCGGGAATTTCGGCAGCACTATCCTGAGCCGGGCTGGGTTGAGCACAACCCCGAGGACTTGATTGAGACCACGCTCGCCGCGGCGCGCGATGCACTTGCGGCCGCCGGCGAGCGGCCCGTCGGGATCGGCATCACCAACCAGCGCGAGACACTGGTGCTCTGGGACCGGCGAACCCTGCACGCCGTGGCGCCGGCAATCGTCTGGCAGGACCGGCGCACCGCCGAGCGGTGTCGCGAGCTGCGCGCCGCCGGCGCCGAGCCGGAGATCCGCTCCCGCACCGGGCTCCTGCTCGATCCCTATTTCTCCGCGACCAAGCTGGAGTGGCTGCTCCGAAATCCTGAGCTCCGCCGCTGCGCCGAGCGGGGCGAGTTGGCCGCGGGGACGGTGGACAGCTGGCTCATCGCCCGGCTCACCGGGGGGCGGGCGCACGTCACCGACCCCACGAACGCGTCCCGCACGATGCTTTGCTCCCTGGCGGCTGGCGCGTGGCATCCGCATCTCCTCTCGCTCTTCGCCATCCCCGAGAACCTGCTGCCGGCGATCGTGCCGTCGAGCGGAGTCTGTGCGGAAACCGATGCGGGCCATTTCGGGGCTTCGTTGCCGATCGCGGGGATCGCGGGCGACCAGCAGGCCGCACTCTTCGGGCAGGGGTGCGTCACACCCGGGATGGCCAAGAACACGTACGGAACGGGCGCCTTCCTCCTTCTCTACGCCGGCGATCGTCCGCCGAGGCCATCCAAGGGGTTGCTGGCTACCGCGGCTTGCGATGCAAGAGGCGGCCGAGGCTTTGCGCTCGAGGGATCGGTCTTCATTGCCGGCGCGGTGATTCAGTGGCTGCGGGACGAGCTCCACCTCCTCGGAAATGCCACGGAGTCGGCCGCGCTCGCCGCATCGGTCCCCGATACCGGCGGTGTGCACTTCGTCCCCGCCTTCGTGGGACTCGGCAGCCCTCACTGGGAGCCCGAGGCTCGAGGCACCATCACCGGACTCACCAGGGGCACCAGCAGGGCCCACCTCGTCCGTGCAGCTCTCGAGTCGATGGCGTTCGGATCGGCCGAGCTGCTTCGCGGGATGCTCGATGGGACGGGACTCACGCTTCCGCGTCTCCGCGTGGACGGCGGCGCCAGCGCCAACGACTGGCTGATGCAATTTCAGGCCGACGTGGTCGGCGTACCGGTCGAACGGCCCGATGTGGTCGAGACCACCGCCCTCGGCGCGGCGGCGCTTGCCGGGCTGGCACTCGGAGTCTGGCCCTCGCTCGAGGCATTCACCGCCACCCGGCGGCATGCGGTGTTCACCCCGAAATCTTCAGCCGAGGCTCGGGAGCATCTGATTGCGGGGTGGGCGCGAGCAGTGGAGACGGCGCTATTCTGGGCGCGCAACGTGGCACCCTCGTCGGGTGGAGGCGGGGATGCTGCCCCGACATAGATCGAGCGGGGCGGCAGCTCGTTCACTCTGTCGAACGCAAGGTCGGTAAGTCGGTATCCATCTACCGACCTGCCGACCTGCCGACCTGCCGACCTGCCGACCCACCGACGTACCGCCTTGCCGACCTAGAACGGCAACCGATAGGCAAGGCCGGCAGAGTAGGACAGATCCCACTGGGTGCGGGAGAATCCCCCACCCTCCCACTTGTAGACCAGCGACTTGCCTTCGACCAGGAACTCCACCGGGACTCCCGCGAATTGATAGCGGAATCCTGCGCCGAACATCGCTGCCGGCTTGGTGAAATCGGCCAGCGCGGCCGCCGAGCCGGCCTGGTGAACCGTGACCGCCCCGCCCCCGCCGAACGCAAAGGGCGCGAAGCGGCTCTCGGTCGGATAGCTCAACTCCAGGTGGGCGCCGTAAAAAAACCGGTCCAGCTTGGTGCCGGCGAAGGAGGATGCCCCCCCGGGCCTCATTCCGGGTGTAGGTGAAATCTCCATGGATGCCGACGTAGTCGTTGGCCTGCAACCCGATCGCAACACCGAGGTTGTACCCGGTCTTGAAGTCCGCCACGCTGCCGCTGGAGTTGAGGTTGCGGAGATGACTCGCCCCTCCCCCAAAGGCCTGGAACACGACGGCCCGGCCGTTCTCCTGGGCCGCGAGCGAAGCGGCGGCGAAGAGAGCGAGCGGCACCCCGAGGAAACGAACAGCAGCCTTCATGATCCACCCGTTTCTACTTGATCTTGACCTTGGTCTTGGCCGTCTGAACCGCTTTCAGCAGCCTGACGGTCAGCACGCCATCGGCATAGGCGGCCTCGACCTTGTCATCCTGCACCTGGGCCGGGAGGCGAATGGTCCGCACAAAGCGTCCTTCCTGGCGCTCCTGCCAGAGATAGTCCTCGCCCTTCTCTTCCTTGCGCAGCTCCCGCTTGCCGGAGAGCGCCAGGAGGTTCCGGTCGAGATCCACATCGAAATCATCCCGCGCCATGCCGGGCGCCTCGAGCCTGACGACGAACTCCTTCTCGGTCTCGGAGAGATCGAGGGTGGGCTCCCACATCGCCTGCGGGGTCCGGGATGTCCCCAGCGGCCAGAACGTCGGTTCGAAAAACCGTTCGAAGACCCGATCCAGGTCCTGCTTCATGGTGGCGAGCGTTGGGGTTGCCTTCATGACTTTCATGGTGTCCTCCTTGGCCTGGCCAGTTGTCAGGATTCCGCTTCTACGGCAACCGTCAATCTGTCACGGGGGTGCTGAACAGGATGTGAATCCACTCTGAAATCTCGATCACCGACTCTTCCACTCCCATTGGGGAGGCGGAGGAATACCCGCCACGAAGGAAGGCGTGCCGCGATGAAGAATGGTTGGCGGCACTTTCAGGGCTGCTTCATTGGTGCTCGACGATCTTATGGAGCGACTGGAAGCGTTCCTGCTGGGCCAGCCGAGCAACTCGCGAGCAGCCGAGAGGCAGGAGGACACGATGCTGAACAACCTGGAGTTGCAGAAGAAGGTGCTGGAAGCGATGGATTGGGAGCCGAGCCTGGATGCCGCGTGTATTGGGGTCGCGGCGAGTGGCGGCGTAGTCACACTCACTGGCCAGGTCCCGAGTTATGCGGACCGGCTGGCGGCGGAACGGGTCGTCAAACAGATCGTCGGCGTGAAGGGCCTGGCGAATGATCTCGAGGTCCGGCTTCCCGGCGACGCCCGCCGCACCGATACCGACCTCGCCTCCGCAGCGGTGAGGGCGCTGGAGTGGCATGTGCAGGTTCCGAATCAGAACATCAAGGTACGCGCGGCCGACGGCTGGATGACCCTGGAAGGTCAGGTGGAGTGGCAGTTCCAGCGGGAAGCGGCCGATCGGGCGGTGCGCCATCTGCTTGGCGTACGGGGGCTGAGCAACCAGATCACCCTCACGGCCAAGGTTACGCCCACGGATCTCAAGCACCGCATCGAAGCTGCGCTCAAGCGGAATGCGGAGCTCGAGGCACGCCAGATCCGGGTGGAGACCAGGGGTAACACCGTGGTGCTCAACGGCACCGTCCACAGCTGGGCGGAGCGCGCTGAAGCAGAGCGGGCCGTCTGGACCGCTCCCGGAGTGGTCTCGGTGGAAGATTACCTCGCCGTGACTGTCTGAGCGGCTCAGAGACCGTACCATCCGCTTCCTTTCGTGACGGCCAGCCCTCGGGCCGTCACGAAGGGACACTGGCCGGAAGAGCGGGCCCGATGCTACATGTCTCCGACGTCATGACCTGCCGAGTGGTCTCGGTGGGCACTGAGGTGACCCTCGGCAAGGCGCTGACTTATTTGGCGACCCAGCACATCTCGGCTGCCGCGGTCATGGATTGCAAGGAGCGGCTCGTGGGCGCGATCACCCGGTTTGACATCATGGAGGCGGAAGCCGAAGTCGGCGACTCGGAAGCGCGCGGACGGTTGCTGGAGGAGACCCTGGTGCGCGACGTGATGACCCAACCGGCGCTTACGATTGGCCCGGAAGCCGAGCTTCGGGAGGCGGCGCTGGCAATGGTATACGGCAACGTGCATCAGCTCTTCGTGGAGGAGGCTGATCAGCTCGTGGGGGTCATCTCGCGCAGCGATGTGAGCCGCGCATTCGCGACGGGCGGGGTCTAGGGGAATTCCGGTGCTCGAGTGCCCTCCCCGGTGGCACACCCTGACGGGCCATGTGGTCGCGGCGACGCACGCTAGCAGTCTCCGGACCGGCCTCGGGAATGCCGAGGCCGCTCGTCGGCTCGAGGCGCGGGGCTCGAACACTCTTCCGGAAGGGCGTCGCCACTCTACCTGCCGGCCTTCCGCAGCGTGTTTCAGACCGCGTCCTTGGCGCTCTTCGAGCTGTCGGTCTGTCTCGCGGTGTCTACCGTGCCGTTCATCGCGGTAGAATGGGCGGGAGCGGGGACGTGCGCGCGCCCCGCGAGCGAGCGTGCAGGAGCTTCAGCCAAATCCGCCCAATCGTCAAGGGCCACCCAGGCGGCGGGCCAGCCCCAGATTCCTCTAGCCGGCGCGGGAGCGGAACCGCCGCAGCACCAGCAGGGCGCCCAGGGCGGCCGCCAAGGCCAGCATCGGAACCAGCTCGTCGCCGTGGACGTGGAAGCTGGTGGACGGGTGCGCCCAAGCCGGGGTGACCAGCAGCGCCAGAGCGCCGCATGCGGTGAAGACTGATTTCCAGTATCTCATGGTATTGCCTCCGTGGTGTGTCCCGCGAAGATCGGCGCGCGCCGTTCGAAAAAGGCCGCCAGCCCCTCCGCGAACTCCGGTCCGTCGGCGGTCCGGGCCAGATGCTGCAATTCCTGATCGAGGTGGTAATCGAGCCGGTCCACCCCGGCGGCCTGATTGAGCAGGCTCTTGGTCACCGCATACGCGCCCACCGGCCCCTCCGCGAGCCGCCGCGCGAGCGCGATGGCTTCGGACTCGAAGTTCTCCACCGGGAAGACGCGATTGACGAGACCCAGCGCCCGGGCCTCTTCGGCGGTCAGGCGGGGATTGAGCAGCACCAGTTCCATTGCCTTGCGGAAACCCACGAGCCGCGGAAGGAAGAAGGTGGAGCTCTCCGCGCCGGAGAGGCCGGTCTTGTGGTAGGCCCACTCGAATGCGGCGCGCTCCGACGCGACCACCAGATCGCAGGCCATGGCGATGCCGAAGCCGCCCGCCGCCGCGATACCATCCACCGCCGCGATGAAGGGCTTGGGCGCCCGGCGGATCTCGGAGATCGCGCTGTGGAGATACTCCAGGATCTGCTTGAAGCTTTCCCCGAAGCCCCGTCCGGGGCCGACGCCCTCCGGGTGGAGATAGCCGAAGTCGGCGGGCTCCCCGCGCTCCCGGATGTACTTGAGGTCGGCCCCGCTGCAGAACACACCGCCTTCGCCGCGGATCACGACGCAGCGTACCGCGGCATCCCGGGCCATACGGAGCCCTGCGGCGCGAAACTCGCGGGCCGTCGTCACATCCATGGAGTTGAAGCGGTCCCGCCGGGCGATGGTGATGACCCCGACGGGGCCTTCGAGGGATACCAGAATACAAGGCATCTCAGGACTCCGCGACGCGGCGCGCCGCGCCGGATTCCAGGCGCAGCTCTTCGGGACCGAACCGCCCGGCGATCGCGGCCCGCCCGTCGAGGACGCGCACCTGGTCCAACGCGAAGCGCTGGATGGCTCGCGCCAACAGCGGCCCCCACGCCGAGTGCATCATCCATTCCCGCTGCGCGTAGGCGTAGGCCTTCAGGATCTTGTCGGCCTCCCAGCGTCGGGCATCCTCCACCAGCGGGTGCGAGGGAAAGCCCCAGGAGCGCACCAGCGGCGGGCCGTGATCCACGTCCGCCGTGACCAGGTGTACGGTGGAGCGCGTCTCGGGCCGACCCGCCGCCAGCGCATCGTAGGTGGAGTGCAAGCCGCAAAAGAGGGGACGCCCGTCTGCGCCGAGCACAGCCAGATCCGCATCATGGATGCTGATCAGGGCCATCGGGTACGCCGCCAGCAGCTGCTCGGTCACAATCTGCAGATAGCCGCACAGGACGATGAGTCCCGGACGATAGCTCGCAAGCAAGCGAACGGTGCGGGCATCGTACTGGCGGCGCAGCGTCAAGTCGCCGCGCTTGCCTCCGCGCGCCGCACAGAAGCCGCGAAGATCGTGGCTCAGGCCCGGAATGCCGGCCTTGCTCCACCGCGGCAACTCCTCGCTCTCCGGCTCGCTCGCCACTCCGACGACGATATCATAGAGTCGGCCGCGCTCCGGGTCATGCTCGATCAGGTAGGACAGCCCGGGAGCGCGCCGGGACGTGAGCACCGCGACGCGGAGCGGGGCGCAAGGCGAGTCAGACCGCATGGATCGCCTCAGCATATGCGTGGCAACGGCTCGCCATCGGGCTCGGCCATCAGCCGCCGCCCAAGGCCGGTATCGAGAATGACGCGCCCGGCGTGCTCGGCGATGCACTCACCCACCAGGGCCGCATCGCGCCCCTGCGGGTGCGCCCGCAACGCGGCGAGCACACGGTCGGCGGCATCGGGCCGCACCCCCAGGATCGCTTTCCCCTCGTTCGCGATGTGAAAGGGATCGAGTCCCAGCATCTCGGCCGCGGCCCGCACGACGGAGGAGACCGCCACGTCCGGCTCATGGATCACGATCCCCACCCCGCTCTTCCCAGCCATCTCGTGGAGCGCGCTCGCCGCGCCGCCGCGGGTGGGATCCTTCATGGCGACGATGTCCCGGCCCCCGGCGGCGAGCGCGCCACGGATCAAGCCGTTGATCGGCGCCACGTCGGAGCGCAGCTCGCCGTCGAAGCCGAGCTCGTGACGCTTGGCCATCAAGGCGATGCCGTGATCGCCGAGGGTACCGGTGAAGAGGAGACGATCACCGGGGCGGAGGCCGGCGTCCGTCACGAGCTGCGGCGTGAGGGCGATCCCCGTGGTGTTGATCACGATCCCGTCGAGCTCGCAGCGGCCCATGACCTTGGTATCGCCTGTGACCACCGCGGTACCGGCTTCGAGGCAGGTCTCGCGCATGGAGCGCTGGATCCGCTCGAGCTCGCTCCGCCGGAATCCCTCCTCGATGACGATCGCCGAAGTGAGGCCGAGCGGCTCCGTCGCGCCCATCATCGCGAGGTCGTTCACCGTCCCGGCGATGGCCAGCCGCCCGATGTCTCCGCCCGGAAATACAATCGGGTGGACGACGTGCGAATCCGTCGTCAGCACCAGCCACTGATCCCCGAGGGGAAACGCAGCGCCATCGTCCATCGCCGCCAGCCCGACCGCAGCTGCCGGAGCAGCCGGGAACCCGGCGGCCAGACACTCTTCGATGAGCAGGCGCATCGCGCGGCCCCCCGCGCCCTGGCGCAGGGTGATCAGCTCTTCGCGAACCGCAAGCAGGCTGGTCACAGGTCCGGATGTCCTCCGTACTGGTGCCAGATCTTACAGGTGCCCTCGTTGGAAACCATGCACGCCCCCACCGGGGTATCCGGGGTGCATTCCTTGCCAAAGAGCGGGCAGCGCTCCGGCGAGGCGATTCCGGCCATGATGTCGCCGCAGACGCAACTTTGGGTGAGCGTCGCGGGGGCGTACTGCCAGAGCCGCTGCACGTCGATGGCGAAGCGGCGGCGCGCGTCGAGGTGAGCGAACTCGTCGCGCAGCCGAAGATTCCCGTTAGGGATGTGGGCGATGCCGCGCCAGTTGCCTCCCACCGTGCGGAAGACCCGCCAGAGCTGCGCCTGGGCGTTGCGATTGCCCTCCGCCGTCACGCAGCGCGGAAACATGTTCACGACCTTCGGGGTTCCGTCGCGGATCAACTCGACCAGCTTGACCAGCCCGGCCAGGATATCGAGCGGCTCGAAGCCGGCCACGACGATCGGGATCCGGTGGTGCTCCACGAAGCGCTCGAAGATCGCCGAACCGGTGATGGCAGCGGCGTGGCCCGCGGCCAGGAACCCCTCGACGCGGTTGCCCGGCATTTCGGCGACGATCTCCATGACCGGCGGGATGTACTTGTGCGCGGACAGCACCGTGAAATTGGGCGGCGGATCGGCGAGCACCACCGCCGCGGTGGCGACCGCCGTGGTCTCGAACCCGCTGGCGAAGAACACCACGTCCTCGGTGGTATCGCGGGCGAGCTCGACCGCCTCCGCGGCGCTGTAAAGTATCTCGATCCGGGCGCCTTCGGCTTGTGCGTCGGCCAGCGACCGGGCGGTCCCGGGCACGCGGACCATGTCGCCGTACGTCGCGACGATCTTGCCGTCCAGCGCAAGGGCCACGGCCTCGTCCACCTCGGGGATATCGGTGACACAGACCGGACAACCGGGTCCCATGATGACATTGAGCGCCTTCGGGAGCAGCGTGCGGAGCCCGAACTTGGCGATGGACTGCTCATGACTCCCGCAAACATGCATCACCGACACGGAATCACGGCCGATCTGCGCGCAGAGCTGTTCGAGAGCTGCCGCCAGCGCTCGGGCACGACCGGGGTCGCGGAAGCGGAGCTCGCTCACGCCGGTGTCCCTGACCAGCTCAGGCATTGGGAGCAGCCGCTTGAGGCCGGGCAGCGGCGATTTCGCCGCGGACGTCGGCAGCCATCATGTCGCTCTCCGACTCGCGGAGCAGCAGATCGTACAGCGCAAGCGTCTCCTGAATTTCCCCCTCGGGGATCTTCCGGATGGCGAAGCCGACGTGATTCAGGATGTAGTCACCCGGCACGACCGGCTCATCCACCACGTCGAGCCGCGTTTCCCGTCGCACCCCCCAGAAATCCACGAGGGCGATCGATCCGCGCACCTCCACCACCCGGCCTGGAACTCCGAGGCACATCGCTCAGCCCTCCCGTTCGGCTGCGAGGAGTGCGGCGGCCACCGCGGCCTGTCCGTAGCTGATGGCGCCGTCGTTGGGCGAGAGCTGCCGCGGTGTGAGGACCCGGAGGCCCTCCGCCTCGAGCCTGCCTCGCAGCGACTCGAGCAGACGCGCGTTCTGAAAGACGCCGCCGGCCAGGGCCACGGTGCCGAGTCCAGTGGACCGCGCCAGACGACGGATGAGCTCGGTGCTGGCCCAGGCAATGCTCGCGTGGAAGTCGGCGGCCAGGTCGGCCGGGTCCGCTCCCCGTTTCCTGCGGGACCCGAGAACGGCCAGGAGCGGAAGCGGATCCAGCACCAGACGGCCGGCGGCCTCGAGGAAGCGACAGGGGTATTCGGTCGCCGGCCTGCGGGCGGCGAGCGATTCGAGCTCCATCGCGGCCTGGCCTTCGTAGGACGCGCGCAGGCGAAGACCGATCACCGCTGCCGCAGCGTCGAAGAGCCGGCCCATGGAGGACGCCAGCGGGGCGTTGAGGCGGAGCGCGATCTGCCGCTCGGCCACCTCGCGCTCCCGCGGCTCCACTCCGTCGAAGGCGGCAGCGAAGCTCGAGGCAAAGCCGGGCTCGACCGAGAGGTAGCCGAGCGCGGCACGCCACGGCGTGCGCGCCGCGAGATCGCCGCCCGGCAGCGGAACAGGGAGGAGATGACCCACCCGGCGGTAGCCGGTGAGCTCCGCGACCAGAATCTCGGCCCCCCAGATTGTGCCGTCGTCGCCGTAGCCCGTGCCATCGTAGGCGACACCGAGTACCGGATCCGTCACGCCATGTTCGGCCATCACGGCGGCGATATGGGCGTGATGATGTTGCACGGTGATGGTGCGCTCGAAGCCCATCTCGCTCGCCAGCCGGCTGGAGAGGTAGCCCGGGTGCGCATCACGGACCACGACTTCCGGCTCGATCCGGAACAGGCGGCGGTTCGCCGCGAGCGTGGCCTGGAAGTGCTCGAGCGTCTCCGGCGACTCGAGGTTCCCCACGTGCTGGCTGACGTAGGCGGTCGCTCCGTGCACCAGTGTGAAGGTGTTCTTGAGGTGCGGGCCGACCGCGAGGAGCGGCCGCGGGCTCGCCACGGGCAACCCGAGTGGCAGCGGCGCGTAGCCCCGGGCCCGGCGGAGGAAAACCGGCTGCTCGCACACCACGCGCAGCACCGAATCGTCGTAGCGCGCCACGATCTCGCGATCGTGCAGCAGGAACCCGTCCGCGATCGAGTCGAGCCGGGTGAGAGCCTCCACATTGGCGGTCGCGATCGGCTCGTCCGTGAGGTTGCCGCTGGTCATCACCAGGGGCCGCTTCGCGAGATCGAGCAGGAGATGATGGAGCGGCGTATAGGCCAGCATGATCCCGACCTGGGAGAGGCCGGGCGCGACACCGGGATCAAGCCCGGAGCCGGGGCGTGCGGTCAGGAGTACGATCGGGCGTTCGGGGGAGGTAAGCAGCGCGGACTCTGCGTCGCCCACCCAGGCGAGCGGTAGGACATCGTCGAGGGTTCGAACCATGATCGCCAGCGGCTTGGCGTCCCGCTGCTTGCGCGAGCGCAGCTTCGCGATGGCCCCGGCATTGGTGGCGTCGACGGCGAGATGAAAGCCGCCCAGTCCGCGGAGCGCCAGGATACCGCCGCGGGTCAGCAGCCGGACCGCGCCGGCGAGAGCCGCGCTGGTATTGGTGATGCCCGGGCTGGCGGCCGAGAAACAGAGCCGGGGGCCACAGGCGGGACAACTGTTGGTTTCCGAGTGATACCGGCGATCCCCCGGGTCACCGTATTCGGCGAGGCAGGCCGGGCACTGCCGGAACATGGCCATGCTGGTCCGCTCCCGGTCGTACGGCATCGCCTCGATAACCGTATAACGCGGGCCGCAGTCGGTGCAGGTCATAAAGGGAAACTGGAAGCGCCGGTTGGCGGGGTCGAACAGCTCGGCCTCGCACGCCGAGCAGATGCCGACGTCCGGGGAGACCGGCTGGCGCCGGTCGGTTTCCCGCGCGCTCGCCAGGATCGCGAAGCGCTCGAGGCCCTCGACCTCGGCGGGTTCCAGCGCCAGCGCCTCGATTCGGGCGAGCGGGGGCGCCTCCAGCCGGAGCTCCGCGACGAATTCGTCGAGCGCCGCCGGCGGCCCCTCCACCGCGATCTGCACGTCGCCGGTGGCGTTGCGAACCCACCCCCCGAGATGGTGGCGCAGCGCCAGCCGGTGGACAAAGGGCCGGAAGCCGACCCCCTGCACCAGGCCCGTGACACGCAGGCGGTACGCCGCCCGTGCCGGCTCGAGTGAAGCGGTCACCATACGGATGTCTGCACGACCTGCGCCTTGAGAAAATCGAACCACTCCTGGAGTCCGGCGCCGGAACGTGCCGAGGTGCGGAAGAACCGCAGCTCGGGATTGACCTCCCGCGCATTGGCGATGGCCTGGTCCACGTCGAAGTCGAGGTGGGGCAGCAAGTCGATCTTGTTGAGCACCGCGTAGGAGGCCATTCGGAACATCTTGGGATACTTGAGCGGCTTGTCTTCCCCCTCGGTCACCGAGAAGACCACGATCTTCGCCGCCTCGCCCAGATCCCACCCGGCCGGACAGACGAGATTACCCACGTTCTCGATGAAGAGGAGCCGGGTACGTTCCAGTTCGATGCGATCGAGCGCCGCGGTGATCTGGCTGGCGTCGAGATGGCAGGCCCCGCCGGTGACGACCGCCTGGACCAGGCGCGAGGTACAGCGCGCGAGGCGGTCCGCGTCGTTGTGCGTCTGCACGTCCCCGGTCACGACCGCGATATCGAGCTCCTCCCCCAGCGCCTCGAGGGTCCTTTCCAGGAGGAGCGTCTTGCCGGACCCCGGGGAGGAGACGAGGTTGAACGCCACCACGCCGGCGTCCGCGAGCCGGCGGCGGACCTCGGCCGCGAGCAGATCGTTGCGGGCCATGACGCGCTCGCGAACGTCAATCGTCCGGACGGCCATCGTCCACCTCCACGTAGGCGAGGCGCAGGGTATCGCCGGGAACCGGCTGGAGCACGGCGCGCGCCCCGGCCAACGGCGGCTCGGTCAGCAGCGCGTCGAGGCAGAAGCGGAAGTTCTCCAGCTCGATGCCGGCGTCGGCGCCGACGTCCACCCCGATCGCCCGCACGGCGGCGCCGCGCTCCCGCACGAGGACCTCGCCGGCCAACCGGCAGACCTCGAGGGCCAAGCTCAGCTCATGCACGGACCGACATCCGCCGCCGGCAGCGGTGCCCGGCCCACTCCAGTTTCTCCACCACGAGATCGACCATCATGGCGAGGCCGGCGCTCACCCGCGGGCTCAGGCTCATTTCCATTTCCACTCGCTCCGGCTCGATCCCGACCGCCACGAGGTCGACGGGAAGGACACCGCGCAGCTCGGCGAGGCCGAGCACTTCGCGGAGGTCGATCTGATGGGCGGAGAGCTTGTGTGAGAAGTAGCGCGGCAGCTCGCGCCGCTCGAGCACCGTGAGCGTGCCGGGCGTCGTTCCGCTTCTGATCGCGTCGATCAGAATCAGATGGCGGGCCGACTCCACCAGCGGGAGCAGGTTCATGCCCCAGGTACCCCCGTCGACCAGCTCGACGTCCTGCGGGAGATCCCATTCGTCCCGCAGGAGCTCCAGGGCCGCCACGCCGACGCCATCGTCGCCCATGAGCGGGTTGCCGAGGCCGATTACGAGAGTGCGGGTCATCGGCTTACTCATCGACGAAATCGTGGTCGGCCGGCACGAAACGGCCGCCACTGATGATCGAGGACACCACCCCGGTCCGCTCGAGATGATCCGCGCGGATGGAGAGGTAGACGTGAATCGGGATGAAGGTCAGGAATGCCCAGGTGCCCACGTGGTGAACGAACCGCACGACGGGCATCCCGCCGAAGAGCGCTCCGATCCAGTTCGTGGCGCCGTAGATGAGGCCGCCGGGGTTGGATTGCCCGTAGAGCGCGAAGCCGGTGACCACCATGAGCCCGGCGAGCGCGTACATCACGGTGTAACTGAGCTGCTGCAGCGGGTTATGACCGAGGTACCGGGGCGCTTTCTCGGGCTCGATCATCAGGTAGAACTTGACCATCTTGACCAGGTTGGCCCAGTCGCGCGGGCGCACCGGGAAGAGGGCGGCGAGCCGCTCGTACCGATTCCCCATGAAGAGCCAGTAGGTGCGCACGATCGCGGTCATGACCAGCACGGCTGCGGCGGCGAAGTGGAAGAAGCGCACCCAGCCCATCAGAAAGTGGGCGCTGGCCTCCCCGCCGGTCATGAAATAGGGCTTCCCGATATAGAGGCCGGTGACGGTGAGGACCACGAGGCAGATCGCGGCGGTCCAGTGCATGGCCCGGATGGGCCATTCCCAGAGGTAGACCCAGCGGTACTTCCCCGTCGGCGGCGCCACCTTGTGGGCGAGGGAGAGCCGGGGACGCGGTCGGGCGGTCATTGGACCTTCACCTCGACGATCGGCGCTCCCGTCGCATCGAGCACATGCACCCCGCACGACATGCACGGGTCGAAGGAGTGGATCGTCCGCAGGATCTCGAGGGGCTCCTCGGGCCTGAGCAGCGGATGGTTGTCGATCAGCGCCGCTTCATAGGGCCCGAGCTGCCCCTGGCCGTCGCGCGGGGAGCAATTCCAGGTGCTGGGCACCACACACTGGTAGCGGGATATCTTGTCGCCCTCGATTTGAACCCAGTGGCCGAGCGCACCACGGGGAGCGTCGAGATACCCGTACCCCTCGGCGGAACGCGGCCAGCTCGAGGGCTCCCATTTCTCGCCGTTGAAGGTCTTGGTGTCGCCGCTCTTGATCCGCTCGATGAGCTGGCCGAACCAGACCTCCATGCGCCGGGCCAGCAGCACGGTCTCGATGCCCCGCGCGGCGGTGCGACCGAGGGTGGAGAAGAGCGCGGCCGGCCCCACGTTGAGCTTGCCTAACGCGGCCCCGACTAGCTCTTTGGCTTCGGCGTGTCCGGATCCATAGGCCACGAGCATGCGGGCGAGCGGCCCCACCTGCATCGGCTTGCCCTCGTACCGGGGGGCCTTCATCCAGGTGTACTTCTGCTGGTCCTGCAGGTACTCGTAGGGCGGCTTGGGGCCGGTGTAGACCGGTTTGGTTTCCCCTTCCCAGGGATGCAGCCCGACGCCATCTCCGCCTGCGTACTGATACCAGGAGCTGGTGATGTACTCCTTCACCAGCTTGTGATCGTAGGGATGGACCTTGCTCAGGTCCTTGTCGAGGATGATTCCGCGCGGGAAATAGAGCCGCTCGACATCCCGCACGTCCCCCTCGGGGAACTCGCCTACCGCGAGGAAATTGGGGACTCCCCCGCCGATCGCCGCCCAGTCCTTGTAGAAGCCCGCGATCGCCACCAGGTCCGGCCAGTACACCTGCTCGACGAAGGTACGAGCCCGGCGAATCATCCCCTGGATGTCGACCAGCTTTTCCGTATTGATCGTCGCGGTGCCGTCGAGGTTGATGGCACTTGCCATCCCGCCGACCAGGAAATTCGGGTGCGGGTTCTTGCCGCCGAAGATGGTGTGGACCCGGATGACGTCCCGCTGCCAGTCGAGTGCCTCCAGGTAGTGCGCAACCGCGAGCAGGTTGACCTCGGCCGGAAGCTTGTACGCCGGATGACCCCAGTACCCATTGGTGAAGATCCCGAGCTGGCCGCCGGACACGAATCGCTTGAACCGGTCCTGCACCGCCTTGAAGTAGGTCTCCGAATTGTTGGGCCAGGGAGAGATGCTCTTGGCGATCCGCGCGGTGCCGGCAGGGTCCGCACTCAGCGCGCTCACCACGTCCACCCAGTCGAGCGCGTGGAGGTGGTAGAAGTGAATCACGTGATCCTGGATGAACTGCATGCCATGGATCAGGTTCCGGATCAGATTCGCGTTGGGCGGGATGGTGATGTCGAGGGCGTCTTCCACGGCGCGGCATGATGCCACCGCGTGGACGACGGTGCAGACCCCGCAGATCCGCTGGGTGAACGCCCAGGCATCGCGCGGGTCGCGCCCCTGCATGATGATCTCGATACCGCGGAACTGGGTCGAATGGGCCCAGGCGTTGGTGATTCGGCCTCCCTCCGTCTGCGCCTCGATGCGAAGGTGCCCTTCAATCCGGGTGATCGGGTCGACGACGACTCTCGTGGCGGCCATGGGTCACTCCTTCTCCCCGGCGCCGGTCGGCGGCGTCCCGGCGTCGTGCGGAAGCACGGGGAGCTTGCGCCGCTCCCGGGCTTGGTGGATTCCGGTGGCAACGGCGTGCGCGGCGACGCCCGCGGTCGCACCGATCGCGAGTGCGGCGCCGAAGATATCCACGGTCCGCTCCACTCCGAAGCCGCCGACGTCGGGCAGCCGATCGTAGAACGGCGTCATCGTGTCCCAGAAATTCCGCTCGGTGCACCCGATGCAGGGGTGGCCCGCCCCGATCGGCCAGCTGGTGCCCCCGTTCCACTGGAAAATCGGGCAGGGGGAGAACGTGGCCGGCCCTTTGCAACCCACGTGATACAAACACCACCCCTTGCGCGCGTTCTCGTCGTCGAAAACTTCCACGTACTGCCCGGCGTCGAAGTGCGCGCGTCGCGGGCACTGGTCGTGGATGCGCTTGCCGTAGGCGAAGAGCGGGCGCCCGTCGGAGTCCGTGGCAGGCAGTCGATTGAAGGTGAGGAAGTGGGCCACCGTGGCCGTCACCACGTCGCCGATGGGCGGGCAGCCGGCCACGTTGATCACCGGCTTGTCCTTGATGACCTCGGAAACCCCCACCGCCCCGGTGGGATTCGGTCGGGCCGCCTGCACGCTACCCCAGTGCGCACAGGCGCCGACCGCCACGATCGCCGCGGCGCCTTGCGCCGCCTCCTCGAGGACCGCCTTGGCAGTGCGGCCGCCGATCGTGGTATACACTCCGCCATCCGCCAGGGGCACTGAGCCAGTGACGATGAGGAGGTACTTCCCTGCATTCTCCTTCATGGCCTGCTGCAGCGCCGCCTCGGCCTGGTGCCCAGCCGCGGCCATGATCGTGTGGGAATAGTCGAGGGAGACGGTGTCGAGCAGGAGGTTGCCGATGGTCGGCTCGACGGTGCGCAGTACACTCTCCACGCAACCGGTGCACTCCTGGAGCTGGATCCAGATCACGCTGGGCCGTCTCACCGCTTCCAGGGCGTGCGCGAGGCGAGGGCCCGCGAGCTCGCCGAGGCCGAGCACGACGGCCAGGCGCCCGCAGAAGTCGAGGAATTCACGGCGAGAGACGCCGCGGGAGTGCAGCCGGTCGGCGAGGGTCTCTCCCGCTTCCACCGGGTGCAGCGTCGGCAGGTACATGGGAATCCTCCTGTCCGATTCCCTCGTCGGCGCCGGCGGGAAGCCGGGGATCGCTAGAGCAGCGAATCGACGGGGAGAGGGTGGGCGACTTTTGACCAATGCTAGGGAGCGACCCGTGAAGACTTGCTGAAAGAGAGGTGAAAGAGGCGATAAGGGCGGTGAGAGGTGAGAGGTGAGAGGTCATGCGGCGAGGGCGGGTTCCGCATACACGATGAGCTGGAGCGCCGCCAAAGCCACCAGGACCGCCAGCTCCCAGTAAAGCCGCCTGAGTGCCCGGTACTTGTTCGCGATGAGCCGGGCCGGGTGGTGGGCGATGAGCACCGCCTCGGCGTTGAGCTGCTCCATCCGAACCGTACTCCATGCGCGCTCGTAGGCCTCGAGGTCGTAGGCCCTGCTCAACTCCCAGTACAGCAGCCCCCGCGGTCCATGCATGCCTGCATCGGCAATTAGAGATCAAGTGCGCCCGTGAGAGCACGAGGAACACACCGGCGCCATCGAGACCTCCGGGGATCCGTCACGCTTCCCATCGCAGGAGCGCAGTAAGCGAAGTGGTAACCGGACGTGAAGGCCGGCTCATGCGGGGCGCGAACTTTCCTCATGCGCGGGCCGCAAGTTGAATGCATGTCCCCGCAAGCGCCGGCCAGCCGATGCCCGCCGCGTTCCTGAACGCCGCCCCGCTCCGGGACCCCGCCCCGCGGAGCGTGCGCGTCATTGCGCAGGCGCGGCTGCAGCGGGTGCTCGAAGAAGCAGCGCGCGTGGAGGTGCGGGCGGGTGGGGAGCCACTCGCTCTTTCGTCGGCCGAGCCGGGCACGGACACGACGGATCCCGAGGCGATCCATGATTTCCGGGTGGCGCTTCGACGCCTGCGCGCCCTCGCGCAGGTACTCCAGCATTGGCTCCTGGAGGTGCGCCCCGCGCGCAAGCGCATTGGGAGCGACACGAGAGGAGGTGCCGGCCGGCCGGGGCCTTCCGCGCTGGAAGCGCTCCGCGCGCTGCTGGCGCGGCGAGTCGCCACCGCCTTCCGGCAGGTGCACCGAGCCATCCGGTCACCTGCCACCAGCGCGATGTTCACGCGGCTCACGGGGCTCATCCGACGGCTCGAGCGGACGGAACTGAGCGGAAATCGTCCGGTCGCAATAGGTCCGCTCCTGAGAGCAAACTCACGAGAAATTCATCGCCGATTCAGCCGCGGCCAGTAGCTTGGCTACGCACGCCGCCTTTTCCAAGGGGGAAACCATGACCGTCGGAAGAATCTGCAGCCGCGTGGTGGTGAGCGCTTCGTCCCAGGAGACGATCCGGGCCGCGGCGCAGAGAATGGCCGCGAATGACGTCGGGACTTTGGTCGTCCTCGAGGCGACGGACGACGCCAAGCCCATAGGAATCGTGACCGACCGGGACATCGTGATCCGTTGCGTAGCCGCCGGCCTCGATCCCGATAGCAACCAGGTCGGCTCCGTTATGACTGGTCCCGTGCATTGCGTGGATGAGCAGGCTCCGGTGGAGGAGGCGATGCAGCAGATGGCCAAGGTGGGGACCCGGCGGCTGGTGGTTCTCGGCGGCGAGGGCCGGCTGGCCGGCGTGCTGAGTCTCGACGACGTGCTCGACCTGCTGGCCGACGAAGCCGGCGCAATCGGCCGGCTGCTCGCCAAGCAGCAGAGCCACGTACCCGAGCTCGTCGGTGCGCACTGAGAAACGCCGGATGAGCAGCGCCGTTCTTCGATCACGCACGGAGGTGGGGGCCACCACGCGGAGTAGGAGCCGCTCCCCGACACCGAACTCGTCGCCCTCTTACGCCGGTCTGAGCTGACCCTGAAGCAGATACACCATCGGCTCGAGCTCCTCGATGAAAGCTCGCCCGAGCAGATCGGCCACGATGCGCACCGCGCCGAGACGGCCAGTGCTGAGCTGGAGCCGTCCGAACACCTCCGCCAGCTCACGGAACTTCATGCCGGGCCCTCCGAGTCGCGATTCCCCTCTGGCCTCACCTGCCTCTCCGCCGGAGCAGCTTGAGCAGAGCATTGAAGCTCCGCGTGTTAGCGACATCGCCGGCGGTGGCCCAAGCCCTGCGGGCCTGATCTACTCCCCAGCGCATGAAGCCCAGCTCGGCGGTGGAGTGGGCATCGGTGTTGATCACCAGAGTGACGCCGTGCTCCACCGCCGCGCGCGCCGCCACGTCGTCGAGATCGAGCCGGGAGGGTTGCGCGTTCACCTCGAGCAGCACGCCTTCCGCCGCCGCGACCTCATACAGCTCCTCGAGGTCGAGGCGGATCGGGGCGCGCTCTCCGATCATCCGGCCGGTCGGGTGGGCCAGGATCTGCACCGCCGGATGACGGATCGCCCGGACGAGGCGTTTGGTCTGCTCCCGCGCGCTCAACTCGAAGTGGGAGTGCACCGACACGAGCACGAGGTCGAGACCGGCCAAGGTATCGTCATCCAGATCGAGGCTGCCATCCCGCAGGATGTCCAATTCGGCGCCCTTGAGGATGCTGACACGCGAGCGTGTGTTGAGCCGGTCGATAGCCCGGGCCTGGCGCCGGAAGCCCGCGCGGTCCAGGCCGCCGGCGATTCGCACCGCCGGAGTATGGTCTGTGATCGCCAGGTACTCGTATCCGAGCGCTTCGGCCGAGCGCACCATCGCCTGAAGCGTCTCCCGGCCGTCACTTCCCGTGGTGTGACACTGGAGATCGCCGCGAATGTCATCCAGCTCGACCAGCCGGGGGAGCCGGCCGGCGCGGGCCGCCTCGACCTCGCCCCGGTTTTCGCGCAACTCCGGCGGGATCCAGCGCAGGCCCAACACGCGGGCCACACCCTCCTCGCTCTTTCCGGCGATCCGCCGGGAGCTCCGGAACACACCGTACTCGTTGAGCTTGAGCCCGCGGCGCTGGGCCAGTCGCCGCACCGCGATGTTGTGGGCTTTGGAGCCGGTGAAGTAATACAGCCCCGCGCCGAAGCTCTCCGGATCGAGGACGCGCAGATCCACCCGCAGGCCTGAGCGCAGGCGCACCGACGCTCCGCCTTCGCCCTGAGACAGCACTTCCACGACTTCGGGATAGCCCAGGAATCGCCGCACCACCGGCGCCTTGGACCGGGAGGTGGTCAGGATGTCCAGATCCCCGACAGTCTCGGCCCGGCGGCGGAAGCTCCCTGCGATTTCCACCTTCTCTACCCCGGCTCCCTTGCGCAGAAACGCGGCCAGCGGTTCGGCGTACTGCGCGGCGGTGGCGCGGAGCATCCGCCGGTCGCCGGTCTGATGGATGCCGAGCTCGTGCAGTAGCTTCGCTTCGGTCTTCTCGCCGAATCCCCGCAGCGTTCGCACTCGGTGGGTGCGGAGCGCATGCTCGAGACCGGCCAGGGAGCGGATCCCGAGCTGCTTCCGGAGCATCCGGGCGCGTTTCGGCCCGAGCCCGCGCAACCGGGTCAGCTCGGATAGACCCTTGGGGACCTTGCGCCGCAACTGGGTGAGCAGGCGGAGCGAACCGGAGAATGCGATCGCGCGGATTTTTTCCGCAAGGTCCGTCCCGATACCCGGAATTTCCTGCAGGCTTTTCGGGCCCTCCTCGGGGAGCTCGTGCGCCTGCCGCGGTAATTCTTCGATCGTGCGGGCGGCGTTCCGATACGCTCGAACCCGGAATGGGTTGGCCAATTGCAACTCGAGCAGGTCCGCGACCTCCCGGAGCCGCTGGGCCACCTCGGCGTTATTCGCGTGCAACATCGTTTCGGAGGGCGTGGCGGGCATCGGCCATCTCCTCTCCATGGGACGGTCGTTCCAATATCCCGAGGAGCGAGTGAAGGTCGAATGAAACCCGTGCGAAACCGCGGCTCAGGGAGGCGTGTTCTGCGGCCCTGCCCCAAAAGGTTTCTTCATACAAAATTCGCCTTGCGCTCAACGCCCCGGGTCCATCCTAGGTGAACCTTGGGAGGTCCAATCGTGGCCGATATGCCGTCCCTCTCGTCCGCCGGAGGCGTAGCCGCCGCCGCGCGTGCCCGCCCGGCCACCGTCCTGCAGCTCTCCCAGCATACCGTCGAGGTCGTGTCCGACCCCGGAGAGGGCGCCCAGAAGTGCGGCCAGATCTTCGGTCAGGTCTGCGCGCGGATGGGCAACGGCGTCTGGACGGTCGAGATCATTCCCGCCGAGATCCAGCCTCCGCCCCGCCTCCCGGAAGGCGCCAGCGGCAATCGCATCCGGCT
Source organism: uncultured Gemmatimonas sp. (assembly GCA_964439025.1). Taxonomy (GTDB): domain Bacteria; phylum Gemmatimonadota; class Gemmatimonadetes; order Gemmatimonadales; family GWC2-71-9; genus JABFSM01. The sequence goes on along the minus strand of CAYTMW010000007.1, from coordinate 93,850 downwards.
CGGGGCTGGACCGGTGACGAACTGGGGTGACGAGACCAACCTGGTCATCGCCTTCAACGAACAGGTCCTGCTCGCGCGCCACCGTGTGGGCGCGCTGGCCCGCGACGCGATCCTGCTGGTCGAGGACAAATGGGCCGAGTCGGACGATCCGGCGATCCAGGCCGCGTGGACCGCCGCGATGGCCGAATTGTCCGAGGGCGAGTACCGGGTGATTCCGGTATCGATGGAAGAGCAGTGTCTCACCCTTGTCGACAATCCCCGCCAGGGGAAAAACATGTTCGCGCTCGGCCTGCTCGCCTGGATCTACCACCGCGATCTCGACCTCGTCCGCGAGCAGATCGCCCGGACCTTCCGCAAGAAGAGCGAGGACGTCTTCCAGCAGAACGTCGCCCTGCTCCAGCTCGGGTATGCCTGGGCCGAAGCGGAGCTGGATTTCCGGGTGGAAGTGCCGCCGGCGCCGGCCCAGGGACCTCTCGTCGTCATGAACGGGAACGAAGCGCTCGGGATGGGCGCCATCGCAGCGGGCATGGAGCTCTGCGCGATGTATCCGATCACTCCGGCTACCTCAGTGTCGCACTACCTGAGTGAGGTATTCGAGCGCTTCGGCGGCATCGTGCATCAGGCCGAAGACGAGATTGCCGCAGCGGGCGTGGCGCTCGGCGCCTCCTATGCGGGCAAGGTCGCGTTCACCATCACCTCCGGTCCCGGCCTCGCGCTCAAGACCGAGTTTCTCGGCCTGGCCATCATGACCGAGATCCCCCTGGTGGTTGTGGACGTGCAGCGCGGCGGTCCCAGCACCGGACTTCCTACCAAGGTGGAACAGTCCGATCTGCTCGCGGTGCTCTTTGCGCAGCCGGGCGATGCCCCGCGCATCGTGCTCGCGCCCGCCACCATCGAGGAATGCTTCCACGTGATGATCACCGCTCGACGGCTCGCGGAAGCGTTCCGCACCGTCGTGATCGTCCTGTCCGACGCCAACCTCGCGACCGGCGTCACCCCGTTTCCCCGTCCTTCACTCGACCTGCGCTGGCAGGCCGAGCCGCCGGATCTGACGCCGGTTGCCGCAGGCCAGCAGCCATACGGCTGGGATCCCGAAACGGGATTGTCGCGCCGGATCGTGCCGGGCCAGCCGGGTGGTATGCATACGGTCACCGGTCTCTCCCACGACGAGGCCAGCAGGGTGGCCTATTCCGCCGGCGTGCATCAGCGTGGGAATGCGATGCGCAGCCGCAAGCTGGCGGTCCTGCAGCAGATGCTGGCCCCGCCACCCGTGTACGGGGTGGACCACGGCGAGCTGCTGGTGATCGGTTGGGGCAGCACCAAGGGAGCCATCGAGGAAGCGGTGGACCGCGCCCGCGCCGAGGGACTTCGCGTCTCCAGCGTCCACCTGCGATTTCTTTCCCCGCTCGAGTCCGGGCTCCGGGACCTCTTCGTCCGATTCAGCAGTGTCATGACGGTTGAGATCAACTACAGCGATGATCCGGCCGATCCCTATGTCACCGACGAGAATCGGCGGCGGGGACAGCTCGCGCTGCTGCTTCGGGCAACGACCTTGCTCGACATCGACTGCTGGACTCGCGTGCCGGGCGAGCCGTTACGGCCGGCCGCCATTCTGCAGGCCATCCGCTGCCGGGTTCACCACGGAGCGAAGCCATGATCCAGCTCACCTGTTCGCTGCTTGGCTGCGCCGGCGGCGCGGAGGAGCACGAGTACACGCTCGACGAGTACGAGGGTGCGCGTGCGCGCTGGTGTCCCGGTTGCGGCGATCATTCGGTGCTCGCCGCGGTGCAGCGGCTGCTCACCAGCGAGCAGCTGGTGCCCGAACAGACCGTGTTCGTGTCGGGGATCGGTTGCTCGAGCCGCTTCCCCCATTATCTCAAGACCTACGGCTTCCACGGCATTCATGGGCGAGCGCTCCCCGTGGCCACGGGCATCAAGCTCCAGCGTCCCGACCTTACCGTGTTCGTGGTGATGGGCGACGGGGATTGTACCTCGATCGGCGCGGCGCATTGGATCCACGCGCTGCGCTACAACCCAGATCTCACCGTCATGATGCTGGACAACGGCATCTACGGCCTGACCAAGAACCAGACTTCGCCCACAACTCCGCGCGGCTGGGCCAGTAACACGCAACCCCGCGGCAGCTGGCTGCCCGCGCTCAATCCGCTTTCCGTGTCGCTCGGCGTGACCAACGCCTCCTTCGTCGCCCAGACGGCAGAGTGGGCGCCCGCTCATCTTTTCGCGACCCTCCGCGCCGCCTACCGGCATCCGGGCCTGGCGTTCGTGCGGATCCTGCAGCGCTGCCCGGTGTACACCCCGGCGCTCTACCAGCAGGCGGTGCAGGATCCCGCCCGGATCACGCTGTTGGTGCACGACGATGGCGTCGTGGTGCCCGAGCTCGAGAAGGTCTACCGGACCCAGTTGCCCCACGATCCGGGGGATCTCGACGCCGCGCGCCGGCTCGCCGATGCGAGCGACTCCATCTATCTCGGCATCCTGTTCCGCGATCCGGCCCGAGCCCGCTACGAGGAGCTCCGCCGGGTGCCTCCCCGTACGGCCAAGGAACGCATCGCCCTGCTCAATGCGGAGCTCGATCGCCATGCCGTCTGATGATCCGCGGGTCCGACTCGCGCTCGACGCACTGACGAGCCCGATCGCCGAGTTCCGCACCGCGATTGCAGGTGCACTGGTGCAAGCCGAGGCGGTGCTGGCCGATGCCACCGCGGACCCGGACGCCCGCGCCGAGCGGGCGCGGGCCGAGCTCGGCGTATTTGCCGAGGAGCGAATCGATGCCCGGGCCTTCGCGGCGCTGTTCGCCCGGGTGGCACCCGTCGGTGCCTCCGCGCGTGCCGCGCTGGTTCGCGCAGTGTCCATTCTCCGCAGTGTCGTCGACCGGGGCGAGCAGCTCTTTGCCATCGACCTTCCGCCCGGAGGTGATCTCGCCGCCGCCATCGGCGCCGCGCTCGAGCAGGTGGGACGGACATTCGGCGCGATCCAGCTCGCGGAGCTGGTGCGCAGCGGACGCTATCACGCCGCAGTGCCGGATCCACTCCTCGCCGCGAGCGACTTCCAGCGCTGGAGCCGGGCTGAACGGCGTTTCAGTCCGCCGCTGGTGGTCTCGGTGGATGGCGCGGACCTGCACGCCGCGGCGCTCGCCGATTTCTGCGACGGCCGCGCCAAGCTGGTGCTGGTGGTCCGTGGCCCCTGCGCGCCGGCTCCGCTGGTCCGGCTCATCACGCCGGGAACGTGCGTGCTGCAGACGGTGGATTGCGCGGGGCTCGACCGTTTTGCCGCGTACCAGGGACCGGCGGTGGCGGCGCTCGTTCCGCAGGGCGCAGCCCGCTTCCTCCACGACCCCGCCGGAGGCAGGGAACCGTGGCAACGGCTCAGCGTGTTCGAGCTCCCCGAGCCGCCGCGTCGCGCGCTCGGCGGCGCCAGCGCGTGGCAGCTGGCCGAAGATCTTCAGCAGCTCGCCGCCCTGGCGCGAACCCCGTTCAGTATTCCCGCACCGGAGGCCCCGGCCTCGGCAGCGCTGGGGGAATCGGATGCGGTCGACCGTCTCGCTTCGTGGCTGCTGGCCCAGCATAACCCGCGCGAATCATGATCCTCACGGCGATCCTCATCCTCGGCGGAGTCGGACTCGTCTTCGGCGTGCTCATCGCGCTCGCCAACCGGCGCCTCTGGGTCTGGGAAGATCCACGCATCGAGATCGTCGCCCAGATGCTGCCGAACGCCAATTGTGGCGCCTGCGGACTCCCGGGATGCCGGGCTTTTGCCGAACAGGCGGTGGAGCGCACGGTCGCCCCGGCCCAATGCACCGTGGCCAACGACGCCGCGCGGCAAGCCATTGCGGGCTTCCTCGGCGTCGAGGCCGGCCACGCTGTCAAGCGGGTTGCGCGCCTGCTCTGCGCTGGCGGCAGCGATGTCGCTCTCCAGCAGGCGGAATACCGCGGCATCGCGACCTGCGCCGCCGCCGCCGCGGTGGCGGGAGGCGGGAAGCGGTGCGCCTGGGGTTGTCTCGGACTCGGCGATTGCGCGCGGGTCTGTGACTTCACCGCCATCGTAATGAGCGAGGCCGGACTCCCCATAGTGGATCCGGACAAATGCACCGCCTGTGGCGACTGTGTCGAAGCCTGTCCCAAATCGCTCTTCGTGCTGCTCCCGCTCGATCACCGCTTGCTCGTGCAGTGCAAGAATCTGGTCGAGGGCGAGGACGCGCTGGAGCAATGCCGCGTGGCCTGCACAGCTTGCGGGAAGTGCGTGCAGGACGCAGCGGCAGGATTGATCAGCGTCGCGAGCGGCGTCGCGGTGGTGAACTACGAGCTTATCCCCGCGGCGACCGAGCGGGCGGTGGCGCGCTGTCCCACCGGCGCGATCGTCTGGCTCTCCGGCGCACAATTCCAGCAGCCGCCATCGCAGGCTGTGAGGGAGGCGGCATGAACCGCTGGAAGAAGCAGCCCGTCCTCGCGACCCCTCCCTACCCTGGCACGCTGCAGGCGCTGGACGGGAGCGGCGCGGTGGTGGCCATGGAGACGGCGGGGAGCGAGGCAGCCGGCGCCTACCCGATCACCCCCTCGACCCAGATGGGAGAGGGCTGGGCCCTGGCGGTGGCCGAAGGACGACAGAACGTCAACGGGCGGCGACTGCTCTTTTTCGAGCCCGAAGGCGAGCACGCCGCGGCCGCGGTCACGGCGGGCATGTCCATGGCGGGCCTGCGATCGACCAACTTCTCGAGCGGGCAAGGCATCGCCTACATGCACGAGTCGCTCTACGCCGCGGTCGGCAAGCGGCTCACCTACGTGCTCAACATCGCGGCCCGCGCCATCACCAAGCACGCGCTCAACGTGCACGCCGGCCACGACGACTATCACGCGGTCGATGATACCGGCTTTTTCCAGATGTTCGCCAAGGATGTGCAGAGCGTAGCCGACCTCACGCTCATCGCCCATCGCCTCGCCGAGCTGTCGCTCAATCCGGGGATCTGCGCGCAGGATGGCTTTCTCACCAGCCACGTCATCGAGTCCCTGCGCCTGCCCGAGCGCGAGCTGGTGAAGGCCTATCTCGGCGATCCGGCGGATATCATCGACTCGCCCACTCCGGCGCAACGCCTGGTGTTCGGCGACCGGCGCCGCCGGATTCCCGAGCTCTTCGACCTCGATTATCCCGCCATGCTGGGCGTGGTGCAGAATCAGGACAGCTACGCGCAAGGCGTCGCGGCCCAGCGGCCCTTCTACTTCGATCACCTGGCCGAGCTTTCCGATCGCGCCTTCGCGGAATACGCCGAGCTCACCGGCCGCCGCTACGCGCGCGCCATGGGCTACCGGCTCGACGACGCCGAGTGGGTCCTCGTCGGCCAGGGCTCGGTCGTTTCCAACGCCGAAGCGGTGGCGGACCACCTGCGCGAGACGCGCGGGCTCAAGGTCGGCGTGCTGAATCTGCTGATGTTCCGCCCCTTTCCCGCCGACCTCGTCACCCGGCTGCTCGCCGGCAAGCTTGGCGTGGTGGTCCTCGAGCGCACCGACCAGCCCCTGGCCGTCGATCAGCCGCTCTTGCGCGAGCTCCGCGCCGCGATGTCGAAGGGGCTGGAGAACGGCCGCGCGGGAAAGACGCCCGCGCACCCTGGCCTGACCCCGCTCCGCGCCGAGCAGGTACCCGACTTCTACTCGGGGTGCTTCGGCCTCGGCAGCCGGGACCTCCAGCCCGGCGACATCATCGCCGCCGTTCTCAACATGCTGCCCGGTGCGGCACGCCGACGCCAGTTTTACCTCGGGGTGGATTTCATCCGGGGCGACACCCGGGTTCCCAAGCTGCAGATCTGGCAGGAGAAGCTCCGCGACGCCTACCCCCAGCTCCCCGGCCTCGCGTTGCATTCGGCTGGTGAGGTAAACCTCCTGCCGCCGAATTCCACTGCGGTGCGCATCCATTCGGTCGGCGGGTGGGGCGCCATCACGATGGGCAAGAATCTGGCGCTGACCGGGTTCGAGCTGCTCGGCCTCGACGTCAAGGCCAATCCGAAATACGGCTCCGAGAAGAAGGGCCAGCCCACGACCTTCTACGCGGTGCTCGCGCACCAGCCGGTGCGGCTCAACTGCGAGCTGCGTCACGTCGACGTCGTGCTCTCGCCCGACCCCAATGTCTTCCGGCACAGCGACCCGCTCGACGGGCTGACCGAGGGCGGCGTGTTCGTTATCCAGAGCGACCTTCCGTCCGAGGCGTTATGGCAGACGCTGCCCGCCAAGGCCCGGCACGCGATCGCGGACCGAAAGATCCGGCTCTTCGCGCTCGACGCCTTCGCCATTGCGCGCGCGGAGGCTTCGGACGTCGAGCTGCGCTACCGGATGCAGGGTGCGGCGTTTCTGGGTGCCTTCTTCCGCACCGCGCCGCTGCTGGAGCAGGAGGGAATCTCTGAAGCCAAGGTGTTCGAAGGGATCCGCGCCCAGTTCAGGAAGAAATTCGGCGGCAAGGGTGAGCGGGTGGTCGAGGATAATCTCCGCGTCATTCGGCGTGGCTTCGACGAGACCCGCGAGGTCGTGCCCCCGTCCGGCCCGATCGCCGGCGAGCCGGGCGAGTTGCCGCAGCTCCCCGCGCTGCTCGATGTCCCGAGTGCCCAGCCGGGTATCGGGAATCCCGGCCGCTTCTGGGAGCAGGTCTGTTCCCTCTGCAAGCTGGGCCAAGACGGCATTGCCGATCCGTTCGCGGCACTCGGCGCGATTCCCGCCGTGACCAGCGTGGTGCGGGACATGAGCGGGGTACGCCTCGAGGTGCCCGCCTTCATCGCTGAGAAGTGCACCGGGTGCGCACAGTGCTGGATCCAGTGCCCCGACGCCGCCATCCCCGGACTGGTGAACAGCGTGGAGGACATCCTCGCCACCGTGGTGCAGGCAGCCGGCAACGGCCTGCGGATGGAGCGGCTGCGTCCGATCACCAAGCACTGGGCGCGCGAGGCGCGCCGGCTGCTCGACAGCGAACCGCTGCTTCCGTTACCCGAGGTCTGGACCCGCTCGTATCGCGCGGTGGTGGAAAGGCTCGCCTGGGATGCCGAGCGCCGCGCCGCAGCCGAGCCCGAGTTTCTCGCTGTGCAGCAGCGGCTGGTTGAATTCCCGTTCGCGCGCACCAAGCCGTTCTACGACCGGGCCGGCGGACTGCTTTCCATCACGGTCAATCCCGACGCGTGCAAGGGCTGCAATCTCTGTGTGGCGGTCTGCCCTGACGGTGCGCTGGTGACCGTCAAGCAGAGCGAGGAGGTGCTGACGCGACTCCGGCGAAATTGGGCGCTCTGGCAGCGCCTTCCCGAGACCGACGACCGCTACCTCAACATCACCGATCTCGACGAGGGGATCGGAGTGCTCTCCTCGCTCCTGCTCAAGAAGACCACCTACCGGTCAATGGTCGGCGGCGATGGCGCCTGCATGGGATGCGGAGAGAAGACCGCCGTCCATCTGATCGTTTCCGCGATTCACGCCGCCATGCACCCACACGTGGCGCGCCACCTCGTGCGGCTGGATGAGCTGATCGCAGCGCTCGACCGTCAGGCCCGCGAGCTGCTCGCCGCAGACGCCGATCTCGATGCCGCCGCGGAGACCCAGGGTCCGGTGGCGATATCGGTGGATCCGGCGAAGCACGAGCGCCTCGCGCTGCTCACCCGGACCCTGCAGGAGCTCCGCCGGCTCAAGTGGCGCTACGTCGAGGGTCCCAGCGGGCGGGGACGCGCCGCGCTCGGCATGGCCAACAGCACCGGCTGTTCCTCGGTGTGGGGCAGCACCTATCCCTACAATCCGTATCCCTTCCCCTGGGTGAACCATCTCTTCCAGGACGCGCCCTCGATCGCGATCGGGCTCTTCGAAGCGCACATGCGCAAAATGGCCGATGGCTTCACGATGCTCCGGCGGGCGGAGCTTCTGCAGCAGGGGAGTTACGATGCCGCCACCCACGAGCCGGTGCTCGCCGCGCTCGACTGGCAGCAGTTCACCGATGCGGAGTTCGCGCTCTGTCCGCCGATTGTCGCCATGGGGGGCGACGGGGCAATGCTCGACATCGGCTTCCAGAACCTGTCGCGCCTGATGGCCTCCGGGAAGCCGATTCGCGTGATCGTGCTCGACACCCAGGTGTACTCCAACACCGGCGGGCAAGCCTGCACTTCGGGCTTTACCGGTCAGGTGGCGGACATGTCGGCCTACGGCGCGGCCCAGCACGGTAAGACCGAGGCGCGCAAGGAGCTCGCGCTCATCGCGATCGCGCACCGCGGAGTGTTTGTCCACCAGTCGTCCCAGGCCTCGGCATCCCATTTGATGGCCGGGGTGCTCAAAGGCCTGCGCAAGCGGCGTCCCGTGCTCTTCAATATCTACACGCCGTGTCCGGTGGAGCACGGTCTCCCGGACGACTGGGCGCAGCATGCGGCGCGCCTGGCCCTCGAGAGCCGCGCCTTTCCCTATCTCACCTACGACCCTGACGCCGGCCCGGCCCTCGCCGATTGCCTGAGCCTCGAGGGAAATCCGTCGCCCGATACGCCGTGGCCGAGCTACACCCTCACCTTCGACACTGAAGGCGGCGCGCAAGTGCTCGAGGTGCCGCTGACCATCGCCGATTGGGCCGCCACGGAGGCGCGCTTCAAGCAGCATTTCGCGGAGCTTCCGCCTGATCAGGGGGATGACGCGCTGCTGCCGTTTCACGAATACCTGGCCGCCGGCGCCGAGGCGCGAGAGGGCCGCACTCCGTTCGTCTACGCAGCGGGCAAGGATCGCCGGCTGCGGCGGCTCAGCGTCGCGCCGGAGATCGTCCGCCTCGCGGAAGAGCGGCAGGAGTTCTGGTCGCTGCTGCGCCAGCTCGCGGGGCTCGAGGTCGCGCCGGCCGTGCGCGAGATGGTCGCGGGCGAGCTCGAAGCGGAATATCAGCGCAAGGCCGAGGCCCTGCGCCACGAGTTCGAGGCCAGGCGCAAGGAGCTGGAGGTCGACTATCCCCGCCGGATGGCGCGGCGCCTCGCTGAAGGCCTGCTGCGGACGTCGGGTGGCTCCGCGGCCGTCGCGGAGCTCCTGGCATCGTTGCCCGCGGTGACCCCGAGCAGCAACGGGCCGACCGCAACTCCGGTGGTCACCCTGCCGCCGGCCGCAATCGTCGACTCCGCTCCTGCTCCCGCGCCGCAGGCAGTCGCGGTTGCCGCGGAGGAGGAATCGCTCGGCATCGAGCCGTACATCGATTCGGTTCGCTGCACCACGTGCAACGAGTGCACCAACCTGAACGGCCGGATGTTCGCCTATAACGTCGAGAAGCAGGCATACGTCAAGGATGCGACCACGGGGACCTTCCAGCAGCTGGTGCTCGCCGCCGAACGCTGCCCGGTCTCGATCATCCACCCTGGCACGCCGCTCAACCCGAAAGAGAAGGACCTGGCCAAATGGGTGAAGCGCGCGGAGCGGTTCATGTGAGCTTCCCGGGCTGGGGGCCCGCGTTCCGGCATGGGGTCCATCCGCCGGAGGAGAAGGGGCTCACCCGCGAGCTCCCGATCCGGCGCATGCCCTATCCGGACGAGCTGGTCCTGCCGCTCCGCCAGCACGCCGGCAAGCCGGCCACGCTTTGCGTAGCCGTGGGCGACCATGTCGAGCGGGGCGACAAGGTCGGTGAGGCCGACGGCTTCATGTCCGTTCCCATTCACGCCTCGGCGGCCGGCACCGTCACCGCCGTGGAATGGTGGCCCCATCCCGATGGAACCATGGCGCAGTCGGTGCGGATCACGGTCGACCGGTTCGCGCCGCAGATCGCGCGCGAGCGGCTGGTGCCCTCCTGGGAAGGGCTTACTCGCGCCGCGGTCGTGCACGCCGTGCAGGAGGCGGGAGTCGTTGGTCTGGGCGGCGCGGCGTTCCCGACCCACGTCAAGCTCACCCCGCCCGACGATTGCGGCATCGCGACCCTGATCGTCAACGGCGCGGAGTGCGAACCCTACCTGACCTCCGACCATCGCACGATGGTCGAGTACCCGCGTCGCGTGCAGTTCGGCATCCGGGTCATGATGCACGCGCTGGAGGCCACCCGATGCGTGATCGGCGTCGAAAAGAACAAGCCCGACGCCATCAAGGCGCTGCGCGACACCGCCCCCGGCGATCTCGATGTCAGCGTGCTGCCTCTCACGGTCAAGTACCCGCAGGGCGCCGAGAAAATGCTGATCAAGGCGGTGACCGGCGTAGAGGTCCCGTCGGGGCAGCTGCCTGCTTCGACGGGTGTGGTGGTGCAGAACGTGGGCTCGGTGGCCGCCATCGCGGAGGTGTTCGAGACCGGGCTTCCCCTGATCGAGCGTATCGTGACGGTCTCCGGCCACGGCCTGCGCCGTCCCGCCAATCTCATCGTGCCGGTCGGCACGAAGCTTCGGGACCTGCTCGCCTTCTGCGGCGGGGTGACGCCCGATGGCGCTGAGGTCATCGTGGGTGGCCCGATGATGGGGCTCGCGCAGGCCAATCTCGACGCTCCGGTCACCAAGGGGACCACCGGCGTGGTCGTGCTTGCGCGAAGCGAGACCAGGGCGGCACGGGTCTACCCGTGCATCCACTGCGGGCGTTGTCTCGAGGCATGCCCGGTGTTCCTCAACCCGTCCCTCCTCGGCGATCTCGCGCGGGTGGGACGCTACCACGAGATGGCGGAGCTGCATCTGGCCGAGTGCATGCTGTGCGGTTCCTGCGCGTACGTCTGCCCCTCAAACATCCCGCTGTCTCAGCTCTTCCAGGCCAGCAAGCTCGCGCTGCGGCGGGGTCCCGTGGGGACCGCATGATCGTACCCCGGCTGATCGTCACCGCGTCCCCGCACCTGAGCTCCCGGGATTCGACACCCCGGATCATGTGGACCGTGGTGGCCACGCTGGTTCCTGTGTGCATTGCGGCCGCCTGGTTCTTTGGCGCCGGCGCCCTGCTCCAGCTCGGGACCGCCGCCTCCGGTGCGTTGCTCGCCGAGCGAATGACGGGGAAGGGTGGGGCCCTCGGCGACGGCTCGGCGCTGATCACCGGTCTGCTGCTCGGCCTTTCGTTACCCGCCGGGCTCCCGCTCTGGATGACCTTCCTCGGCGCCACGTTCGCCATCGTCTTCGGCAAATCGATCTGGGGCGGACTCGGCTTCAACGCCTTCAACCCCGCCTTGGTCGGCCGCGCTTTCCTGCAGGCCGCCTTTCCGGTGGCGCTCACGACCTGGCCGCGAGCGGGAGGATCCTTCTGGGCGCTCCGGGGCGATCTCTTCGCTCTCCCCTTCACCCATCCGCATCCCGACGCGGTTACCTCCGCCACACCACTCGGCCTCCTCAAGTTCGAGGGCCAGGACACCCCGCTGATCGACCTGGTTCGCGGCACCACCACCGGCTCCCTTGGCGAGACAGCGGCGCTTGTTATTCTCGTCGGCGGGATCTACCTCGCCCTCCGCGGGTATCTCAACTGGCGGATTCCTGCCGGCATTCTGCTCACCGTGGCCGCGCTGAGCGATCTTTTGCACGCGATCGATCCGCACAAGCCCGGTGCGCCGTTCATGCTATTCAGCGGCGGACTGATGCTTGGTGCGGTCTACATGGCAACGGATCTGGTCACCTCGCCGGTGACCAACCGGGGGCGCTGGGTCTTCGCGATCGGGATCGGCGTCCTGGTCGTGGTGATCCGGGTGTGGGGCGGGCTGCCCGAGGGCGTGATGTACGCCATCCTCTTCATGAACGCGCTGGTGCCGTTCATCAATCGCGCCACGCGGCCGCGCGTCTTCGGCACCCGCCCGCGGATGGTTCCCAACCCATGACCGGCGGCCACGTCCATCACCACCCCTTGCGGGATGCGGAACCGCGCCAGGTTGCCTCCTGGAAGCTTCTCGCGACGCTGGCCCTTGCGGGTGCAGCGTCCGGCGCCCTGGTGGTGTCGGTGTACCGGATCACCCTGCCGGCTATTCAGCTGTATGCGGGCCAGCAGGTCGAGCAGGCGGTGCGTGAGGTGCTCAAGGCGCCGGTGCGCTGGGACACGTTGTATCTCGTCAATGGCGCGCTCGCCGCCTTCCCGCCCGAAGGCGTGGACAAGGGCGAGTTGCCCAAGGCGTACGTCGGGCGGGATGCCGCCGGTAATCGGATCGGCGTGGCCGTCACCGCGCAGGAGCCGGGGTTTCAGGAAGAGCTCTCGCTGATGATCGGGTTCGATCCGGAATCGGGCTCGCTGACGGGAATCAAGGTGCTGGGGCAGAAGGAAACTCCCGGCCTGGGCGACAAGATCGAGACCGACTCCACCTTCGGGAATCAGTTTCCCGGGCGGGTCGTGCCACTCCGGAGGGTCAAGGCCAGGAGCGGCGGCGATCGGAGCGAGGTGCAGACGATCACGGGAGCAACGATCTCCTCGCGCGCGGTGATTCGCATCGTCAACAACGCGGTGGCGCGCTGGCGGCCGCTGCTCGCCGGATTCGATCGGACGGCCGTTCGATGACGTCCGCAACCGCCCCAGCCGCCGCGCCCTTCGTTCCGGGTGCACCGCCGCCCGCCACGGTCCTGCAGGATGTTTGGCGCGGTATCGGCTGCGAAAACCCCGTCGTCGTGCAGATGCTCGGCATGTGCCCCACCATGGCGGTGACGAATCTGGTCGCCAATGGCATCGCGATGGGGCTGGCGACGACGTTCGTGATGGTCGGCTCCGGTCTCCTCGTCTCGCTGCTTCGCCGGCACATCGCCAACGAAGTGCGTATCACCTCCTACATTCTGATCATCGCCACCTTTGTGACGCTGGCCGACATGATTCTCGCGGCCACCTTCCCGGTGATCAGCAAGGCGCTGGGTCCCTTCATGCCGCTCATCGTCGCCAACTGCCTCCTCCTGGGACGTGCGGAAGCCTTCGCCGCCAAGGTCGGAGTAGCCCGCGCGGTGGCCGACGGTTTCGGCATGGGCATGGGCTTCACCCTTGCGCTCACCGCGCTCAGCGCGTTCCGCGAACTGCTGGGCCGCGGCGCCCTGCTCGGCTTCCCGGTCATGGGCTCGTGGTATGAGCCCTGGGTGTTCATGGTGCTGCCGCCCGGGGGATTCTTCGCGCTGGGACTCCTGCTCCTTACCATCGCGTGGGTCGGCGCACGCCGCAAGCGGAGAGCGCACGCCCCATGAGCAACCTCGCCTGGATCTTCGTCTCCACGATGGTGGTGAACAACTTCACCCTGGTGATGTTCCTCGGGCTCTGCTCCTTCTTCGGCGTCACGGCCAAGGTGGAGACCGCGTGGCGGCTCGGCCTGGCCAATACCCTGGTGCTGCTGCTCACCGCGCTCTGCGTCTGGATCCTCAACTCCTATGTCCTGGCCCGGGCTCCGTACCTCCGCACGGTGGCCTTCATCGTGGTGATCGCCTCCGGAGTGCAGATCACCGAGATGGCGGTGAAGAAGTACTTCCCCGTGCTCTTCCGGCAGCTCGGCATCTATCTGCCGCTCATCACCACCAACTGTGCGATCCTCGGGCTCGCGCTCTTTCAGACCAGCCGCCACTACAACCTGGTCGAAGGCATCGTCTTCGCGCTCGGCGCCGGCTTCGGCCTTACCCTCGCGCTATCGCTGATGGCGTCGATTCGCGAGCGCCTCGAGCTGGCCGATGTCCCCGCCGTCGCGCAACGCATGGGGCTGGTGCTCATCGTGGCGTCATGCCTGTCGCTGGCCTTCATGGGTTTCGCCGGAATGGGGAGCGGACAATGACGGAGGTCCTGCTCGGAATCGGACTGATGGCGGCGCTCTTCGTGCTCTCGGGCGTCTTCCGCCATCGCGGCTGTACCGGTCACTGCGCCGGCTGCACCGGCGAATGCGGGCGTTATCAGGAAGGAGATCGCCATGACCCGTGATCCGAAGCGCCGTGAGTTCCTGACCCTTGGCGTGGGACTCTTCGTGGCGCTCTCGCTGCCGGGTGCCCTCCGGCGACGGACGCACCTCTCCCGCCGGACCCTGCCGCTCATGGGTACCCTCGCCGAGTTGCAAGTGGCCCACCACGATGAGCGGCTGGCCGAGGACGCCATAGACGCCGCGCTCGCCGAGCTGCTCTGGGTGGAGCGTACGATGACCCGTTTCCGGCCCGACTCGGACATCGGCCGGGCCAATCTGGGCGCAGCACGCGAGGCCGTGCGCGTCACCCCCGCGACGGCCGCGGTCATCGCGACGGCGCTGCGCTGGGCTCAGGCCAGCGACGGCCGCTTCGATCCGGCGCTCGGCGCGGCCTCGGAGCTGTGGGATGTGCTCAATCGCAAGACGCCTCCTCCCGAAGCGCCGGTGCGGCGTCTGGCGGCGCGCGGGTTCTGGCGCAAGCTGGATCTGGACCGCTTCCGCGGCGAGCCGGCAGTTCGCTTCGAGGACCCCGAGCTCCACCTCGATCTGGGCGGGATCGCGAAGGGGTACGGCATCGATCGCGCGGCGGCTGCGCTCAGAGGCCGCGGCATCCGCCACGCCATCGTCACCGTGGGTGGCGATCTCTACGCCCTGGGCACTGCTCCCGGAGGCGGACCGTGGCGGGTGGGGATCCGCTCGCCGCACGACCCCGCCGCCCTCGCCGCGACGCTCGAGGTCAGCGATCGCGCCGTGGCCACGTCGGGGGATTATGAACGCTTCTTCCAGTGGCGCGGAGCGCGCTACCACCACCTGATCGATCCGGAAACGGCGGCGCCGCGTCGCACGCCGATCCACAGCACGACGGTGCTGGCGAACCGGTGCATCGACGCCGACGCCGCGGCAACGGCGGTGTTCGGGATGCCGAGAGAGGATGCAGTGCGGACCGCGCGCCCGTTGGCCGCCGGTGCCGAGGTGATTCCGCTGACCTGAGAGGGAACCATGAAAAATCATCTGCTGTACTGCAGTGCCTGCGATCGCGAGGTTCGGGTGCTGATTACCGGAACTCCGCTCTACGAGGAGCAGGCGCCGCTGCGCGACGAAGAGCTGATCTGCCTCGACATCGGAGGCCGGTGCACCGGGAATCTCTGCCCGCTGGGAGCAGCGGCTCCCAATGCGATGGTGGGACGCTTGATCCGCAACGGGGTCCCGCTCGATTCCTTCAACACCGCTACGGCCCTCTGCCCGGCCTGTGACAACGAGGCCGAGATGGTGCTCTACGGAAACGGGTGCGCGGCGTGCTCGGTCTGCGGCACTGCGGCGCGATGGGCCTTCGATCACGTGGAGCCGGCGGATTGAGCTACCGCATCTTGGCGACGTCTTGCAGGTAGAGCAGGATATTGCCGGTCTGCTCCTGGCTGGGGGGGGAGACGTTCATCCGCTCCATGTTCCGCTCCATGCGCATGAACAGCGACGGCCAGTCTGCGCGCCCGATCGCTGCGGAGGCGGGGCTGAACCCGGAGCTTACTTCGACGGCAGCGTCACATTGCTCCAGGCCCGCTCGTCGGACACCAATCCGAGGGCCATCAGGGAGCGGGACACCCGGCTCTTGAGCGCCTGAGCCCGGCTCATGGCATTCGCCAGCTCGCCCGCCTGGTACGATTGCATCACCTCGGCCCATTCGGCAGTCCCCGCCGTGTAGGTGTCCTTGGCTTCCTGAAGCTGTTGCTCGTCGAGACCGCGAGGCAGCCGTTTGGTCTTCCCGATGCTGTCGAGTTTGGCCTTGATGGCGGCGAGGTTGCGCGGCATCGCCGCGGAAAGAGTGTCGAGGGTTGCCGCGAGCGCCGCCTTGCGCGCCGCGAGGAATTCGCTCACCAGCTTGGCCTGGACCGGCACCTGGCGCACGCTTGCCGAAGCAGCGGCATAGTCGCCCTTGGCGAGCTGGTCTTTGCCCTGGTTGACGGCGTCGGTGAGCGGAGTCACCTGCTCCGGAACGACGTTAGCTGCGTCCGCCGGCAGGGCCGCGACGGCGCGCTCGGCCGCAGCGGTATCGGCTTCGGCGCGTCCCTTCGCGCTGGCGCAGGCGGCGGCAAGCAGAAGAGTGAGCAGCAACCTGCGGGTGACCGGCATTTCATGCCTCTAGGTTGGAATCACCGGAAAAATAACCTCGCCAAGCGAAAAAAGGCTCGGCCCGGGGAATCGCTGCGCCGCTATGCGCTCGTGGGAAACCACTGGGAGCTGGTGCCGGGAGCCTCGGGCGTGGGCGCCTCCCGGCGGCCGCCCTCGCCCGGCTCCCGTGTCCCGACGTACATTGCCCGCTCGTCCGTCCCCCACGGGAGCGCCCCCCTGGAGCGTCGTCACCGCCGCGCGGAAGATCTGCTGCACGATCCCCGCCTCAACAAGGGCACCGCCTTCACGGAGGAGGAGCGCGATGCGCTCGGCCTTCGCGGCCTTCTGCCCCCCAGGGTTCTCACCCTTGCGGAGCAGGAGGAGCGGATCCTCTACAACTTCCGCCACCAAAGCAGCCCGCTGGAGCAGTACATCTACCTCACCGGCCTGCAGGACCGGAACGAGACGCTGTTCTATCGCACGGTGATGCGGCATCTGGAAACCATGATGCCCGTTATTTACACCCCCACGGTCGGCGAAGCGTGCTTGCATTTCGGCGCGATCTTTCGACGCCCGCGGGGCCTCTACCTGGCCGTCGAAGACCGGGGGCGAGTGCGGCAAATCCTCCGGAACTGGCCCGAAGCGGGGGTACGAGTCATCGTCGTCACCGACGGGGAGCGGATCCTCGGCCTGGGCGACGTCGGCGCCAACGGAATGGGCATCCCGGTCGGGAAGCTCTCGCTCTACTCCGCCTGCGCCGGGATCGATCCGGCATGGTGTCTTCCGGTCACCCTCGATGTCGGGACCGACAACGCCGAGCTGCGCGCCGATCCCCTTTACATCGGCACGCCGCATCCGCGGGTGCGGGGAACGGAATACCAGGCCCTCCTCGACGAATTCGTGGACGCCGTGGAGGAGGTGTTCCCCGGCGTCTTGCTCCAGTTCGAGGACTTTGCCACCGAAAACGCACTGGGGCTGCTCGCCCGTTACCGCGACCGCATCTGCACCTTCAATGATGACGTGCAGGGAACCGCGGCGGTGGTGCTGGCCGGGCTCTACTCCGCCGCGCGGGTCACCGGCATCCCACTCGGGGATCAGCGCCTCCTCTTTCTGGGTGCCGGTGCCGCCGCCACCGGCATCGCGGATCTGGTGATCGGCGCCATGGCCCGGGAAGGACTGCCGGAACCGGAGGCGCGCCGGCGCTGCTGGTTCGTCGATTCGAAGGGGCTCGTCGTGGCCGGTCGCTCCGATTTGACCGCCCACAAGCGCCGGTACGCCCAGGAGCATGCTCCCGTGACCTCGCTGGTCGAGGCCGTACGGGCCATCTCGCCGACGGCATTGCTCGGCCTTTCCACCCAGGGAGGGGCCTTCACTCCGGAAGTGCTGGGCGCGATGGCGGAGATCAATTCGCGACCGGTCATCTTCGCGCTCTCCAACCCGACCTCCAATTCGGAATGCACCGCCCTCGAGGCGTACCGTCACACCGGCGGCCGCGCCGTGTTCGCGAGCGGGAGCCCCTTCGAGCCTGTGGTGGTGGACGGACGCCGCTTCGTATCCGGACAGGGGAACAATGTCTACATCTTCCCCGGCCTCGGGCTCGGCGTGCTGGTGTCGGGCGCCCGGAGGGTAACCGACGAAATGTTCCAGACCGCCGCGCGAGTCCTGGCCGAGACGGTATCCGAAACGGCGCTCGGGGAGGGGCTCCTCTATCCGCCGCTCTCTGAAATCCGCCATGTCAGCGAACTCATCGCGAGCGCGGTGGCCGAGGTGGCGTGGGCCGCCGGCCTGGCCGGCGTCCCCCGCCCAGCCGACGTGAGGGCGGCGGTGCGCGCCATGATGTGGGAGCCGGAGTACCCCGACCTCCTGAGCGGGCATCCATGAGCGGAAACCTCCGGCCGATACTGGCGCCCGATAGCCTGGCGGTCGTCGGAGCCTCGCGTACTCCGGGAACGATCGGCCATGAGATCGTGGCGAGCCTGGTTCGCTGCGGGTACACCGGCGCGGTCTATCCGGTGAATCCCAGGGCCAAGGCGATCTGCGCCATCCCCGCCTTTGCCGACATCGAGGCGATTCCTGTCCCGGTGGACCAGGCCATCATCGTGGTGCCCAAGGAGCTGGTCCAGGGCGTGGTCGAGGGCTGCGCGCGGAAGGGCATCCCCGGACTGGTGGTGATTTCCTCGGGGTTCAAGGAGGTCGGGGGCGAGGGCATCGAGCGGGAACGGCGTCTGACCGAGTTCGTCCGGGCCAGCGGGATGCGGATGGTGGGGCCCAATTGCATGGGGGTGCTCAATTCCAATCCGGCGGTCTCGATGAACGGCACCTTCGCGCCCGGTCTGCCGCCCTATGGCAAGGTGGGGTTCGTTTCGCAGTCGGGGGCGATGGGTCTCTCGGTGCTCGATTACGCCAGCGAGTTCGGGATAGGAATCTCCCAGTTCGTCTCGGTGGGGAACAAACCCGACGTGAGCGGCAACGATCTGCTGCTCGAGTGGGAAAACGATCCCGACGTTGAAGTGATCCTGATGTACGTCGAGAACTTCGGCAATCCTGGGAAGTTCCTTCAGATCGCCTCGCGCATCACCAAGCGGAAGCCGATCATCGTGGTCAAGTCGGGACGCTCGCGGGCCGGGGCCCGGGCGGCGTCTTCGCACACCGGGGCGCTCGCTGCGAGCGACGCCGCGGTGGACGCGTTGCTGGCGCAAGCCGGCGTGCTGCGGGCGGGCAGCATCGAGGAGCTCTTCGATCTCGCGATGGCCTTCGCGGTGCAGCGGCCGCCCCGGTCCCGCCGCACCGCGGTGCTCACCAATGCGGGCGGTCCCGGGATTCTCGCCGCCGATGCCTGCGAGGCGAACGGGCTCGAGCTCCCCGATCTCGCGCCCGCGACCGTGGCGCGGCTGGCACCGCTCTTCCCCGCCGAGGCATCGATTCGGAATCCGCTGGACATGATCGCGTCGGCCACCCCGCAGGGTTACCGCGCGGCGCTGGGGGCGCTGCTCGATGATCCCAGCGTGGACGCCGCCCTGGCCATCTTCGTGCCCCCGCTCGGCGTGACCCAAGGGGACGCAAGCCTGGCCATCGCCTCGGTGGCTGAGGAGCACCCGGCCAAGACGGTCTTCGGCGTGTTGATGGGTCACAAGGGATTGCCGCAGGGAAAGGCCACCTTGCATGAAGCGGGAATCCCGGCCTACATCTTTCCGGAATCGGCGGCTCGCGCCCTCGCCGCCATGTGCCGCTGGCGGGAGTGGTGCGAGCTGCCGCCCTCCTCGGTCGAATCGCTTCCGGTGGACACCGCTCGGGCCCGCCGGCTGATCGATGTGGCGATCTCGACGGGCAAGAGCCGCCTTGCCGAGGACGAGGCGCTGGAGCTGCTCGCCGCCTACGGCATTCCGGTCGCCCGGGGCGAGCTGGTCACCAGCGCCGAGGATGCGGTGCGGCACGCCGAACGGATGGGATATCCGGTGGTGCTCAAGATCGTGGCGTCCACGATCATCCACAAAACCGAGGTGGGCGGCGTGCGGGTCAACCTCGGCGACGCCGCGGAGGTCCGGCGCGTGTTCGACCAGATCCTGCTCGGGGCGCGCACCGCCCAGCCCGACGCAGTCATCTCCGGCGTCCTGGTGCAGGCGATGGTGCAGAACGGGCGCGAGCTGATCGTGGGGATGAGCCGGGACCCCGTCTTTGGCCCACTGGTGATGTTCGGGCTGGGCGGGATCCTGGTGGAGGTCCTCCGCGACGTCTCCTTCCGGATCGCGCCCTTCGGCCGTGAAGAGGCGCGCCGCATGATGCGGGAGATTCGGGGGGCACGGCTGCTCGACGCGGTGCGCGGCTTGCCCCCCGCCGACCGCGGCGCGGTGGAGGACGTCCTGCTCCGGGTCGCGCGGCTGGTGACCGACTGTCCGGAGATCGCGGAGCTGGACGTGAACCCGCTCATGGCGATGCCGTCGGGCGCGGTGGCCGCGGACGCCCGGGTGATGCTCGCGCCCTCTGCCCCGAAGCCCGCTCCCTAACCCGCACTTCTTCCTGCAGCCAGCGAACGATGGATCCCTAATGCGGCGGCAGCTGCACCGGTGTGGCCATGCCGTGACGAACGGCCGCGCCATGCATCACGGCATGCGACCGTAGCACCGCAATCGGGCTCCCGGTGGCAAAATAGCTCAGCTGCGGGGCCGCTGCGGCGGCCGCAGATCGCGCGCCCTCCTCGGCGCACAGGGCGGGTTAGGCGGTTGGCCCCGGCGCCGCCGCGAGGGTGTTCGCGACTCGTTGGAGTCGCTCCCGGGCGTCTGTCGCCACGCCGCCGAGCACGGAGGAGGCTCCGAGGGCACTCGTGGCCATGAGGGTTACCGGATCGACCAACCGAACCACGGTCCCTCCATTCGCGGCGGCTTCGACAGTCACGTTACAGGGGAGGAGCAATCCAACCTGAGGATCGGCACTCAACGCACTATAGGCCAGCGGGGGATTGCAGGCTCCGAGGATGACGTATGGGCGAAAGTCGCGGCCCAGCTTCTCTTTGAATGCGGCCTGCATGTCGATCTCGGTGAGTATTCCAAACCCTTCCGTCTTGAGGGCTTCGCGTGTGCGGTGCAGGGCAGTGTCGAATGGAGCGTCGAGTTGTACGACCATGCCCAACGAGGCCGCCATGATATCCTCCTGGAAACGGGTTTCCGTGCGTGTCCGCAGCCCGCTAGGCGGATCCTCTATGAACACGGGCTCGAGGCCCCATCACGCGGCCGGTAGACATCAGCCGGCGAAAGGAATACAGGACCAGGTGTGCCTGCGCCGGAGGTCGCTCCGCCTTCTCATCCTCGGTGTATACCCACACGCTGTTGAGGACCCGGGACTCCACCCAGGCGTCGCTGGTCAGCTCAACGAAGTCCAGACCCGCCGGCGTTCCGATATCCACCAGCGCGATGTCGTCCGCGACCTTGACCCATTTTTCCGGCATGGGCTGCGCCCGACTTGGCCAGCAGAAGGCGCGTCCCGCGGGGTAGCCGTCATCTCTCCGGATCAGGCGAGACGTCACGCGGGGTGACGGAAGCCAACGGGGGACCTCCTCGAAGCGACGAATATGGGTGTCTTGAGGCACCGCGCCGGGCCTTCGATCACATGGAGCCGGCGGATTGAGCTACCGCATCTTGGCGACGTCCTGCAGGTAGAGCAGGATATTGCCCGTCTGCTCCTGGCTGGGGGCGGAGACGTTCATCCGCTCCATGTTCCGCTCCATGCGCATGAACACCGACGGCCAATCGCCCGAGGGGTGGATCTTGATGTCGGGCAGCGCGTGGCAGCGGCTGCAGATGAGCGCAAAGTCCTCGCGCCCCCGCCCCGGGGGCAACTCGGCGCCACTGACGCGCAGGCTGTTCGCCATGAGGTAGTTGAGCACTGTACCCCGCTCACCTTCATTGGCGGTGCGGATCCCCAGAGAATCCGGCAGGCGGTCCATTCGCAACCACATGCGACGGAGCACGCGAGGCCAGTCCGTGCCGCTGTGCATGGCCGGCGAAGGCAGCGCGTGGCATTGGCCGCAATACTGGGCCACCAGATGTGCGCCCGGCGAGGCCGGCTCGGCCAGGTCACCGGGCGCGACGCCCGGCGGCGGTAGCGCGATCTTGGCCGCCACCAGCAACAGTGCGTCGGCGCGAGCGTCTGCCGATAGCACTGTTTCGGCAGCGGATGTCGCCGGGACGCTGCCCGAACCGCGGCACGCGGGCCCGACTAGCAGGAGTGCGGGAGCAACGAGCGAATAGCGCAATGCGGCAACGCGATGGAGTGGCATGATCGCACCTCCTTCCCGAGCAACTGCCCGCTTTGCTGCGATCACTGTTGCAGGCTAGTACGGCGGCGCGCGGACCGCAAGTGAATGTGCGGAATCGTCGATGAATTCCGTATGAGGGTTTGTTCATTCCGGTGTGTGACGCCCATTCCCCGGCCCTCAACGCGCGCCGCGGTGGCGGAGGAGCGCCCTCCCGCCGACCGGGGCGCCGTGGCCGCCGGCGCCCGGGTGATGCTCGCGCCCTCTCCCCCGAAGCCAGCATCCTAACCCGCATTGTCTTCCTGCCGGCAGCTTGGCGATGGATCACTAATGCGGCGGCAGCTGCACCGTTGTGGCCATGCCATGACACACGGACGCGCCGGGCATCACGACATGCGACAGGACCGCCGCCATCGGGCTCCCCGCGGCGAGATACCTCCGAGTGATGAATGCGGTGCCGATCAAGGGAGCGATGAGCGCCGGGCCGCGGAACTCCGTAAAGCCAACGTGGTACGCCGCGGTGATGGCGATGCTGGCCAGGAGCGCGCTGAGTCCCCCGCGCCACCGGGCTCTCCGGTTCCGGAGTTCGTCGGCCGGACGCGCTCCATAGAGCGCCAGCACCGGGAATACGTTGAGGGCATCGATGACACCATACGGGGCGCCATCCCACAGGAGGGCCCAAGCGCCGACGAGAGCCCCTGCAACCAGGCCACCTACCCACCGACGGCGGACCTGGACGCGCGGATCGATCCCTTCGATCCGCACGGAAGCGGCGATGAAAACCACCACGGCCACTGCATGCAGCGCGACGAATAGATCGCGGGGAAGATGGAGGATCGAGGACAGGAGGGCGGAGGAGGCGAAGCCCAGTAGCGCAGCTCCGATGACCCATCGCATTGAGGACCCTCAGGGACCGCGTGGAGACAGGCGAACCGCGACCCGGCCAGCGCTCAGGTTCAGCGTGCCTGGGACCCTGACGTCGAGAGAGAACCCGGCTCCCCGGATGCTCAGACCCTCGAACCGATAGTCGCCTACGGACGTGACCGCGAGGGGCGTGCTGTCCACCCGGATCGACTCCACCGAAGTAACGAAGAAGGCGACGCGGCGCTCCCCTTGCGGAACAAGATCGTCCAGCACGGCTTTCCGCTCCACGGCAAGGAACACCTGATGCTCGGGGCGCCGCAGCGTGTACGCGAGGAATTCGCTGCCGAACACTCGCCTGCCGCTGTCCACTACCCAACGCTTTGCAGTGGAAGAGCGGGAGCGGCTCGTGCCGGCGGCCGGAAGCCGCACCTCTACCCGGGAGCCGGCCTGCGCTTCGAAGGCGCGGATGGCATCGTCGGCCTCGCGGACGTAGGCATCAATGAGCGTCTGGGTGTGCCGCTGCAGCTGTGGCAAATCGTAGCGCCGCTCGGCCGCTTTCCGAAGCGACGCTAGACGGGAAGCCGGAAGGGGGAACGACAGCGCCAGCAGGTCGGCCAAAGTAGAGGAATCGGGGAGATTGGCGGCCTTGAGTTTCCACTCGACCCCGAAGAAATCCAGGAGGACACCCATCGCGGCACCGGTCGGGTAAATCCGGTTCCGCGGCACATCTGCCGGACTGAGTGCACCATCGGTCAGACGGCTCTCGAAGTCCGCCTGCAAGTAACCTGGCACGGTCACCGCTTGGAACGAGGGGCAGACGTACGGATCGGTGAATCTGCCTGTGCGACAGATGACCGCCACGTTGGCGACGAGTCGAGTCTCCACGTACTTCGCGGTTCCCTCGCTCAGTTCCTTTGCCCGCTCGAACTCCCGTACGAGGGGCGAGGCCTGCTCCCAGCGGAAGCGGCGCTGCGCGAGGAACAAGCCGGCCAATCGGCGGGAGGCCGCCAGATCCTGGCGTTCGACGGCTCGCACGGCGTCCTCGAGGATGTGCACCTCCAGAGCGGCTCGGGCACTGTTCGCTGGATCGAGAATGGGGTACTGCTCTTCCGAAGGCTCGTTCACCTCGCGAAACGCGGAGCGCTGAAACTGATGGAACGCCTCGTGAACGACGAAGGCGAACAGGGACCGCGCACGCGCGCGGGCTTGCCCCCGCAGGTCGTCGGCGAGCGGGACTGCCACCATCGTGACAGGACCCACCGGGAAATCGAACTCGAGTTGTCCCACGAGGCCAGGGGTGGCGCCCTGGTGAAGAAGCGCCGGGGCTCCGAGGCGCGGCCAGGATTCCGGGTACGGTTGGTAGCCTTCGATCGGACCAGGCGGATTCAGCACGACGGCCCACTGCCCTGGTCGATAAACAAGGAAAGGTTGCAAAGACAGATCGTAGCCCGGCCACACGGAATCGCGCGATGCTTTGAACACGGTGACGACCGCATTCATGGTTCGGAGATTGACGGAATCGAGCGCTGAAGGACGGGGCGGATCCTGGGCATGGGCTGACAGGACGGAGGCTGCGAGAACAGCGATCGCGGTGCCCACGCTGCGTCCTGGTCGGGCGGTCTTTGTGTCCGGTAGCAGGGGGATGCGAACGATGAACTCGCTCCCCAATCCAGGACCCCCGCTCTCGGCGGCGACCGTGCCACTGTGCATCTCGACCAGCCGTCGGACCAGCGCCAGCCCGATCCCCAAACCGCCGGTGGCCCCGTCGCCCGCAATGTGGACCTGGGTGAACAGGTCGAACACTCGCGTCAGCATGTCCGCGGGGATGCCGATGCCGTTGTCGCGAACCCGGAGGGCCGCGTCGCCACCCTCCGCCGCCAAGGTGAGGCCGATCCGGCCGCCCTGGGGCGTGTACTTGGCCGAGTTGGTCAAGAGGTTGACGACGACCTGCGTCAGCCGCGTCCCGTCGCCCTCAACCCAGACGGGCCTCGGCGGCAGGGTGACCTGGAGGACGTGCTTGCGGCCCTCGATGAGCGGCTGGCTGATCTCGATGGCGCGGGCGGCGACCCCGGTCAGGTCCGTCGGCTCCTTGCGGAGCGTCACCTTCCCGCGCCGCACCCGAGCCACGTCGAGGAGGTCCTCCACCAGGCGGAGCATGTGGCCGGTCTGCCGCTCCACGACCTCGGCGGCCCATTCGCGCTGGACGTCCGCTGCCGGGAGGCGGAGCAGCTGGCCCACCTGGCTGAGTGCGGCGAGCGGGCTGCGCAGTTCGTGGGCGAGCGTCGCCAGGAACTGGTCCTTGCGGAGGTCGGCCTCCTCCAGGTCGCGGGTCCGCCGCTGCAGCTCCGCTTCCAGCCGGCGGTACTCGGTCATGTCCCGGATCGCGGCGGCCACCAGGACACCCGCCTCGGTCGGGAGTGGGCTGAGGGCCATGTCGATGGGGAACTCGGTCCCGTCCTTCCGCAACCCGACCAACTGGATTCCTCTCCCCATGCGGCGGGGGCGGGGGGCGGCGAAGTAGGACCGGTAGTGCTCGGCATGCCGCGCCCGGAACCGCTCGGGGATGAGGACCTCGACGGCCCGGCCCAGCAGCTCGTCGCGGCGGTAGCCGAAGAGCACCTCGACCAGCGCGTTCACCTGGACGATCTCGCCGGCCGCGTTGGCCAGCGCGACGGCGTCGGGGGCGGCTTCCAGGAACCCGGAGAACAACAACTCGGCCTGGCGGGCCCGGAGCAGGGGCTTGGCGCTGGTCACCACCACGGCGCGGGGCACGGGCTACGGCAGAAGGACGTCTAGGGGGAGCGTCTTGAGAGCTGCCGTCGATCGGCCAGGAAGAAAAGCGCGGCGATGGCGAGCCAAAAGACGATCCGGAGCCAGTGACCTCCTCTGATCGCGTCCAGCAAGGCGATCCCGAAGAACAAGATGAAAATCGTGAGGTTGCTGCGCATGGGACCTCGAACACGCGGGTGTGCGAAAGGGTAGCATTCGGAGCGTGAAGGCGTAGTGAAGCGGGAATGAGGGCGGCGCGCTCAGCGGCGCGAGGCCCAGTAGGCATCGGCCTCCGCTTCCAATTGGTCCAAACGCGTATAGTAGTCTGGGAATTCCTTCAAATGCGCCCAGGCAATCTTCCCGGTCAGGGTACGGTCGTCGTTCGTGACGTTGGTCTCCGGGTCTCGCGCTCCGTGCTCCAGTTCCACTTCAAGACCGCGACGGAACTGCTGGAGATCGACCTTGGACCAGACTACCCCGAGCGCGGTCCCGATTTCCCGGGCTTCCTCTACACTGATCCGACGTTTCTCGGCCATGATCTCCCTCATTCTCAAAGGGCACGCAGCCACCAGGTGGCCCAATGATGGAAGTGGTTCGCGCCGCTAGCCGATAGCTGCGTTTATGGCGACATGCGGCGCACCCACCATTCGCCCCGCTGGGCCGGCCACCGATCGTTTGTGGCGACGAAAGTTCCGCGGATGGCGGCTCCGTCCACCCTCCCGTAGAAGGTCGTCCGCGCCACGCATCCGCAATCAGGCGCGATATAGGGCTCGAGCTCTCCCTGGATGCTCCCGCCGGACCTCTCTGGCCAGCACGCGCATCAACATGTCACCGAATGCCGAGTCTCGAATACTCGCCATCCCACCCGCCGGCGAGCCGGGTGAGATCGCCCTGACTTCCCATCACCGGGACCGGCTCGGGACGGTACCTGCATCCGCACGCTATGGTGGCGATAGAAGCCAGCACCATGAAACGCATACGTCGCGCTCCTCGCCGGGCGGAATTACTCCACGATCAGCGCCGTCACCATCCCGAACATCCCGTGCTCCGATTCGGCGTGGGTCAGGATGTGGCAGTGAAACGCCCAGGTGCCCGGGTTGGTGGCGTTCACCAGCACGTCCCAGCGCTCGCCGGGCGCGATGTTGAGCGTGTCACACTTCCACGGCGCCGGCTGATTCCACCCATCCTTGGCGATGACGGTCATGTGCATCCCATGGAGATGCATCGGATGGATTTGCATCCCCTCGTTCATGAACCGGATGCGAATCTTCTGCCCCCGCTTGGCCACGATGGGCTCGGTGGCCGGAAATCCCTTGCCGTTGAGGGTGTAACCGTGGGCCATGTCGTTCAGGATCATCACGGTGTCGATGTCCACGTCCGGCTCGGACCCTGGATCCTTCGGTTCCACGATGAACGCGCCCAGCAAGCCCATGCCGACCTGCTTCGCGGCGTTGTGGTGGGAGTGGTACATGTGCGATCCGGGGTTCGGCACCGTGAACTCATAGGTGTGCGACGCACCCGGCTTGATCGGCTTCTGCGTGATGAACGGAACGCCGTCCTGATCGTTCGGCACTTCGAGCCCGTGGAAGTGCACGCAGGTGGATTCGGGGAGCTGGTTCCGCACATTGATGCGAACCCGGTCGCCCTCCCGTACCCGGACCTGCGGGCCGGGCAGCTGCTCGTTGTACACCCATGCCTTCATCCGCTTGCCGGGGGCGACCTCCCACTCGATTTCCGAGCAGGTGAGATCGTACACCTTGACCCCGCGGTCCATCCGGGGCGCCAGCAGTTGATTGCCCTTGCCCTCGGTTCGGGCCGGAAACGCCTTCACCCCCGCCTCGTGCATTGCGTCCATCGCCTCGGCTTTGGCCTCGGGAGATGGCGGCGTAACCGGAGCGGCATGCCCGGCCGGCTCAGGCGGCGCAGAGGCTGCGGACCTCGCGGCCGCCGGCTTGGCTGGGACACAGCTCGGGAGCGCGGCGATGCCGGCCGGGATGGCGAGAGTGGCCAGCGTGCCCCGGCGGATAAACGCCCGGCGCGTGGTTGGGGAATCGAGGTGTTCGGCGTCCGACATGAATGCGCTCACGAGAGAGTGAGCGAGAACTATCGCCGGTACACTCTGAAGCGAGGGGATAGTGCAGTGTGAAGGGTTCTTCCTGATTTCAGAAGTCTTTCCGGCGGAACCAGTGCAGTCCGAGGAGGAAGGGAACCACGGCGCAGACGCCCAGCATGAGAAGCGCCAGAATCGATCCGCCCGGCCCTCGCAAAAACCGTTCGTACACGGCGCCGGTGTAGCCCATCAGGGCCGACAAGTCGAAAGAGAGCAGGATCAGGCCGTCGTAGATCAGCGTGGTGAGCAGCCAGACGAAGAGCGCAGCGCCCAGCCCGCGGGCGCGGTCTTCGATCAGCACCGCGACACAGAGCCAAAAAGCGGTGAAGACCAGGGTGAGCAGGAGACCCACCGACAGGAGCATGACGGCCTGGCGTGCAAATCCCGGCCCCCCGCTGCCCAGGAAGAGTACCGGAGCCCCGACTCCGATCAGGAAGGCGCCGCCCAGCGGCAGCACAAGACCGCCGAAGAGCCCGGTGTAGAGCGCCCCCCGACCGACCGGCTGGGCCAGCAACATCTCGATGAATTCGCGGGCATTGTACACGTAGAGCGTCCCGAAGACGACGCTCACCAGCAGGAGCAACAGGAGCACCACGTTGAGCAGCGAGAGCAGTGCCCGCTCCCCGCTGCCGCCAAAGCGCAGCAAGAGCCAGGTCAGCAGGGCGAGCAGCATCCCGTACCCGAGAATCCACCGGCTGCGGGCCACGTTACGGAGCTGGGAAGCCAGCACCTTCCTGGTGGTGCTCACGGCGCTATGCGGAAACTACGTGTACCCGGTAGGAGACCAGATCATGGTTCAGCGCGGTCCCACAAGAGAGAACATTGGACAGGCGTTGGGCCGGCGCCTACTCCGCCCCCGGTTCCTGCAGGTCTGAAGTTCTCAGTTGCCGGAGCGTCTCATGAGGCAGATAGCATTGCGTACCTCGATAGAGGAACCCCCGGCCTGGTGAAGGTATACATCGCAAACGCGCCGAATTGGACGAATCCGCTAATCACGACGATTACCGAGATAATTGCAACCAACATGCAGCGTTCTGTCAGGGTAGTTGCGAGGAACCCAGAGGGGAATTTCGTACCTGGCTCCCTAAAGACCCTCCCCCGGCAAGTAGATCAAGGTCTCCCGGTCGAGCCCGTCTTGAGCGCGCGTTCCCGGAACTGATTCAGCATGATCTGATGGTCCCGGTACTCCGGCTTTCCCGAGGCCATCTCCACGTCCCAGGCCGACAGGAAGTCCGTGGCGGCCTTCCTGATCATGCGCTGGTCCCCGGCAAGTTGTCCAGCCGAGCCTCGGATCATGAAGGCGAACAGGTGGCGGGGCGCGGTCACTTGGATGGTGTCCGCGAGCAGGAGGGCCGGCTTGACATCGCCCTCAACGTGCAGACGGAGGACCGCCGCGTGGTACCGGGCATCCGCGTCGGCGTCCTCGAGCTGACCGTATGCCATGAGCGCCATCGGGGCAAACCGGGCGGCGCGCGCGGCGTCGCCATTTTCAGAAGCCCGCATCACCACATTGTAGAGCGTGTCGAAGCGTTGTCGCGGGCTGAGTCCGCTGATATCCGGAGGCGTACCACCGGCGGAAGCTGAGGCCGCCGCGGCATCTTGCGGTCCAGCCGACTGCCCTTGGGGTTGCCGCAGGAGCATCACCACCAGGACCAGGACGGTGAGGATCGCGAACCCGACGGCGGCCCAGATGGCCTTCGGGCGGCGGGGACTGACGGGCGCGCCGGAAACCGGTACACCGCATTGGCTGCAGAACCGGCCGGTCACCCTTGTCCCACAAGCCGTACAGTGCCCACCGCTCATACCGTTCCTCCGCTGGAGTATCCTGGAAAAATCACGACAGGAGAAGTCGCCCATTGATCATGAAAGTACCATGAAGGCACCGTGAAACCATACTTACTCCAAGCTGTTGTTGCATAAGCACTTGCGCGAATGAACCTCAGTTGATATTCTCTTGGTGCACCGATCCAACCGCCACAGTCGGCGCCAGCGGCGCCTGGGATTGGAGTCCTATGCGTAGTGCTTTTCCTGACAGCGGGATCCAGAATGTGGAGCAGCCAATGCCGCTGCGCTCGAGCGGCTCGTCCAGCGACTCATCAGACGTCCCCTGGGGGGAGGTTGGAAGAAATATGAGCGAGGATCGACCGATGCGTGCCCCGCGTTTTTCCGCCGCGACCCTGCTCCTGGCGCTGCCTCTGGCCGCGCTCCTGGTCGGCTGCACCTCGGAGAAGATCGTCTTTCGCGACCGCGACCCCTTCAATGAGCCGGTCGCGGCGGCGGCGGGATTCCTGGGGTACTTCTCGACCGAAACGAAGCAGACGACCTGCGGCAATTGCCATGCTGGCCACCAGGCCTCATGGGTGCAGACGGCCCATGCCGGTGCCTGGGCAGCCCTCCCCGCAGACGCCGCCGAATCCTGCAAGTCTTGCCACTCGGTCAGCGAGAAGGGCAACCAGGTCGCCGGGCTGGCGGGATACGATGCGACCAAGGATTCCATTTACCACGACGTCCAGTGTGAGAGCTGTCACGGGCCCGGGCTGACCCACGTCCGGAGTGTGGGACAGGGCCAGGTGATCCGGCCGCTGGCGAAGCTCACGATGCCCGGAGACGGCACCTGCGCCGATTGCCACAGCGGCGTCCATCAGCCCTTCGTCGAGGAGTGGAGTCAATCGGGCCACGCGATCGTCGACGGGTCCGCTGGTGGGCGAGCCACGAGGACCGGGTGCAACAGCTGCCACGATGGCCGCGGTGCGCTGAAGGCGTGGGGCGTGCAGAGCAATTATGTGGAGCGCGATGTAGCCACGGCGTACCAGCCGACCACTTGCTCGGTGTGCCATGACCCCCACGGCTCGCCGAACAGCAAGCAGCTCCGGTTCGCGATCAATACGCCCGATCCGGAGCAGAACCTCTGCATGAAGTGCCACATGCGGCGTATCGAACCGGCCGGAGGGAGCACCCACGGTGTCGAGCCGCATGCGCCGCAGGGAGCCGTGCTGCTGGGCATCGCCGGGTACCGGCCCGCGAACTTCGATTATCCCGAGGACCGGATCTTCAGTACGCACGGCTCAGATGCCAATCCGCGGCTCTGTGCCGGATGCCATGTCACCCGCTTGACTGTGAACGACCCGCAGGGCGGCTTCGTCTTCCAGGCGACCGGCCACCTCTTCCGTCCGATTCCCTGCCTCGATGCGCAAGGCAAACCGACGGCGGACAAGAGCTGCGCCTACACCAGCACCGCGCGGTCCTGGGCGTCGTGCACCCAGAGCGGCTGCCATGGCAGTGCCGGCGTCGCGGCCTCGCTCTTCAACACCGTCAGGGTGCGGTTGAAGG
Source organism: uncultured Gemmatimonas sp. (assembly GCA_964439025.1). GTDB lineage: Bacteria > Gemmatimonadota > Gemmatimonadetes > Gemmatimonadales > GWC2-71-9 > JABFSM01. The sequence continues at coordinate 63,140 of CAYTMW010000007.1, read as the reverse complement.
GGCTGGCCGACCAGCTCTGGATCGACTCGGATGGCGACGACCTTCTGGAGGCCGCCCCGACCGATGCCGGGATGCTGGCCACGGTCCGGGCGAGCCAGCCTCTCGAGTGGGCGCCCGATAGTAGAATCAGCCCGGCCGAGGGCGCGGAGTTCAATGCCCGGCTCTGCGGCGAATACGGGCAAGAGAACACGGACAACTCGAAGGGGGTCCACAACCCGTTCCTCTGCGAAGCGCTGCTCAAGGCGTCGATCGCTGAAGTGCGCTCGTTCTACGCATTGCCGGCGCCCCCCGCCGCGGTCCAGGCCATCCTGGACAGCCCGCTCGGTGGCAGCTTCGCCAAGGGAATGAAAGTCTCCAACACTCAGATCCCGGGGTACGAAATCAGGTCGGCCGGCCAGCGTAAGTGACCCGATGGAAGCGGCCGTCCTGTGCCGCTGTCCGGATGTTCGATCCGGGCAGCGGCACCGTTCTTTTCCCCTCCGGAGAGAAGTTGTTGGCACGATGACCCAAGTCACCAACGATCACGTATAATTGAGAGGATGAGCGTGCTCCTCTCACCTAATCTGCTTGCCCTCCTGCAGCCGGCGCAGGATTCGGCATCGTTGCACCGATTCCGGGAGGGCGTCCCCCCCGCACCACCTCCCATTCCGGGAGGGGTCACGACGGTTCTCCGGGCCGTCCTCAATGCCCCGCTGTGGATGTGGGTGGTCGCCGTTCTGATCGGCGTCGCAGCGGCCGTGGTCATGCTGCGGCTGCTATGGACCCGCCGCCGAGCGATCCGGGACTGGTTGGTCACCAGGAGTCGGGGCGTCAAGCTCGCCCTCGGTGGCAGCCTCGCCCTGGTCCTCGGCGCGGCAGCCTGGGGAGGGGTTGAGAGCTCGAACTACATGGAGCAGGAGAACGCGTTCTGCCTGGGGTGCCACATCATGGAAGGCCCCTGGAACAAGTTCGCGCTCGACGCCGGCAAGCACAGCGAGCTCAAGTGTCACGACTGCCATCAGCAGTCGCTCTATGAGAACGCCCGGCAACTGGTGCTCTGGGTGGCCGATCGTCCCGAAAAGATCCCGCCTCACGCGCCCGTTCCGAACGGGCGGTGCGAGGCATGTCACGCCAAGAACGAGTCCGAGAAGTGGACCCGAATCAAGGAGACTTCGGGGCACCGGACTCATCTGGAATCCGATTCGACCGCCCTGGCCGACGTCCAATGCGTAACCTGCCATGGTGCCGCGGTCCACGCCTTCATTCCGGCCAAGGAGACCTGTGGGCAGTCGGGCTGCCACGAGAAGCTCGAGCTCCGCCTCGGCAAGATGGCGGCGCAGACCACGCTGCACTGCAATCAGTGCCACCAGTTCACCGCCGAAGTACCGCGGCTCGCCACGCGCGACTCGGCGGCCGGCACCATGCGGCCCGGGAATCAGCAGTGTCTGGCATGCCACGAGATGCAGAAGATCCTGGCCGATTTCGACCCGGCCAAGGAGCCGCACAAGGGAGTTTGCGGCACCTGCCATAACCCGCACACCCAGGAAACGCCCCAGGCGGCGGGAAAGACCTGCACTGAGGCGCAGTGTCACAGCAACTGGCGGAATACCCCATTCCACGTCGGCGCGGCTCACCGCCGAGTGGGAGAGCAGTGTCTCACTTGTCATGCGCCGCACGCCTCGAAGCTGGATGCGAGCGACTGCGTCGCGTGTCACAACAAGATCAGCAGGCGTCCCGGATCCCGGTTCCGCCCCCCGCTTCCCTTTGATACCGCCCGAGCGCTGCGTCCCTCCGCGCTCCAGGACAGCCGGCTGGAAGAGCCGGTGCGGGGAAAGGGGGATGTCCCGCCGCCGGACCTCCCCCCAGCCGTCCGGCCGGCGGCTCCCCCGCCGGCCCTGCCTGATTCATTTCCCCATGCGCGGCACCGGCGCCTGGCCTGCATTACCTGTCACGCCTCCGGAACCCAGCATGGTCGCCTCACCTTCGAGCGGCCACGAGGGTGCCAGATCTGTCATCACCAGCGGCCGCAGCAATCCGATTGCGCAACCTGCCACAGTCCCGGGGAGCGCCTTCAGCCCCTGCCGGTGACGATCGGCATCGCGATCCGGGACAGCGCAGCGCGCAGCCGCCCGGTGAAATTTGCTCATCCGGTGCACGCTTCGCTCCGCTGCGTCCAATGCCACACCGAGCCGGTCAGTCTCGCGCCGGCTCCGGCCGCCCGGGGGTGCCGCGACTGCCACGCTGATCACCACGCCGCCGGCAGGACCTGCGCCACCTGCCACACTGGAGAGCAGCTGCGGTCGGCGCACGGCAAGAATGTTTCCGCCTCCCACCGAGCCTGCGACGCCTGCCACACTGCCTCCACCGTCGCCCTGCTGACCCCAGATCGTTCATTCTGCCTGACCTGTCACCAGCCTCAACAGAATCATTACGCCCAAGGGCAATGCACCACCTGCCACTTCCTGAAGCCGCCTGCGGAATTCCGCTCCCACCTGCTTGGCAGGCCACCGGTGTGACCACCGCCAGACGCGGTCTCTTGGGGAGCACCATCCTGCTCTTCCTCGCGGCGACCTTCGCGCCGGCGCAGGGGTATCGGGTACGGCTCGACAGCCGCGTACAGAGTGTTTCGTGGCGGGGGCTCAGCGCCGGGACGATCCCCCGCTCGGATGCCGTCGAACAGCCGAATGGCGGTTTCCTGACTCCTGACGGTCATGCGGCCCTCTGTGGGGAAAGCTTCTGCACCTTCTTCGCTGCCGGACCGGTGCTGCGCGGAGTTCCCTGGGTGACCCAGGCCGACATCTCGGTCTGGGGAATCGGCGTGCAGGGATTGAGTCTCCGGGCGAACGCCCGATGGGCAACCGACCTCGGCGACAGCGCCACCTGGCCGGGCACCGACCCCGAACTCCAGCTGGTGGAGGGATACCTGGAGTACGCCCGGTCCGGGCTGACCGCCCGGGCTGGCCGGCAATTCCTCACCGGCCGCCTCGGCGCCTACGGCCTCGATGGGGCACGCGCGGCGGTGCGCGATGCCAACCGCGGAGTCGAACTGGTGGGCTACCTCGGATGGGGGCTGGCCCGCGGCTCCGTCCTCCCGGTCACCGACCCCGCCCTCAATCCGCTCAATGACTTCCAGCCACGCAACCGGCAGATCGTCGCCGGGATCGAGGCTGCCCTCACCAGCAGCCTGCTGGATGCGCGGGCCGAGTACCGGCGCGAAGTGGATCCCTCCGTGGACTATTTCGTCTCGGAACGCGCGTCCGCTTCGCTGGCGCTCCGGCCCTTCCGGCGCCTGACCGTGACAGCCGGCGGTGAGTACGACCTGGCATTCGGCGCGGTCGGGAGCGCCGACGCCAATTTGACCTGGATCGGGCGCGGATACACCCTGAGCGGCGGCGCTAGGCGCTATCGACCGTTCTTCGATCTCTGGACGATCTGGGGCGCCTTCAGTCCGGTCCCGTACCATACGATACACGCGTCGGCCTCGGTCACCCCGCTGGCCCGCTTCACTATTCGCGCTCGCGGCGAGCGTTACAAGTTCGAGGATGCCGAGGTGTTCACCCCTGGGGTGTCGGTGGAGGATCGCGGCTGGCGGTTCGAGTCCGGGGCGACCTGGGCCCCGAGTGCGCAATGGGTACTGGATGGCAGCTACCAAGCCGAATTCGGACCCGGGGCCTCCTCGCGGGGGTTCACCGGGCGGCTGACCTGGCTGCCCACTTCCCAGTTGAGCATGACCGCCCACGGCGCCCGACTCCAGCGCCCGCTGGAATTCCGCTTCAATGATGCGGAACTCACCACGGTGGGAGTGGACGCGGAGTATCGGCCCAATGCCCGGTGGCGAGTGGGGGTACAGGCCGTCCGGTACGACGAAACACGTGATCGACCCGATGCCACGGCCATCGACTGGGGTCAATTTCGAGTGGCGGGCCGGATCAGCCTCCTGTTCGGGACCAATGCCGACCGTGTGCGCCTGCCACCCGCGGTGCGCACTGCGGGGATCCGCTGATGTCACACTGGAAGATTCGCCTGTTGGGCCTGACTCTCGCCTTCATGCTGGCCGGCTTCGGCGCTTGGGCCGGGAGCCCGCGGCCAGCGCCACCGGCGTTCGACCACGCCGTGCACACTCCGCTCTTTCCAGGCTCGTGCACCACCTGCCACCAGGGCGCCGCGGAGCCGGGGGCCCCGTTCTGGCCCAACGCCGCGAGCTGCACAGCCTGCCACGACGGCGCGGTGAAGCAGAGGATCGAGTGGATTCCCCCCGGGGCGCCAGCGCCCTCCAACCTCCGCTTCACCCACGATCGACACACGGTCGCGACGGCGGATTCGGTGGGTTGTGTGCAGTGCCATACCCTCGCCGACAGCGGGAAGTCCGTCTTCCGCCGGCTGGTGAGCCAGTGCATCGAGTGCCACCAGCCGGGAGGAGAGCACCTGTCGGTGGCCAACAGTCAGTGCGCCACCTGTCACCTTCCCCTCGCCGAGGCGACTCGACTGTCGAAAAGCGATGTCGCCCGCTTCCCGGTGCCCACGTCGCATCGGGCACCCGGCTTCGGCCTGGCGGCCCACGCCGAACTGGCGACGGTGCGGGGGCCGGATGGGCAGATGACGGTGGCGGCAAGCTGTGCCACCTGTCACGCCCAAAACTTCTGCATCAACTGCCACGTCAACGCCCCGGAGATTCCGGCGATCCGGGCGCTGGCCCGGGACGAGCGGTCCCTGGTGCATGGCTTTACCTTCGCTGCGCCCCCCTCTCACTCGGCACCGAACTTTGTGGCGGTGCATGGCCGGGATGCCCTGCGCAACGCCACGACCTGCGCCACCTGCCACACCCAGCCGAGTTGTGCCACCTGCCACGTTGGAGCCACGCTCCCGAAACCGGTAACGGCAATGCACCAGCCGGGACCCGGTCGCGCCCCGGGCGCGCAGCTCAAGCGCCACCCGCCCCTCTCCCACGTGGCCACGTTTCGGGAGGGGCACGGACGCGAGGCAAGCGCCGCACCCCGGGCTTGCGCCACGTGCCACATGCAGACGGACTGCCTCTCCTGCCACCGCGCGGACCTGGCGCAGCCGGCAGGCGGCGGGGACTACCATCCGGCCGGCTTCCTGGTCCGACATCCCTCGGCGGCCTACGCCCGCCAGACCACCTGCGGCGACTGCCACAACGCCCAGCAGTTCTGTGTCAGTTGCCACGCGCAGGCCGGACTGAGCGCGGGACGGTCCTTGGGTAGCTCCAGTTTCCACGATGGCCGGGCGGCGTTCATCGTTGGACATGGCCAAGCGGCCCGGCAATCGCTCGAGTCGTGCGTCTCCTGCCATGTGGAACGGGACTGTACGGCCTGTCACTCGTCGGTGGGGCGCGGATTCCGGTTCAACCCGCACGGTCCCGGCTTCGACCCGAACCGGCTGCGGCGGCGCAATCCCGAGATGTGCATCGCGTGTCACGGCCTGGCCATTCCGGGGGTACCCTGACGATCCCCGATCCCTCCTTGCTGGCGGGCCCGCCGAACAACCGTCCCCAGAGCCCCCACAACCCACCGCGATCATTCCGGCGGGTCACGCCACCCGGCCCCCAGAGGCCAAAGCGTCGGAAAAGCGACCGTCTTCCCAAGGCGGGGGAGACTCTGGATGAAGGAAACTTCATTCATCATTCCACATCCATTAACCGCCTGTCCGCCAGACTGTTCCCGTAGCCCACGGTCCCCCGCTAGAAGAGACTCGCCTGCTGTGGAGATCCTGCGATTGCCCGGACGAGCCCCCTTGTCAACTCTGACACCCTGCGCTCCCCGGCGGGTCCCCCTGCGAGCCCATATCCCCGCTTTTTGTCCGCTCCGCTCCGCGGCGTTGCCATCGGTGCCAGCATGCGGCGTTCAGCTGCCGCTCCCGCCGTCATGACAGAACTGGACCGACGGGCCTTTCTCAAACGCGTGGCGGTGGCGTCAGCCGCCACGGTGGCGACGGCAGTCGCTCCTGGAGTGGCGCTGCCGGCCGCCCCTGCCGAGGCCCAGGGCCGCCAGCCCGGGCCCCCCTGGCACAAAGCCCCGTGTCATCTCTGCGGGGTCGGTTGTGGGATGCTCGTGGCCGTGCAGAACGGGCGGGCGGTCGCGGCCCGAGGCGATCCTGATTCGCCCACGGGGCAGGGCCTGGCCTGCGTGAAGGGTTACCACGCCGTCCAGACCCTCTACGGGCGCGATCGTCTCACCCGTGCGATGGTTCGGCGCCAGGGCAGGCTGGTCGCCGTTCCGCTGGCCGAGGCGCTGGACCTGGTGAGTCGTCGGCTTCGCGAGACCCTCACGCAGCATGGTCCCGATGCCCTGGGCGTTTATGGCTCGGCCCGGTGGACGATTCCGGACGCCTATGTGGCCGCGAAGCTGTTCAAGGGTGCGCTCGGCTCCAACAATGTGGAGACCAGTGCCCGGCTGCATGCCGGGAGCGCCCGGACCGGTCTCGAGAGCAGCTTCGGCCTGGACGGGGCGATCGGCTGCTACGAGGACATCGACCACGCCGACGTCTTAGTGCTCTGGGATGTCAACCTCGCCGAGACCGACCCGGTCCTTTTTTCGAGAATGCTGGCCCGGAAGCGAAACAACCCGGCCGTCCGCATCATCGATCTCGCCACGCGCACCACCCGCACCAGCTACCCGGCCGACGAGTCCCTGCTGCACCTGCCTCAATCGGAGCTGGCGATCGCCAACGCCATCTGTCACGAACTCGTGGCTCGGCGCTGGGTCCGGCGGGACTTCGTGGACCGGTACGTGGCGTTCAAGCGCGGGAAGATCGGGATCGGCTCGGAGCTGCCGGACGGCCCGCTCATGGACGAGGTGGCGGAGGCGGTCACTTGGGACGACTACGTGGCGTTCCTGGCCGACTATACGCCCGAGCGGGTCGAGCGGCTGTCCGGGTTGTCCGCGGCGCGCCTGCGGTGGCTTGCCTCGCTCTACGGAGACCAGTCGCGAAAGGTGATGTCGTTCTGGGGTGCCAACCTCAACGGTGGCATCCGCGGCACCTGGATGAACAACCTGCTCTACAATATCCACCTCCTGGCAGGGAAGGTGGCCTCTCCCGGAAACAGTCCGTTCTGCGTGACCGGGCTGTCCGGCCTCGGCAGTGCCGTGCACGACGCGGGGGCCTCCCCCGACACCCTGCCGGGTGGCCACGTACAGAACGAGGAGGACCGGCGTCGCGCCGCCACGATCTGGGGCGTGCCCCCGGATGCGATCTCCCCGCGGCCGGGCCACCACGCCCTCGGGATGTTTCGCGCACTCGAGCGGGGTGACCTCCGATTCCTGTGGATCCAGGCCACCAATCCGATGGTCAGCCTGCCGAACCTGGACCGCTACCGGCGGGCGGCCGCCAAGCCCGACCGATTCATCGTGGTGTCGGAGGCATATCCAACCCCCACCACCGACGTGGCGGATGTTGTCTTGCCGGCGGCGATGTGGATCGAACGCGAGGGAGTCGTCACCAACCCCGAACGACGGGTGCAGCACTGGGACCAGCTGGTCCCACCGCCTGGTGAGGCGGCGAGTGACGCCTGGCTGATGATCGAGGTCGCCCGGAGATTGGGGCGGGGAGAGCTGTTCCCATGGGACCGGGAGCGCCATGTCGGGCAGATCTGGGAGGAATACCGTCGCTTTCACCCGCAGCCCGCCAGCGCCGTCGCGTCGCTGGCGTCGCTGCGCGGCCAACCGGGCGTCCAGTGGCCAACCGTGAATGGGCGCGAGGTTCGACGGCGGTACAGCACCAGCCAGGACCCGGCGGCCGACGCGAAACGGGGGGAGTTCGATTTTTACGGCCATCCCGATCATCGCGCCTGGATCTGGCTGCGCCCCTACGAACCGGCCGCGGAAGCGCCGGACCGGGAGTATCCGTTCTGGCTGGGCACGGCGGCGGTGCTCGAGCACACCGGGACCGGCACGCTCACGCAACGGGTACCGACCCTGCATCGCTCCCTTCCGCAAGCCTATGTCGAGATCCATCGCGAAGACGCCCGCGCCCTCGGGGTGCGCAGCGGGGAAAAGATCCGCTTGGTGAGCCGGCGGGGAGCGGTCGAGCTGCAGGCCCGGATCGACTACCGCGCCCAGCCCCCGCGGGGACGCGTCGTCGTCCCCACCTTCGACGAAGGTCTGCTGGTGCAGCGGCTCACTCTGGATGCGGGCTGCCCGCTGTCCGGGCAGCCCGAAACCAGCAAGTGCGCGGTGCGCGTCGAACGGCTGACTCCCCGGAGCGGGCCGTGAGCCGTTCCGGTCCGCATGGCTCGGGTCTGGGGTTCGGCATTTACCTGGCGGTGTCCGCGGTGATTGCCATCGTGGCAGGGGTCGTGGCGGTGACCCGCGCCGCCCAGGCCCCTCCCCCCGCGCCGACCGGCGAAGCCGTTGAGGTGCTGGCTCCGCCTGACCAGCCGATCCCGGCGGAGGCCGAGGTCTTCCGGACATACGCCGGCGTGCTGGCGATCCCGCCGGGTGGTGCGCGGCAACGCAATGCCCATCCGCGGACCTTGGTCCGATTTCGGTTCCTGCGCGCGTACCCGGGGGCTCCTCCGCGTATTCCGCACGGGTTCACCGCCGACGAATTCCGCACCGGGGCGTGCAACACCTGTCACAAGCGAGGCGGGTTCTCACCACGGTTCGGCGCCTACGTCCCTGTCACTCCCCACCCGGACATGACGGCCTGCCTGCAGTGTCACGTGGGCAGTGATGAAGTCACAAGCGTCACGCTGCCGAGCCTGGATCCCAGCACGATCTGTCGGCAGTGCCATGCGCCGGGCGCCGCCCGCTGGGCGGAGGCACTGGTGGACTGGCGTCCCATGGCCTGGCCATCGCGAGCCCGGCCAGGGGAGAACGGCGGTGTGCCGCCGATCGCCCATGACCTGTTCTTCCGGGCGAACTGCTTGGCTTGTCACTCCGGCCCCTCGGCGGTGGCCGAGATCCGGACGACCCACCCGGAACGGGCCGGCTGTCGGCAGTGCCACGTGGTACCGGATCCCGCGGTGGGCGAGTTCGTCCGCCCGGTGCCGATGATGCCTGGCACTTCGGAGGGGAACTAATGCGAAACCCCGGCGGCAGGACGGCGGTTCCCGCCCTGATGGCGACGTGGCTGCTGACGGCCTGTGTCGCAGATGACCCCTCCGCGACGGATACTCACGCGCCGCGAGCGCCCGACGTGGGCGCGCCCGCGGAGATGGCCGCGACCGCGGGGCGCAACGACAGCCTGGAACCCGGGACGCTCGGCACCGTCCGAGCAGTCCTCGTCGAGGGGTGGACGGGCCCGGGCGGGCGGCCCTTCGAAGTGGCGCTGCGCACCCGGGACGTGGAGTCGGGCCACGCGCGCCGGTTCGGCGCCATCACTCGGCGCACCACCCTGCGCGGTCAGTCCCCGGACTTGGTGCAGTATCCCTGCACGTCCTGTCATCTCGGCCGGACAGTCGACATGAAAGCCGCCCGCATCGGCGACGCCCATCAGAATATCCAGCCGCGGCATCCGTCCCTGCTTGGCTCCGTCTGCTCGACCTGCCATTCGCCGGATGCGGTCGAGATGCTGGCACTTCGGACCGGCGAGCGAGTCGGTCTCGATCACAGTTATCGCCTCTGCTCCCAATGCCATTTCGCCCAGGCCGATGCCTGGGCCGTCGGCGCCCATGGCAAGCGGCTGGATGGCTGGCAAGGACGCCGCGTGGTCATGGGATGCTCCGACTGTCACGACCCGCATCGGCCGGCGTTGGTACCGCGCATCCCGTTCCGCGCACCGACGATCTCGCGACGCGGAGGCCACGACTGATGGGCACGCCCGACACTACCCGGACCGGGGCACCCGGCGAGGACGGCTCCCTGCTGCAGAAGCCCGTTGACCGTCGGCGCGCGCTGACCGTCCTGGCCGGCGCGGCGGTGGCCGGGGCCCAGGCGCTGAGCGCCTGCCGCCCGCTGAGCACGATGACCGATGAGGAGCGCGAACTCAAGCTGCTCGCCTGGCGGGAGTACATCAAGGGCAACTACCAGTTCATGACCGAGGCCGAGCGAGCGGAAACGATCGCCCGCCTGGAACGGCAGGCCCTGCTGCAGCGCGGATCCGCCGTGACCATCCAGTCCACGGGAGCGCAGCCGGGGGTGGTCTTCGGCTATGCGTTCAACATCTCGAAGTGCAAGGGATTCCGGAGCTGCGTTGAGGCCTGCATCAACGAAAACAACCTCGATCGCAATGCGGACACCCAGTACATCCGCATCTTCGAGATGGAGGACGGGGTCATCGACCTGGACCACGCCGACGCCACCTTCCAGCACGAGGTCCCGGCGGAAGGGCACTTCTACATGGGCACCCAGTGCTTCCAATGCGCCGATCCGCCCTGCGTCAAGGTCTGCCCCGTTGGCGCCACCTGGCAGGAACCCGATGGAATCACCGTGATCGACTACGACTGGTGCATCGGCTGCCGCTACTGCATGGCCGCCTGCCCCTACTGGGCCCGGCGCTTTAACTGGAGCGCGCCGGAGGTGCCGGTTCCGGAGGTGAACCCGAATCAGCACTACCTGGGCAACCGCGCCCGGAAGACCGGCGTAGTGGAGAAGTGCACCTTCTGCATTCACCGGGCCCGGCAGGGCCGGCTGCCGGCCTGCGTGGAAGCGTGCCCCACCGGAGCGCGGGTTTTCGGCAACCTGCTGGATCCCGACTCCGAAATCCGTTGGGTTCTCGAGAACAAGCGCGTCTTTCGGTTGAAGGAAGACCTGAAGACCGAGCCACGCTTCTGGTACTACACCGATTGAGGCGACCGTGCACCTGAGGCCATTTCTGGCGAGCGCTTTGCGATCGGCCACCTCTGGGGGGCGGCGCTATCACGTCTGGATGGGCACCCTGACGCTGATCATGCTCGCCGGGGCGTGGGCCTACAGCATCCAGTTGCGCCATGGTCTGGGTGTGACCGGCTTGAACGACCATGTCAGCTGGGGCCTCTACATCTCCAACTTCACCTTCCTGGTCGGGCTCGCCGCGGCGGCCATGATGCTGGTGCTGCCTGCGTACGTCTTCGAGGACGTGGACTTCGGCAAGGCGGTGCTGATCGCGGAGGGCGTGGCGGTGGCGGCCTTGGTCATGTGCCTCCTGTTCGTGATCGTGGATATCGGCAACCCGCTGGCGGCCTGGCACCTGACCCCGGGGATCGGCTACCTGAACTGGCCCCGCTCGCTGCTGGCGTGGGATGTGGTGGTCCTGAACGGCTATCTGGCACTCAACCTGGCCATCCCGTTCTACATCCTGTACAGCCACTTCCGCGGGCGGCGGCCGGAGAAGAAGAAGTACCTCCCCTGGATGTACATCGCCGTCATGTGGGCGGTGAGCATCCACCTGGTGACCGCGTTCCTGCTGGCCGGCCTGCCGGCCCGCCCCTTCTGGAACACGGCGCTGCTGGGCCCGCGGTTTCTGGCGTCGGCCTTCACCGCGGGGCCTGCCTTCGTCATCGTCCTCCTCTGGGTCATCCAGCGGGAGACCCGCTTCCCTGTCGCCGAGGGAGCGTTCCGGAAGCTGGCGCTGATCACCACGGCAGCGGCCCAGATCAACCTGGTGATGCTCCTGTCCGAGCTGTTCTACAAGTTCTACTCCCCCACCCATCACGGCATTAACGCCAGGTACCTCTTCTTCGGGCTGGGCGAGCACCGGGCGCTGGTGCCGTGGATCTGGACGGCGATCGGATTCAACGTCCTGGCCACGGGCGCCCTCATGATCCACCCGCTGCGACGCGACACCCGCTGGCTGATCCCCGCCTGCGTGGTGCTCTTCGTGAGCATCTGGATCGAGAAGGGCATCGGGCTGGTCATCCCGGGCTTCATCCCCTCCCCCCTCGGAGAGATCGTCGAATACACGCCCAGTCTGGTGGAGCTGGGTGTGACCGCCGGGGTGTGGGCCACGGGACTCTTCGTCCTGACCGTGCTGGTAAAGGTGGCGATTCCGATCGAGCTGGGAGAGGTGCGCAGCCCCCATCTGGAGGACCCGCGCGAGGCGCGGCTCCTCCGCCCGCGCACCACGCGGCCACGGTACGACGAGGACCGGCCCGTCAGGACTCGCTGATCCGGGGACTGGTACAGCGCTCACCGACTCTACCCTTACGAGGTGATGGATATGACCAAACATACGACCAACGTTTCGCGGTACTCGCTCGCGGCCCTCACGGCCGGGCTGGTGGGAGCGGCCGGACTGGCCGGCGCGCTGTTCCTTCTCGGAGTCACACCGTTGCTGGCCGGCCTGGCCGGGGTCGCGGTGGGACTGTTCGGTGCCGCCTCGATCAAGTACACCGACCAGTGGGACCGGGCAGTCCTCCTGCGACTCGGCCGCTACCGTGGCCTCCGCGGTCCCGGTTACTTCGCCATCATCCCGATCATTGACCGAATCGGCTACCTGATCGACCAGCGCATCCGGACCACCGCCTTCGGGGCGGAATCCTGCCTGACCCGGGACACCGTGCCGGTGAACGTGGACGCGATCGCGTTCTGGATCGTGAGGGATGCAGAGCGCGCCGCGCTCGAAGTGCAGGACTACGACGAGGCGGTCATCCTTTCGGCCCAGACCGCGCTGCGCGACGCGATCGGCAAGCACGACCTGGCGGAACTGATCCAATCCCGTATCGAGCTCGGACACGGCCTCAAGGTGGCGCTCGAGGAAAAAATGGCGAACTGGGGAATCCAGGTCCAGTCCGTCGAAATCCGCGACGTCATCATCCCCGCCGCCCTGGAGGACGCCATGTCCCGCCAGGCCCAAGCGGAACGCGAGCGCCAGGCCCGGATCATTCTGGGAACTGCGGAAACCGAGATCGCCCACAAGTTCGTCGAGGCGGCCAACGCCTATGAGGGCCACCCCACCGCCCTCAACTTGCGGGCGATGAACATGCTCTACGAGAGCATCGTCAAGCGCGGCTCCCTCATGGTGGTGCCGTCCGGCTTGGCCGATTCGCTCAACCATCCATCGTTGATGGGCATGCTGGGGGCCGCGGGGTTCGTACCCCGGGAGGGCAGGAGTCACCCGACCACCGACGCCGCGCCCGCCGCGGCACCCGGCGGGCCGACCAGTCCGGAGCGTCCGTCGGCTCCGGACTCCAGGGCGGGCCCTCGTTGATCGGCGGGCGCCGGTTCAACCGCCATGACCCGGGTCCGGTCGACGGGGCGCTTGATGTGCTCGGTGGCGGGTCCGTGGCAGCTCTCACGCTTCACGTCCTTGTGGGCGTCGTTCTGCACGGCGTGCCAGCCAACCAGGCCGCTCAAGTTGTTGCCGCGTTCGTTGCCGTTAGCCCCGCACTGCTATATTCTGCCGCAGGAGGCTACCATGAAAGCAGGCACCAAGTTCATCGTCGGCGCGCTGGTCATCGTGGCGGGAGTCGGCGCGCTCATCACGACCGGCGTTCAGGAAACGGGGGTCTATTTTCTCACGCCCACCGAGCTCATGACGCGCACCCGGGCCGACTCCACCTTTCATGACGTCGGGATCAAAGTCGGCGCCAAAGTGGTCCCGGGATCGGTGCGCCGCGAGTCGAGCGCGCGCACCATCGATTTCCGGATCTCGGATGGCACCAGCGAATTTCCGGTGACCTATACCGGCCTCATTCCCGACACCTTTACCGACGCCAGCAACATCGAAGTAATCGTGGAGGGGAAGTACGGCCGCGACGGGGTGTTCCACGCCACCGAGGTCCTGGCCAAGTGCGGCTCCCGCTACGAGGCGGAGATCAAGAAATCCGGCAAGGCATGATTCCGTGACGCTGCTGGGACAATTCAGCCTCTGGCTCGCGCTCTTCACCGCGCTGTGGGGTGCCGGGGCCGCCTTCTTCGGACGACCCGCGATGCGTCCCGACATGGCCCGCACCGCCACCCGCTCGAGCTATGGAGTGGCGGCCGCGCTCGCCGTGGCGGCGCTGTGTCTCTGGAAGGGTCTCTTTGCCCACGACTTCAACATCGAGTACGTGGCGCAGTACACCTCGAGAAACCTCCCCACCTCCTACGTCTTTGCCGCGTTCTGGGCCGGCCAGAAGGGGAGCCTCCTCTTCTGGGCGACGATCCTTTCGCTCTTCGGCGCGGCGGCCCAGACGGTCACCAGCCGGCGCCACGCCGCGCTGCTCCCGCACGTCGCCGCCGTGACCAACCTGGTGATCGCGTTCTTCGTGATCACGATGCTCTTCGCGGCGAATCCATTCGAGCGGCTCCTGTTCACCCCGGAAGACGGGCGCGGCCTCAATCCGCAGCTGCAGAACCCCGGGATGACGATCCACCCGCCGATGCTGTATCTGGGTTACATCAGCATCACGATTCCATTCGCCTTCGCCGTGGCGGCGCTGCTCTCCAAGCGGCTGGACACCGGGTGGATCCACGCGATGCGGAAGTGGACGATCCTGTCGTGGCTCTTCCTCGCCGCCGGCATCACGCTCGGGATGTGGTGGGCCTACGTCGAGCTCGGCTGGGGCGGCTACTGGGCCTGGGACCCGGTAGAAAACGCGAGCCTCCTCCCCTGGCTCACCATGACCGCGTTCCTCCACTCGGTGATGATTCAGGAAAAGCGGGGGATGCTCAAGCGCTGGAACGTGGGACTGATCGTCACTTCCTTTCTGCTCAGCATCTTCGGCACCTTCATCACCCGGAGCGGGATCATCGCGAGCGTGCACAGCTTCGCGCAGGGCAGTGTGGGCGCCTTCTTCCTGACATTCCTCGTCATCAGCTCGGTGCTGTCCTTTGCGCTGCTCTACGTCCGCTGGCCGTTGCTGGAGCCGGAAGCGCGGCTCGAATCGATGGCGAGCCGGGAGGCGGCTTTTCTCTTCAACAACCTGGCGCTGGTCGGCATCGCCTTCTCGGTGCTCTGGGGGACGCTCTTTCCGATCATCTCGGAAGCGGTGCGGGGCACCAAGATCACCGTCGGCCCGCCGTTCTTCAACCGAGTCAACGTGCCGCTGGGGCTTTTTCTCGTGGCCCTCACCGGGATCGGGCCGCTCATCGCGTGGCGGAAGGCCAGCGCCCGGAACCTGCGCCGCCAGTTCATCGCGCCGGTCGCGACGGGCATACTGACCGGCGTGATACTCGTGTCGCTCGGTATCCGCAACGGCTGGGCGCTCACCGCGTGGGCGCTGTGCGGATTCGTGGTGGGCACGGTGACGCAGGAATTCTGGCGCGGCATCCGCGCGCGACGGCGGATGCATGGCGAATCGGTGCCGGCGGCGCTGGCCCACCTCGTCTCGCGCAACCGGCGCCGCTACGGGGGCTACATCGTCCACGTCGGAATCATCACCTATATCGTCGCGTTTGCCGGGCTCGCCTTCAAGGTGACGAAAGAGGTGACGCTTTCCCCCGGGCAGACGGCGGAGGTGCGGAGTCCCTACGGACATACCTACCGGCTGACCCACCTCGGCGTATCCCAGTACTCCCAGCTCAACCGCTTCGTGTCCGCGGCCTCGCTCGAGGTGCGCAGGGATGGCGTGAGCATCGGACGCATGACCTCCGAGAAGCGCCAGCACCTGGACAGCTTCGGGAAGAACACCTTCGAGCCGTCGACCGAAGTCGCGATCAGGAGCGATCTCCGCGAAGATCTCTATGTGGTCTTCGCGGGCTCGGTGAACGGCACCGACCAGGCCACCTACGCGATCACGATCAACCCACTCGTGATGTGGGTCTGGCTGGGCGCAGGCATCCTGATCGCGGGTGGACTGATCACCATGTGGCCGGGCGGCACGGTGATTTCCCCCCGCCGTCGGAGCGAAACCGAGGCGGGCTACGAGGCGCCGCTCGTCGGGGCGGGCGCGGCCGAATGAACCGCCGCGAGCTGCTCCGGCGCTCGCTGCTCTCCCTGGTCGGAGTGACGGCGGCAAAGCGGATGACACAGGCCCAGACGCAGGTGCCTCTTCCCGACAGCGCGGCGGGAGATCCGCTCTTCCGCCCCGACCTGGTCCAGCAGCGCGCGGTGGCCACGGCGGGAGACAACGATCCCGTGGTCAAGGAGCTGGAGCGGAATCTCAAGTGCACCTGCGGCTGCAACCTCGACATCTATGTCTGCCGGACCACCGATTTCACCTGCCAGTATTCACCGGCCCTCCACAAGGAGGTGCTCGATCTTCGGGGCGCGGGCAAGAACCCCGAGGAGATCGTCGCGGCCTTCGTCGCCAAGTACGGCGAGCAGATCCTGATGGCGCCGCCGCCAGAAGGATTCAACCTGGCCGGATACCTGGTGCCCGGCGCGGCGGTGCTCGTGACGGGGGCGCTGATCGGACTGGTGCTCCTGCGCCGCGGCAGGCAATCGGTACCCTCGCTTGTGTCGAGCTCGATTCCGGCTGGCCCGGCGCCAAGTCAGGAGGATCGCGAGAAGCTCCGGCGCGCACTCGCGGACGTTCAGGATTGATGGCGCTCGAAATCGTCAGCGCGCTCGCCATCGCCGCGCTGGTGCTCTGGCTCGTCTTCGAGCCGTTGCTCGTTTCTCCCCGGCCCGGTCTCATGATTCAGGAGCCCGACGCGGCGGAAGAGACCCGGCGCGGGGTGGCGCTCATCGCGCTCAAGGAAATCGAATTCGACCGCGAGACCGGCAAGCTCTCTGATCAGGACTACGAGATGCTGAAGCAGCGCTATAGCGGGGAGGCCCTGAGTGCCCTCGCAGCGGAGGACGCGCAGCTCCCGCCGAAAGAAACAGGCGACCCGGAGGAGCTGATTGCCGCTCAGCTCCAGCAGCTCCGCTCCGCTCGCTCCCCCGGGTCACCCTCGCCGCGCTCTTGCCCGGGCTGCGGACCGAGGCCCGAGCCGGACGCCCTGTTCTGCTCATTGTGCGGGCGGCGTCTCGCCGCGGCCGCCTACTGCACCGACTGCGGGTCGCCGCTGGAGGCGGGAAGCCGTTTTTGTGTAGCGTGCGGAGTGGGGGTTGGGAGTTAGGAGATGGGATTTGGGGCACGTCCCCAATCCCCAACTCCCACCTCCTAAGTCCCCATCCTCACGGCCTCCAACTCACCCCCACCGCCAGAGTCCTCCGCCACGTCCTGCTTTGCCGAATACCCTCCGGCAGATCCTCCGCTCGGAATGGTGACGCGGGCGTAAGGCCAAGAACCCCCTCGGCCCGCGCCGTCAGCCTTCCGGTGAGTGCCACCTCCATCGCGAGTCCGGCCTGACCCCCCGCGATGGTCCGCGCCGGGGTGTCGGGCGCCGTCCAGCGCTCCAGCAACGCGGCGGCGGAAGCCCGGAGCACCGGCCCGCCACGGAGGCGCCCGAGACGGGCCGAGGCGCCCGCTGAGAACGCCATCACCCGGAATGCGTTTTCGATCACGAGCAGCAGCCCTTCGTCACCCACTCCGTCAGGAAGCTCGGTACCGCGAACGGCGAGGCCCGGCTCGCCGATACGGGCGGTTGCTTCGAGGCGCAGGGCCTCTCCGCCGTAGCCGATACCGAGTCCGAGCATGGTGGGGCGGTACGGTATGAACAGGAGCTGTTCGCCCGCGTCCCCGGTACCTCGCGCGGCACCCGAGAAGGCGGAGGTCCCGATCGAGATGCCGAGGGAAAGCTTGCCTTGCCGGGGCGTCTCGGGAGTTTGCGCGGTGGCAGGAGTCAGAATTCCCAGTGAGAAGAAAGCAATCCATCCTGCGACCAGGGGCGGGCACGGCATATTCACCTCATCTCGAGTCGGATTGCGCCGTTGGTGACTGTGTTCTCACCCTTCACGATCCAATTGGCGCCGGGAAAATACTCGCGCGCCACCACGTCCTCGATCGCGTTGCCGATCAGATCGTCCTGCGTGGTAATCACGGACCAGCCCGACTTGAACAGATTGAGCAGGCTGGCCGCCTTGGTGAATGTCTTGATCGAAAAGAGCTTGTCGTCCTTCCCGCCGGTGAGCGTCCCGTAGGCCGTCTGCAGTTGCTTGAAGAGTCCCGCCACCCGGGTCGAGTCCATCTTGATCACGCACGCCTCGTCATCGTCTTCCACGAGGAACACCCGCACCGACTGGTTGGGGTGGCCGGCCTTGAAGGCGTCGAGCTGACCCTGGCTGAAGAGCATCACCCGTCCGCTCCATTGCTTCTCGTTCTGGTCGTATTGGTACGGAGCCCCTGCCGCGGCGCCGACACACTGGTAGCTCTTCATCGCGGTCGAGCTTCCGTCCTGCCCGAGAATATGCACTTCAAATTCGGGACTCCCCTTCAACCAACCCTCAAAAGTCTGGTTGAAGCTCGCGTAAGTCATGTAGAGACCCGGGCTTATCAGAGTGGTTCCGCCACCGCTCGGCTCCTCGCCGCAGCCGGTGAAACAGGTGGAGGAAGCGGCAACCCCCTCGCCGCGAAATGCCAGCTCGGCCCGTCCCAGTGCGATGACGGGGATCGCGGGAGGCCGGAGCGGATCGAGCTGACGCCGACGGCCCTGGGTATCGAAGGCGACAGGAGCTTCGCGATCGGTTTCGGCGGTGGCCACGAGCACGTCGCCGCCCCCACTCCATGCGCGGCGGTGTTCGGGAACCGGCAGATAGATCTCGATGGGGGGCGATCCGTCGAGATCGGCGCCGATCGCGGTCTCGGACTCTTCGGCGAGCTCAGCGAGGCGCCGGCGAGATGCGCCGCGCTCGCCGCCCAGGAACCGCTGCAGGTGGACCTTGCTTTCCCGCTCAGGGCTTTCCGAGAGCGCGCGGTACACCATCGCGCGGAATCCGTCATCCCGGAGTGCCCGGGCGAGATGGCCAGCGAGCCGCTGGTGTCGCGAGGCCTGATGGGAGTTGCCCTGCGCGGCAAACCCCGGGGCCGGCACGGACGGGTTGGTCGTTGCGGGTGCGGGATCGAGAGGCGTGGGGCCGTCAGCGCAGGCGGCGAGAACGAGTAGCGCGGCCATGACGGCCGCACTGCGGGCGGGCAATCTCATCGGTGCCTCCTTGGCGTGGAGCCGCTCCGCACCGGGCTGGTGCGGATGTGGCGGAGCCAAGGTGGGACTGCCGTTCCGGAGTCATATCACCAGGATTGCGCGTGCAGGAGCGAAAAAAGGAGGGTGGAAGCGCCAGCATGTCCGGTGTTCTTGCCGTCGCGTCGAATAGCCCGCATTATCACGCCGTATCGTCAGGGGGCCGGTTCAATGGACGACTGGAAGGTCCGGCTCCGTGAAGGCGCGCCGGACGCCGCTTGGGACCTGTTCGTCGATCGATATCGGCGCCTGCTTTTCGCGGCTATCCGCCACTACGTCCAGGATCATGACGACGTGATGGACGTCTTTGCATGGGTCTGCGAGGCCCTGCGCGAGGACGACCTCCGCCGGCTGCGTACTTACCTCGATGCTTCGTCGCACCGTGCCCGGTTCAGCACCTGGCTCGTCACGGTGGTCCGTCATCTCGCCGTTGACTGGCTCCGTCATCGTGACGGGCGAAAGAGCCTCTCGGCCGCCGCCGAGGGGTTCGCACCGCTCCGTCGGCACATCGTCCAGTCCGTCTTCATCGAGCGCCGAACCCACGTCGAAGCATACGAGCTGATCCGCACCCACCATCCACCCGGCCCCTCCTACCGAGAGTTCCTGGTTGAGCTGCGCGCAACCTACCAGGCTGTGAACGACGGCCGGCGCGGCCGGCTCTTTCGAGAGATCGTGCCGCCGCCACCGTCCGAGTCGGACAACGAATCAGCCCGGGCCGTTGAAGTTCCTGACCAGCACGCGTGGCTGGACCGAGCTCTCGCCACCCTCACTCCGGAGGACCGGGTGGCGGTCGAGCTCTACGTGGTGGAGGAACTCCCGGCCGCCGACATCGCCAGAATTATCGGCCTCCCAAACGCCAAAGCGGTGTACAATCGAGTCTACCGGGCGCTCGACGCACTGCGAGCGTGGCTGGAAGCGGCCGGCATCGCGGAGGGCGACCTGTGAGCAGTTTGTCTGGTTCCTTCCGTTCCATGAGGACGAATGGTCGGCACACTCAAACCAGGGAAACGACCGCCGCGTGACCTCACTCCCCCCCGATTCCCACGCCAAGCTCCGTCAGGCGCTCACCTCCCGCGAGCAGACTGACGCCCCGACCGGGGCTTGCCTGGCCGACGATGTTGTAGCGGGCCTCGCGGAGGGGAGTCTCGAAGCTTCGGCGCGAGCCGCGGCGTTGCTGCACCTGGTGGGGTGCCTGCATTGCCGAAGGGCCGTAGCCTCCGTCGCGCGCGCCACAGGCGATGGGGCGGTGGCGCGCGAGGCTGCAAGGGTCGACGGCCCGCGCCGGCACAACCGCTGGTATTGGCTCTCTGCTTCCGCGGTAGCCGCTGCGGCCGTCCTTGTTCTGATGGTCAAGCAGGAGCGGGTGGTTGACCCGCTGCAATCGGGTTCACACCGTGCGCCGACGATTGCGAGTGGGTCGGCACCAACGACCATTTCCCCGGCTGGGCTGGTCGCAACCGCCGCGGAGCTGCGCTGGGGTGCCGTCGCGGGCGCCGACCGCTATCGAGTCACCTTGTACGATGCCTCCGGCCGGGTGATCTACGAAATCGAGCCTCCCGATACGGTGGCCGCGCTCCCTGATTCGCTTCGGCTGCGCCCAGGGAAGCGCTATCTCTGGAAAGTGGACGCCCGCACCGGATTTGACCGGTGGGTTTCCTCGAATCTGGTCGAGTTCTCTATCGCCGAAGGTACGGACCGGTGACGCCTTCCGGACTCGCCTTCGTGTTCGTGTCGCTCCTCGCCCAGTCCCCGGCCGCGGACTCGGTGTACCGGCTCGCGCTGAGCGGTTCGGAGTCAGGGTTGATCACTGAAGCACGAGCCCGACCTCTCGTGATGCGGGAGGCGGTATCCGAGGCGATGGCAAGGATGGTCCGCACGACGCAGGAGGACCCCTCGGCACTCAATGCGGCTCGGGATCTCGCCGGAGCCTATGCCGTGGCGTGGCGCGATTCGTTCCTGATCCGCCAGGTCGAGCGGTTCGTGCGGTGGCCTCCTGGTCATCGTGTGACCAAGGTCCGCGCCGACAGCCTTCGGCGGGCGGGGGTCACGGCGTACTCGCGAGCCGGCCCGGCTGCCGCGATCTCCATTTGGCGGCGAGCGCTCGCCCACGCCCGCGCGATCGGCGACTCCGCGGGGATGGCCGGGGCGCTGGACAACATCGGTGCGGGTCTGGTCCAGCTCGGACGCCTCGACAGTGCAGGGACCTATCTCACCTTCGCCAGGGATCTGGCTGCGGCAATCGGCGACATCAGGGTGGAAGCGAACGCCGTCGGACACCTCGCCGATTTGAGCGCCGATCGCGGTGACCATGCGCGGGCGCGCGAGGGCTACGCCCACGCTCGCGCGCTTCGGGATCGAGTCGGTGATACCCGCGGTGTCGCGGCCGACATCAACAATCTCGGCCTGCTGGCGCAGAGCCTGGGGGATGCGGACGAGGCGCGCCGCCAATTCGAAGCGGCGTTGACGCTCAATCGGCGGGAAGGCCGGGACGAGGTGGCCGCGACCAATCTGGTGAATCTGGCCGGCCTCGCGAGCCTGGAGGGAGACTTTACCCGCGCGGGCACCCTCTATCGCGACGCGCTGACCACCTGGCGGTCCCGGGAGGAATGGGCTGAAGTGGCTGTGGCCCTCCATGGGATAGGCCAGCTCGAGTTGCGCAAGGGTGATTATCCCGCAGCCCAGGCAATGCTGCTCGACGCCCTGACCATCTACACCCGCACCGGACCGCCGGCAGAGGCGCTCCGAGTCCACCGCGCGCTGGCCGATGCGCTGGCGGCGGCGGGAAATCTTCAGGGTGCGCTGGATCAGCTCGGTCGCGCCCAACGATTTGCGGATTCGATGCGTGCGCCCGCGGGCGCCCGCGCACCCATTGCGCTGGGACGGGCGGACCTGGCGGTTCGCCTGAACTCGCTGGCGGAAGCCGAGCGGTACTACGGCCAGGCCGAGCGCCTCTATCGTCTGGCTGGGAACGCGGACGGCGAGGCCGAAGCTCGTCACGGACTGGGCCTGGTGTTCCTGGTGCGCGATGACCTCCCCCGGGCGCACACCGTTCTCGCCACCGCGCTCCGGACCCAAGTCGCGACCGGAAACCGACGGGCCGCGGCGTTGACCCGGGTGACTCTGGGCCAGGTCGCGTGGGAGCAGAGAGATTCCGTGGGGGCCCGGCGACAGCTGTCCCAGGCAACCCGCGAGCTGGAGCGCCTCGGTGACCCGGTCGCGCTCGCGGCTGCGCTGGGAGATCGTGCCGGTCTCGAAGCCCATGCCGGGCTCCCCGCCCTTGCCGAATCCCTTTACCGCGCGGCGCTGCGCAAGGTAGAAAGCCGGGTGGCACCGGAGGTCAGCTGGCAACTCAGGGCCGGGCTCGCGCTTGCGTTGCGCTCCCGAGGCGATCACGCCGCGGCTGCGCGAGAGCTCCGGCATGCGCTGGATGAGTTGGAGAGGCCGAGCCGGGGGTTGGCCCTGCCTGAGCGCCGGTCCGCATTCCTGGCCGACAAGTGGGACGTCTACGTGCAACTGGCGCTGACCGAGCGGGCCCGCGGTCTGACGGATGCCGCATTCGAGGCCAGCGAGCGGCTTCGTGCGCGGGAGATGCTCGAGCTCCTCGCCCGGGGCCGCGTCCCGGCTGCCCCGGAGCTTGCGCCGGATCTGGTGGGGAGGGAGCAGGATCTTCGCCGCCGAATCGCCGAGCTGACCGGAGCATTGGACGGCGCGCGACCGGGCCGGGAATCGTTGCGTGGGCCGGACCTGTCGCAGGCCGGCGGCGCAGGCTTGCAAGCGCTGCTCCGGGCCCAGGAGGAGTACAGCGACCTGCTCCTCAGGATTCGGGAGCGCGCGCCGAGGCACGCGGCGTTCGTCGCGCCGCGCACCGCGTCCTGGCGGGACGTCGCCCGGCGGCTGGCCCCCGATCAGGCTTTGGTCGCCTACCTGCTCAGCGACTCCGGATCCGTCGCATTTGTCGTAGTCCGGGACACCGCCGTGGCGGTGCCGTTGGCCGTCAACCGTCGCGAGCTCGTCAGGCTCGTCGAATTCGTGCGCGGGGCCCTCGAGCTTCGGCGATCCGACTCCCTGTGGCGCGGCTCGTGGCGTCGACTTCATGCGCACCTCATTGCGCCGCTGGAAGAGTCGGGCCTCCTCAATGGGAAGTCACGGCTGGTGCTGGTGCCGCACGGCGAGCTGCACTACTTGCCCTTCGCGGCGCTGCGGTCGGGCGACGGCAGGAATCAATTCCTGGGTGAGCGGTACGAGCTGAGCGTGACGCCCTCCGCCTCGGTCTGGCTGGCCCTGGGCGACCGTTCCCGGGGCCGGACCGGCGTGGGGATTCTCGCTTATGCCCCGAAGCCCGATGCGTTGCCGGCCTCCCAGCGCGAAGTGGATGCGATCCAAAAACTGTCGGGAAGCAGTGTGCTGGTGCGTATCGGGGATGCCGCGACGGAGGCGCGTTTCCGGCGCGAGGCGTCCACCCGGCGGATTCTGCACCTCGCCACCTACGGCGTGCTCAACAAGCATAACCCGCTGTTTTCCTTCGTCGAGCTGGCGCCCGGTGAAGGCCATGATGGCCGGCTCGACGTTCACGAAGTGTTCGGACTGTCCCTTGTCGCGGACCTCGTGGTGCTTTCCGCCTGTCAGACCGCGCTCGGGTCGGGAGCGCTGGCGGACGTGCCGGCGGGCGACGACTGGGTGGGTCTGACCCGCGCGTTTCTGCACGCCGGCGCGGGCACCGTGGTCGCGACCCTCTGGCCGGTCGACGACTGGGCCACGGCGGCGCTGATGGAGCGGTTCTACGAGGCGCTGGCACGCGGCGCGAGCGCAGCGCGGGCGCTCGCCGAGGCGCAACGCGCGCTGCGGGCGGAATCCGCAACGGCGGATCCATTCTACTGGGCGGGGTTCATACTCGTGGGAGGAGCAGATGTCCAGACTCGTTGAGGCACGCGTCGCGGCGTGGATCGTGGCCGCGCTTGCGGTCTGGTCCGCCGGGTGCGGCGACCACAAGATCGTCGCGGGGCCCGACGAACAGAAACCGGGAGTTACCGCGTTCCTCGCGATCGTCTCCAATGCGGTTGGGGTTGCCGCCGCTGCGGGCTCAGGGCAGGTCGCCGCCGCCGAAGCAGAGGTAGCCTACATCTCGCTGCCGCCCGGCAGCATCCCCGGGGGCGAGGTGGCAACGATCGCGAATCGCCGGACCGGCGCCACGGTTGCGACGCCGGTGACAGAGGGGGGATTCGATCCGGTGTCGGTTCTCGCGCGGACCGGGGACACGCTGCAGGTGGAGGTGCGGGTCGCGGGAAACGCAGCCACGGTTAGCGCCGTGTTCGGTGTTCCGCCGCGCAGGCGTCCCATCGTGGTGCGCACCGATCCGCCGCCCAGGAAGCGGGACGTGCCGCTCAACGCGAGTCTCGTCATCGTATTCAGCGAGCCGGTCGATCCGGCCACCCTGAGCACCAGCTCTGTCCAGCTGCTGCGGAACGGGACAGCGGTGGCGGGCACGGTTGCCCCTGTTTCGGGCAGCCCGTGGATCGCGGCGTTCACCCCCACTTCGCCGCTTGATCCCGAAACAGAATACCAGATAGTGGTGACGCAGGACGTCCGGGACCTCGGCGGTGAAACCCTCGAGGCGGCGGTGCTCGCCACGTTCACGACGGGAACCGAGATCGAAGGCCGCATAGCGTTCGTCAGCTCACGCGACGGCGCGGGTTGGCCTGCAGGCAACACCATTCCCTACATCTATGTCGCGAACCCCGATGGCTCGGGCGTCAGGCGGCTCACGCAGGGTATGCTGCCGTCCTGGGCGCCGGACGGCCGGAGCCTCATTTTTCATACGTGGAGCAACAACAGATTCGGAGGCATCACTGGCAGCGACCTGCCCGAGATTCGTGTGATCCACGCCGACGGCACGGACCTTCGGACGCTGGGTCTGGGCTGGAGCCCCGCATGGTCCCCCGATGGCACGAAGATCGTTTTCAGCTCCGATCAAGCCGGAGGCGGAATTTTCGTGATGAACCCTGACGGATTCGGCGTGACCAGGCTCCTCCACCGTGGGTTCGCGAGCGGCGGGGCAGAGGATGCCGGTACATCCTGGCCGAGCTGGTCCCCCGACGGTCGGAGCATCGCGTTCGTGCGCACGAGTTTCGATGAGCCCTGGCAGATCTACATCATGGACGCCGACGGCTCCCAGCCCCGCCCTCTGAACATGCAGTTCTCGGTGGGCGACGCTCGACCTGCCTGGTCGCCGGATGGATCCACGCTGCTCTTCCAAGTCCGGCAGCAAGTCAGCCAGCTTTTCCTTTGGGAGATTGCCAGCGTCAACGTGGACGGCTCCAGTTTTCGGAGCCACACGCAGGCCACATACGTGGGAGACCCGGACTGGTCGCCTGACGGGAGCAGCATCGCGTTCAGCAAGTTCAGCGCGCCGGGGGATGCCTCGTCGCCTCCGGGGACCCGCGTGCGGATCTACGTCCTGAGCACTCAGGGCGGTCCCATTCGACAGCTCATTCCCGAGGCGGTGGCTCCCGTGCTTCCGAGCTACTGGGATTCCAATGTCGCGTGGTCGCGGGTGAAGCAATAATTGGCTCAGCACGCGGTGCTGGAGCGTAGAGGAGATCTCATGGCAAGGGTACGCAAGAGAATTTGGATGGCTGCCGCGCTGGCGGTCTGGCTCGCCGGGTGCGGCGACGACAACATCGTAGCAGGGCCCGATCGTCCGGAGCCGAAAGCTCCGGCCTTCCCTGCGATCGTATCCAATGCTGTGGGAGTCGCCGCCGCGTCCGGAGCCAATCAGGCGGCCCCCGCCGAGTCCGAGGTCGCCTACATCTCGCTGCCGCCCGGCACCATCCTCAGGGGCGAGGTTGCAACGATCGCGAATCGACGGACCGGCGCCACGGTGATGACGCCGGTGACCGAGGGGGGATTCGACCCAGTGCCGGTTGCCGCGCAGACCGGGGATACGCTGCAGGTGGAGGTGCGGGTCGCGGGAGCATCCGCGGCCGTCCGCGGCGTGTTCGTGGTCCCGGGGCGGAGGCGTCCTATCGTGGTGCGCACCGATCCGCCGCCCCAAAAGCGAGACGTGCCGCTCAACGCGAGCCTCATCATCGTGTTCAGCGAGCCGGTCGATCCGGCCACCCTGAGCCCGACTTCGGTGCAGCTGCTGAGCGACGGCACGTCTGTGGCGGGCACGGTCAGCCTGGTCCCGGGCAGCCCGTGGATCGCGGCGTTCACCCCCGGCGCACCGCTGGCGGCCGAAACAGAATACCAGCTGGTGGTGACGCA
This sequence comes from uncultured Gemmatimonas sp., assembly GCA_964439025.1. Classification (GTDB taxonomy): domain Bacteria; phylum Gemmatimonadota; class Gemmatimonadetes; order Gemmatimonadales; family GWC2-71-9; genus JABFSM01. The sequence goes on along the minus strand of CAYTMW010000007.1, from coordinate 37,035 downwards.
GGAGGTCCGGGACTTGGACGGCGAAGCGCTCGATCTGGCCCTGCAAGTGCCCTTCACTACGGCATCGGGGGAAGCCCCAGCGCCCGCGCTCTCGAGATTCGCCGCGGGGTCGCGTCACTCGTGCGGACTCGACTCCGCGGGAGCGGCCTACTGCTGGGGCGACAATTCCTCGGGCCAACTCGGCGACGGCTCGACCACGGGCTCCTCGACCCGGGTCGCGGTCGCCGGGGGCCGAGGCTTCGCCACCCTCGTCGCAGGCGGCGACTATACCTGCGGGCTCGACCTCGGGGTGGCCTACTGCTGGGGCTGGAACGGGAGCGGCCAGCTCGGCAACAGCAACAGCACAAACAGCTCGTCGCCCGTCGCAGTCGTGGGAGGCCTGAGATTCACCACCCTCGCGGGGGGCGGCAGTCACGTATGTGGAGTCGCCGTTTCCGGCGCGACCTACTGCTGGGGCAGCAACGACGAAAGCCAGCTTGGCAATGGCACGCCTCCCGGTCCCTGGGGCTACGGCCAGTACAGCCAGGCTCCGGTCCTCGTCAGCGGGGGACATCGCTTCACCAGTCTCGTTGCGGGCGGAGGTCACACCTGTGGACTGACCAGCTCGGGAGCGGCCTACTGCTGGGGCGTAAACGGCGACGGACAACTCGGCATTGGCCCGCCCACGTACAGCGCCACGCCCGCCGCGGTCGCAGGAGGTTTGAGCTTCACCGCTGTCACCGCGGGCGTGCGGCACACCTGCGGGCTCACCCACTCCGGGACGGCATACTGCTGGGGGGCCAACATCGACGGCGGCCAGCTCGGCGATGGCTCGGTCAGCAACCGAGCAACCCCGGTCGGCGTGTCCGGGGGACTCAGCTTCACCGGCCTCGCCGCGGGAGGTTTTCACACCTGTGGGCTGACCAGCTCCGGCGCGGCCTACTGTTGGGGCTATAATCCCAGCGGACAGCTTGGCAACGGCTCGATCACCAATAGCTCGGTGCCGGTCGGCGTCTCCGGCGGCCAGAGTTTTGTCGCCTTCGCCGGCGGCACCCAGCACACCTGCGGGCTTACCAGGTCCGTGGGCTTGTACTGCTGGGGCAACAATGAGAGTGGGCAAGTAGGGACCGGGACAGCGCCCACCTGGGCTCCGATGCTGGTCTCCGGCATGGCGGCAGCCACGCTGATCCGTGCCGCCACGGCGCATACCTGCGCCCTGGATGGGAGCGGTGCCGCGTATTGCTGGGGCGACAACACCTTCGGCCAGCTGGGCAACGGCTCGACGAACAGGAGCCCGACGCCGGTTCCCGTCGCCGGTGGCTTGCGATTCACTACGCTCGCGGCCCTGCGGCATCACACCTGCGGGCTCACCAGCTCCGGGGCGGCATACTGCTGGGGCGCCAACGAATATGGCCGGCTCGGCAACGGCTCGACTACGAACAGCCCGGTACCGGTCGCCGTGTCGGGGGGCTTGAGCTTCATCGCCATCGCGACCGGGGACATTCACACCTGCGGGCTCACCGCTTCAGGGGAGGCCTACTGTTGGGGCCACAATGGAAGCGGCCAGCTCGGCGACGGCTCGTTCGCGCACAGCTCGGTGCCGGTGCAGGTTGCCGGGGGCGTGCCTTTCGGCGCCCTCACCGCCGCGTTCGTTCACACCTGCGGGCTAAGCACCTCCGGAGTGGCGTATTGCTGGGGCGAGAATGTGTGGGGCGAGCTCGGCACCAGCGCAACGACGCAATTCTCGACGCCGAACCCCGTCTCGGGCGGACTGCGGTTCAGCAGCCTGACGACGAATCTCGATCACACCTGCGGCCTCACGACCGCCGGGGCCGCCTATTGCTGGGGCGTCAATTCCTACGGCGAGCTGGGAAACGGCTCGACAACGAATAGCGCGACTCCGGTCGCCGTCTCCGGGGGTGTGAGCTTCACCTCTATCATCGCCGGCCTCTACTACACCTGCGGGGTGTCGAGCTTCGGAGCGCCGTTCTGCTGGGGCTACAACAGTGACGGCCAACTCGGCAACTCGTGGCAGAGCTTTTCACCTCACCCACTTCCCGTCGCCGTGTTGGGGGGGGTGCGGATGACGACCCTCAGTACCGGCGAGTATCACGTTTGCGGGCTCGCCACCACCGGGCAGCCCTACTGCTGGGGACAGAATTCCTTCGGACAGCTCGGCCGCGGCCGCTTCGGCTACGAGACGGTTCCGGTCTACGTCGTGCTGGGCTGGTGGGATTACTAGGTAGCGCGAGTCAGGGCCCGAGGCCCCGCCTTGAGCAACCGTGACCGCTTGCTCCGTCTAACGGCAGCACATGCCTGATGACGGACCGAATCGGTTCGGAGGTGCTCGATGCGCACATGTTTCGCCGCTGCTCTCGCGGTCCTCGCTCCCGTGGCCTTGATCGGCTGCCGGGAGACGACGGATCCCACGCCGGTCGTGGTGTCGATCCGCCTTCAACCCGCTGCCGCCGATCTCATCACGGACGAGACCCGCCAGTTAACCGCAACTCCCCTGGACCGCTCCGGAAACCCGGTGACCGGTCGCGGCACCACTTGGGTTACGACCGCCCAGACAGTCGCCACCGTCTCGCAGACAGGTCTGGTGACCGCGGTGGGGCTGGGGCAGGCGGTGATCTCCGCGAGCGTCAACGGTGCCACCGCCTCAGCCGTCATCACGGTCGCTGGTCGCGCCGCCAGCGTGGAGGTCACCCCCGGCCAGGCCACGCTCGACGTCTTCGAGAGTATCCGGCTCAACGCCACGGTTCGAGACGCCAGCGGCAACGTGCTGTTCGGCTGGCCGGTGTACTGGACCTCCGCGGACCCCACCACCGTGCGGGTCAGTCCCGACGGACTGGTCTCGCCGGTCGCGGTTGGTACGGCAACTGTTTGGGCCACCAGCGAGGGACGAGTGGCTCACGCCACGATTTCGGTGATTCGCCTCCCGGTCGAAGCGGTGACCGTATCCCCGCCGACGATCAGTCTCATTGGAAACCGTGTTTTCGAGCTCTCCGCGACGGTTCTGGGAGCCGGCGGCAAGGTGCTGCTCGGCCGCCCAATCGTCTGGTCGAGCAGCAATACCGTGGTGGCGACCGTGAGTCAGGCGGGTCAGGTCACGACCCACAGCGCGGGTGATGCGACGATCACGGCTACGGCCGAGGGAATCGCCGCCCAGGCGACTCTGACGGTGTTCGCCACGGTATCCTTTTCATCGGTCAGCTCCGGAGGCCAGCACACCTGCAGCGTATCGGCCGCAGGAGCCGTCTTCTGCTGGGGGGACAATGGCTTCGGGCAACTGGGCAGCGCGGGCGATACCTGTGACGGCGGCTTCTACTACGACGACTACCCGTGTGCAACCGACCCGAAGGCTGTCGTGACTGCAGTGAATTTCGTCGAGCTGACGGCAGGAGGAGCGCACACCTGTGGGCTGAGTTCGGGGGGCCAGGCCTATTGCTGGGGGAGCGGTGGGTCCGGCGAGCTCGGCCGGGGGTCGGTGGACGGAAGCCAGGCGCCAGTCGCCGTCCTGGGCGGGTTGAATTTCTCCACCCTCACCGCGGGCTTCGCTTTCACCTGCGGGGTGACGGTCGGCGCTGCCGGGTACTGCTGGGGCAACAACGCCTCGGGCCAGCTCGGCGAGGGGACGATCAATCGCCGAACGGCACCGGTCGCGGTCGCGGGAGGATTGAGCTTCGTGATACTCAGTTCAGGTAGCTACCACACCTGCGGGATCACCACCGGGGCCAAGCTCTATTGCTGGGGCGCGAATTACGACGGACAACTCGGTGACGGATCGCTCGATCAGAGCAGTGTTCCCGTCGCCGTCGTGGGCAATCTCTCGGTCTCCGCCGTCCAGACCGGCGACGGGCATACCTGCGCACTGACGACGGCCGGGCACGCCTGGTGCTGGGGGCGGAATTCCAGTGGGGCGCTGGGAGTTGGCTCCCTGGTCTCGAGCTCCATCCCGGTGGCAGTAACCGGTAGTGCCCGATGGAACTCGATCGCAGCGAGTGGAGGGTTCACCTGCGGAATAGACTCGGATGGCAAGGCTTACTGCTGGGGGATCAACTTCGCCGGGCAGCTGGGCGTGGGCACGACCTCGCTCCGGACCACCCCGAGCCTCGTCGCCGGCGGACTCGAGTTCGGTGCCCTCTCGGCGGGCGAGTCCCACACCTGCGGGCGGACGACTTCGGGAATTCTCTTCTGCTGGGGCGCAGGGTGGTCCGGGCAGCTCGGCACCGGAAACCTGGAGTCGCGCACTGTCCCAGCCAAAGTGCTCGGCCAGCCCTGATGCCCGCCTTTCTGCTGCGGTGCCTCACCGGCGCGCGACCCGTCGCCGCGATACTCTTCGCGGTGGTCTGCGCGCTTCTCGGGTGCAATGTGGGCGAGCCGGTCGTTCCTGGACGCGCCCCAGAAATAGTCGGCAGCACACTGGAGTACGATCCCGCCCACGTGCTCAGCGCAACGATACGAGTCCAGGTCCGGTTTGGTGACAGCGTCGCCATTCTCTACGACCATCTGGGCTCGACGCTCGACGGTCAAAGCCCCGCCTTCCAGCTTGACGGTGACTCGGCTGTCGTACCTCTCCTCGGCCTGATGCCGGATTCCCGGTACACCCTGCGCCTCGTCGCCTGGGGCCAGGGCCGCAGCACCGAGGGCCAGAATCTCCAGCTCGACACCGGTCAGCTCCCGCCCGATCTACCCGGCTACACCGCCGGTGGAGTTGATCCGTCGCCCGGGTACGTGGTGTTCGCGGCGGGGATGTACGGCCTGGTGATCGACAACACCGGCAGGGTCGTCTGGTATCACAAGTTCCCCGATGGGCCGGGTCTCAATTTTCAGGCGCAGCCGACCGGACGATACGTTGCCCGGCCGAATCCCTCGCCAACCGGAGGTGGCGCCCCGTGGATGGAGCTCGATCCGCTGGGAACGGTGACCCGCACCTTCGGCTGCGCGCACGGGCTGCTGCCCCGCTTTCACGATCTGATCGCCGAACCAGACGGCTCCTACTGGATTATGTGCGACGAGGTTCGCACCATGGATCTGTCGGCCGTGGGTGGGAGGACGGACGCCGCGGTGACCGGCACAACCGTGCAGCACGTCGGCCCGGCGGGAGTGCTGTTCGAGTGGAGCCCGTTTGACCATTTCGCAATCACCGATCTCGATCCGGCCGACCGGACTGGTGCCAACGTCAACTGGACTCACGGTAACGCACTCGATCTCGATCAGGATCGCAACCTGTTTGTTTCTTTCCGCAGCCTCAGCGAAATCACCAAAATTGACACCCGGTCCGGCGCCGTCCTGTGGCGGATGGGCAGTCGCAGGAATCAGTTCGCCTTCGAGAACAGCCCCACGCCGGCCTTCTTCCGGCAGCACGGCCTGCGAGTCAACGGTCTCGGGAGCCTGGTCCTGCTCGACAATCTGGGCGATCCCTCCGGCAGCCGGGCGGAGCGCTATGAGTACGACGAGGTGGGGAAGACCGTGCGTCTGCTGGGAGTCTACGGTGCGAGCCCCGGGGTCATCGCCCAGCTCGGCGGAACCACCCAACAACTGCCCGGGGGTCGGACGCTGGTCGCGTACGGGAATGGAGGCCGCGTGGAAGAATACGATGCCGCGGGCAAGGTGGTGTGGCGGATCGACGGCAACTCGGGATACGTCTTCCGGGCCCAGCGGATCCGTTCGCTGTACTTCCCCGGTATAGGCGGGCCACGTTAGCCGGGACGCTCGCCCTCGACCCTGACCTCGAGGCTCCCCGCTGAGAAAGCGTAACTCACCCGTACCACACGATTCATCTTATTCGGGATGGTCCTATGTTCTCGCTCCACATCGGGTCAACGGTCACTCGCTTCACGCTTGCGGCTACCCTGCTTCTCATTGCATGCAAGGATGGCAGCGAATCGCTGGCCCCCCGCAGTAAAGAGCCGACGGGACCGGGGCCCTCCTTCACCGTCGGGTCGGGCTCAACGTCGACCTTGCTCGGCCGAGCGACGTTCTCCGATCCGTTCGACCAGGTTTTCAAGGTCAAACGGATAACGGGCGACTGGCACGTGGAGATCAAGTCCAAGCCTGCCCTGGACCTGGCGGTTCAAAGCATCGTCTTTCAGCCAGGGGGGCAGAGCGGTTGGCACAGCCACCCCGGGCCCGTCTTCATTCAGGTGGTAGCAGGAACGATGACGTTCTACGAGTCCGACGATCCCAATTGTAGCCCGATCGTTCGCACGGCTGGTCAAGGGTACCTCGACGTCGGAGAGCACGCCCACATCGCCCGCAACGAGACCGCGGTGCCGGCACAGAATGTGGTGACGTATTTCGCACCGCCGGGAGCAGCGCTCCGGATCGACGCGCCCCGCCCGGCACACTGCCCCTTCTGAGTCTTCGAGACCGGGCTCCGCGAGAAGGGTGCACGCCACACCACGTGGCGTGCACTTTCCCGGCGCCATGTCGCCCTTCGTCAGCCAGCATGGCCTTCGGGTCAACGGTCTCGGGAGCCTGGTCCTGCTCGACAATCTGGGCGATCCCTCCGGGAGCCGCGCCGAGCGCTACGAGTACGACGAGGTGGCGAACAGGGTTCGTCTGGTGGGAGTCTACGGGTCGAGCCCCGGGGTCATCGCACGGCTCGGCGGGACCACACAACAACTGCTCGAGGGCCGGACGCTGGTCGCGTACGTCTTCGGAGCCCTGCGGATCCGTTCGCTCTACGACCCGGACCTCGGGATGACCCGCAAAGGAACCTCTGAACAAGTCTTCGCGAGCCGCCGGCGGTAGGCAATTCTGGATCTCGCCACGCGCGGGTTGACTCCGTGCGCCCAACCAAGTGGCCCACAGATACCACAGATGAACCGACCGGATGGTTTCCGGCAAAGGATTGCTCGCATGGCTCCGATCCATCGGTTTCTTATCGGTGACATCTGTGGGCCTCTGGTCATCGGAGGCCAGAGTCCGCCTGCGGGATCGCTTGAGAATCTGCTCAGCTTCGGCCTTTCGGACCGGGCGATGACCTTTTGCTGAGCATCCTTGGAGGTTTCCCCTACACCTCGAGCGCCGCCAGGCGGCGGAGGCCGAGCCGAAGCGGGATCACCGTCGCCACGGCACAGATCGAAAAGACCGCGGCGACGGCAAGGAGGAGCGACGTGGGGGCACTGGCCGGCTCCCCCGCCTGCCAGGCGCGGAGCTGTTCCGACACGGGGATCGCCTCGACGACGATGATCACCGCGAGCAGGCTCACCGCGGCCATCATGAACACCAGTCCGCCGAAACTGGTGGGGATCTGCGCGGCGTTTTCGGTTTCGAATTGGGGGTAGAGCACGCCCATGCTGAGGGCGATCGCGCCCACCGCGAGGGTGTAGCAGGCCGTGGTGACGATGCTCATGAACATCATGAACGGCGGCGCCTGCAGGATGCGATTGGTCACGACGCTGATCGTCAGCGCAAGCACCAGGAGAGGAATCGTGCCGACCCAGTACTTGCTCCAGAGCATGGCCCGAAGGTCGAGCGGGCTGGAACGGAGCAGCCAGAGCTGGCGCCCTTCGAGCGAGACCGAGGGGAAAATGAACCGCGCGGCGATGGCGGAGAGGACGAAGCCCCCGAGCCCCTGATTCAGAAAAACGACCAGCGTGACGATGAAATACGGCACCCGCTCGCCGGTATACAGCGGCAGCGCGCTGATATTGAAGACGTACACGATTAGCAGCACCGCCAACAGAATGAGCTGGCTCCACTGGGTCGCATCCCGGAAGAAGACCCGGACGTCCTTCAGGACGAATTCCCGCCGGGTGACGGGGAGCCAGCCGAGAAACCACCCGAGACGCCGGTGCCATGCCGTCCGCGCGCCGCCGCTGTTGTTCCCCTCCTGCGACTTGCTGTATCCCGGCATATACAGCCGGCGGTGCAGCGACGCGCCGATCACGATGAAGGCGCCCGCGGTCGACCAGAGCAGCAGGATGGGGAGTGGATCCGCGATGTGAAGAAGCCAGTTCATCAGCGCCCCCGAGGCCCACTCGCTGGGCAGCAGGGGATGGCTGGGAGCCGAGAGGGTAGACATGAATTCGAGCAGGTTCCGGTATCCCTCCGGCCGGGCCAGCTGTTCGGGGCGGAGCAGCCGGAGGAAGAGCACCAGGCCGCCGGCGGCGGCGAGTGCCACGAGGCTGAGGAGGTCTCGCGCCCGCCGGGCGGGGAACACATTCACCAGGATGAGCGTCGCGACCGAGCCGATCACGGTGGGCAGCAGGAAATACGGCAGCAGCACCGCGAGCGCGACAAAGGGAAAGAAGGGTCCGCCGTCGAATACCGCGCCATAGGCGGTGAGGATCGGCACCACCATCAGCACGACCATCCACGACGAATGGACCAGTGTCTCTCCGAGCTTGGCCAGGTAGAGCCACACCCAGTCCACCGGCGCCGCCACCAGCATGTCGAGGTCCTTCGCGAGGAAGAACGTCGAGAGCGCCGTGACGAGATTGGACAGGAGGAGGATGGCCGCGAACGCGAGCAAGGCCATCGCGAGCATCTTGCCCGCGAGCAGCGGTCCAATCTCTTCAACACCCTTGATGTAGCGGAGAATCCTGTACGCGAGGCCGAACACCGCGGTCCAGAAGCCGGCGCCGAGGAGGAGGAGAAGCACCGCGCGCGCGCCGGCGCCCGAGCGCTGGTTTCGGAGGCCCGCGCGAAGGGTGCGCCACTTGGGGCCGAGGATCGCGAAGACCCCCGGCGCCCGGCCCAGGGTCTCAGCTCTCGAAAAGATCACTCAGCTCGCGCTCCGAAAACCCGCCGGTCAGCTTGAGGAAGAGTTCCTCCAGCGAGGCGTCGCCCGAAGACGTCTGCAACCGGAGCGCATCCATGGTGCCCTCGGCGGCGATACAACCCCCATGGACGATGGCGATGCGGTCGCACATCGCTTCCGCGATCTCCAGCGTGTGGGTGCTCATCAGCACGGTCCCGCCGCGCGTCACGAATTCGCGAAGGAGATCCTTCAGCAGGCGTGCGCTCTTGGGATCGAGGCCGACCATCGGCTCGTCCACCACGATGACATCGGGTCGATGCACCAGCGCGCTCGAGATGATGAGCTTCTGCCGCATCCCGTGGCTGTACGCTTCGGTCAGCTCGTCCTTCCATACAGTCAGCTCGAACAGCTCGAGCAGCTCGTCGATCCGGCGCTCGATGACCTTGCCGCCCTGACCGTAAAGCCCCGCCACGAAGCGAAGGAATTCCGCGCCGGTCAGCTTGTCGTACACGAAGGGGCGGTCGGGGATGAACCCTAGATGCGCCTTCGCGACCATCGGCTGGGCCTGAATGTCGATACCGGCGATCCGGACGGTGCCCGAGGTGGGCCGCAGGATCCCCGCGATCATGCGCATCGTGGTGGTCTTGCCCGCGCCGTTGGGCCCGAGAAGACCGTACAGCTCGCCCTTCGGGATCGTGAGATCGATTCCGGCCACGGCGGTGAACTTGCCGTAACGCTTGGTGAGTTGGCTGAGCTCGATCATCGCGGAGCCCGAATGGGCAAGAACCGAGCCGAGCCGGTGAAAAAGACCAGGGTGATGGGCCGGATACTGCCCCCGATGGTCAGGCGGAGCAATGAGGCGGAGGCTGGGAAATGCCCGAACGTGGGGTCCGCCGCGATCCAGCGGCCCACCCAAAGCTCGGTCCAGGCGTGGCCATAACTCCCCTCCCGGAAGACGGCGAGGCCCGAGACGACGCGCGCCGGAATTCGTTGCGCCCGCGCCATCGCGGCAAGGAGCCGAGCTTTCCCTCCCGCGTTGCCGCGTCGCGCGCGCAATGTGAAGAGCGCCGTCCCCGATGCCGTGGATCCGGTGTCGGTTGCAATCTGCCGGGCGACCCAGCGGGTCAGGCGACGTGCGCCGTCCTCCGCCGAGATTGCGCCGGCAACGGCCTCATTCGCCGCGGCGGCGATAGCACCGTCCCCGATCGGCATATCCCACGTCACGCCCAGCATGGAGGGCGGCGGCGTCTCCCCGGAATCGGGAGGGGTGACGCGGGCGACCACAATCGTGTCGGACCCGCGCATTCGCTGCCGGCCACCGTCGAGCGCACGCGTGCCGCTCCACCGGGGGCTGCCCGAATCACTCCGGACCACGATGCCCCGTGCAGCTGCCAGGGTATCGGGTACCCGGCCGGTCGCGATGAGCGTGCGCATTCCGGCAATCGACCGTCTCCAACTCTGGGGCTCGCTCCGGCGGCGCTGGCGGTTGTCGCGCACGATCTCGAATGCCGATCGGCGCAGGGTGATCCCTCCGCCGATTTCCTGGTGTACCAGCACGCCTCCCGCGTCCACCCAACTCACCGTCGGCGCGCCGGTCGCATCATGCTCGATGCGCCAGGCGCGGATCGTATCGGTCGTGGCGGGAACCCATTCGGCGCCCGCGGAATCCCAGACGGCGCTATCGGGCACGACGAAGCTGGATTCGGCGGTCACGCGAATCGAGACCTGGCCCGCGCTGCCGCCGCCCTCGAGGTCGATCAGCGGGAGGGAAAACTCCGCGCCGATATGGAGCCGACCCGAAAACGCCACACGAAACGGCAGCGTGGCTGGGAGAATGTCGTCGGGGTGCACCGGCATTTGCGCCCGCCCCGCGACGCCGAGCGGCACTTCGGCGTGCACCAGGCGCAGGGTGGAATCGTCGCTCACGTCGCCTTCGAGCCGCTCCTGGGGTCCGATACCGACGGTGGTGAGCCTGACCCTGCGCAGGCGGAGCGACCGGGAGAGAGTGTATTGCGCGCTGCGGGTCAGCTGCTGGGTTCCGTCGCCGCGCGGGACATCGAGGACGAGGAGCTCGCTCACGAGAACGCCATCCACCAGCGTATCGACGGTCAGATTGAGCTGGCCGATCTGCCGGCCGCCGGCATAGACGCCGAAAAATTGCGCGGCGGGTGCGAGGCGGGTCGTGCCGTCGTTGCGCTGCGCATCCTCGCCCTTGGTGAACTCACGCCGCGCAAGCCAGGCGAGCATGACCGCCCACGAGAGCAGAACCAGCCTGCCGATGTTCCGGCGGGTGAGGCCCACCTCCATCAAGAGCTCCCCGCCGAGCCAGCCCGCTGATGCATCGCCCGCGCGTCCTCGGTGCGGCCCATCCGGTCGAGCAGCCGTCCCATGAGCTTGTAGCTGCGGGGGAGCGTGGGCGCCAGCATGGCGGCGCGCTCCAGGGTGCCGAGGGCGCCGGGGAGATCCCCGGCGCTGTGCAGCGCCTCGCCCAGGTAGTAGGTCGCGTCGGGGTCATCGGGCGTCCAGCGCAACGCGTCACGGAACGCGTCCGCGGCGTCCGCGCCGAGGCCCCGACGGAGGAGCGCGAGCCCGAGGTGCAGGTGCGCCGGCGCATAACCCGCGCGCTGCCGGATCGCGTCGCGCAGATCCCGCTCCGCTTCGGCGGTGCGGCCGCGGCGGGCCAGGATGGCGCCGCGGCGGACCAGAATGGGGACCGGATCGGAAGCGTCGGTGAGCGCGACGGTCAGCTCCTCCATCGCGATCTCCGGTTCGTCGCCGTCGTCGAGCAGCTCGGCGAGGAGCGTCCGCACCTCGGCGTCCCGGGGGGAGTCATCGAGGTAGCGCCGCAGGAGGAGGAGGGCGTCGAGCCGGCGTCCCAGGGCGACCAGCTCGCGAGCCTGGCGGGGAACCCGTGTGGCTTCGGGCTCGAGTTCCGTGGCCGAGTCGGCGAGGACGAGGCCTTCGATGTCCGCGCCAAACGGCCGGAGCCAGGGGATCTCGTCGGACACCGGTCCGATCGCCTCACCTTCGAGATCCGCGCGATCGAAGCCCTCCTCCGCGAAATCGTCCGGGTCGGGAGAGCGGGCGGTGCGGAGGCGGCGCATGTGGGAAAGCTAACAGCTCTTTACTTGAATGCCCTCCGTGTGTCCCCTACCTTTCCATTCTTATGTCCGAAGAATTTCTCCGCGTCCGCGGGGCCCGGGAGCACAACCTCAAGAACATCTCGGTTGCGATACCCCGGAACCGCCTCACCGTCATCACCGGCCTCTCCGGTTCCGGCAAATCCTCGCTCGCGTTCGACACGATTTATGCCGAGGGGCAGCGGCGCTACGTCGAATCGCTCTCCGCGTACGCTCGGCAATTCCTCGGGCTCATGGAAAAGCCCGACGTGGATGGCATCGAGGGTCTCTCCCCGGCGATTTCCATCGAGCAGAAGTCCACCGGCCACAATCCGCGCTCGACGGTCGGCACCGTCACCGAGATCTACGACTACATGCGCCTGCTGTGGGCGCGCGCGGGCGTCCCGCATTGTCCCAACGACGGCAGCCCCGTCGCCCGCCAGAGCGCGAGCCAGATCACCGAGACGGTGCTGGGCTGGCCCGCCGAAACGCGGATCGAGGTGCTGGGGCCGATGGTGCGCGGGCGGAAGGGCGAATTCAAGGAGCTCTTCGAGGATTTGCGGAAGCGCGGTTTCGTTCGCGCGCGGGTCGATGGTGAGACCTACGACCTCAATGCGGTTCCGACCCTCAACCGGCGGCACAACCACGACGTCGCGGTGGTGGTGGACCGGCTCGTGGTGCGACCCGAGGACCGGAGCCGGCTCAACGACTCCATTGAAACCGCGCTCAAGGTGGCGGAGGGGACCGTCGAAGTCGTCCGCCACACTGCGTCCAGCCGTCCAGCCGCCCAGCCGACCAGCGTCCTGTTCTCCGAACGCTTCGCCTGTCCGACATGCGGCCTCTCGCTGCCGGATCTGGAGCCGCGGCAATTCTCCTTCAACTCGCCGTTCGGCGTGTGCAGCGAGTGCCATGGTCTCGGTACCCGGCGGGAAGTCAACGCCGCGCTCATCCTCGGCGATCCGAGCATCTCGATTCTCGAGGGTGTCGTTCTCCCCTGGGGCGAGCCCTCGGGGTACCTGCGCAAAGCGGTTCTCCCCACGCTGGCCAGGACCTTCAAGTTCGACCTGAACGTCCCCTGGAGCGGGCTCGGCGAGCAGGCGAGAGACGTGCTGCTCAACGGCGCGCCCGGCCGGGTGTTCCGGTTCGGTGGCGACGGCGCGCGCGGCCGCGCCGAGTACGAAACCGAGTGGGAAGGCATCCTGCGCAATGTCGAGCGCCGCTACCACGAATCGAGCAGCGACGCCGTCCGGGGGCAGCTCGAGGAATTCCTGATCGAGATGCCCTGCCGCGCCTGCAAGGGACGGCGGCTCAAGCCGGAGAGCCTTTCGGTGCTGCTCGCCGGGGGAAACATCGGTGACGTCGTCGACATGCCGGTGGACGACGCGCTTGCGTTCTTCGACGGCATCCCGGTCGGGCGCGGCGTGGCGAATGGCGTCGATCCCGAGATTGCCGGCCCGATTCTCAAGGAGATTCGCGACCGGCTCGTCTTCCTCCGCGACGTCGGCCTCGAGTACCTCACGCTCGGGCGGAGCGCGGGCACCCTGTCCGGCGGCGAGGCGCAGCGGATCCGCCTCGCCACCCAGATCGGCTCCCGTCTGGTCGGTGTCCTCTATGTGCTGGATGAGCCGAGCATCGGGCTGCACCAGCGGGACAATGTGCGGCTGCTCGGCACCCTCCGCGAGCTCCGCGACCTAGGCAATACCGTCATCGTGGTGGAGCACGACGAGGATACCATCCGGGCCGCCGATCATGTGATCGACTTGGGGCCGCGTGCGGGGAATCAGGGCGGTGAGGTGATGGCGGAGGGAACCATCGAGACCATCCTCGCGCACCCCACCTCGCTCACCGCCCGCTATCTCCGCGGCGAGCTCCGCATTCCGGTGCCCTCGGGCCGGCGGGCGCGGGATCCCCGGCGGCTGCTGCGTCTCGTCGGTGCCCGCGCGAACAATCTGCGAAACCTCACGGTGGAGATCCCGCTCGGGATGTTCGTCGCCGTCACCGGCGTCTCAGGCTCCGGCAAATCGACTCTCATTACCGATCTGCTCTACGCCTCGCTGGCACGGCACTTCTATCGCGCCCGCGTGGTTCCCGGCGCGCACGACCGGATCGAGGGCCTGGATCATATCGACAAGGTCATCGACATCGATCAAAGTCCCATTGGCCGCACCCCCCGGTCGAACCCCGCCACCTACACCGGTCTCTTCACCCCGATCCGGGAGCTCTTTGCCCAGCTGCCGGAGGCGAAGATGCGCGGTTACGGTCCCGGCCGTTTCTCCTTCAATGTGAAAGGCGGGCGGTGCGAGGCCTGCGAGGGCGACGGACTGGTCAAGATCGAAATGCATTTTCTCCCTGACGTCTACGTCCCCTGCGAGGTCTGCAAGGGACGGCGGTACAACCGGGAGACGATGGAGGTGCGCTACCGGGGCCGGAGCATCGCGGAGGTGCTCGATCTGACCGTCGCCGACGCGCTGGAGTTCTTCAGTGCCCAGGGGCGCATCAAGGAAAAGCTCGAGCTGCTGAATGACGTCGGGCTCGGGTACCTCCACCTCGGCCAGTCCGCTACGACGCTGTCCGGCGGTGAAGCGCAGCGCGTCAAGCTGGCCACCGAGCTGGCCAAGCGCGATACCGGCCGCACCCTCTACATCCTCGACGAGCCGACCACCGGCCTCCACTTCGAGGACGTGCGCCTGCTGCTCGAGGTGCTCCACCGTCTCGTCGACAAGGGCAACAGCGTGATCGTCATCGAGCACAATCTCGACGTGATCAAGACGGCGGACTGGGTCATCGATCTCGGGCCGGAAGGAGGAGCCAAGGGGGGCCGTGTCGTGGCGCAGGGAACGCCGGAGCAAGTGGCTCGCGTGAAGGAGAGTTACACGGGACAATTCCTGGCGCGGGCGCTCTCCGGCGCCCAGCTCACCGCTCACCGCTAACCGCTCACCTACTCGTGCTGTCACCCCGAGCGAAGCAAAGGGACCGGTCTCTCCCCCGAGCTAGAGTGGGACTCGCCCACGGGGCCTGCGGGCCAACAGAATGCCGAACTCACGCGGAGCCCTCGCGGCCCGACGTCGCCTACGGCGAGCCCCACCCGTCGCCCGGGTGACTCCCACTGGTCACACTGAGAGTGGCACCGGGCGGTTCCCGACCACCGCTCACCGCTCACCGCTCACCCACATTTGCGATAGATTAGAGCATCTCTCCTCCCGCGAGGCATCCATGACCTACGATGCGATCGTGGAGCTGCTCGATTACGCCGGCGGGCACCAACAGGTCGTGCGCATCATCACCACTGGAAATCAGCAGGTGACCGGGGTGCCGACCAGCGTCGATACCCATCCCACCGCTCTGGAAGTTTTTCTCCGTCCCGTCGGCGCCGACGACACCGAAATCGCTGTCAGACTTACAGATATCCAGACGGTGGAGATCGCCTAGGCCGGCCTTGTTCCGTTGTGAAACATTCTGGAACATGGTACCGTATGGAGAGTTCGAACCGGCGGTAGGCGCTCGGCCAAGCAGCCGTCCAGCCGCCCAGCCGTCCCAAGATCTGAGGCAGCGATGGAATCCGAAGGCATGGTGATGCTCATCCCAATCCTCGGCATCCTGATCGGGGGACTCGCGATCTTTACTCGGAGTCATATTGGTCACGCCCTCGCCGAACGGATCTCCGGACGCACCGCCGCGTCACCCGATCTGGAGGCCGAGGTTCGCGAGCTCCGGACCGAAGTCGAGGCCCTCCGGGGAGAGCTGATCGAGACCCAGGAGCGGCTCGATTTCACCGAGCGGATGATCTCCGGCGGACCCAAGGGGGCCTGAGTCATGCTGCAGCCGGGAATTCCGGGTGAAGTGATTCCCCTGATGGGGATGCTGACCGGCATCGTGAGCATGGTGCTGATCGCCTTCACCGTGGTGAAGGTGGCCCAGAGCCAGGTCGGGCAGGCCATCGCCCGCCGCATCTCCGGCAAGAGCGGTCCGGTGGACGACGAGCTGCGAAACGAGCTGCTGGACCTGCGGGAACAGGTGGGGAACCTGGAGCACCGGCTGGCGGAGAGCGAAGAGCGCATCGACTTCACCGAACGACTCCTCGCGCCGCGCGGCGAACCCCAGCGTCTCGAGGCAAAGGGCCCCCATGCCAGTTGATGTTCTCGCCATCATTTTCATTTTCGGGGGCGGTACGCTCTTCCTTCTTGCCGTGAGTCCGGTGGGGAAAGCGATCGCCGACCGCATCCGGCACGGCACCCAGCCGCTCGGCTCCGGCACCAACCCCGAAGTGCTGAACGAGCTCGAGCATCTTCGCAACGACGTCACCGAGCTGCAGGAACGGGTGGGCTTCGCCGAGCGGTTGTCGTCGCAGAAGCAGGGGGCGGGACAGTTGCCGGAAGGAAGTGGGCCCTCGTGATCATCCAGGCGCCGGCGCCCCTCCCGCCGCTACCTCCCGGGGCCGATATGAATCTCTTCGTCGAGCGAGTGCAGGAATTGGCGATGATGGCGCTGGTCCTGATCGCCTTCACCATCGTGGCGATCAAGGTCTTCGGGCCGCTCGCTCGCGCCTGGGCTCGAAAGCTCGAGGGCAAGGTCGGTGATCCGGAGCTCCGGGCCGAGGTGGATCATCTCCGCGACCAGCTCGCGGAGGTGGACGGCCTGCGGGGCCGGGTGCAGGAGTTGGAGGAGCGGGTCGAATTCGCCGAACGGCTACTCAGTCAGAAGCGCGATCAGGATCTGCTGCAGCGGGGCGGGGAACGTTGATGCCGTCGGACGCCCTGGCTGCATTCATTCTGGTCATGACGCTCGCCTTTGGCGGGATCGGAGTTCTGCTCGCGAGAGGGCCGCTGGGCCGCGCGCTGGCCCGGCGCATCGAAGGAACCCGCGCCGAGTCCGACGAGCTGGCTGCGCGCGTGGTGGAGCTGGAGCAGCGCCTTGCCGAGGCGGATCTGGATCGCCAGAAGCTGGCCGAATTGGAGGAGCGGATGGACTTTGCCGAGCGGCTACTGGCCGTCGGGAACGCCCCTCCGCCGAAGGAAATCCGATGAGTTGGCGGTTCCTCACCCAGCCACCCGTCGAGCGGGTGCTCTCGCGGGGAGAGTCCCAGTGATCCTGCGGATGGGAGAGCCGGGTGAATTCGCCATGTGGCTCGCCATCGGCGGTGTGCTCATCACGACGCTGGTGGGTCCGATCGGGCAGGCCATCGGCCGCCGGATCTCCCGCGGGAAGACCGCCGATCCGGCGACCGGATTGACGACCGGCGAGATGACTGCGGAGCGGGTCGCTGCGCTCGAGGATCGCATCGCGGAGCTGGAGTCGGAGCGGGGCCAGCTCGAGGAGCGGCTCGATTTCGCGGAGCGAATGCTGACCCGGGGGACGGCCGAGCCCACCGATAGCCGGACCGAGAGCAGATAGCCGATAGCCGATAGCCAATAGCCCTTCGCTCCGGCGCAACTAGATTTAGAGTACCATGGCGCCCACGAGGTAACGATGGTCACACGCGAAGATATCCAGTCCTATCTCGACCGGGTCGAAGGTGGAACCGTCGAGACGACCGAACTGGAACCCGGGCTCTGGCGGGCAAAGACCCAGTCCGGAGCCGAAGTCGTGCTGAACTACGCACCACCGGTCGTAATCCTCCGGATGCGGGTGATGGAGCCACCGGCCAGTGATGAGAAACGGAGTGGCCTCTATCGCCGGCTCCTGGAGTTCAATGCCCGGGATCTGGTACACGGCTCCTACGGGCTGGAGGGCGAGCACGTGGTTCTCACCGACGCGCTCGAGCTGGCCGATCTGGACTACACGGAGTTCGAGGCGAGCTGGGATTCCCTGACGCTCGCTCTCGCCTCCCATCTGAGCGCGCTCGCGCCGTACCGCGAAAGGTAGAGCTGATGGGGATCTTCGATCGCTTCTCGACGATACTCAGGTCGAACATCAACGACCTGATCTCCCGGGCTGAAAACCCGGAGAAGATGCTGAACCAGCTGATCCTGGACATGAAGTCCAATCTGGCCAAGGCGAAGCAGGAAGCCGCCGCCGCCATTGCGGACGAGAAAAAGCTCCAGGCGGACGCCGAGGCGCTCAAGAAGCAGGCGGAGGACTGGGAGCGCCGAGCCATGCTGGCGGTGCAGGAAGGCCGCGATGATCTCGCCACCCAGGCGCTGATGCGCTACAACGAGGCGCTGCAGGGCGCGCAGCAGCTCCACGAGACCTGGGTCAAGCACAAGGCTGATACCGAGAGCCTCAAGGGGCAGCTGCGGCAACTGAATGACAAGATCGAAGAGGCCAAGCGGAAGAAGAACATCCTGGTGGCGCGCGCCAAGCGGGCCCAGGCGCAGCAGCGGATCCAGGAAACGATGTCCGGGATGAACGACAAGAGCGCCTTCGAGTCGTTCGACCGGATGGCCGAGAAGATCGAAGCAATCGAGCGCAAGGCGCTCGCCGCCGCCGAGATCCAGCAGGAGTTCCAGTCCGACGACCTGATGGATCAGTTCAAGAAGCTGGAGTACAAGGGCACCGCCGACCAGCAGCTCATGGACCTGAAGACCAAGATGGGCATGCTGAGCGCCGGGACACGGGAACCCAAAGCCTTGGGCACCGGGGGCAAGAAGGGCGACGCGGTGCATGACGCGGAGCTGCTGGAGAATGGGGAGACGAAACCGTAGGTCTGGGGATTGGGAGTTGGGAGTTGGGGGTTGGGGGCGGCGCGAGGTCGGAATCGCGCCGCTCTGTTATTTTCCCAATCCCCAATCCCCAGTCCCCAACTCCCAACCCCCAACCCCCGGCGTTCATGCCCGCCAAACCAACGTTCCTCATCCTCGCCGACGGCGACTTTTCCCCGATGACCTCCAAGACCGCCAACTCGGTGATTCGCTATCGCCCCGACCGGGTCGTTGGGGTGGTGGACCGGGTCAACGCCGGCAAGACGGTGCAGGATGTCCTCGGCTTCGGGGGCGGCATTCCGGTGCTCGACTCCATGGCAAAGGGGCTCGAGCGGAAACCCGACGCGGTGTTGATCGGGATCGCCCCCGCCGGGGGTCGGCTGCCGGAGGAGTGGCGCGGCTGGCTGGCGGAGGCACTCGATGCCGGGTGCGATCTCTGGAGCGGGCTGCACACCTTCCTGAGCGATGATCCGCTACTCGCCGCGAAGGCGCGCGAGAAGGGCCGCACCATTCTCGACGTGCGCAAGCCGCCCCCCAATCTCCCGGTCGCGATGGGTCTCGCGCGTGAGGTGGACGCGCTGGTGGTCCTGACGGTGGGAACCGACTGCAACGTCGGCAAGATGACCGCCCAGCTGCAGCTGGTGGAGGGACTCAAGGCGCGGGGACTCAAAACCCGGTTCGCCGCCACCGGGCAGACCGGCATCTTCATCGAAGGTTGGGGAACCGCCGTGGACGCGGTGGTCGCGGATTTTATCGCCGGAGCCGCGGAAGAGCTGGTGCTCAAGGCCGCTCCCGGGGCGGACGTCGTACTGGTGGAGGGGCAGGGAAGCATCAATCATCCCGGCTACTCCGGTGTAACCCTCGGTCTCCTGCACGGCTCCTGTCCCGACGCCCTGATCCTCTGCCACCAGGCCACGCGGGAGTACATCGGGGAATACCGGGGCAAGCCGTGGCTCCGGATTCCCCCGCTGCACGACTACGTGAAGATGTACGAGATGATCGGATCCGCGGTGCACCCCACGAAAGTCATCGCGATCGCGATGAACACGTACGATCTGGATGACGCCGCGGCGCGCGCCGCATGCGAGGCCGCGACGCGCGACACCGGACTCCCGTGCACCGACCCGGTGCGCTTCGATCCGGCGCCGCTGCTGGATGCGATCGTCGCTGCGCGCTCGTGTTAGATCGCCGCGCCCAGCGGCCGGGCCACGCCCGCAACGCAGCACGCCGCCGGCTCGGCCGGCGACTCCCCGGACACCCGCCGCAGGAACCCCGCGGCAAACAGCCGGAGATCTTCCCAGTCGGTGTACTCGTAATCCCGGCTGGGATCAGTTTCCACGCCGGCCTTGCGGGTAATCCGGCGCATGACGAAGCGCTTGAGCCAGCCATAGCGGGTGTAGAGCAGCGCCCCGGCCACGATCTTCACCACCGAGGGCTGCCATCCGGTCTGCCGGGCAAATCGATCGACCTTGCCGTCCAAGTCCGCCCACACCTTCGGATCGTTTTGCAGGATGCTGAGGCATACCGAGATCATCGCGGTTGGCTTGTCCCGCATATCGTCCGCATGTCGCCGGACCCACCCCCGCAGGGCCCGCTGGTATCCACCGGCGTGGACCGAGGCGGCCACCACCACGGCGTCGTACAACACGGGGCTCGGATTCGCCCCGCCCACACCCGCCCTGACCACGTCAACCTGGGCGCCGGCGTCCCGCAGGACCGCACCCAGGAACGCCGCGATCCTGGCCGTGTGGCCATCGGTGGTGCCGAAAACGATGAGAATCGAGCCCACGACGCGGCCTCCTCCAAGTCAGGGTGCAGCGCAATGTGGGCAGAGGATACTGAAGCTGTCTGGTAGGATGTGTGAGGCGGGCTTCAGTGGCTGTTACCGCCCCGCGCGGTCTCGCCGGCGGTCTCCGCTGCCCTTATGACAGGGGGCCCACAGATATCACAGATGAAGAAGTTGTGGGTGCCTGGTACCACGGTCCCACGAATCGCTTGTATTGAAGGCGGGCAGTTCCGAAGTTCACGAACAAGCCTCTCCCCCGCCCAGGGGCGCGCCCTTGGATTAGATGGGCATTTCAACTTTGCCAGCGTATGGAATGGCTTTCAGGCCAAACTCGACTTCCAGTGCTGCCTGATATGCAGGCCCGAGGAATTCAGCTCCCAGCGTCCGGTGCACCTCCATCGCAGCCCCGATAATGGCGTAGGTTTCTGTATCCCGAGGCCTGCCAGAACCATCTGTGCTTTCCATCGGTGTAATCTGTGGGCCACCCGGACAGGCACACGGAAGCAACCTCCGCTGGCGGAGCAGATTCCCGCGAAATGTGGGTCAGGCCCGGGCGGCCCGCAGCGAGTTGAGGATCACCGCGACGTCAATTCCCTCCTGCAGCAGCGCCCCGGCGGTGGGCGGGATATACCCGGCCGCCGCGACCAGCATCGCGAGACCGGAGAGGCCGAGCCCGGCCACGATGCTCTGGCGGGCGATGCGCATGGTGCGCCTCCCGATGGCCACCGCCTCCGGCACGCGCCCAAGGTCGTCCACCAGCAGCACCACGTCCGCCGCCTCCGCGAGGATCCCGCCGCCATGAGCCCCAAGCGCGAGCCCCACCGCCGAGGAGGAGAGCGCCGGCGCATCGTTGGTCCCGTCGCCGACCATCAGCACCCGGTGCTGCGCCTTGGTGAGCCGCCGCACGTGGGCCACCTTGTCCTCGGGCAACAGGTCGGCGGCGACGTCGGTGATGCCGACGGCGCGGGCCACCGCCGCGACGTTTTCGGCGTGATCGCCGGACAGCAGCGCAATCCTGGCGATGCCCAGGGTACGCAGCTCGCTCACCACCGCCCCGGCGTTGTCGCGCACGCGGTCGGCATAGGTCACGCTGCCCGCGGGCCGGCCATCTACGGCCACGAAGGCCCGCAGGGCGGGTCCGCCGTCGTGCAGCGCACCGAGCACGCGGGCCGCCTCGGGCGCACGCTCCCGGATCAGTGAAAAGGCCCCGACCGTAACCTGCCGCTGTTCCACCACCCCGGACACGCCGCGGCCGGCTGCCTCCGTGACGGCCGAAGGTTCGGGGAGGACGAGCCCGCGGTCGTGGGCCGCCGCCACCAGCGTGCGCGCGAGCAGATGTCCGGAGCCCTGCTCCACCGCGCCGGCCAGCCGGAGCACGTCATCTTCGGTAAACGGAGGAATCGCCCGAACCTGACTGACCTCGGGCCGTCCCACCGTGAGGGTGCCGGTTTTGTCGAACAGCGCGGTGTCCACCGTGGCCAGGGCCTCGAGCGCACCGCCATGGCGCACGATGATCTTCCGCCTCGCCGCCCGGTTGATGCCGCCGATGATGGCCACGGGCGTGGCCAGAATGAGGGGGCAGGGCGTCGCCACCACCAGCACGGCGAGCACCCGGTCGGGATCCCTGCTGAGCGCGTACGCCAGTCCTGCCACCACCAGAGTGATGGGTGTGAACCAGACCGCATAGCGGTCGGCCAGGCGCTGGAGCGGTGCCTTGCTTGCCTGCGCGCTCCGCACCAGCTCGACGATCCGCGCGTAAAGGCTCTCCTTCGAGAGGGCGGTGACCTGCAAGACGAGCGCCCCGTCGATGACCAGGGAGCCCGAGCGGAGCGCCTCACCCTTCGACGCGCGGACCGGAATCGGCTCCCCGGTGAGCCGCGCGACATCCACCTGCGACGTACCCGATTCCACGATGCCGTCACAGGGGATCATTTCTCCCGGACGGACCAGGACACGGTCACCGACGGCCACGGCCTCGGCCGGGACGTCGGTGATGTGCTCCCCGTCCAGCCGGTGCGCCTCGCGCGGGGCGTCCGCCTCCAGGGCGCGCACCGCGGCGGAGGCTCTCCGTTCGGCAAAGTGCTCCAGCGCCTCGCCGCCGGTTTGCATCAGCACGATGACCAGCCCGGCAAACGGATGCCCGAGAACCATGGACGTGATGACGGCGAGACCGGCCACCAGGTCGGCGGCGAATCGCCCGCTCAGCACGCCTCGCGCCGTGCGGTACAGGAGCGGCACACCCAGCAGCCAGAGACCCCCGGTCCAGGTGTGCCGGGCCGAAATGGGAGGATGAGCAACGATCGAGAGCAGCAGTCCCGCGACCAGAAACACGGCCGCCGCTAGAGGACGCGTGAGCATCCACCGGGTCCGGGCAGGATCCATCATGGGCGCAAGGTATGCGCCTGCGGGTTCGTTCGCCCTGGCTTCACGGATCCTTCACGTCAGCGGCGCCACATTTCCAGCCGACCCACCACCGACCCGAACCAAGGGGAGCACTCCATGCTCGGCACCGTACTGGTCCCGCTCGACGGATCCAGATTCGCGGAAGCCGCCCTTCCGATCGCAAAGCGACTGGTTGAGCGGGCCGGGGGACGCCTCTATCTGGCCACTGCGGATCAGCCCTCCCTAGCCATGGCCGGGGGGGGAGAGATCACCACCGCCTTTGCTGCGCTCGGGGACGAGTGCCGCCTGGATGACGAGTCCTATCTGGTCAGGACTGCTGCAGAGCTCGGGACGGTTGGCGAGGGAACGGTGCGCGCGAGCGTCGTGGACGGCCCCGCCGGAGAGGCTATTTGCGAGGAAGCGGGCCGGATCGGCGCGGACCTCATTGTCATGGCCACGCATGGCCGGAACGCCATGGATCGGGCCTGGCTCGGGAGTGTCGCGGACTACGTCGTCCGGCATGCAGCCCGGCCGGTGCTCCTGGTCAAACCCCAGCCGCTGGGTGATGCTCGCACCGATCAGCCGATCCGGAATATCCTGGTATCCCTCGACCCCTCCGACTACTCGGAGGCAATCCTCGAATCGGTGCTGGCTCTGGCCCGGCTGATGAATGCGAGGGTAACCCTGCTGACCGTCGTCGCGCCCCAATTCGGGATCGCCGAACCCGAGCTTCCTCCACCGGCGCCACAGCATCCCGGCATCGTCGCCCGGCGCTCCGATGAGGCCCACGCTCGGCTGGATCGACTGGCCAGACTGTTCGGCCTGCTCGGCATCGACGTCCGAACCCGCGTCGCGGTGGCCGCGACTCCTGCGGCCGGGATTCTGGACGTGCTGGCGGAGGAGCGCTTCGACATGGCCGCTCTTGCCACTCATGGCGCGGCAGGCCTTCGTCGCATCCTGGCCGGAAGCGTGGCCGACAAGCTCATTCGGAGGAGCCGGAAGCCGGTGCTGGTCTATCACCCGGTATTCCCATAGCTCATGTGCCAGGCTTCACAGGGCGTTCAGCCCGGCTTCACGTCGACCTGATATTTTGCATCCGTCGATCGAAGCGATGCATCGGCTTCGGTCGGCACCGGTGAGACCAATCGCGTGTCTCACCCGCGTCGAGCCGGCGTGCCGACGCGCAGTGCCGGGGGTTGATCCGCGATTCAGCCGACCGGCAACGCCCGCACCGGCGAACTGCCCTTCCGCACGTCGGGCAGGGATTGAAGCCGGAGCCCCAAAGGCCAAGCCGCGAACAGACAATTCAGGCGGCCGCTGACGGGAGAAGAACGGAAGCGGGATCTTCCGACTCCGAATAACCGGTGCGACCCGGGGCGGCTCCTTACGAAAGAGCCGCCCCGGTGTGTTTTCCGGCTCAGCGTCGACCAAAGTGGCGATACAGGTCTTCCCGGAATGCCATCATCCCATCCACCTCCACCCAAGCGGTCCGGTACACCAGGTGCACCGCGATCGGCGCCGGCAGCGGCACCGTGACCTCCGTTCCGCCCGCCATCGCCGCGGCCACCGAGTCGGGAGACCAGTCGGGAAAGAGATAGCCGACCAGTTTCTCCGGATGCTCCACCCGGACGCAGCCGTGACTCAGCGCCCGCCGCAGCCGTTCGAAGAGTGACCGGGCCGGCGTATCGTGCAGATGGACGCCGTAGGGCGTGTCGAGGACCAGCTTCATTCCCCCGAGGGGGTTCAGCGGGCCGGGTTCCTGAATGAGCGAGTACGAAAATGAGCGTGCGGTCACCCCGGCCCAATCGATCGTCGACGGATCCAGGCGGGTCCCTCCCTCCCGGCCAAACACCAGGATCCGATTCCGCGCGAGATATCCCGGAGCTCGCCGCAAGGCCGGGAGCACCTCCGAGACGGCGATCGACCGCGGGATCCTCCACGCCGGGGCGAAGACCAGCTCTCGTGCCAGGGCGCTCACCACCGGGGTGGGCCAGTCGCGGCGCCCCACGATGACCCGGAGGGAAAACATCACTCGCCCGCTGTCCACCACATCAAGTGTGAACGCGGGAATGTTGACGATGAGCGCGCGCTCGACCGCGGCGGGGGGCTCTGCTGTGATCTGCTTGAGATTGGCCCGAAGCTGCCGAAGCCGCGCCGCCGCGGAAATATTCAGCTCCGTTCGTGTCGCTCGCCCCACTACGCCGTCGGCAGCCAGGCCGTGGAGTTCCTGAAACCGGCGAACCGCGGCCGCGAGTCGGTCGTCGTAGTGGTCGGGCGCGCCCTCTCCTCCTTCCACGGCGTATGCCTCCCTCGCCAGTCGGCGCCGGAGAACCGCGATCCGGCCGTCAGAGGTCCCCGGCTCGAGCGCGGTTCCATCGGGCAGTGTCGGCCATCCCCCGGTTGCCGCCAGGTCCGCGTACCGCGCCTCGGCTTCGGCCAGCGGCGCCGGCGCCTGCACCGCCGTGGGTGCGGTGCTCGGCGCTGCCGCGGCGAGGGCGAGCAGCAGTAGAGTCACCCGCGGCCCGTCGCCAGGGCACGGCTCACGTCGCTCCGCGAAATCACCCCCACCAGCGCCCCGTCCTGCTCGACGAACAGCCGGTGTACGTCGCCGTATTCCATGGCGAGGGCCGCCTCGCGCAGCTCGGTGTCCGGGCTCACGGTCAGCGTGCGCCTCGTCATTACTTCCTCGAGGGGGGTGGCGTCGAGGTCGATTCCCTCCGATTCGGCCTGCATGATGTCCGAGCTGGTGATGGTCCCCACCATGTGGCCCCGGGCGTCCACCACCGGCGCCCCGGAGACGTGCTGATTTGCGAGGTGCCCGACGGCATCCCGCAGCGAGGATTCCGCGTGCAGAACCAGGACTTCCCGGGTCATGACGTCCGCAACGGTGATCATGATGCGCTCCTGGCATGAGGACCTCCCCATGCTACCGGTGCGGCCGTGAAGGAAGGCGTAACGGGGTCTGAAGGAGGAAGGGGGATGCCGCCTGCCACGACGTCCGGCCGGGAATCTTCCCGCCCGGCCACGCGTCATTTCGCCTTGCGGTCGGTGGTGGCAGCGGGTGTCGCGGTATGCCGGAGGCAGAATCCGACCCCCCGCACCGTTTCGATCGCATCGGCAGTGGTCGCCCGCCCGAGCTTCCGCCGCAGGTTGCCGACGTGCACATCCACCACGTTGCTCTCCGGGTCGAAGTGCATGTCCCACACTTTCTCGAGCAGCATCGTGCGGCGGACCACTTCCTCGGGATGCAGGAGGAAATACTCGAGCAGCTGGAACTCCTTGGCCGTCAGATCCAGGCGCTTGTTCGCGACGGTGGCGACGTGCTTCAGGCGGTCGAGGGCGATGGCGCCAAACTGCAGGACCTCCATGCGTTCCGCGCCGCCCCGGCGGACCAGTGCCCGCATGCGCGCCAGGAGCTCGTCGAACCGGAACGGTTTCGAGAGGTAGTCGTCCGCGCCGGCGTCGAGCCCGCGCACCACGTCCTCCGCCGCGTCCCGCGAAGTCAGCATCAGGATCGGCGTGTTCCGGCCCTCCCGGCGAAGCTCGGTGGCGACCTGGAACCCGTTCTTCTTCGGAAGCATGACGTCGAGCAGTATGACATCATAGTCGTACACATGCGCCAGCATGGTGGCCTCATCGCCGTCCGGAGCCACATCCACGACGTGGCCCTCTTCGGTCAGGCCCTGCTCGATGAACCCGGCGACCTTCCGGTCGTCTTCCACCACGAGAACTTTCATGAGAACAACCTAGAATCTGGTGGCTAAGGGCTCTGAAAAGGATTCCTGAAGATTTCTTCAGGAATGTGCCGGCGGGGCCGGCAGCGTCAGAACGAAGGCGGCACCGCCCTCGGGGCGATTCGCTCCGGTCAGGTCGCCGCTCAGCAGCCGGGCCAACCGGCGCGACAGGGGCAAACCGAGTCCGTGACCCAGGCGTTCCTCCCCCGCATGCGTAAAATACACATCGAAGATGTGCTCCGTGTCCTCTGAATTGAAGCCGGGACCATGATCCTCGACGGTAAAGACGACGTGCCCGTCCTGTGTGGTCACCCCGACCCGGACGGTGCCGCCGCCGGGCGAATGCCGGATCGCGTTGCGGAGCAGGTTGACCAGGATCTGTTCCACGCGGTGGGAGTCGGTGCGGCAGAGGATCCCGGTGCCGGGCGGATCGGCCACGACCCGGATGTCGCATTCGTCTGCGGACGGCGTGATCCGCTGCACCGCGCCCCGCATCACGCTGCTGCACTCGATGTCGCGCATCACCGGCTTGAGGCGGTCCTCGTCCAAGCGGCTCAGATCGAGCAAATCGCTGATCAACGCCACGGCCTGTTCGGCAGAATCCAGGATTTCGTATGCTGCGCGGGGAACTTCCGCCGGGTCCTTTCGCCGGACCAGGATTTCTGCCCAGCCATAGACCGCGGCGAGCGCGTTGCGCAGTTCGTGATTGACCATGGCAAAAAAACGCTCCCGCGAGCGGTGGAGCTGCTGCACCTCCTCGAGCAGGAGGCTCTGGTCGGTATGCAACCGGGCATTATGAACCGCCGTGGCGATGGCGATGGCCAGGAGCACGGCCAGATGCTCGTCCTCCTCGGTAAACTCCCCTCCGCCGATCTTCTCGGTCAGATACAGCTCCCCGATGACTTCCCGGGGCGACTGGATGGGGACGCCGAGGAACGAGCGCATCGGGGGATGATTGGGTGGAAAGCCCGCGGAGTCCGGGTGGCTGGCCAAATCGGCCAGACGGATAGGGCGGCCTTCCCGAATCAGCAGGCCGAGGACGCCCCGTCCGAGCGGACGGTCTCCGATTCTTCGCTGTTCCTCTTCCGTCAGTCCCGCTACGGTGAAGCTCTCCAGCGACTGGCGGTCCGGCGCCAGCATACCCACCGCGGCATACCGGGCGCCGATGAGCTCCGCCGCGAGGTGGGCGACCCGCTCGAGGACCGAGTGGAGGTGAAGATCGGAGACGAGTCCCGGGAATTCGCGGACCAGGCGCTCGATCCGGAGTTGGGTGGTCTGCTGTTCGTGGGGCATGAATGCATTCTACTGTCGTGCATGGTCTCACGGCAGCTTCACCCCGCCTTCACGATCAAATGCGCATTCTCCTCTCCGTCATTTGCCCTTGCTACGGAGAGTGCTGATGGGGTTGGGCCGGCTCCTGGTGGCCACCGACGGTTCCCCGCACAGCGACCACGCGCTCGGTATCGGGAAGCTGCTCGCGGCGCGATCCGGTGCGAGCCTTGCATTGGTCCAAGTCCGGGAGCCGGGATCCCAGCGGGATCCCGAGCTGGCGAGCATCAAGGTCCTTGTTGAGCCGGCCTCCCAAGTGTTCCTGCGCGACGGCGTGCCGGGCGTGGAGATCGCGCGATGTGCCGAGCAGTGGCGGGCCGATCTGGTCGTGCTGGGACGGAATGGTCGCCCGACTCCGGGACTTGGAAGGACCACCGATATGATCCTTCGCCGCCGCCATGGCCCGACGCTTATGGTACCCCGGACCGTCACCGGTTTTGGACGTATCCTCTACGCGCTCGATGGCAGCGAGCGCGGGCTGCGCATTCTCGACGGGGGCGGCCATTTCGCGGCGATTACGGGCGCCACACCGATGGCCGTCTGCGTGCTGCCACCCGACTCGGTCCAGCCGTCCGCGGGCGGCGGCTGGCCCCACCCCCGCCTCACTCGAGTTGAAGAGGCGATGGAGCGGCGGCCCGAGCTGGGTGGCCGGGGGTCTCTCGCGATCCGATGGGGCGAGCCGGTCGCCGAGGTGCTGCGGCATCTGGTCGAGACGGCTGCGGAGCTGTTGGTCCTCGGCCTCCGTCAAGGGGGACCGGGCGGCGATCCCGGGTCCGGCCACATCGCCCGGGACCTCCTGCGCGCCGTCCCCGTCGCCATCCTCACCGTGCCGATCTGAGCCCGGGAATACCGGGGCTGGACTCCGGGGCACGCGCCCGGTGTATTTGGTGATGCTGCGCGTCTCCCAATCGGCAAACGGCGTTCATGGAAACTGAGCTCACCGAGTTCGAGGCGGCCGTGCGACTCGCAGTCGCGGGGCTCGCAGGCATGGCGGTAGGTCTCGAGCGTGAATGGTCCGGACACGCGAGCGGACCCAGCGCCCGCTTCGCCGGCGTACGCACCTTCTTCCTGCTCGGTGTCATTGGCGGCGTGGCGGGGTGGCTTCTCGTCGAGGGCCAGCCGGCAGCCGCCACCGCGCTGCTTTTGGGCGCGTCGGCCTTGATCGTCGCGGCGTATCTCACCGCCGCACGGCGGGCCCCAGAAGCCATCGATGGCACCACGGAGACGGCGGCTGTCCTGGTGCTGGGGACCGGGCTCCTCGCCGGCCAGGGCGCGCTCGCACTGGCGAGCGGCATCGCGGCCGTGGCCGTGCTCCTGCTCAGCGAAAAGGAAGCCATCCGCGGTTTCATCAAGCGGATCGGCCGCGAGGAGTTGTTCGCGGCCCTCCGTTTTGCGGTGCTCGCCCTCGTGGTTCTGCCGCTCCTTCCCGAGGGTCCCTTCGGCCCCCTTGGTGGAATCCGGCCCCGGGCGCTCTGGACAGTCGTCCTGGTTTTTTCCGGCGTCAATTTCGCGGGCTACCTCGCGCGGCGGGCCCTGGGCGACACGCGCGGCTACGAGGCCATGGGCGCGCTCGGTGGCCTGGTCTCCTCGACGGCGGTGACCCTCTCGTTCTCGCGTCAGAGCCGCGTCGAGCCTGGACACTCTGCCGCGCTCGCGGCTGGAACGATCGCTGCATGCACCGTCTTGCTGGTGCGTGTCGTGGCCATACTCCTGGTGCTCAATGCCGCCCTCGCGCCGGGTGTAGGCCTCGGACTCGGGCCGATGTTCGCCACCGGGGTTCTGCTCGTATTGATTGGGCACCGGCGAGCGTCCGATGGAACACCGACAGACGCCGGCAGCGAAACCAAAAACCCGCTCCGGCTCGGGTCCGCCATTCTGATGGCGCTGGGCTTTCAGGTCGTGCTCACCTTCCTGCACCTGCTCCAGGGACGGTTCGGTGACACCGGGGTGTTTGCCTCGGCGGCCTTCGCCGGCCTGACCGACATGGACGCGCTCACCTTCGGGATGAGCCGTTTCGCGGAGGATCCCTCGCTGCTGTCGGTCGCTGCGCGCGCCCTCGTTCTGGGAGCGATAGTCAACACCGCATTCAAGACCTCGCTGGCCCTGGTGCTGGGGTCGCCGGCGTATCGGCGGCTCGCCGTGCCGGGACTCCTCCTTGTGGCGGCGGCCGGCGGGGCCGGGCTCTGGCTGGCTGGGCGGGTGCTGGGTAACGGCTGATTCGGCCTCCGTTCACCCCTCCTTCACACGCCGGTCGGCATGTTCGATGGAGGCGAGAGGAGGGCGATATGATCGCCACGATTCTGGTTCCGCTGGATGGGTCTCCCTTTGCCGAGGCCGCGCTCCCGTCCGCCCGGTGGATTGCTTCCCGCGCCGGGGCCCGGCTCCACTTGTTCCTCGCCCACCAGCCCGTACCCGTCTTTGTCGGGGTGGGTGAGGCGCTTGCCGGGGCGTCAGCCCCCGACATGGAGAGCCAGGATCAGGAGCGGGGCTACCTGGTCGACACGGCGAAGCGGCTCGGGCTGGTGGGAGGTGGGCCGGTTGAGACCGGGGTCGGGGGCGCGCCTGCGGGCGCCTCGATCGTGGAGGCGGCGGCCCGGATCGGGGCGGACCTGATCGTCATGGCTACGCACGGACGTGGCGCCCTCGGCAGACTCTGGCTCGGGAGCGTGGCAGATCATGTGGTTCGTCATGCCACCGTCCCGATCCTCCTGATCCGCCCCAAGGAACCGGATACCCCGGGGGGACAGCCGGAGATCCGCGGCATCCTGGTGCCACTCGACCTTTCGGCAGTCTCCCGAACCATCCTGGATTCGGTGGTGGAGTTCGCCAAGCTTGCCAAGGCACCGGTGACGCTGCTCTACGTGGTCGAGCGGTTGTATCTGACCCTCGGGCCGGGAGTGCCGTACCCGATTCCCCAGGATTCCAACATTGCCGAGCTGCAGCGCGCCAGTGCCGAGGGCTTGCTCGAGGAGGTCGCGGGCATTCTGCGGGAGCGCGGTATCGCTGTGTCGACCCGAGTCGTAATCGCCGCCCACGCTGCCGCAGGGGTGCTCGACACGCTCGCAGAGCCGGGCCACGACCTGGTCGCTTTGGCCACCCACGGCGCCGGAGGGTTCCGCCGGCTCGTTCTGGGGAGTGTCGCCGACCAGGTGATCAGGGGGGCCTCGAAACCGGTACTGGTCGTGCGTCCCACCGACGAACTGCAGCACTGAGCGTCCGGCCGGGCCCACGCCGGAGCAGGATGCAATCGGGGGGCCCACCGCGGTGGGCCCCCCGAGTTCTTGCTCCTTCCGTTGTGGTCAGGCCAGGACACCGAGTCGGTCCTCCACGACGGTCACACCCGGAGCCGCCCAGACCGCGTCCTCTGCCTCCTCACGCTCCGCCCAGCTGTGCACCGATCCCTCGAGAATCACCTTTCCTCCCGTGGTTTCGACCTTGATCTTGCGGGCTTCCAGCTCGGCGGTGCGCTTGAACGCCGCTTCGATCCGGTTCTTGAGATCGGCCGGCGTGACTCGCGGCGTGAGAGTGAGCTGATTGCTTACTCCACGGACGCCCATGAGGTGACGTACCGCACGTTCCGCCGCCTGGCGCTGGTACTGCCATTCGAGCTGGCCCTCCAGCGCAAGCCAGCCATCGGCAACGCGAACCTTGATGCGGTCGTTCGGGACACTGACGTCCCACTCGAGTGCCCGCACGGCGGCCGCGGCGAGATCGCCATCGCTCCGGCAGGAATTGCCGGGCAGGCGCACTTCGAGGTCGTTGGCGATGGCTTTCACGCCGCTGAGGCGTTTCACCACCCGCTCCGCGGTGAACTGGTCTGCGTAGCTGCGGACGATCCCGGTCAGGGTGACGACAGCATCGTTCGCGGCCACGCCGATCTCCCGAGCCTCGAGGCCAGGCTCCCAATCCAGCGCCTCGAGGACCTTCTTCTGGAGTTCCATATTGCCCAGCATTTGACGTCCCTCCCTTTCCATTCAGGCGCCGGTGGTGCACCGCCCCGGAACGCGTCGGCGCCGGGCGCTCGGTTCTCGGGGCACAGAGCGGTTTACATCAGGGGC
Organism: uncultured Gemmatimonas sp.; assembly: GCA_964439025.1. Classification (GTDB taxonomy): domain Bacteria; phylum Gemmatimonadota; class Gemmatimonadetes; order Gemmatimonadales; family GWC2-71-9; genus JABFSM01. Next base: position 5,297 of record CAYTMW010000007.1, on the reverse strand, counting down.
CGGCGTGCCTCCGCTGCGCATCGCCGGCGCGCTGTTTTTCATCGGTTCTCGGAATCTTTACGGGGCGCTTGCCGAGTCGCCCTTGGGTCGTCTTCCGGCCTTGCAGCGACCGGCGCCCTTTCTGGCGAGTCGAAATGGTCTTGGACATGAGGCCCTCCCTCAGTTGCGCCCTCGCAGTCACAGGATGCTCAAGGATGCGATTGCGAGGTACAGGAAGAATCCGTCGACCCAGGCGGGATACTCGAAGATGATTCCCGCCGCACATGAACTCGCTCCTTTCGGATCGCTGCGCCGTCTCCTCCGGCCAGCAGGAGGCCGGGCAGGCGCGCGGAGCACGCCATGACGTGGGTAATGGCGTCGCGGTCGTAGTGATCACCGGAGCGGTACGAGTCGAAGAAGGCATTGAGGCGGGCCACCCGTTCCGGCCAGGCCCGCACGGCCCGCAGCCCGACGGCAACTCCGTAATTCGTGAAGGCGAACCTGGTCAACCGCGCTTCCGGCTCCCGGCAGAAATACCCTGGCGGATCGACCCACATCCGGTCGAGCACCGCGAGCGATCGCTCCCGGTGGACCCGTGCCCAGCGCCGCTCGGGCTGGAAGTGGGTTTGCCACAGCATCATCCCGAGTCCCAGATCCTGCGTAATGAAGAGATCGGGGTAGGTCGTCTCGACCAGGGACTCCATATCGCCGATTTCCGAGGCGAGTGCCACCGGATCGATGAGGCGGTAGACCACCGCGGCGTGAAACGGGTCGAGCGCACCGAATCCGTAGCCCGGGTACGGTCCACTGAGGTCCTCGCGCATTTTCCAGAGCACACCGCGTCCCGGAACGAAGAACGCAGGGTGAATGGCACGCACCAGATCGACCGCAACGGCCCGAGAGGACGGGCGGATCTCGGCGAGCCGCCAGAGGGCAAAGAGCCACATCGCGAGGTAGTGGAAGTACTGGCCATCGCGATCCGGCGCCTCGCCGATTCGGTACCCCCGGGGTCGGCCGAGGACCCGATTCACCTCGGTGACGACCGCCTCGGCCTCCCGAAGCCGGGCGTCGTCCCCGAGGATGCGGTGCAGCGTGAGCAGCACTACTACGCCGAAAGCGTCGGTCCAGAGGTAACGCGGCCCATTCGGCCAGATCTTCTGCTCCCGCATCCAGCGGAGCCGTGCGATAACGAACTCGACGTCCCCGTCCATTCGACCCTCAGACCCCGAAGGGGTAGGTGTCGGGCTCCCCTCCGGCACGAATCTGCACGGAGAGCGGCGTGACCGCCGTGGTTTCATCGAACCAGCAGTACTCGTCGAATTGCCTGGGCAGTTCGGCTTCGAAATAGTGGCTCTGCAGCTCTGTCTCGGGACGGTAGATCACGCCGATGGCGCGCTCCAGGCGCGGCGGGGACAACTCCTCCCGCACCGCGTCCCGCCACGGATCGCGAAGCGGAAGCAGAAATGCGGGGACCCCGGTCGCATGGAAGAGCCACTCATAGCTGGCGGCATGGGCAGGCCGCACCCGCATCCGCTCCATCGGGCCGTCCCATTCCGATGCGGCGGCCACCGTGCCGTGGTCGGTCCCGAACCCGAGGAGATAGGCGGAGGGACCATAGGCTTGCCGGCAGAGCTGCCCGATGTTGTGTTCGCCCATCGCGCCCAGCTCGGTTGCCGAGGCATCTCCGACGTGGGAGTTGTGTTCCCAGACGACCGCGTGGCAGGCCGGTCCATGGAATGCGAGGAGCCGCTGGAGGGTCTCGAACATGTGGGTGTCGCGCAGATTCCAGGACTCCACCGAGCCGTAGTACATACGGCGGTAGTAACGCTCCGCGTCGACGACCAGCCTTGCATTCTCCGCCGCGTCGAAGAAACGGTCCCCGTCCCGCTCGGCGTACTCCAGCCGCCGCTTCAGTAGGTCGGTCAACATCTCGACCGCCGGTGCCTCGCAGGACCGGTACCGGCCCGTGAGGGCGAGCCGTCCATAGACGGCCGGGTCACGCTCCCACGGCGTGAGGCATGCGTAACGCTCCCGGGCGACGGCCGCGGTTTCGGGGTCCACGCCATCCAGGTAGGAAAGGACCGCTTCGATCGAGGCGGAGAGACTGTAGAGATCGAGGCCATGCAGCTTTACCCGCCGCTCGGGATCCAGGTGCTCGCCGTTCCAGCTGCGCAGCCATTCGACGAAGGTGCCGAATTCCGCGTTGCGCCACATCCAGGCCGGAAACCGGGCGAAGGCCGCTGCCCGGGTCCTGGCCGGGGGGAGATGGCCGATGTATCGGTCCACTCGGGCCGCATCGGGCCAATCGGACTCCAGGGCAACGACGGTGAACCCCTTCTTCTCGATCAAGGCCCGGGTGATCCTCGCCCGCATCCGGTAAAACTCCGCGGTGCCGTGCGACGCTTCGCCGAGGAGCACCAGTCGCGCGTCGCCGATCCGTTCGAGGAGCGCCGCGATCGGAGCGGAATCGATGCTCTCGATCTGCTCTCCGGCCTCGCGGAGCAGGCTGACCACCGGAGTTGGCCGAATGGGCGGAGCGGCTGCCGGAAGCGGCAGCGCCGACGGCCCACCGCCCTCGCCCCACCCGGCGGCGCCGATCAACGGAACGAACCGGACCCGTCCGAGTTCCTCCCGCCGGTACTGCTCCGCCCCGGTGCGGGTGATGAGGAGGAGCTCCTGCTCGCGCGGGGTGGGCCCGAGCGGGATCACCAGCCTGCCGCCGATTGGGAGCTGCGCCAGGAGTGCGGGCGGCGCCTCCAGTCCCCCCGCCGCTGCTACGATCCCCTCGAAGGGGTCGTGCTCGGGCCACCCCAGCGTCCCGTCACCGACCATCACGGTGATGTTGTGATAGCCGAGTTGCTTGAACCGCTCCTCCGCCCCTCGCGCGAGCGCCTCGTGGCGCTCGATCGTGTACACATGGCTGACGATCCGGGACAGCACCGCGGCCGCATAGCCGGATCCCGTGCCGATCTCCAGCACGCGGTCGCCCGGTTTGGGGGCGAGCGCCGCGATCATCGCCGCCACGATGTACGGCTGGGAGATCGTCTGGCCTTCCTCGATCGGCAGGGGGGAGTCTTCGTAGGCGAACTCGGTCAGCGCTCTCGGCACGAACGCTTCCCGCGGCACGGCCCGCATCGCGGCGAGCACGGCGGGAGCGCGAACCCCCCGGGCGGCGATCTGGCGGGACACCATCCGGTTCCTGGAGGCTGAAAGGTCGGACATACCCCGAGCCGGTGATGGGGATTGGACAAAGTCTACGCTGCCGCGAATGAACCGATGATGAAGGGGCGACGAAGTCTTGTCGACGAATAACGGCATCGAGGCTCTCATCGCTGCTTCATCGGGATTTCAGACCTCCGTCGCTAATTCTCTCAACGCAGCACGCCGGGCCCGTTGTAGCAGCAAACTCACGAGGGGTGGAGGGAGGCCATCATGGGCCGCAACGTCGGAACCATCGACCGGATCATCCGGCTGGTGCTCGGAGTGATGCTCCTCGGGCTGTACGGGGCGCTGGAGCCTCCCCTGCGCTACCTCACGCTGGTCGGTCTCATCCCTCTGGGGACAGCCATTCTGGGGAGTTGCCCGCTGTACACGTTGTTCGGGATCTCCACCAGGCGGAAGAACCGACCCATCTCCTGATTCTCAGGATTGCTCAAGGAGGACGCCATGTTTCGTTCGATTCTCGTTCCGTTGGATGGCACCCGCTTTGCGGATGCGGTGCTCCCGGCCGCCGTGCGGCTGACCCGTAGCGCGCCTGGGCGCCTGCATCTGCTCCTCGCCCACCAACCCACTGCGGCCCTCGTCGGCATGGGGGGGGTGGCGGCGGTGCCGAATCCAGGCCTCGACCTGGCGCTCCAGGCCCAGGACGAGACCTACCTCTCGGACATCGTGGCGCGTCTGGGCCAGGTCGGCGAGGGGCCGATCAACTCTCGCCAAGTCGACGGCCCGGCAGGCGACGCCATCTGCGAGGAGGCCGCCCGGGTCAGGGCCGATCTGATCGTCATGGCCACGCATGGGCGAAGCGCGCTCGGCCGCCTCTGGCTCGGCTCCGTGTCGAACCACGTCGTTCGGCATGCCGGAGTGCCCGTCCTCCTGGTCCACCCCAATCGCGCGGAAAAGACGCTCGAGCCGCATCCCGGGGCAGGCATTCTGGTCGCGCTCGACCTCTCCGATTTTGCGGAGGCGATTCTCGAGCCGGTCGTGCACCTGGCCGGCCTCCTCCAGGCCCACGTCACTCTCCTCCATGTCGTGGAACCCAACTACTACGCCGTGGAGCCTGCGATGCCGTACCCGCTCGAGCAGGATGCGACCATCACCGAGGTTCGCCGTGCCGATGCACAGCGGCGTCTGGACGATATCGCGGACCGGCTGCGCGCCCGGGGGCTGTGCGCCTCAGGCCGTGTGATGATTGGGCCGAGCGCCGCCGCGGGGGTGCTCGATGCCCTGGAGAATCAGAAATACGATCTGGTGGCCATGACGACGCACGGGGCTGGGGGGATGCGGCGGCTCTTCCTCGGGAGCGTGGCGGACAAGGTCATTCGGTCGGCGAGCAAACCGGTTCTGATTCTCCGGCCGGCACCGCTGCCGGAGGAGTGAAGCCGGCTGGAGCGGGGTCACGCAGGAGTCACGCTCGATCCCTACCTTGATCGCAGTTTTCAAACTGGGAGCGAGGGTGTCTTCTCAGCGTGGTCGAGCATGGGGTCTCGCGGTGCTGGTCAGCCTGTTCTTGCCCACCGCCGCCCGGGCGCAAGCATCCGCGAGCTCGCCGGAGGCGGTTCTGGCGCGGATTGAGTCCGGCAAGGTCGTCCGGGCCCGGCTCGATCCCGATCGGACACTCGTGGGTTCCTACGCCCCGGTGGGCGATGGCCGCCTCGGCATTCGCAGCGATCTTGGCGCAACGGATACCCTTCGGCTGGGTGAAATCCGGGAGCTGGCCATCCGCGGGCGTCACACCAAGACCGGTGCCATCGTTGGCGGGATGGCCGGAGTCGGGCTCGGAATCTTCATCGGCTGGATCGTGACGAACACCTGCGACGCGGCGGATTGCGATGGCTCCGGTCCCTATGCTGTCGCCATTCCGCTGTTCGGCGGTGGAGGAGCGCTGCTCGGTGCCGCAATCGGGACCGCGATCCCCAGGTGGAAGCGGGTCTTCCCATGAAAGCGCCCGCACTCGTTCTGGGCCTGCTCGCCGCCGCGGGCCCGCTGGCGGCCCAGTCCTTTACCGGTGAGTTCCGGGCGGTTGGAATCGGCGCCTATGCGCCTGAGGTGGCCCGTCGCCCCGGCGATACGGAGCCCATTGGTCCTCCCAACGACAGCCC
>CAYTMW010000006.1:0-146867 GCA_964439025.1 uncultured Gemmatimonas sp. | reverse complement strand
GGAGCCTACGACGTCATGAGCTCCAAGCACATCCGGGGCGACCTGAATCTGGCGTGGCCGACCGCCGAGATCGCCGTCATGGGTCCCAAGGGCGCGGCCGAGATTCTTTTCCGCGACGAGATCGCAACGGCCGCGGATCCCGCGGCGATGATGCAGCAGCGGATCGACGAGTACACCCGCACGTTCGCGAATCCCTACAAGGCCGCCGCGCGTGGCTTCATCGACGACGTCATCGACCCGCGCGACACCCGCCCGCGCCTGATCGACGCCCTCCGCATGCTGGCCACCAAGCGGGATGTGAATCCGAAGAAGAAGCACGGGAATATTCCGCTGTGACCGGAGGCAATGAGGCAAAGAGGCAAGGAGGCAAAGGGGCGGTGGACCGTCAGCCACCTTGCCACTAACGCATGCCCTCCCTCCACCGCGTCCTCATCGCCAACCGCGGCGAAATTGCGCTCCGCATCATTCGCGCCTGCCACGAAGACGGACTCGAAGCGGTCGCGGTCTATTCGGACGCCGACCGGACCAGTCCGCACGTGCGCGCCGCCGACGCCGCATACCGGATCGGCCCGGCCCGGCCGTCGGAGAGCTACCTCCGGATCGATGCGCTTCTCGAGGTAGCCTCGGCGTCCGGCGCGGACGCCGTGCATCCCGGCTACGGGTTCCTCTCCGAGCGCGCGGCGTTCGCGGAGGCGGTGCAGCAGGCGGGCCTCGTCTTCGTCGGCCCCCCGTCGTCGGCGATTCGCGCCATGGGCGACAAAATGGAGGCGCGCCGCCGGATGATCGCCGCCGGCGTGCCGGTGGTGCCGGGAGGCGCCTCCGCGCTCTCCGATCCCGCCGAGGCGCGCGCGCTCGCGGAGACGCTGGGCTATCCCGTCATGGTGAAGGCGTCGGCGGGCGGCGGGGGGAAGGGGATGCGGGTGGTGTCGCGCGTCGACGAGCTGGCCCGCGCGCTGGAGACGGCGGCCTCGGAGGCGGAGAAGTCGTTCGGCGATGCGCGGGTGTATCTCGAAAAGTTCATCGAGCGGCCGCGCCATATTGAATTCCAGATTCTCGCGGACTTCGCCAAGACGGTGCATCTGGGGGAGCGGGAGTGCTCGATCCAGCGCCGTCATCAGAAGCTGCTGGAGGAGGCGCCCTCCGTCGCCGTCACGCCCCAGGTCCGGCGCGAGATGGGGCAGGCCGCGATCGCGGCGGCGGCGGCAGTCGGATATCGCGGCGCCGGAACCTGTGAATTTCTTCTCGCCGCCGACGGTTCGTTCTATTTTCTGGAGATGAACACCCGGATTCAGGTCGAGCACCCGGTCACCGAATTTGCCTACGGCGTGGACCTGGTTCGTGAGCAGCTGCGCATCGCCGCCGGCCGGCCGATGACGGTGTCGGAGTGGCCGATGGCCCCACGCGGGCACGCCATCGAATGCCGGATCACCAGCGAAGACCCCGCTAACGGATTCCTGCCATCGGCCGGACGGATTCGCTATCTTCGCGCGCCGTCGGGGCCCGAGGTGCGATGGGACAGCGGCGTCGAAACCGGAGACGAAGTCACCCTCTATTACGACTCGATGCTCGCGAAGCTCGTGGTGCACGCCGAAGACCGCCCGACCGCGATCCGGCGGATGCAGCGCGCACTGGGTGAGCTGGTCATTGTCGGCGTGGCGACGAACCAGGGCTTTTACCGGCGGCTGCTCGCCGATCCGGAATTCCAGCGCGGGGACGTGGACATTCAGTTCCTCGAGCGACGGGAAGACCTGCAATCGGTGCGTCCCGACGCCGCGCGCGCACTCCGCATCGCGGTGGCTGCCGTCCTCGCGGAAGAGGAGCGCCGCCACAGCCAGAAGCCCGCGGTGGCGAGGGCCGGGGACGCGAGCGAATGGAGCCGAGCGGGCCGGCGCGAAGGGCTCCGGTGAGCGAGGCGGTGCGGATCCGCTCAATCGCAGCGGGGGGCGATGGCGTCGGCACGCTGGGTGACGGGCGCACCGTCTTCGTTCCCCGGACCGCTCCCGGTGACTTGGCCGAGCTTACGGTGCTCTCCTTCGCCAAGCGATTCGCCCGGGCGCGACTGGACCGCCTCGTCGAACGGTCGCCCGATCGTGTCGCGCCTCCCTGTCCGCACTACGAAAAGGACGACTGCGGCGGATGCCAGCTGCAGCATCTACACGAGGACGCCCAACGGACCGCGCGGCGCCGGCTCGTGGCCGATGCGCTGCAGCGGATCGGCCGCCTCGACGCGGCGGAGCCGCCGCTGGAGCCCAGCGATCGGGAGTGGGAGTACCGCGCGAAGATCTCCCTCGCGGTGCGCGGCCCGGTAATCGGATATCACAAGCTTGGACGGCCCGATCAGATCTTCGATCTGCGGCGCTGCCCGATCGCGCGGCCCGAGATCAACCGGCTCTGGACCGCGCTCCGCGCCAACCGGCGGCTATTCCCCCGGAATGCCACCCACGTCGTGCTGCGGGTCGATCGGGATGGCGGCCGGCATGTCATCGTCCGCGTCAAAGGCGCGGAGGTCTGGCTCGGCGCGCGGGAGATGGGAGAGAGCCTCGGGCGCGCGGGCGTGCCGGCGGTGCTCTGGTGGGAGCCGGAAGGCGGCGCCCCCCGCACCGTGTTCGGTGCCCGCGAGGCGTATCCGGCGATGGTCTTCGAGCAGGTGCATCCGGGCATGGGCGACCGGGTCCGCGAGTATGCGGTCGCATCGCTCGGAAGCATTGCGGGCAAGCACCTCTGGGATCTCTACGCCGGCATCGGCGAAACCACGCGGGCGCTGGCGGCTTTGGGCGCCACGGTGGAGAGTGTGGAGCTGGACCGCCGCGCCGTGGCGCTCGCCGAAGCGCGCGGGCCCGCCGACGGAGTCACTCGGCACCCCGGACGGGTGGAGGACGCGCTCCCGCGCCTCCGAGCGCCCGATGCAATCCTGGTCAACCCGCCAAGAACTGGCCTCGGTGAAGAGGTCACGGCTCAATTGAGCGAGCGGTTTTCCAGCTCCCAGCCCCCAGCCCCCAGCACCCTGATTTACATCTCTTGCGATCCCGCTACCCTCGCCCGCGACATCTCCCGGCTCCGTACCTGCTGCCGGGTGCGGGATCTCCGGTCCTTCGATCTGTTTCCCCAGACCGCGCATGTGGAAACCGTCGCGCGGCTCGAGCCGCTATGAAATACCAGGTCACAGTCGATGGCGCGACCTTCCAGGTGGAGGTCGACGGCGGGGGGGTGACGGTGAACGGGACTACCCACGCGGCGGAGCTCCGAGTCGTGGAGGGCACGCCGATGCGGCTACTCCTGTTGGATCACGGCTCGTGGGTGCTGCCGATGGACCCCACCGGCCGGTCCACCTGGGAGGTATTCGACGGCGGCGAGCGATTCGAGGTCGAGGTCCTGGACGAGCGGACCGCACACATCCGGAGCCTGGTGGGCGCGGGCGCCGCTCCCGCCGAACCCGCCGTCCTCAAGGCCCCCATGCCGGGGATGGTTACGAAGGTCCACGTGGAGCCGGGCCAGGAAGTGGTATCTGGTGCAAGCCTGGTGACTTTGGAGGCCATGAAGATGGAGAATGACCTCCGGGCCGTAGGAGCCGGGGTCGTGGACAGGGTAGGGGTCGCCCCCGGCCAGACGGTTGAGAAGGGCGCCGTGCTGGTCACCTTCCGCTAGTCCAATTTTCGCGATACATCTGCTGGTAGCGCGCCACAGAATTGTCGTCCCCGGGCGGTGCCGCAACGCTGGAAAGTTTTTCCCGCGACGGCCCGCGCCGTACTGCAAATTCTTCGGTTACACAGTGTTAGGCGCGCGACGGCTGATTTACTGACAGTGGCTGGAATCTTGCTAACTAACGATTCATTAGTTAACTTAGCGGCCTATTGCTCTGGGAGGTACACAGTGAAGGATCCAGCACCGCAGTGGCGACGCAGCAGGATGAGACCGAGGACGAGCGTTCGACCGACAGCTCCTTGCGCCGTTCTCGCGCTCGCGCTGCTGCTCAGCAGCCCTTCCCCAGTCATGGCGAGCCATCTGGGATGCGCGCAGCCATTCGCGGTCCTGGGGGCCTCGACGGTCACCCAAACGCTTACCGGGTTTAGCACCATCAATGGAAATCTGGGGGTCTCCCCAGGCTTATTGGCAGCGATCACTAACCAGGGGCAAATTACCCTCACCGGATCGATACATGCGGGCCCTCTTAGCCTCGCAGGGGACGCGCAAGGTTGTGCCCTCAATGCATTCACTACCCTAAACCTCCTGCCGGTCCCACCCGGTGCGCCCCCAGCCGGAAACGTCTTGACGGGTCTGGATCTGGGGGGAATGACGCTCCAGCCAGGCGTGTATTCCTTCGCGTCAGATGCCGGGTTGACAGGAGACCTCGTTCTCAACATGCTGGGCAACCCCAATGCCCTCTTCGTGTTTCAGATCCCGGGCACGCTCACGACCGCCAGTAACTCGACGGTGTCCGTGATCAATGGGGGTGCATTTGGCGAAGTGTATTGGCTGGTCGGCACTTCTGCGACGCTCGGCACCGGCACGGTGTTCCAAGGCAATATTATCGCGAGTGCGAGCATCTCCCTGCTGACCAGCGCAAAGATTCTGTGCGGGAGAGCCATCGCCCTCAATGCTGCCGTGACGATGGACGGCAACACTGTCTCGAACAACTGCGCCGAGGGCGGCGACTTTGGCACCGACAACGAGGACTTCGGCAGCCTCGGCTTCAGCGGCGGCAGCGCCACGGTCATACCAGAGCCGGGAACGATCTCGCTGATGGCCCTGGGCCTCGTCGGGCTCGCCGGAGCCGGGTACTGGCGCCGCCGGAAGGTCTGACACGCAGCAGCTCGTCTTTCGACTCTACACGCCCGGGCCAACCCCCGGGCGTTTTGCTTCGCCGCAACTCGGAGCGTATTAGCTTGGGTCTGCTGACTTCCGCCAGACCATCGCCGAGACCCGGAGCGTGACGGTGACCGCTGACGACCCGCGCACGCGAAGATTCCTGAGCCTCCTGTACCTGGCGGGCCTGTTCATCATGGCCGATCAGGTCATCGACGTCATTGCCACCCTCCTTGCCAATCCGGTGCGACCCGACGCCGTCGCCTGGCGCTTCGGAGTCTTCGGCCTGCTTGCCACCCGGGCCACAACCCTTCTCGTGGCGGATGTCATGGTGTTTGCAGCGGCGCTCGGGCTGGGGCACTCGATGATGCTCCGGATACTGGGCGCGCTGCACCTTCTTCTGGCGGCCGCCGTGGCCGCGGCCCTCGTCGTCTTTGCCCTCGACACGGTACAGATCAGGCGACTGGTCATTGACCGCGCCGCGCGTGGGTTCGACTCGGCGGCCGTCCGCGCCGCTCTCGCCGCTGTCCTGGGCATCGTGATCCTGGGGTGGGCGGGGATCGCCGCCCTGCGCGCGGGGCGGACCAGCAGCGGGAAGCATCGGCGTCCCGTGGCACTGCTGATCGAAGAGGAGCCCTCGGAGCCGGCTAGGCCATGATTTCGGCTCGGCGCTTTGCCCCGATTCTCGCCACCGCCGGGGCAATCATCCTGGCCCAGCAGGTGGCCGATCTCATTCCCGCCCTGATCGCCACCGACATGCAGGTAGCCCAGAGCCGGCTCCAGCTCTTCGCCGGCCTCGGCAGTCGAGGACCGGCCCTGGTCACGGCCGATGTCTTTCTGGTCTGGGCCACGATCTCCCTCGCGCACCGCGGCGGGATCCGAGTCGTTGGCGGCGTCCACCTGGCCCTTGGCGTGCTGGCGCTGGTCGCGGTACCGCTTCTGATGCGGGACGCCGGGGCGGTGGTGTACCAGGTCGGAACGGGCATCGCGACCTACCGGGCTGTCGTGATCCGCCTGCTGCTTTTCCTGCTCACCTTCGGAGTGGGGGGCCTCCTCGCCGGGCGCACGCTCCGAACCCTCTGATCACTCCCTGCCAGCTCCACGCCACCCTGCTTCAGACTCCTTGACCTAACCCATTGCGAACGGTTACCTTGCGAAGCTTTGTCGGAACCTTTACGTCCGGACGCAGACAGGATCATGAAGACGTACACCGCAACGCCGGACGATATCCGGCACGATTGGCATGTGGTTGACGCCAGCGGGGTCCCCCTCGGCCGCCTCGCCAGTGCCGTCGCCCAGCTCATCCGGGGCAAGCACAAGCCCACGTTCACTCCCCACATGGACGGGGGAGATTTCGTGGTGATTCTGAATGCCGCGAAGGTGAAGCTGACCGGCAAGAAGCTGGAGAAGAAAAAGTATTTCTCCCATTCCGGGTACATGGGGCACGAGAGCTTCACCCCGGTCAAGAATCTGCTGGAGACGAATCCGGAACAGGTGATCGAGAAGGCGGTCTTCGGCATGCTGCCGAAGAATTCGCTCTCGAAGCAGCGCCTCCGGCTCAAGCTCAAGGTGTATGCCGGGAGCGAGCATCCGCATGAAGCGCAGCAGCCGAAGCCCTATGCCGTCAAGGTGAGTGCATGAGCGAAGATCAATTCCGGTGGCACGCGGTGGGGCGGCGCAAGACCAGCGTCGCGCGGGTTTACTTGACACCCGGCACCGGCAAGTGGGAGATCAACGGACGCACCCTTGGCGACTACTTCCCCCGCTCCTCGCTGGTTCAGCACATTCAGCAGCCTTTCACCGCGACTGACACGCTGGGCGCGTTCGACGTGAAGGCGCACGTGGATGGCGGCGGGATGTCGGGGCAGGCCGGGGCGATGCGGATGGGCATCGCGCGCACCCTGGTACTGGCCGATGCGCTGCACCGGCCGAAGCTCCGCACCGGCGGTCTGCTGACCCGGGACTCCCGCGCGGTCGAACGGAAAAAGCCGGGCCGTCCGGGTGCGCGGAAGCGGTTCCAGTTTAGCAAGAGATAGCACTCACAGAAGCTTTCAACCCGGAAGGAAACACGCAGTCGCATGGCACAACCCCAGGTGCAGGACCTCCTCGAGGCGGGTGTTCATTTCGGGCATCAGACCCGGCGCTGGAACCCCAAGATGCGCCGGTTCATCTTTGCCGAGCGCTCCGGGATCTACATCATCGACCTCCAGAAGACACTGGGGCAGATCCACAAGGCGCAGGAGCTTCTGCGCGCTGTGGTGCTCAAGGGCGACAACGTCCTCTTCGTCTGCACCAAAAAGCAGCTCAAGGCGCTGGTCCAGGGCGACGCACAGTCGGCCTCGTGCCAGTACGTCACCGAGCGCTGGCTGGGCGGCACGCTGACCAACTTCGCGACCATCAAGAAGCAGATCCGGCGGCTTCGCGAGCTGGAGCAGGGAAGCACGGAGGGCGATTTCGACAACTACACCAAGAAAGAAAAGCTCCTGTTCGAGCGGGAGCGGGTCAAGCTGTCGCGCAATCTCGAAGGCTTGAAGACGATGAGCCGGCTTCCCGGCGCGCTGTTTATCGTGGATGCCAAGAAGGAAAAGATCGCGATCCAGGAAGCCAACAAGCTCGGCATTCCCGTCGTCGCGATCGTGGACACCAATGCCGATCCCGACGTGATCACCGTGCCGATTCCCGGCAACGACGACGCGATCCGGTCGGTGTCGCTCATCACGAAGGCGCTGTGCGACGTGATCGTTGAATCCCGGTCCCAGGTGCCGGTCCGCGAGTCGGCGGATCACGATGACGCCGAGACCTACAGCACTGACGGCGGGAGCGAGGGCGATCCCGAGGCCGAGCGGCGGCGGCGCCGGACCGGGGCACGCAAGCGGCGCCCGAAGCCCGAGGCCATCGCGGCGCGCCTCAAGCACGAGGGCGGAGCCGGCGAGCCGGCACCTTCGGTGGCGGCGGGCGAAGCGAGCGGCTGAGCCGGGCGGTTTTTCGAGCCTTTGCGACCGCCGCGCCACGGCCTACCGGCTATGCGCGGCGGTTGCTGTAAGTACCAGATAGCAGGTGGCTTCCATACGAGGATCAACGGACATGACTACGAAGGCCGTCAGTCCCAAAGACATCAGCGAGCTGCGCGCCCGGACCGGGGCGGGGATGATGGATTGCAAGGTGGCGCTGGAGGAAGCCGGCGGAGACATGGACCTCGCCGTGGAGCTGCTCCGCAAGAAGGGGATCGCCAAGGCCGAGACGCGCGGCGGCCGCTCCGCGTCCCAGGGGCTCGTGGTGATCGCCTCGCATCTGGCCGGCCAGGATGTCACCATGCTCGAGCTCAACTGCGAGACCGATTTCGTGGCCCGCACCTCTGACTTCGTCGCCCTGGCCAGGGAGCTCGCCACCGTGGCCGAGCGCGAGGCGCCGGTCGGGATTCACGCCGGCACCGTGCTCGACGGCCTCGCCTTCCGCCAGTCGACCGTGGCCGAGATCGTCAAGCAGGTCTCCGGAAAGACCGGAGAGGCCATGGCGGTCAAGCGCGTGGCGCGGTTCCAGCAATCGGCAGGAACCGTCCAGAGTTATCTCCACCACAATGGCCAGGTCGGCGTGCTCATCGACATCGAAGGGCCGGCGGGGGAGGGCCTCCTCACGCTCGCGCGCGCGCTCGCGTTGCACATCGCCTCGGCCGATCCGGTGGGCGTGAACGATGCGGATATCCCCGCCGAGCACATCGAGCGGGAGCGCCGCATCGCGGAAGACCAGGTCGCGCAGGAAGGCAAACCGGAGAACATCCGCGCCAAGATCGTCGAGGGAAAGATCCGCAAGTTCCTCGCGGAGCGGACCCTGCTGAGCCAGGCCTTCGTGAAGGACGAGAGCAAGAAGGTCAGCGATCTGGTGGCCGAAGCCGGCAAAGCGCTCGGCGGGGCGGTCACGGTCAAGCGCTTCGCGCGCTTCAAGGTGGGCGAGGTCTAAGATGGCGCTGGCCTACCGCCGGGCGCTGCTGAAAATCTCGGGGGAAGCGCTCGCCGGCCCCCGGGGCGTCGGCGTGGACTACGGCGTGGTCGAATCGCTCGCGGGGCAGATCAAGGATGTGCATGCGCAGGGTGGCCTGCAGCTCGGGCTGGTGGTGGGAGGCGGGAACATCGTCCGCGGAACCGCCGCCAGCTCCGAGGGAATCGACCGGGTCTCCGCCGACTACATGGGCATGCTGGCGACGGTGATCAACGCCCTCGCCCTGCAGGACGTCCTGGAGCGGAACGGAGTGCAGACCCGCGTGCTGACCGCCATCCGGATGGAGTCTCTCGCCGAGCCCTACATTCGGCGTCGCGCGGTGCGGCATCTGGAAAAGGGGCGGCTGGTGATCTTCGCCGGAGGGACCGGCAACCCGTTCTTTTCCACCGACACCGCCGCGGTGCTCCGGGCGCTCGAAATCGAAGCCGAAGTGATCCTCAAGGCCACCGGGGTGGACGGCATTTACACCGGCGATCCGAAGAAGGATGCCGCCGCGAAGTTCCTTCCCGAGCTCTCGTTCCAGGATGCCATCGTCAACGGGTACGCCGTCATGGATGCCAACGCATTCGGTCTCTGCAAGGAGAACGGCCTCCCCATCGTGGTCTTCAACATCAATCAGCCGGGGGCCATCGGGCGGGTGCTCGCGGGTGACCGGGTGGGGACGATCGTTCGATGAGCCCAGCTGCCACGATTCCCGAGATCGTCAAACACGCCCGCGAGCACATGCTCAAGGCGGTCGAGAGCACCAAGCGTGAGCTCTCCGGCCTCCGGAGCAACAAGGCGTCCACGGCGCTCCTCGACACCATCCGCGTCGAAGCCTATGGCAGTCTCGTCCCGCTGAATCAGGTGGGGATGGTGGCGGTCCCCGAGGCGCGGCTGCTCACCGTGCAGCCCTTCGACAAGGGCCTCACCCAGGCCATCGAGAAGGCGATCCGGGATTCCGATCTTGGGCTCAATCCCGCCACCCAGGGCAACCTCATCCGGATCCCGCTGCCCGCCCTCTCCGAGGAGCGGCGGAAGGACCTGGTGAAGGTGGTGCACAAGCTGGCCGAAGAGGGCCGGGTTGCGGTGCGCCACGGCCGGACCGACGCGATCCAGAAGATCAAGAAGGTCGAGCACGTCTCCGAGGACGAGAAGACCCGCGCGGAAAAGGACATCCAGAAGATCCACGACGACCACATCAAACAGATCGACGTGATCATCCATACCAAAGAAGCGGAGATCATGGAGGTGTGACGGCGTCCGCCGAGCAGCTCCTGGGCCGGATCCGCGTGCAGGGGGGTATCCCTGCGCACATCGCCGTGATCATGGATGGGAACGGCCGCTGGGCGGCTCGCCGCGACCTGCCGCGCTCGGCGGGCCATCAGGCGGGGATGACCGCGGTGCGCGAGTGCATCGAAGGGTGCGTGGAGGCGGGCGTCGAGGTGCTCACCCTCTTTGCCTTCAGTCAGGAGAACTGGCAGCGGCCCCCCGAGGAAATCGAAGCGCTGATGACCCTCCTGCAGGAGTACGTGGTCAGCGAGGGAGCCGAGCTGAAGGAGCGGGGCGCCCGGGTGCGGATGCTCGGTGAGCTCGAGCGCCTGACGCCCGCCGCACGCGCGGCCGTCGAGACGATCGAATCCGAGACCGCCGCCGGCACTGCGCTGGCCCTGAACATCTGCCTCTCCTACGGATCCCGCGCGGAGATCGCCCGCGCCGCGCGCCTGCTCGCGGTGGAAGTCCGGGCGGGACGAATCGATCCGGAGCAGGTGGACGAATCGGCGCTCGCCTCGCGGCTCTACACCGCCGCCTGGCCCGACCCCGACTTGTTGATCCGGACCTCGGGGGAGCACCGGCTCTCCAATTTTCTGCTCTGGCAGGTCGCCTACGCCGAGTTCCACGTGACCCCGGTGCTCTGGCCCGACTTCACCCGCGCCCACCTCTTCGAGGCGATTCTCGACTTCCAGCGCCGCGACCGACGGTTCGGGCGTGTTCCCGCGCGCCCGTGAGTAATCTTGTCACCCGCATTCTCGTCGCCGTCGTGGCGATTCCGCTGGCGCTTGGAATCGTCTGGTACGGCGGCCTCCCGCTCGCCGTCCTGGTGATCGTGGCCGCCGTGCTCGCGACGCGCGAGCTCTTCGATCTGGCCGGGAAAGCCGGTGTGCGCCCGCTCCGTGGACTCGGCATGGTCCTCGCCGCGCTGGCGCCGTTCACCACCTGGCTGCTCGCGGGCGAGCGTACGATGGATCTTGCGGTGCAGCCGGTGGCGTCGGACGGCGCCGGCGCGCGGGCGCTCGCGGAGATTCCCCTCTGGCTCTTCGTGCAGTGGCCGCTCGCTGCGGCGACGTTTGTGGTCCTCGTGCTCGCCGCGGTGCTCTGGACGCGCGCACCGGGCGAGCGGCCGCTCTCCGCCGCGGCGGTGACGCTGCTCGGTCCCCTCTACTGCGGTGTGCTGCCGTCGGCGCTCCTGGTCATACGCTACTCCGGAGGCCCCGGGAAATCGTGGGCGGCGACCTGGCTGGTGTTTTTTCCGCTTGCAGTAACCTGGCTCTGCGACAGTTTCGCGATGTGGGGCGGCAAGCTAATCGGCGGGCCGAAGCTGATGCCCACGGTGAGCCCCGGCAAAACCCGGTCGGGTGCGATTGCCGGGCTCGTCGGTGGAGTGGTCACAGCGCTTCTCTACGTGCCGCTCGCCCTGGCGCCGGTCGGCCGCGCCTTCCCGCTCCTGCTGGCCGCCGGGATTGGATTGCTCATCGCGGTCGTTGCGCAGGTGGGCGACCTCGCCGAGTCGCTCTTCAAGCGGGAGGCGGGGGTCAAGGATTCGAGCGCGCTGATCCCGGGTCACGGGGGAGTCCTCGACCGGCTCGATTCGCTGTACTTCGTGCTGCCGGTCACCGCGCTGCTGTACCGGGCATTCGGAGTTCTCTGAGCCATGCAGGGTGTCGCAGTCCTCGGCTCCACCGGGTCGATCGGGACGAGCACGCTCAACGTGCTGCGGCGGCACCGGGACCGGTTCCGCCTCACCGCCATCACCGCGGGCAGCAACGCGACGTTGCTCGCCGAGCAGATCGCCGAATGGCAGCCGCCCTTTACCGGGCTGGTGAGCGGCGACGGGCCGTCCTGTCTCCTCGAGGCGGTACTCCGTCCCGACGTGGACATCGTGGTGAATGCGGTGGTCGGCTTTGCCGGACTGGAAGCGACGCTGGCGGCGCTGCGCGCCGGGAAGCGGGTCGCGCTGGCGAACAAGGAGTCGCTGGTCGTGGCGGGCGATCTGGTACGCGCCGCGGCGCGGGAGGGCGGGGGAGAGTTGGTGCCGGTGGACTCCGAGCACAGCGGCGTCCTGCAGTGCGTGGCCGGCCGCGAGGGGACGCTGCGGCGATTGATTCTCACCGCCAGCGGCGGTCCCTTCAGGGCCTGGGAGGCGGAACGGGTCGGTGCCGCGACCGTCGCCGAAGCGCTCAATCATCCCACCTGGCGGATGGGCAGCAAGATCACCGTGGACAGCGCGACGCTCGCCAACAAGGCGATGGAAGTCATCGAGGCGCACCACCTCTTCGGTCTGCCGTATGACCGGGTGGACGTCGTGGTGCATCCACAAAGCATCGTCCACGCCTTCGTGGAGTTTGCCGACGGGAGCGTGCTGGGCCAGTTCGGATTTCCCTCGATGGAGCTCCCGATTCTGTATGCGCTGACCCATCCCGAGCGACTTCCCGATACCGGGGTGCGCGCCTTTGATCCGGTAGCCGCCGGCCCGCTGACCTTCGAGCCGCTCCGGAGGGATGTGTTCCGCGCGTTCCACGTCGGCGTCGAGGCGGGACGCGCGGGCGGAACCGCGCCGGCGGCGTTCAACGCCGCCAATGAAGTCGCGGTCGGCGCGTTCCTGGCAGGGCGGATTGCGTTCGGACGGATCTCCGAAGTGATTGAAGGCACGCTGGACCGGCACAGCCCGGGGCCCGCCTCGTCGATCGAGGCGGTCCGTGCGGCGGATGCCCAGGCGCGGTCGCAGACAGAAAGGCTTCTCGGATGAGCGGCATCGTCGTCAGCGTGCTCTCGCTCGTGGTCGTCCTCGGGGTGTTGATTTTCGTGCATGAGCTGGGACACTTTGTCGCCGCGAAGGCGGCCGGGATCTACGTGCACCGGTTTGCCCTCGGGATGGGGTCCCCGGTGAAGTCGCTCTCGTTCCGGCGCGGCGAAACCGAGTACGCGATCTGCTGGCTCCCGCTCGGCGGCTACGTGAAGATGGCCAGCCGGGAGGAGGATCCCGCCTCGTCCGCGCTGGAGGGAGGCGCCGCGAAGACCGCCGTGCCGCCCGATCGCGTATTCGAGGCCAAGCCGGTCTGGGTCCGCATGATCGTGATCCTTGCGGGCGTGACGATGAATGTGCTCTTTGCCTGGCTGATTTTTTCCGCTCTCAATTTCACGAGAGGCCTCACGGTCAATCCGATCACCACGGTCGGAGCAGTCGATGCCTCTCGACTCCCCCCCGGAGCGGAGCAGCTCGCCCGTCTCGCCCCCGGCGACCGAATCACCTCCGTTGCCGGCGTCCCGGCCACCACCTGGCAGGACATCCATGAGGCCTTCATCTCGGCCTCGGCTGATTCATTCACCGTCGATGTCGAGGGGAAACCGCCCGTAACCGTGCGGATCCACCGCGATGCGCTGGAAGCGCGGGACTGTGCCTCGCGGGCGATCGCGCCGTTCATCGCCGCGCCGGTGCTCGGGCAGATCCTAGCCGGCGGTCCCGGCGCCAGGGCGGGATTGCGCACCGGCGACACGCTGCTCGCCATCGACGGCGAGCCGATTGCCCGGTGGCAGGATGCGGTCATCCGGATCGAGAGCCATCCCGATGCCGACCTCAGCCTGACCATCGGGCGCGCGGAAGGACGAATCGAGGTCACGGCCCACACCATCGCGGAAACGGAGCGGGACTGCACGGGAGAGCGCCGCGTGGGCAAGCTCAAGGTCGGGCCGTCGATTCCGGTGCGACATGAGCCAGTCTCGCTCGGCAGGTCGCTGGCGATGGGGGCGCGACAGACACTCGCGGTGTCGACCCAGATCGTAAGTGTCGTGCGCGGGATGTTCTCGGGAAGGGTGTCCACCCGCGAAGTCGGAGGGCCCATTGCGATCGGCCTTGCCGCGGGAGAATCGGCGCAGCTTGGCCTGGTGGCGTTTCTCGTCTTCATGGCCATCATCTCGGTGAACCTCGCGGTGGTGAACTTGCTGCCCATACCGGTGCTCGATGGCGGGCAGTTCCTCTTCCTCCTTGGTGAGCTGGTCCTCCGCCGTCCGCTCTCGCTCAAGCTCCGGGAGCGCTTCACCTTCGTCGGGCTGGTGCTGATCGGCCTCCTGATGATCCTCGCCTTCTCGAACGACATCCGCCGTCTCCTCGGCGTTTGACGCGTGGCGGCGCGGCCCGTCGAGTGTGGAACGGCCTGTCGCCCTGAGCAAAGCGAAGGGGCCGGTCTCCGAATTCGCGAGGTCTCTCCCCCGGGGCTAGAGTGGGACTCGCCCACGGCGCCTGCGGGCCAACGCGCCTCCGATTCTCAAGCGATCCCCTCGCGGCCCGACGTCGCCTACGGCGAGCCCCACTCGTCGCCCGGGTGACGTACAAGACTGTCGCCCCGAGCAATGCGAAGGGGCACATCCCCAGGTCGAGATTGGCCCCTTCGGTCGCTTCGCTCCCCAAGGGCGACATCCCGAGGCTTGCGGGCCAATCCGACATCAGCTCCGCTTCGCCCTAGGTCAGGTAGGCGGTCTACTCGCCTGCCTCGCGCCAAATCCAGGGATCCGGCGACGGCGCCATGCGCCGGAGAGGCAAAGATCAGCGCGGCCGCTTTGGACACTCGTGTCATCCTGTGGCTATTCCCCCCGGATCGCTTCGAGCGGGCTCACCCGGGTGGCCCGCCAGGCCGGCGCCCAGCAGGCGGTAAGCGCGACCGCCAGGAGCACCACCACGACGCCGGCGAAGGTCAGCGGATCCTGCGCACCGACGCCGAAGAGGAGGCGCTGGAGGAAGCGCGAGAGGAGAAGCGAGCCGAGCGCGCCGACCGCGAGGCCTGTGACGGTGAGCGCGAGTCCCTGCCGGACCACGAGCGCCAGGAGACCGTTGCGGGACGCTCCCAGCGCGGCGCGGATGCCCAGCTCCCGGGTGCGCTCGGTGACGCTCCCCGCCAGCACGCCGTAGATGCCGGCCGCGGCGAGCAGCAACGCGACGACCGCGAAGACCTGGAAGAGGACGAAGGCGAACCGCCGCTGCTGGGCGGTGGCCGAGACGACGTCCTCCATCGTGGCGACATGGAGGATCGGGAGTGTAGGGTCCACCGATCGGATCGCGGCGCGAATTGCGCCGGCGAGCGGTACCGGATCGCCGTGAGTTCGCACCGTGAGCACCATCGCGTCATCCGCTGAAAACCACTGCGCCTCGGGGAGGTAGATCTGTGGCGCCAGCTTCTCGTCGAGGCTGGTGTGCCGCACGTCGCCCACGATCCCCACGACCGTCCGCCACGGCCTCTCAGGCCCGCCGAGCTGCACCTTGGCGCCGATCGGATCGGAGTTCGGCCAGGCGACGGCCGCGAAGGTCTGGTTGATCAGGACGATCTTCGGCGCCTCGGTCCCGTCGGCATCGGTGATGGCGCGCCCGCGCTGCAGCGGAATGCGCATCGCTTCGAGGTATCCGGGAGTGACCGCATACCGGTCTGCATCCGGCGCATTGGCCGGATTGGCGAGGACCACGCCCTCGATCCGGACGCCATACCGGTCGAAGTTCCCCCCGAGCGGCAGCTGGCTGGTCCATCCGGCGTGATCGACTCCGGGAACCTCCCTGACCGCATCCCTCGCACGATCGAAGAATGCCCGGATCGCAGGGTCCTCCTGGTAGCGCGGGCCGGTGGTCTGCACCTCCATTGTGAGAAGCCCGGCGGGGTCGAATCCCGGGTCCACCGACAGCAGGCGATGCAGGCTCCGCATGAGGAGTCCCGCGCCGAAGAGCAGCATGAGGGCCAGCGCGATCTCGCCCGCCACCAGCGTCGCCCGCGCAAGGCGACGCGAGCGAAGCCCGGTCGTGCGGCCACCGGGCCGGAGCGCCGCGAACAGCTCGGGCCGCGCGGTCGCGAAGGCGGGCACCAGCCCGAATGCGATCCCGGTGGCCACCGAGAGCGCGGCGGTGAACAGCAGCACCCCGCCGTCGATGCCGATTGCCGAAAACCGGGGGAGGCTCGGGGGAGCGAGCGCCGCGAGTCCTTGCACCCCCCAGTAGGCCAGCGCGATTCCGGCCGCGCCGCCAAGCATGGAAAGCAGCACGCTCTCCGTGAGGAGCTGCCGCACGACCCGCGACTTGCCGGCGCCGAGCGCGCCGCGGATCGCGAACTCGCCCTCCCGCTGTATCGCCCGGCCCAGCAGGAGCGCCGACACGTTGGCGCAGGCGATCAGCAGCACCAGCGCGACGGCACCGAGCACCGCGAGCAGCGCCGGGCGGACCTCCCTGGTGAGCCGGTCCTGCAGCGGTACGACACGCATCCCCGTTGCGGAGTAGTCGGTCGGATGCTCGGCGACCAGCCGCCCGGAGATGACGTCGAGCTCTCGGCCGGCGGACGCGGGAGTGACACTCTCCTTGAGCCGCCCGATCGCTCGCAGGTGCCGGCAGGTCCGGCAGGCCCAGGGAAGCGAGGTTTCGTAGGCCAGCGGCGCCCAGATTGCGGCACCCGGCGAGAGCAGGCTCTCGAATGCCTTCGGCAACACGCCCACGACGGTGTAGGCGATTCCGTTGAAGGTGACCGGCCGGCCGAGTACCGATGGATCGGCCCCGAAGCGGCGCTGCCAGAGGCCATGGGAGAGCATCACGACGAAGTGTTTGCCCCGGATGTTTTCTTCAGCGCTGAAATCCCGCCCCAGAGCGGGGCGGACGCCGAGCACGGAAAAGAATCCCCGAGTGACCCTCTGGCCGGAGAGCCGCTCCGGATCGCCGCCCCCCTGCAGCGTGGGTTGCCACGAGCTCATCGCCGCGATCGACTCGAACGAGGAAGACATCCGCTCGACATCGAGGAACGTGGCATATCCGGTGTTGCTCCCACTCTCGTCTTTCCCGCGCTCTGAGAGTGTCATGATCCGCTCGGCACTGGGGTAGGGAAGCGGGCGGAAGAGGACCGGACTCACCACCGAATAGATCGCCGTGGTGGCGCCGATTCCGAGGGCGAGCGTCAGGATGGCGAGCAGCGAGAAGCCCGGGCTTCTCGCCAGCTGGCGGAAGGCGAAGCGGACGTCGCTGAGAAGCGTCGACATGGCAGACCGTTTCCGCGTGAGTAATGAGGGGTCAGTGGTCAGTGGTGAGTGGTGCACAATGCGGGCGACGCGAAGCGCGGCACCAATGCGAGCGATCTCCCAGCCCAGCCGCCAGATCCGGTTTCCGTAAGCCTCCTCGAGGTCCCCGAGGATGAACTCGCGTTCCGAATGGGGTATCAGCCACCCGAGCCAGCGGATCGGGCTCATGGTGCTCCCCAGAGCGGATCGAGGCCCCGGCTCATGCCCCGGAGCGCGGCAAGGCTCCGCTCCAGCGCGGCCCGGCCCCGGGCGGTCACGACGTAATGCTTCTTCCGTCTGCCGCCCCGGGCGGGAGTGGGTTCGCCCACGTGGGCGAGCACCAGCCCCTTGGACTCAAGGCGGAGGAGTGTTTTGTAGACTGTCCCGAGGCTCATGTCCCGGCCGGCATGGTCCTGGAGCTGGGCCCGGACCGTGACGCCGTAGCCCACCTTGCCCAGCCGGAGCAGGGCGAGGAGGACGAGCTGCTCGAACTCACCGAGATGGATTGGCACCGGGCCTCATTTAGTGGACAAGGTCAGAGATATAGACGGAGGGAAGCCGGAAAACGTTGCATCGGAGGCAAGGTGGCAGGCTGACATGGAGGCAAGGAGGCGGAGCAGGACATTGCCTCCCAGCCTCTTTGCCTCTTTGCCGCTTCGTCGTTATCTTCTTGTGCTATCGAGAGTTCGCATATTCACAAAGCCGAATGCAAAGAGGCCGGGAAGCGCATGCCGTACGACAAGCAGACTGTCATGACGAAGCACCGTCTTCACGACGAGGACACCGGCTCAGCCCGGGTCCAAGTGGCTCTCCTCACTGAGCGGATCAACTCGCTCACCGATCACTTCCGCACCCATGCCAAGGATCATCACGGGCGTCGAGGGCTGCTCAAAATGGTCGGAACCCGGCGGCGTCTGCTGACCTACCTCCGGAACACCGATCTCTCGACCTACCGGGCACTGATTCAAGAGCTCGGACTCCGGCACTAGCCGGCCCCGAATGCCCGCGGGCGTCCCGCAGTGTCGCGTGGGACGCCCGCTTCGCATTGGACGCAGACAGTTCAACCAAGGCAGTCAACCGTGCACAGAATCGAAACGACATTTGCCGGACGCCCGCTCACGATCGAGACGGGCAAGATGGCCAAGCAGGCCGCTGGCTCCGTGGTGGTACGCTTCGGCGACACCATGGTCCTCGCCGCCGTCACCGTCTCCCCCAACGTCTCGACCCTCCCGTTCTTTCCCCTGACCGTCGAATACAAGGAAAAGACCTACGCGGCGGGGAAGATCCCGGGCGGGTTCATCAAGCGCGAGGGTCGGCCCTCCGACAAGGAGATTCTTGCTTGCCGGATCATCGACCGCTCGATTCGTCCCCACTTTCCCGAGGGGTTCAAGAACGAGGTTCAGGTCTTCGTCACCGTCGTCTCGGCCGACCAGGAGAATGATGCGGACGTGATCGGCGCCTTTGCCGCCGCCGCCGGGCTCTCGGTCTCCACGATTCCGTGGAACGGCCCGCTCGCGACAGTGCGGGTCGGCCGGATGGAAGGGAACTGGATTCTGAACCCGACCTTCCAGCAGCTCGAGTTCTCCAGCATCGATCTCACCGTCAGCGGCAGCGCCGACTCGATTGTCATGGTCGAGGGCCACTCGCTCGAGGTGTCGGAGAGCGACATTCTCGACGGCCTCAAGGTTGCACACAAGGGGATCAAGGAGCTGATCGGCCACACCAAGGAGATGGTCAAGAAGGACGGCCGCCCCAAGATGGAATGGACCAAGGCGCCGGTGGACGAGCTGCTCACGCGGCGGGTGCGCGATCTGGCCGAGAAGGACATGACCAAGGCGATCAACGCCAAGGACAAGGCTGCGCGCGCCGCCGGTCTCGCGCAGGTCAAGCGCGATATCGTGGCCAAGCTCGCGCTGGAACACCCCGAGCGCGCCAAGGAAATCGTCGCCGAGATCGAGGACATCGAATACCGCGTGATGCGGGCGCAGGTGCTCGAAAAGGGCGAGCGGGTCGACGGCCGCGACAGCAACACCGTCCGCCCGATCACCATCGAGACGGGACTGCTGCCCCGCGCGCACGGTTCGGCGCTCTTCACCCGGGGACAGACCCAGGCGCTGGTTGCCGTCACGCTGGGCACCAGCGACGACGAGCAGCGGATCGATTCGATCGACGTGGCCGGCGAAACCACCAAGTCGTTCATGCTGCACTACAACTTCCCGCCCTATTGCACGGGCGAAGTGAAGATGATCCGCGGCACCAGCCGCCGCGAGATCGGACACGGCGCCCTGGCCGAGCGGGCACTGCAGCCGCTGCTGCCGGACTTCGCGGGATTCCCCTACACGCTGCGCATCGTCTCGGAGATTCTCGAATCGAACGGCTCCTCCTCGATGGCCAGCGTCTGCGGCGGCTCGCTTGCGCTGATGGATGCCGGTGTGCCGGTCAAGGCGGCCTGTGCCGGCGTGGCGATGGGGCTCATCAAGGAAGGCGACAAGGTCGCGATCCTGACCGACATTCTCGGTAGCGAGGACCAACTCGGCGACATGGACTTCAAGGTCGCGGGCACCGAGCAGGGCATCACCTCGATCCAGATGGACATCAAGATCGAGGGGCTCGACCTCAAGATCATGGAAGAGGCGCTCTCCCGCGCCAAGGCGGGTCGGCTCCACATCCTGGCCGAGATGAAGAGGGTGCTTCCCGCGGCCCGTCCCGACCTGTCTCCGCATGCGCCCCGCATCATCACGATCCAGATCAAGCCAGACAAGATCGGCGACATCATCGGACCGAAGGGCAAGACGATCCGCGGCATTCAGGACGCCACCGGCGCCAAGATTTCGGTCGAGGATTCGGGCATCGTCACCATCGCGGCGGTCGGCGGCGAGGCGGGGCAGAAGGCCCGCGACATGATTTCCGCCATCGTGGCGGAGCCGGAGGTCGGGAAGATCTACGAGGGCCCGGTCAAGAGCACCACGGCGTTCGGCGCTTTCGTCGAGATCATCCCAGGGGTCGAGGGGCTGCTCCACATCAGCGAGCTGCAGCACGGCCGCACCGAGAAGACCGAGGATGTCGTCAAGAAGGGCGATATCGTCAAGGTCCAGCTGCTCGAGGTGGACGAGCGCGGGCGGATGAAGCTGTCCCGGAAAGCTCTCATTCCCAAGGAATAGCTGACGGCTAACGGCCAACCGCTAACAGTCTCCCGGCGGATCGTGGACCAGGAACGCCTTGACGAGGGACTGCTACGGAGCGTAGCCCCCAACGGCTTGACCGTGCTCTCGGAACTTCTTCCGGGGGTGCGGTCGGCCGCGGTGGGCATCTGGGTCCGCTCCGCCAGTGCGCATGAAACGCCGGATGTCATGGGCGTGGCCCACCTTCTGGAGCACCTCGTCTTCAAGGGAACCGAGCGGCGCACCGCAAAGCAGCTCGCCCAGGAGCTCGAGGTTCGCGGCGGCTCGCTCGACGCCTACACCTCGCGCGACCACACCAGCTACCAGGCCCATATTCTCGACGCCGACGTTCCATTGGCCGTCGAGGTGCTCACCGACCTGGTGCGCCACCCGCTCCTGCGCGCGGAGGATCTCGAGCTGGAGCGGAACGTGGTGCTGGAGGAGATCAACGGCGTCGAGGACACACCCGATGATCTGGTGTTTGAGCTGCACGCGCGGACCCTCTGGCCCGACCACCCATACGGGTATTCGATCCTTGGCACGCCCGAGACGGTCGGGCGCCTCGGCGTCAGGGAACTCGCGGCGGCGCACGCGGGGGGATACTATCGCGGGAACTGCGTCATCGCCGCCGCGGGCCGCGTGGACCATGGCCAGCTCCTCACGGTGCTGGAGCGGGAGGGATGGTTCGAGGGAGACGCCGAAGCGGCGCGCGAACCGGTGCCCGCCGTGCCGGCGCGGCGCGGGGCGATGCTGGCCGAGCGCCGGGACACGACCCAGAGTCACATCGTGCTGGGAACCGACACTTTTCCGGCGCGCGACCCGCGCCGGTATGCGCTCGCCATCCTGACGAATCTCCTGGGCGGCGGAATGTCGAGCCGCCTGTTCCAGCGGGTGCGCGAAGAGCTCGGGCTGGCCTACGCGGTGTATGCGTTCCAGCAGGGGTACCAGAGCGCGGGGATGACCGGTGTTTATGTTGGCACCGCACCGGGTGCGGCGGCCGCCGCCGAGGAAGCGATCCGGAGCGAGCTGGCCCGGCTGGCGCGCGAGGGCCTGTCGGCCGACGAGCTGGCGAGCGGCCAGCAGCAGCTCAAAGGACAGGTGATGCTCTCGCTCGAAAGCCCGAGCAGCCGGATGCACCGGCTCGCCGGGACGGCGCTGCACCGCGACCGGTATCGCCGGCTCGACGAGATTCTGACGGAAATCGATGCGGTTACCTCGCAAACCGTTGCAGCCCTCGCCGCGGAGTTCTTTGCCCCTGACCGCTGGTGTGTGGTGCGGCTGGGACCTGACAAGGGGTTGGGGAGTTAGGGAGCAAGGGAGTTAGGGAAGCGCCTTTTCCCCTAGCTCCCTAGCTCCCCAGCTCCCTAGCTCCCTTCACAAGGAGCTCGACATGGTCATCGGAGTGCCCAAGGAAATCAAAACCAACGAAAACCGGATCGCGCTGGTACCGGCGGGGGCCGAGTTGCTGACCGCCAAGGGCCACACCGTCTTGGTCGAGAAGGGCGGTGGGCTCGGGAGCGGCTTCACCGACGAACAGTACGTGGCCGCCGGGGCGAAGATCCTCGCCACCGCCGACGAAGTGTGGGCCAAGGCGGAGATGATCATGAAGGTGAAGGAGCCAATCGCGGTGGAGTGGCCCCGGATGCGGAAGGGGCAGGTGATCTACACCTACTTCCACTTTGCCGCCGCGGAAGAGCTCACCCGAGCGGTCATCGCGTCGGGCGTGATCGCGATTGCCTACGAAACGGTGCAGCTGCCGAGCGGCGAGCTGCCGCTGCTCACCCCGATGTCGGAAGTGGCCGGCCGGATGGCGGTGCAGGAGGGTGCGAAGTACCTCGAGAAGGTTCATGGCGGGCGCGGCGTGCTCCTCGGAGGGGTTCCCGGCGTGGCCCCGGCCAAGGTGGTCATCATCGGCGGTGGAGTGGTGGGCATCAACGCCGCCAAGATGGCGGCCGGCATGGGCGCCAACACGACCATCCTCGATATCTCCCTGGAGCGGCTGCGCTACCTCGACGACGTGCTTCCGGCAAATGTGAAGACGATCTACTCGAACCGCTTCAACATCCTCGAGGCGATCGAGCGCGCCGATCTCGTGATCGGCGCCGTGCTTCTCCCGGGCGCCAAGGCGCCGCACCTCATCACCCGGGCCGATCTCAAGCGCATGCAGCCGGGCGCCGTGATCGTGGACGTCGCGGTGGACCAGGGCGGATGCGTCGAGACGATCAAGCCGACCACCCACGAAAACCCCACCTACTTCGTGGACGGCATCCTGCACTACGCCGTGGCCAACATGCCTGGCGGCGTCCCGCGCACGTCGACGCTCGCGCTTACGAACGCCACGCTCCCGTACGGCCTCCGCCTCGCGAAGCTTGGCTGGAAGCAGGCGTGCAAGGAAGATCGCGCGCTGGCGCTCGGGCTCAACGTGGTGGACGGGAAGGTCGTGTATCCGGGGGTGGCGGAGGCATTCAACCTTCCGCTCGTGCCCGTGGAAACGGTCTTATAGCGAGGAGGCAATAGGCAATAGGCAGTAGGCAGTAGGTTCTGTCCATTGCCCATTGCCCCTTCAGAATGCCGACCATCCTCATCCAGCGTTTGCCCCACGGCGACGGTCTCCCGCTTCCCTCGCGTGCGACCCCAGGCTCCACAGGCTTCGACCTCGCCTCCTCAGAAGCCGGAACCCTCGAACCCGGCGAGCGCCGTCTCTTTGCGACCGGCTTTGCCGTCGCTATCCCTGCGGGTTACGAGATCCAGATCCGTCCCCGCTCGGGGCTCGCCCTCACGTTTGGCGTTACCCTGCCGAATACTCCCGCCACGATCGACAGCGATTACCGCGGCGAGCTCAAAGTCGCCCTGGTGAACCTCGGGCGGGAGGCGTTCGAGGTCACCCGCGGGATGCGGATCGCGCAGCTTGTGATCGGTCGGGTCGAACCGGCTGAATTCCGAACGGTTGAAAAACTGCCCACGACGGAACGGGGCGACGGCGGGTTTGGCAGCACGGGGGCATAGCTCAGTCTCAGCTCGCAGGCGCATAAGGGACAAGGCAAAGCGCCCGGGACCACGCGGCCTCGGCGGCCACGGGGTCGGTGTTGGAGAGGATCTGGAGCTCGACCAGATCCTCGGGGTAGGTGGGGGGACGCTCCGGCATCGCGAACCCCGGCGACCGTCGCGCGGCCCTGTGGCGGCCGGGGCGGGGGCGCGAGCCCCGGTCCGGGGGCTGAGGTCTCACTTGCGGCGCCTTGTAGAAGTGTAAGTGGGCCATTAGGTTAGCGTCAGACTCACCCGGGTGTTTCCGCCAGCATGGCTTCGTCCTGGAAATTTCTCAACTTTCTGCCGGCGAACGAGATCGCTGTTGATCTTGGCACGGCCAATACCCTCATCTACGTC
This sequence comes from uncultured Gemmatimonas sp., assembly GCA_964439025.1. Classification (GTDB taxonomy): domain Bacteria; phylum Gemmatimonadota; class Gemmatimonadetes; order Gemmatimonadales; family GWC2-71-9; genus JABFSM01. The sequence continues at coordinate 123,249 of CAYTMW010000006.1, read as the reverse complement.
AAGGGTGAAGGGATCGTCCTCAACGAGCCCTCCGTCGTCGCACTGGAGCGCAGCACCGGTAAAATCAAAGGGATCGGACTCGAAGCGAAGCGCATGATCGGGCGCACGCCCGACGGGATTATCGCCGTCCGTCCGCTCAAGGATGGCGTGATCGCCGACTTCGACGTCACCGAAAAGATGCTCCGCTATTTCCTCAAGACCATCATCGACAAGCATGTCTTCCGCGTGAAGCCGCGCGTCATCGTCTGCGTCCCCTCCGGCATTACCGAAGTGGAACGGCGCGCGGTGCGCGACTCGGCGGAGACCGCCGGCGCGAAGCAGGTGCTGATGGTGGCCGAGCCGATGGCGGCCGCGATCGGCGTAGGGCTGCCGGTGGAGACGCCGACGGGCAATATGGTGATCGACATCGGCGGCGGCACCACCGAGATCGCGGTGATCGCGCTCTCCGGGATCGTCTCGGACACCTCGATCCGCACCGGGGGCGACGAGCTGGACCAGGCGATCGTGCAGTTCATGCGCAAGAACTACAATCTGCTGGTCGGTGAGCCGACCGCGGAAGCGATCAAGATCAAGATCGGCTCGGCGTATCCCACCGGCGAAGAGCGGGAAATGGAAGTGAAGGGGCGCGATCTCGTCTCCGGCATTCCGAAGACGGTGCGGGTGCATTCCTCCGAGATTCGCGAGGCGATCCAGGAGCCGGTGCAGCAGATCGTGGACGCGGTTCGCCGCGCGCTCGAGATCACGCCGCCCGAGCTCTCGAGCGACATCGTGGACCGCGGCATCATCATGACCGGAGGCGGCGCGCTGATTCGCGGGCTCGACCTCCTGCTGCAACAGGAAACCGGGCTCCCGATTCACGTGGACGAGGACCCGCTGACGTGCGTGGTCCGGGGCACCGGCAGGATTCTCGACGATTTCGAGAAGTATCGGAGCGTTCTCACCTCCTGACATGATCCGGGCTCCGGACCGCGCCACCTCACGGAGCGACACCCTCCTGTTTCTCACCTGCCTCGTGCTTTCGGCGGGCGCGCTGGCGCTCCCGGATCGCTTCAGTTTGCCCCTCGGCACCGCGCTCAGAAGGACGGCGCTGCGTCCCTTCATCTGGACCCAGGAGCGCGCCGAAGAGGGCCGCACCAGCCGCGCGCGCTTCCAGGCGGTGCAGGCGGAGCGCGATTCGGCCGCCCTGGCGGCGCAGTCCATGGCGGCGCTCATCGCCGAGAACACCCGGCTCAGAGCGCTGCTCGACCTCAAGGCGCGCACCATCAGCACGGCGATTCCCGCCGAAGTGCTCCATCAGATCTCTCCCACCGGCGGCCGGACCCTCCTCCTGAGCGTCGGCGCGGGCACCGGTATTCGTGCCGGCGATCCGGTGGTCTCTCCGGAGGGACTCCTCGGTGTGCTCATCAGCGTGGACAATCGCAGCGCGGTGGCCATGACCTGGGCCCATCCCGATTTCCGGGTCAGCGCGGTGACGGCAGAGGGCACGGTGCTCGGGATAGCGGCGCCGTCGCTCAACACCGATGCGAGCCAGTCCTTCCTCGAGTTCCGCGGGGTCGCGTACCGGGATACGGTCGCGACCGGCACCCTGGTCATGACCTCCGGCCTGGGCGGCGTCTATCCCAAGGGATTGCCGATCGGCCGCGTCGTGGGACTGGGCCGGGAGGAACTGGGGTGGGAGCGCGTCTACCGCCTTGCGCCGCTCGCGAATCCCGGCCACATCGCGCACGTGCTCGTGGTGCGCACTCCCGCCGGCCCGGAGCCGGTGCCGTGAGTCCCCGTCGTGGCGACGGCCGGCTCATGCTCGGCTTCCTGCTGCTCTTCACGCTGCATTTCTACGTGCGGCCGCGCATCTTCGACGGGCGCGCGGCGCCCGACTTCCTCCTCTGCGCGCTCATGCTGGTGGCGGTGCGCGCCCGCCCCGGCTGGGCGGCGGTCGCCGGATTCCTGGTCGGACTCGCGAGTGATGTTCTCACCCCCGCCGCCTTCGGCGCCGGCGCCCTCGCCCACACCGTGGTCGCCTACCTCGCGGCCTGGGGTCGCGCGGTGTTCTTCCCCGACAACCTCGTGGTAAACGCCGGGCTCTTCGCCGGCGGAGTCTGGCTCAGAAACGCGATCGTTCTCCTGGCGAGCGGGACGCCATGGAGCCAGCTCTCCTCCGGGCTCCTCATCTGGGCGCCGCTGCAGGCGCTCACGACCGCGCTGGCAGGCCTCATCCTGCTCCTCTTGTTCCGCGATTGGTTCGCGATCCGGATCGAAGCATGAGCGGTTTCACCAGCGACCTGGTCCGCGACCGCTCCACGTCGGCGCAGTGGGTCCTCGCGGTAACCTTCCTGCTTCTGGTCGGGGCGTTCTTCCGCGCCCAGGTCATGAGCTACGAGGACTACCGGCTGCAGTCGCAGAAGAACCGGCTCCGGCAGGTACCGCTGCTGGCACCGCGCGGCGCCATTCTCGACCGCAACGGCCTCAGCATCGCGGAGAACGAGCCGGGATACACCGTCAAGCTGTTCGCGCCGTCGGTCGATTCGATGCGGGCCGTGCTGGGCCGGCTCGCGAGCATCGTGGCGCTGGACAGCGGCCTCGTGCGCGCCATCGTCGGAAAATTCCGCAGCGCCCAGTACCAGCCGCCGGTGGTGCTCAGCGGAGCGGATTTCGGCACCATCTCCAAGCTGGAGGAGCACCGGTACCTGCTGCCTGGTCTCGTGATCCAGACCGAGCCACGGCGAGTCTATCGCTCCCGCTCCGCGGTGGCGCATCTGGTGGGATACGTTGCGGAGATCGACGAACACGAGCTGGAAAAGGGCCGCTACCCCGGCGCCCGAATGGGCTCCATCGTGGGACGAGACGGGCTGGAGCAGCAGTACGATTCCGTAATCCGGGGAGTGGACGGCGTCCGCTACACCGAGGTGGACGCGCGGGGACGGATGGTGCGGGAGGAAGTGTCCTCGCCATCCCTCGCGCCCATCGCCGGGAATCCGATCACGACCACGATCGATCTCCGCCTCCAGCAATTCGTCGACAGCATGTGGAGCAGCGAACTGGCCGGGACCCGGGGGGCGCTGGTGGCGATGACGCCAGACGGAGGGGTGCTGACACTTTACTCGGCGCCCACCTTCGATCCGAACGAGTTCATCGGCGGTATCGGCTCGGACCTCTGGGATAGACTGAGGAACGATCCGGCGAAGCCGCTCATCAACCGGGCGATGCGAGGCACCTATCCTCCGGCGTCTCCATTCAAGCTGGCCACAGCGGTGATTGGTTTACGGCGGGGCGTGGTCGAGTTCACCACCCATATGCCCATCACCTGCCGCGGAGCGCTGCAGTTCGGCAACCGGGCCTTCAAGTGCTGGAAGCGGGAAGGCCACGGCTCCCTCGACCTCACCGGTGCCATCGCGGCGAGCTGCGATGTCTATTTCTATCAGTTGGGGATTCGTCTCGGGCTGCCGGCCATTCTGGAGGAAGGCACCCTGATCGGTTTCGGCGAGCGGAGCGGCATCGACCTCGGCAACGAGCAACGCCCGATCTTCCCCCCGAACACCGAGTATTACAACCGGCGCTATGGGCCACGGGGCTGGAGTGCTGCCGTAACGCTGAACCTTTCGATCGGTCAAGGCGAGAACAGCCAGACCCTCATGAACATGATGCGCTTCTACGCGGCGCTCGCCGGCGACGGGAACGCTGGCGCTCCTTTCCTCGTGGCGCGCGGGAAGGGGGAGCAGCGCTCCCTTGGCATCACCAGGGAGCAGCTGGCGGGTCTCCAGGCCGCGATGGCGAGGGTGGTGGCTTCGGGCACCGCGGCGGGCAGCGGCGGGCGGCTGCTCAACGTGGCGGGCAAAACCGGCACCGCGCAGAACGAAACCGGGAAGGACCACGGCTGGTTCATCGGGTACGCCCCCGCGGACAACCCGCAGATCGTGGTCGGGGCCATCATGGAGTCGCTCGAGGGACACGGGGGCGCTTTCGTCGCCCCGTACGTCGTTCGGGTCATCAGGCGATACCTCACCTCGATCGACCCGACCCTCGCCTCCGCCAAGGTGCGTCTCCCGGTGCTCCAGGATTCGGTCACTGGTGGTGACTCGTCCGTGACCGTCCCGCCTGATAGCACCGCGCGATGAGGCGCACCGGACTCGACCGGCCACTTCTCCTCGTCGTCCTGGCGCTGATCACTTTCGGCGTCCTCATGGTGTATTCCGCCGGGCAGACCGACGTGCCGTCCGTCGCCCGCGGCGCGTGGATGCGCCAGCTGGTCTGGGTCGGATTGGGGGTCATCGCCGCCGCGGTGGCCTTCCGGGTCAATTCCAGGATTCTCGAATGGGGTGCGCCGGGGATCTACGCCCTCGGACTGCTCCTGCTCGTGCTGACGCTCCTGGTGGGCACCGGCGCGGGGTCGGCGGCGAGCAGCAAGAGCTGGCTGCAGATCGGCGGGATCCGGATCGGGCAACCGGTGGAGCTCGCCAAGCTGGCAACGATCCTCCTGCTCGCCCGATATCTCTCGTCGCTTCGCGAGCCCCCCGACAGCCTCCGGCAGCTCGTCGTGCCGGGGATGATCGCCGCGGTGCCGTTCCTGCTCGTCCTCCGGCAGCCCGATCTCGGCAGCGCCATCGTCTTCGTCGGCATTCTCATCGCCATGCTCTTCTGGGCCGGCGTGTCGCCCCGGCTGCTGCTGCTCCTGATCTCTCCGGTTGTGAGTCTGCTCCTCGCCGCCGACACCCGGTGGTGGGGCGCCTGGATGGTGCTCTTGTTCTTCCTGCTTCTGCTCTGGCGGGCCTACGTGACGGAGGGGGTCCTGATCTACCTGGTCAATGCGGCGATGGGCGTGCTCGCGATCGTCCTCTGGAACAACCTCAAGCCGTACCAGCAAAAACGGCTGACCAGCTTCCTCAATCCCGAGAGCGACCCGATCCACGCGGGGTACCAGGCCATTCAGTCGAAGGTCGCCATTGGGTCAGGCGGAATTTTCGGGAATGGTTTTCTGGACGGGCCGCAAAAGCGGCTGGCCTTCCTCCCGGAGCAATACACCGACTTCATATTCGCCGTGCTGGGGGAGGAGCTGGGATTTGTCGGTGTCGTGGCGGCGCTCACCCTCTTTTTCGTCCTCTTCCTGGTGCTGCTCCGAATCGCCCGGCGGGCCACCGACCCGTTTTCGAGTCTCGTGGTGTTTGGCGTCCTCGCACTTCTCTTCACCCATCTCTTTGAGAATGTCGGGATGACGATCAATGTCATGCCGATCACCGGGATTCCGCTGCCATTCTTTTCATACGGAGGCTCCTTCCTGTTGGGGCTGGGGCTTGCTCTCGGGTTGGTCCTGCGGGTCGCATGGGACTCGAGGCTGAGTGGCTATGCCGATATATAACAATGACTTAAGTGTCAAGGACTGGCGTCGTGCGAGGGATTGCGCCAGATTGATCGGTCGCCGTCCTCCGGATGTCACGTTCCTCGTGCCCTCTATCCCGAGCCTATGGCCGTTATGGCGTGGTTCAAGAAGGAGCGAAAGCCAAGGATATCGCAGCGCACCCGGCTGGAGATCCCGAAGGACGCCTGGGAACGCTGCGAGAACTGCGGACATGTAGATATTCGGGAGCGGTTCGAGAAAGCGCTCAATGTCTGCTCTGAATGCGGGCACCACCGCCGGTTCACGGCGGAGGAGTACATCGAACTCCTGACCGATGCCGGGACTTGGCGGGAATTCTTCGCCGGCCTGAGATCGCAGGACCCCCTCACCTTCGAGAATTATGGCGACCGGCTCGTCGCCGCCGAGAAAAAGGCGGGGGCCTCGGACGCGATCTACACGGGGTTCGGTCGGCTGGACGGCCTCCCGTACCATCTGGGCGTGATGAATTTCGCGTTCATGGGTGGCTCGATGGGTTCCGTCGTGGGGGAGAAGATCGCCCGGCTGGCACGCCGCTCGGCCGACAAGCGGCTGCCGCTTGTGCTGGTCTGCACTTCGGGGGGGGCCCGGATGCAGGAGGGCGTCCTCTCGCTCATGCAGATGGCCAAGACCTCCGCCGCCATCGGCCAGCTCAAGATGGACGCGGTCCCCTTCATCACCGTCCTGACTGACCCCACGACCGGCGGCGTCTCGGCGTCGTTCGCCATGCAGGGTGACGCGATCCTGGCGGAGCCCGGCGCCGTGATCGGCTTTGCCGGGCAGCGCGTGATCAAGCAGACCATCGGGCAGGATCTTCCCGAAGGCTTCCAGACCGCAGAATTCCTCCTCGAGCACGGGCAGATCGACGACGTGGTGCCCCGGGGCTCCCTCCGCGAAACGACGGCCCGGCTGATTCGCCACATGCAGGGGGCGGCGGCGATGGTTGCGACGGCAAGCGCCCCCGTTTCAACAGCGTGACCTGTGACCGGTGACCGGTGACCGGTGACCAGTGACCGGTTACAGGTTACAGGTTACAGGTTACAGGTTACCGCCCAAGATGTCTCTCACCTACGCCTCCGCCCTCGCCTATCTTTACCCGCGCGTCACCCAGATCAAATTCGGACTCGAAACCACCCGGGAGCTGCTGGCGCTCCTCGGCAATCCGCACGACCAGATTCCAGTCGTCCACGTCGGGGGAACCAACGGGAAGGGGAGCGTCACGTCGCTGGTGACGGCGGCGCTCCGGGCCGCGGGGTGGCGGGTCGGCACCTATACCTCTCCGCACCTGGTCTCCGTTCGCGAACGGGTCACGGTGGACGGGATTCCCATCAGTGAGGAGGCGGTCGCGATGTGGACCGGGCTGCTGCGACCGCGGGCCGACGAGCTTGGGGCCACCTTCTTCGAAACCACCACGGCGATGGCGTTTGCCGACCTCGCCGCGCGGGGCGCGGAGATCGCGGTTATCGAAGTCGGCCTTGGCGGGCGGCTCGACAGCACCAACGTGGTGCGCCCCGTCGCGAGCGTGGTCACCAAAATCGAGATGGATCACCAGAAATACCTGGGTGAGACCCTCGAAGCGATCGCCAGGGAAAAAGCGTGGATTGCGAAGCCGGGCGCGCCGTTCATCATCGGGGAAACCCGACCGGCGATCATCGAGGTACTGCGCGAGGAAGCCGGCGCCTCGGTCGCCTCGCTCGATCCGGCGGCTCAACCGGATGTGCGGCTCGTCGATGCGGAGGCGCGATACGATGGCCCGCTCGCGCTCAAGGGCAATCACCAGCGGCGGAACGCGGCGGTGGCGGCGGAGGTGCTTCGGGCGCTTCGTTCGCCATACCGCCCCGACGAATCCGCGCTCCGAGAGGGCTTCGCGGTCGCCACGATTCCCGGCCGGCTCGATCAGCGCGGCAAGTGGCTCTTCGACGTGGCGCACAATCCCGACGGGGTCGCGGCCCTCTGCCGGGCTCTCGAAGAGCTCAAGCCGCGCCGACCGGTCCATGCACTCGTGTCGATTCTCGGCGACAAGGCATGGCCCGAGATGCTGGTGCAGCTGGACCGCGTGGTGGACCGGGGCGTGCTCACCGTGACGCCGAGCGCCGAGGGGCGGCGCTGGGATATCGAGTGGCTCAAGCGCTGGCTTCGCGATCCAGCCCGCCCTCCCGCCCGGGCCCACTGGCAGCTGATTCCCGACTTCGAGGAAGCGCTCGAGAGCGTACAACAGGGTGGCGGCACGGTGCTGGTCACCGGGTCCTTCCATACCGTGGGCGACGTGATGGACGTTCTGGGATTTCACCCCGTCTGACCGGAGGAGCGCGATGCGAAGGATTCGGCTGCTGGGTTCCGTGGTATTCGTGGGGGCGTGCGGTAGCGCCGGTGGTGGCGGTGGCGCCGCGGTCACCCGCGACAGCGCCGGGATCGCCATCGTGGAAAACACCGGCGCCGCATGGGCGTCCGGGCAGGAATGGAAAGTGATCGACAGCGTGGTGGTGGATATCGCCGGAGATCTCGACAGCGTTGCCGGACCAGTCAGGCTCAGGAACGGCCGGCTCGCGATCGCGAATGCCGGCACCCACGAGGTCCGGATCTACGACTCCATTGGCGTCCAGATACACACCTCCGGACGCGCGGGAAGCGGACCCGGCGAATACCAGAACCTCGCCGGGATCTGGCTCGGCCCTGGCGATTCGATCCTGGTGTCCGACTTCCTGGTGCGGCGCCTCACTGTGCTCGATCCCGAGGGGACCTTCCGCCGCTCCTTCTCGCTGGGCGGCGCGACGGGGGCGATGGTCCCGACCAACGGACGGTTCGAGCTTGCGATCCCGCAGGGCTGGTTCGCCGACGGAAGCGTGGCGGGCGTCACGATGAGCTTTGTCATCAACCAATCGCGCGAGGGCAGCTACCGGGACTCGGTCAGCGCGTTGCGATACGGTCCTGATGGAATGGTGCGGGATACGATCGGGCGGTTTCCCGGAACCGAAATGGAACAGATGACCATGACGATGGGAACCCAGTCGTTCTCCGCGCCCACCCCGGTTCCGCTGGGCCGGCAGAGCGTGGCCGTCGCGCACGGCGACCGATTCTATCTGGCGCAGAACAACGCATGGGAAATCGAGGTGCGCCGGCTCGACGGGAAGCTGATTCGACTCATCCGGGTGGCTACCCGGCCGGTTCCGATCACGCCCGAGGATATCACAGCACACCGCAAGGCCCAGCTCAAACAGATCGAATCGATTCCCATGATGCGGAACATGCCCGCGGCGATCAAATCGCAGATCACGGCACGCATCGAGCAAGCGAAGTATCCGGCAACCCTGCCGTTCCTGAGCGCACTGCTGATCGATGCCGAGGGAAACATCTGGGCCCACGAGGTGCAGCCTCCCCGTATGGAATCGAGCATATTTGCAGTGGTGGAGTCTTCTGGCCGACTGCTGGGTCGGGTCACCATGCCCGCCGATTTCCGGGCTGCCAGCATCGGAGCCGATGCCGTGTATGGAGTCTGGACGGATGCCGACGACGTGCAGCACGTTCGCGCCTACCCGCTCCGAAAGGGTCCCTGATCCAGAGCTAAGTCATTCGTGCCTGAGGGCTTAAGGGGGTTATCTTAGCCGATGCCCTTCAAGGCCCTCCCCGGGTTCCGGGATTTCTTTCCGGAGGATTTTGCCCTCCGGGCTCACATCTTTGATGCCATGCGGCGGGTGGCCCGGCGATACGCGTTCGAGGAGTACGACGGGCCGCCGCTGGAATCGCTCGAGCTCTACACCGGCAAGAGTGGCGATGAGATCGCCGGGCAGCTCTACGGGTTCACCGACAAGGGTGGACGCGAAGTGGCGCTTCGTCCTGATATGACGCCGACGCTCGCGCGCATGGTGGCAGAGCGTGCAAACGGTCTCCGGAAGCCGATCCGATGGTTTTCCATTCCTCAGCTCTTCCGCTACGAACGGCAGCAGCGCGGCCGGCTTCGAGAGCACTTCCAGCTCAATTGTGATCTGATCGGGGAGCCGGGCCCGCTGGGGGACGCCGAGATCATCGCGCTGAGCATCGACGTCATGCGAGCGCTGGGGCTCACCGCGGCGGACGTGCGGGTGCGGCTTTCGGACCGGCGGCTTCTCGCCGTCCTGCTGGAAGAGATCGGCATCGGCGCCGCGCGCCAGACGCTCGCCTTTCACGCTCTGGACAAGCTGGGTCGCTCGGAGTACGCCACGCGGAAGCGCGCGTTGTTCGACGACGGCGCCAGCGAAGAGGCGATCGCGCGGCTGGAAGCGCTCCAATCCATCCGGACCTGGGCCGACCTCGAGTCGAGCTACCCCGCTGCGGCAGGCGCCGGCGAGCCGCTGCATCGCGCGATGAACGCGCTCGAGGCGATGGGATTGGGCGAGTTCGTGGATCTCGACCTCACCATCGTGCGGGGTCTCGCCTATTACACCGGGACCGTATTCGAGCTCTTCGACGCGCAGAGGTCGCTTCGCGCGATCTGCGGCGGCGGGCGCTACGATGACCTCCTCGAGCGGGTGGGCGGGGTGAATCTTCCGGCCCTCGGCTTTGGAATGGGCGATGTGGTCCTTGGAGAGCTACTCAAGGAACGGGGGCTCGTTCCAGCGCCCGCGCCCAGCGCCGAGGTCTTCGTGATCGCGGCGACCAGCGACGACCGGCCGACGGTGCTCCGTCTCGTCCACGAGCTGCGGGGACGGGACATCCGCGTCGAGTATGCGCTCAGCGACCTCAAGATCGGGAAACAGCTCGAGCTGGCCTCGGCGCGGCACGCCCGGTATGCGGTCGTGCTCGGTCCAGTGGAGCGGGCCAGGGGTGCCGCCGTGCTGAAGGATCTGGAGACACGCGGCCAGCGCGACGTGCCCCTGGCCGGTCTGGCCGAAGCCGTGGTGACGGCGCTGAAGACTCACGATTGAAGACTCAAGACTGGTGCTATGGCAGAGAATAAGGCGCTCACGACCCGCTCCCAGGATTTCTCCGCCTGGTACAACGAGCTCATCATGAAGGCCGAGCTGGCCGATTACAGCCCGGTCCGCGGCTGCATGGTGATCCGGCCCAATGGGTACGCGATCTGGGAGGAGATGCAGAAGGCGCTCGACCGGATGTTCAAGGACACCGGCCACCAGAACGCCTACTTCCCGCTCTTCATCCCGCAGAGCTTCCTCAACAAGGAAGCGGAGCACGTCGAAGGCTTCGCGCCCGAGACGGCCGTGGTGACCCACGCCGGCGGCAAGGAGCTCGAGGAGCCGCTCGTGGTGCGGCCCACCTCGGAGACCATCATCTACGCGATGTTCTCCAAGTGGATCCAGAGCTGGCGCGACCTGCCGCTCCTGGTCAACCAGTGGTGCAACGTGGTCCGGTGGGAGCTCCGTACCCGGCTCTTCCTGCGGACGACCGAATTCCTCTGGCAGGAAGGCCACACCGCCCATGCCACCGAGGAAGAGGCCGAGCGTGAGACCCAGACGATTCTCGCGATCTACCGCAGGTTCGCGGAAGAATGGATGGCGATGCCAGTCATCACCGGCCGGAAGACCGACAGCGAGCGATTCGCCGGGGCGCTCCGCACCTATGCGATCGAAGCCCTGATGCAGGACAACAAGGCGCTGCAGGCCGGCACCAGCCACAATCTCGGGCAGAATTTCGCCAAGGCGTTTGACGTCACCTTCCAGACCGCCGACGGCGGACTCGACCACGTCTGGAACACCTCGTGGGGTGTGTCCACCCGCCTGGTGGGCGGACTCATCATGACTCACGGAGACGATCAGGGGTTGGTCTGCCCGCCCCGTCTCGCGCAGTGGCAGGTCGTCATCGTCCCGATCTGGAAAACCGACGAAGATCGCGCGCGGGTCGCCGAGGTGGGGGACCGGCTCGTCGCGGAGCTTCGCGCCTCCGGGATTCGCACTCACCACGATGCCCGGGAAGGGATGAAGCCCGGAGCCAAGTACTACGAGTGGGAGGGGCGCGGCGTTCCCTTCCGTCTCGAGCTCGGGCCCCGCGATCTGGCCAATCAGACCGTGATGCTCGCGCGACGGACGGGAGGTCCCAAGGAGCCGCTCCCGATGGCCGGCCTCGCGGCGCGGCTGCACCAGGAAATGGAACGAATGCAGGTGGCGCTCTTCGAGGCGGCCAGGGCGCGCAGAGAGGCGGCGTCCTTCCGCGGCCCCAAATCGAAGCAGGAGTTCATCGATTTTCTGGAGGGCACGGGGGGCTTCGTCTATGCGGGGTGGTGCGGCGATCCTGCGGTCGAAGCCGAGATCAAGGAGCAGACCAAGGCGACGATTCGGGTCATACCGGATGAGGAATTCCGCTCCCCGGAAACGCCGACGAAGTGCATCTGGACCGGGCGTCCCGCCACCGCCGAGGTCGTGTGGGCCAAGGCGTACTGAGGATGGAGGAGCTCTTCTGCGACGCCGGCCTCTCCCGCGACGCCACCGGCGCGCTCCTGCTGGGCGGCGTAGCGGTCGACGAAATCGCCCGGAAGGCAGGAACACCGGCGTACGTGTACAACGCCGAATCGATTCGGCGACGCTATACCACGCTGGCCGATGCGCTGGGAACCCTGCCGCATCTGATCCACTACGCGGTGAAAGCGAACAGCTCGCTCGCGGTGCTTCGCGTGCTGCGCGATCTCGGCGCCGGTTGCGATATCGTGTCTGTCGGCGAGCTCTTCCTCGCCCGTGCGGCGGGATTCCGGCCGGACCGGATCGTGTTCAGCGGAGTGGGGAAGACGGCTGCCGAGCTAGTCGAAGCGTTCGAAGCGGGCATCGGGCAGATCAACATCGAGTCGCTCGAAGAGCTGAGCCTGCTCTCCGAGCTTGCGAAGCGCCGCGCCGGCTCCGCGCCGGTTCGCGTGGGCATCCGAGTCAATCCCGACGTCACGGTCGATACCCATCCCTACATTACCACGGGGACGGCGGCCGCCAAGTTCGGGATCCCCGCCGATCAGGTCCTCGATGCCGCCAGGCGAATCGCCTTGGAGCCGAGCCTCCGGCTGACCGGTATCGCGATGCACGTCGGCAGTCAGCTGCTGGAGACCGAGCCCTACACGACCGGTGCTGCCCGCCTCACCGAGCTGGTCGGCACGATTCGCGGCGCGGGCATCACGACGCTCGAGTCGATCGGCATCGGCGGCGGACTGGGCATCCGCTACAAGGACGAGGTCCCGCTCGATCCCCGGGACCTCGCCGCGGCGATCGCTCCGATCACGGCGCCGCTGGGCCTGACTGTCCACCTGGAGCCGGGGCGTTACCTCGTCGGCAGCGCGGGGATCCTGCTGACCACCGTCCTCTACCGGAAGCAGGCGGGCGGGAAGCATTTCGTGGTGGTCGATGCGGGGATGACCGACCTGGTGCGGCCCAGCCGGTACAATGCCCATCACGAGATGGTCGTCGCCCGGGATCGGGGCCGGGCCCTCCGGCAGGTAGATGTCGTCGGCCCGATCTGCGAGAGTGGCGATTTCCTTGCGCTCGACCGCCCGCTCCCGCTGGTGGAGGCGGGTGACGTGATCGCGATCCTGGGCGCCGGCGCGTACGGGTTCGTGATGGCGTCCACCTATAACGCGCGGCCCCGCCCTCCGGAGCTCCTGGTGGATGGGAGCAGGTGGGCCATCGCGCGGCCGCGCGAGCAATTGGACGATTTGATCCGGGGAGAGCGGCCGGATTGCTTCGGCGGCTCCGCCACCCCGCGATGACAATGCACGACAGGATTCTCATCCTCGACTACGGCTCCCAGTTCACCCAGCTGATCGCGCGGCGGGTCCGCGAAGCTCACGTCTATTCCGAGATCCACCCCTCGAGCCGTTCCCTGGCCTGGATTCGCGAGTGGAATCCGAAGGGGATCATTCTCTCCGGCGGACCCAACTCCGTCTATGACGAGGGCGCGCCGCTCGCACCAAAGGAGCTGCTCGACCTCGGCATTCCGGTGCTCGGACTTTGCTACGGGATGCAGCTCATCGCGCATCTCGCCGGAGCGCGGGTGGTGAGCGCTTCGCGGAAGGAGTACGGCCGGGCCGCGGTCAAGGTCCAGGGCGGCCGTCTCTTCCAAAGCTTCACGCCGGGCGAAGAGATCCAGGTATGGATGAGTCACGGCGACCACGTCGAGGCCCTGCCTCAGGGCTTCGTGGCCACCGCGTCGAGCGCGAATTCGCCGGTCGCCGGCTTCGAGCACGAGAGCAAGCCGGTCTTCGCGGTACAATTTCATCCCGAGGTCGCGCACACCCCCCGCGGCGGAGAAATCATCGCGAGCTTTCTCTTCGATGTGTGCGGCTGCGCGCCGGACTGGACCGCGGGACATTTCATCGAGAGTGAGGTCGCCCGGATCATCCGCCAGGTCGGGCCGGCGAACCGCGTCATCTGCGGGCTATCCGGCGGCGTCGATTCGTCGGTGGCCGCCGCGCTGGTCCACAAGGCCGTCGGCAACCGGCTCACCTGCATCTTCGTGGATCATGGGCTGCTCCGGCTGCACGAACGCGAGCAGGTGGAGCAGACCTTTCGCCGGCATCTCGGCATCGACCTCCGGGTGATCGACGCGAGTGAACGGTTCCTCGCCCGGCTCGACGGGGTCAGCGATCCCGAAGAAAAGCGGCGGATCATCGGGCACGAGTTCATCGAGGTGTTCGCGGGCGAGGCGAAGTCGGTCGGCGGGGATGTCGGCTTCCTGGTGCAGGGGACGCTCTATCCCGATGTCATCGAATCGATGTCGCCCGGCGGAGGCCCATCGGTCACCATCAAGACCCACCACAACGTCGGCGGGCTGCCCGACAAGCTGCCATTCGCGCTGATCGAGCCGCTCCGTGAACTCTTCAAGGACGAAGTGCGCCAGGTAGGACGCGAGCTCGGCCTTCCAGAAGAGATGGTGGGACGGCACCCCTTTCCGGGACCGGGGCTCGCGATCCGCATTCTGGGCGCGGTGTCCCGGTCGGCGCTGGATGTGCTCCGGCAGGTGGATGCCATCTACATCGAGGAGATTCGCGCGGCGGGACTCTATGACGAGATCTGGCAGGCCTTTTCCGTGCTGCTGCCGATCCGCTCGGTGGGAGTGCAGGGGGACTTCCGCACCTACGATCAGGCGGTGGCGCTGCGCGCGGTCACCAGCCGCGACGGGATGACCGCCGACTGGTACCCCTTCCCACCGGACGTGCTGGGGCACATCTCAAACCGCATTGCCAACGAAGTGAAGGGAGTGAACCGGGTCGTGTACGACGTGAGCTCGAAGCCGCCCGCCACGATCGAGTGGGAGTAGCCTAACCCCCCTTTTCCTCGAGCAGCCGGAAGAGCTGCTCCGCATCGGTGAGCGCCATCAGCCGATCCGGCACGTCCGGCATCTGGGCGAACTGAGCGATTTTTCCGAGCACCGGCAGATACTGATTCGACACTTCGGTCGGCGGCGCCACAATCATGAAAAGGATGTGCACCGGGCGGTGATCGACGGCATCGTACTCCAGGCCGGCGCGGTGCAGCCCGAATCCCAGGCGCAATCGATTGAGCGCCAGGGAGCGGCAGTGCGGGATGGCGAACCCGCGCCCTACGCCGGTCGAGCCCAGCGTCTCCCGGCGCTTGAGCAACCGGCTCACCTGCAGGGTCGAGCGCTCATCGAGACGCAGCAGCGCCACCAATTCATCGAACACCAGGTCCTTGGTGGAGGCCTGAAGGTCGAAGGAGACGGCGTTGGGGTCCAGGAAATCGCGGAGGCGCATTCCCGGTGTAGTCTAGATTGGCGGGAAGGCGTCCGGTACCCCCCGCGTTGCCGCTTCCGCCTTTGCCAAATAGCTTTCCCTCATGCGGTTACCGTTCTTCTCCTCCCCCGGCGTCCCCCTCATCCTGGCTCCCATGGCCGGGGTGTCGGAAGGCCCGTTCCGTCAGATCTGCCGTCGCTTCGGCGCCGACATCCTCATGACGGAATTCCTCTCTGCCGAGGCGATCCGCCGCGGAATTCGGCGGACCCTCGAGGGGGCGGAGTTCGACGAGATCGAGCGCCCGGTCGGGGTCCAGATCTACGGCGCCGATCCGCTGGGAATGGCGCGCGCTGCGGCGATCGTCACCGACGCGTATCACCCCGACTTCATCGACATCAACTTCGGATGTCCGGTGAAGAAGGTGGTGCAGCGCAATGGCGGCTCGGGTTGCCTCCGGGACATGGACCTGGTCGAGCGAATCATCCGCGACGTCGCGGCGGCGACGCACCTCCCCGTGTCGGTGAAGACCCGAAGCGGCTGGAACGACGAGATGCGTGACCCCGTCGGCATCGCGCTCCGGATGCAGGACGCCGGTGCTCGCGCCTTCACGCTGCACGCCCGCACCCGCTCGCAGATGTTCCAGGGCAAGGCCGACTGGGACGAGATCGCCCGGGTGGTCGACGCGCTGGAGATTCCCGTCATCGGAAACGGCGACATCAACAGCGCCGGCGATATCCTGCGCATGCGGGAGCACACCGGCTGCGCCGCGGTCATGGTGGGACGCGGCGCCTTCGGGAATCCGTGGATCTTCCGCGACGGTCGGGCACTGCTGCGGGGCGAAGTGCCCGGGCCGCCGCCCGACGCGGGGGAGCGATTCGCCGTTGCCCTCGATCATGCCCGGCTGGCGCTTCGCCTCCAGGGCGACGAGCGCAAGACCGTCATCGAATTCCGGAAGCATCTGGGCTGGTACACCAAGGGACTCCCGGCCTCGGCGCATCTTCGCGAGCGCCTCTTTCAGGTGGAATCGATGGTCGAAGCCGAAGCGATCTTCCGCGACTACCTCGAGCCGGCCGTCCAGGCGGCGTGAACCGGGATCGCCTCGAGCACCTTCTGAAGGACGTCGCCGCTGGCTCGGTAACACCGGGGCACGCGCTCGACTCGCTCGCCCAGTTTCCTACTGAAGATCTGGCCTTCGCCCAGCTCGACCATCACCGCGCGCTGCGCCAGGGACATGCGGAGGTCGTCTTTGCCGCGGGCAAGACGACGGTGCAGGTCGTCGCAATTTGCGAGGCGCTCGAGTCGGCGCATGGTGGTTTTCTCTGCACTCGCGTGAGTGACGACCAGGCTGCCGCCCTCCGAAACCGGTTTCCGGGATTGGGCCACAGCGCGGCAGGGCGCACCGCATGGCTTCCTGCGGCGTCACCCGCGACCCTCGAAGGAAACCTGCTGGTGGTGACCGCGGGAACCAGCGACCTCGAGGTGGCGGAAGAAGCCGCCACGACCGCCGAGGCTATGGGTGTCCGGGTCTCCCGACTCTCCGATGTCGGCGTCGCGGGGATCCACCGGGTGCTCAGCGCCGGCGATACCCTCCAGCGAGCCGATGTGATCATCGTGGTGGCGGGAATGGAAGGCGCGCTCCCGAGCGTCGTGGGTGGCCTCGTTGCCGCGCCGGTCATCGCCGTGCCCACGAGCGTAGGCTATGGTGCGTCGTTCGGCGGTGTGGCCGCCCTCCTCGGCATGCTGAATTCCTGCGCCGCGGGGGTGACGGTGGTCAACATCGACAACGGCTTCGGCGCGGCGATGGCCGCGGTCCGGTTGCTTTCGACTCGCGCGAGGAAAGGTGGCTGATGAAGGAGACCGTCTACCGCTCCGAGCAGCCGCCGTTCACCTGGATCGACGTGACGGCCCCGACACGCGCCGAGCTGCAGGAGCTGGCTGCCCGCCACGGACTCCCGGCCACCGCGGTCGAGGACTGCCTCGATCCGGAGCACCTCCCGAAGTATGAGCGGTTCAGTGATTCGATCTTCCTGATCCTCCGGGTGTTCGACGCGGCCGCCCCGGGGTCCGCTGGCACGGTTCAGGAGCTCACCCGCAAGATCGCGCTCTTCCTCCGTGGCGATGCCGGTCTCACCGTGCACCGGGTGGATCTTCCCGCGATCGCCGCGGTGCGGGAGCGATTCAGCGGACCGGCCGCAGAGGAGTGCACGGGGACCGCGCTGCTGTCGGCTCTCGTCAAAGCCACCCTCGATACCTACGACAAGCCGCTGCAGCAGGCCGAGGACGACATCGACGCGTTCGAGGAGGGATTGTTCCGGCCCGACATGCCGGCCCCGCCGCTCGAGCGGGTCCACGTGCTCAAGCGGCGGGTGAGCCTGATCAAACGCATGCTCTGGCAGACGCAGAACGTGATCGTCAGAATGACGCCGGCCGGGGAGCGGATGCTGCCGTTGTACCAGGACCTCAAGGAAAACACCGAGAGCTACCACTTCTGGGCCGATCAGCTCCAGGAGGATCTGAACAACCTCCTGAGCATGCACGTCACCATGGCCTCCCACCGCACCAACGAGGTGATGCGCGTGCTGACGGTCTTCTCGGTATTCTTCCTTCCGCTCACGTTCATCGTCGGGGTGTACGGGATGAACTTCGAGCACATGCCGGAGCTGGGAAAACGGTGGGGGTATCCGGCCGTCCTGGCCCTCCTGGCCGGAGTCTGCGTGGTGATCTTCATCTGGTTCCGTCGGCGCGGATGGCTCGGCCGGGGACGTTCATGAGCTCGCTCCTCTGGTTTGCGGCAGGACTTGCTGCCGGAGCTATTGTCGGCTCGCTCATCAGCCGGGGACGGCGGCCGGAACGTCCTGTGGCGGCGTCCCGGCCCACGGCAGAAGGTCCTCCACTGCTGGAGTGGATTCTCCGGTCCAACGGCGCGATGGGGGCCTGGATGGTCGGCCCCGGCACGCGTGAGGTGGCGGTGCCAACCGGGGGTCTCTCCGACGAGGTGGACCGTGTGGTCCGGTCCCGGCTGGAGCACCAGCGGGTGGGTGACGGGCAGGGCGTCGAACGGCTGGGGTCGGGGACGCTCGTGTTTGCCAGCCTGGAGGGGCGCGCGGCGGGACTGCACCTCCCCGCCGGCAGCTCTCCCCAGGCAACGGCGACTGCCCAGCGCGACCTCGCCCGGCTGCTCGACTATGACCGGTGGCGGCCCATCCTGGCCGACGTGGCCAAGGAGCGGGACACTCCCGGGGAGTCGGTGGAGAGTGTCGCGCTCCGTCTCGCGCATCAGCTGGAACGGCTCCTCGGCGTCGAAACCTGCGTGGCGCTCGCCGACACCGCCGGCGTTCGCATCACCGGCGTCTCCCTGCGGACCGACCGCCGCCTTCTGCGCACCATCATCGCCGAAGGGAGCGCGTTGGAGCAGGCAGCCCTCGGTCGCGCGGGCTCGATCGCCGGGGTGGTGGCACCGTTCGGCAACGTCCTCTCCAACCGCCGACAGCGGCGCGACCCCTCCTTCGTCTGCCCTATTCCCGGGGGAAAAATACCGCTTGGCGCCGTCGCGGTGTGGACGACGGGTGGCGCGGAGCCGGTGGGCCCACAGCTCGCGGCATTCCGAAGTGCGGTGGAGACGGCAGGTCCACGCCTCCTCGCTGCGTTGGAGCGGCGGGCGCTCAATGATGCCGCCATTCGCGATCCGCTCACCGGACTCCGAAACCGTCGCGGGCTCGGCGAGGTGATGACCTCGATCAGCATGCCGACCGGTGCGCTGGTGTACGCCGACCTCGACGACTTCAAGCCGCTCAACGACAGCCTCGGCCATCCGGCGGGGGAGGCGGCGCTGGTGCATGTGTCGCGCCTCCTGATCCAGGCGGTGCGCGACATCGACACTGTCGCGAGGCACGGCGGCGAGGAATTCGCGATCTGGCTTCCGGGGGCGACGCTGGAACGGGGGCGGCAGGTTGCCGAGCGGATCCGGCAGGCGCTCGCCTGGAGCGAGTGGAAGTGGCAGGGTGAGAAGCGACCGCTGCGCGCGTCGTTCGGGGTGGCGGCGTGCCCCGATACCAGCGCCACCAGGGAGGGCCTCCCGGCCCAAGCCGACGCCGCTCTCGTTGAGGCGAAGCGGGCGGGGCGCGATCGGGTAGTGGTGTTTGAGGAGGCAAAGAGGCAATGAGGCAAAGAGGCAAAGAGGCACAGGCGCGAGGGCGCGACCATCACAAAAGGAGAATTCTCGAATGAGGCTGAGTTGTCGTTTCCTGTGCGCCACCGTGGGCCTGCTGGTCGGGCCGCTCGCGGCCCAGGACGATCCCGCGCTGGTCGCCCGGGCCCGCGCCATTCACGATCGGGTGATGACGCTCGACACCCACGTGGACATCAACCCGTCGAATTTCACCGCCGAGCGGAACTACACCCAGCGGCTCCAGACCCAGGTCAACCTCCCGAAGATGGAGGAAGGGGGACTTGACGCCGTCTTCTTCATCGTCTACGTCGGGCAGCGGAATGACTTCACGCCGGAGGGCTATGCCCGGGCGCGCGCCGTCGCTGTCGAGAAATTCGAGGCGATCCACCGGCTGACGGAGCAGATCGCGCCCGACCGCATCGGGCTCGCCCTGACCGCCGCCGACGCGCGCCGCATTTACGCCAGCGGCAAGAAGGTCGCGCTGATCGGCGTCGAGAACGGCTATCCGATCGGCACCGATGTCACCAACGTGGAGACGTTCTACAATCTGGGCGGCCGGTACATGTCGCTCGCCCACAACGGACATAGCCAGCTCTCCGATTCCAACACGGGCGAGAGGGACGGGGTGTGGCTTCACAATGGCCTCTCACCCCTCGGCCGCCAGGTCATCGCCGAGATGAACCGGCTCGGCATCATGGTGGACATTTCTCACCCGTCGAAGCAGTCGATGATGCAGACGCTGGCGCTCTCCACCGCGCCGATCATCGCTTCCCACTCCGGGGTGCGCGCGATCTGCAATCACTCGCGGAACCTGGATGACGAGCAGCTCCTCGGCCTCGAGAAGAACGGCGGGGTGGCCCAGCTGGTGGCATTCAACGGTTACGTGAAGTGCGGCCAGGAATCCCCGGAGCGGCAGGCGGCGCAGCGAACGCTGCAGCAGAAGTACGGATTGACGGGCGTCGGCGGAGCCCAGGGGCTTCCGGATTCGGTGCGCGCCGCTTTCCAGCAGGAGATGCAGACGCTCAATCAGAAATACCCGCCGCCGCCCCGCGCCACGGTGAAGGACTTCGCCAATCATCTCGATTACGCCGTCAAGCTGATCGGTCTCGATCACGTGGGCATCAGCTCGGACTTCGACGGCGGTGGGGGCGTCGAGGGATGGAGCGACGCGAGCGAGACCTTCAACGTCACGCTCGAGCTGGTGCGGCGCGGTTACACTGAAGGGCAGATCAGCAAGCTGTGGAGCGGGAATCTGCTGCGCGTCATGGAAGCAGTGGAGCGCGCGGCGGCAAGGCCGAAAAGCGAATAGCGAGTGGCGAAGGGCGAGGAGGGAAGGCG
Source organism: uncultured Gemmatimonas sp. (assembly GCA_964439025.1). Taxonomy (GTDB): domain Bacteria; phylum Gemmatimonadota; class Gemmatimonadetes; order Gemmatimonadales; family GWC2-71-9; genus JABFSM01. Next base: position 102,720 of record CAYTMW010000006.1, on the reverse strand, counting down.
TTCCGCTCCTCGCTCTTCGCTCGCCCCGTCTTTGCGTCCATCCTGCGCTCCATTACTATTCATGGAGCTTCGAAAGGGGGCGACTGGCTTCGACGGGTCAGTAGAAGGTGTGGCAGCGTGCCCAGGTCCAGGTCCCTGGTAAAACCGCTTGGAAACGTTCAAATGCCAACTCTAATTTGGCGCTGGCTGCCTAAGCTGAGCTAGTCTCGCTTTAGGCACCTTCGGCGACGGAGCCCGTCCGGGGCGTCGGCGTCGAATACGCAAAACCGGGCTGGCCTGCCGTGGTCCTCCGACGCGGCAGGTGAGATTCTTCGGAGGTTCGTTCCGGGAAGGTTGGCCGATGACCGGCCCGGGACCACGCGAAGACACCGGCCTACGCACGTAGACGCTGCGCTGAAAGCTGGTTCGGACCAGGGTTCGATTCCCTGCGCCTCCACTGCCAGGAGATAGCGAGTAGCGAATAGTCAGAAGGGAAAGTCATTCCCCTTCTGACTACTCGCTACTCGCTACTCGCTACTCGCTATTATTGACTATGCCCCGCCGCTTCGGCCTCTGCATCGCCACGGTCCTCGCCGGGTTTCCCGCTGCGGCGCAGAACGTTCCCCTCAGCCCTCGCCTCGGAACCATCACCTTCCCGACGTCCGGTTCGGCGGCGGCCCAGGCGGCATTCCTTCAGGGAGTGCTCTTCCTTCACAGCTTCGAGTACCAGAGCGCGGAGCGGGCCTTTCTGAAGGCTCAGACGCTGGAGCCCGGGTTCGCCATGGCGCATTGGGGCGAAGCGATGACCTACACGCACCCGGTCTGGAACGAGCAGGATCTGAGCTCCGGCCGTGGCGCGCTCGAGCGCCTGGGTCCGGTACCGGAGGCTCGCCGGGCCAGGGCGCCCACCGCGCGGGAACGGCGGTATCTCGAAGCGGTCGAGGCGCTCTACGGGCCGGGCTCGAAGCCCCGCCGCGACACCCTCTATGCCCAGGTGATGGAACGGCTGGTCCGGGAGAATCCGGATGACCTCGAGGCCAAGACGTTTTTCGCGCTGGCGCTGCTCGGCCTCAATCAGGGGATCCGGGATACCGTCACCTACCTCCGCGCCGCGCCCTATGCCGACACGGTGTTCCGCGCCAACGCCGATCATCCCGGGGCGGTGCACTATCTGATCCACGCGTACGACGATCCGGTGCACGCACCCCTCGGGCTCAATGCCGCGCGCGCGTACGCGAGGATCGCCCCGGACGCCGCGCACGCCCAGCACATGACGACCCACATCTTCCTCGCGATGGGAATGTGGGACGACGTGGTGGCACAGAATCGAATCGCGATGCGGCTCCAGGCCACCCTGCCGGGGCACTACTCGAGCTGGCTCATCTACGGCCTCATCCAGCAGGGCCGCTACGGCATGGCGCAGGACCTGATCGCGCAGCTGCGCAGGAACCTCGCGGGTGGGGGATTGCACGCCCAGCACGGGGCATTGGTGGACATGCGGGCGCACTACCTCCTGCACTCGGAAGACTGGCGCGGCCTCGTCTTCGACCAGGAGTCGAGCCATGACCGCATGTCGCTGCTAGGCGAGCTCACCGACGGCTTCACCCGGGGGGCCATCGCCTACCGCCGGCGCGACCTGAGTGCGCTCACCAAGGCCGCCTCGGAGGTCGCCCACCGTGCGGACGCGCTGGGGGAGGATCGCGGCGCCGCCGATCCCGCGACGATGGCCGGGCGGGTCATGGCGCGCGAGCTGAGCGGGATGGCGCTCTTCCTCGGAGGAAGCCGGGAGGAAGGTGTGCGCGCGCTGCGCGAGGCCACCGCGATCGAGGATGCGATGCCGATGGAGTTCGGACCCCCGGCGATCGTGGAGCCGAGTCACGAGCTCCTGGGATGGCTGCTGCTCGAGATCAACCCCACCGAAGCACAAGCCGAGTTTCGCCGCGCCCTGGCGCTGGCCCCCGGCCGTTCCCGCGGGCTGCTCGGGCTCGCCCGCGCCGCGATCGCCACCGGGAACAAGCCGGCTGCGGAGCAGGCGCTGGACCACTTGGCGAGGAACTGGGCTCAGGCCGATCCGAAAGCCCGGGAGGATCTGGCGCCGCTGCGGCGGCTGGCGAGCCGCCTGCCCTAACCCACGAGCGCCGCAAGGGCGCGCCGGGCCAGCGCCTCCGCCTGGTCCGCGGTTTCCGCCAGACAGTTCAGGTGTCCCATCTTGCGCCCCGGCCGGGCGTCCTTCTTCCCGTACAGATGCAGGGAGACGCCCGGCATCGCGAGCGCGGCCCCCCACGCGGGCTCCCCGTGGCACCAGAGATCGCCCAGCAGGTTGATCATGCACACCGCGGACAGGAGGCGCGGGGTGGCGAGCGCCAGGCCGGTGAGCGCGCGGACCTGCTGCTCGAACTGGCACACGTCGCACGCATCGAGGGTGTAGTGCCCGCTGTTGTGGGGCCGCGGTGCGATTTCGTTGGCGAAGAGCCGACCGCCATCCGCGACGAACAGCTCGAGTCCCATGACGCCGACATAGTCGAGCCGGGCGGCGACGTCACCCGCCATCGCCACCGCCTGGTCCAGCAGCGGCCGGGGGAAGCGGGCCGGCACGACGGTGGTGTCGAGGATCCCGCGAAGATGACGATTCTCCCCAGGAAGAAAGGATTCGATTCTGCCATCCTCCCCCCGGGCAAGCACGACGGAGATTTCTCCCTGTAGTGCGAGCCGGCGCTCCAGCACGCAGGCAACCCCTCGGAGCGCGGCGAACGCCCGCCGGGCGTCCTCGCGCGATTCGACCGTCACCTGGCCCTTTCCGTCGTACCCCAGCCGGCTCGTCTTGAGCAACGCGGGGGCCCCGATGCGTTCCCACGCCTGCTCGAGCTCGTCGGCGTCCCGCACCGGCGCGAACGCCGCGGTCGCGATCCCGGCATCCAGAAGGAACCTCTTCTCGCTGATGCGGTCCTGCGCGATGGCGAGCGCCACCGGGCCCGGCCGGACCCGCACCCTCGGCGCCAGGAAATCGAGCGCGGCCGCGGGAACGTTCTCGAACTCCGTCGTGATCGCGGAGGAGACGCCGGCGAGCTGACCCAGGGCATGGAGATCTTCGTAGGGCGCTTCGATATGCCGGGTGGCGATGCGGCCGGCCGGCGAGTGGGGATCGGGATCGAGGACCACCACCTCGTATCCCATCGACCGGGCCCGCGTCGTGAACATCCGCCCCAGCTGTCCTCCTCCGAGAAGGCCCAGGGTGGCTCCGGGGAGGATCATCAGGGCGAGGTGGGTGGCAGGCGGGTGGCCAGCACCTGCTCCCCCTGGGTCGCGCGGAATTGCGCGAGCGCGCGGCGCAACGCGGGATCGCCCCTCGCGATGAGCGCCACGGCAAAGAGCGCGGCGTTGTGCGCGCCCGCTTCACCCACCGCGAAGGTGGCGACCGGAACGCCGGCGGGCATCTGCACGATCGAGAGGAGGGAGTCGAGACCCTGAAGGTGGCGTGACGGCACCGGCACGCCGAGGACCGGAACGATCGTCTTCGCGGCGAGCATCCCGGGCAAGTGCGCGGCGCCGCCGGCACCGGCGATGATGCACGCGAGCCCCCGCTCTGCGGCGGTGGCGGCGTACTCGAAGAGCAGATCGGGCGTCCGGTGCGCCGAGACGACTCGGGCTTCATATGCGACGCCGAAGTCGTCCAGGCGCCGGGCCGCGTGCTGCATCACGTCCCAATCGGAGCTCGAACCCATTACCACGCCGACGACAGGATTCGCCATGGGGACTCCGGGAGAGGGAGGCAAGAAGGCTAAGAGGCAAAGTCGCTTAGGACCAATGGCGCGAGGAGGCAAAGTAGACGCGCCCCTCTGGGGATGCGAGGGAGGCGGGGAGGGGCGGGGGTTGCCAGGACGCACGCCGGCGGCCACAACCCCTTGTGTGACCATGGCATAGCATCCCTCTAAGGGCTTGGCCCGCGCGTTGCTGATTGGACCTGTGCCGGGGACGTTTTCCCGGTCACTCCCAAGTCTGGATCGCGATGCGCAAGCAGTTGAAGGCGCCTGCCGACTCGACGTCCCTCGCGACGAAGCTGCTCCTCCAGAGCAGGTTTGGGCAGCGGCTCCTTCTGCTCTTTGTCGTCTGCGCCATTGTCCCCACGTCCGCCCTCGGCTGGCTGTCGTTCCAGAGCACTGCGGCTCAGCTCACCCAGCAAAGCTGGGAACGGCTCGCCTCGGTGTCGGGAGCCGCCGGACACACGCTGTTCGACCGGCTCGACTTCCTGGAAACCGACTTGCGAAAGTCGGCCGCTCGGTTATCGACCTGTTCCGAATGTGCGTCCGCGCTGCTCTACGCCGCGGACCAAGTCGTGTGGGTCTCGGCCGACGCGCCGAGGCATCTGGCCGGCGAGGCGGACGTCCTCGGTTTCCTCGCCCCGGATGATCTGCCTCCCCTCGTACCCGGGCAAAGCACGGTGCTGGCATGGCGGCACGCCGCCGACACCGTCCGGATCTACCTGGTGCACCGCCTCGCAAGGGGCTCGGAACGGGTCGTCGTCCGGATCAACCCGGCGTATCTCTGGAGCAGCGCCGACGAAGAGGCGCTGCCCTCGAGCGTCAGCCTCACGCTCTGGGATCCCCGGGTGGGCGTGCTGATCTCGTCGTCGGCCGACGGCGCGCCCGTCACCTCGGGCGTCGCGGGTCCGCTGGCGCGCGCGCCGAGCGGGACATTCGTGTGGACGGGTCCGCGCGGAGAGTCACTGGCCTCCTGGTGGGCGCCTGCGGCGACGGGCCGGGCTTTCCTCGCCCCGCTACGCGTGATCATGAGCCAGCCGATGGCCGACGTGCTGATTCCAATGGCGTCGTTCCGGCGTGACTTTCCGCTCCTCTTGGCGGTGGCGTTGCTCGCCGTCCTCCTGTTGAGCATGAGTCAGATCCGGCGCAGCCTGCAGCCCCTCGCGGAGCTGCAGCGCGGAACCCGCCGGATCGCCGAGCGCGACTTCGAGCATCGCGTGCGGGTCTCGAGCGGCGACGAGCTCGAAGAGCTCGCCGGCTCGTTCAACACGATGTCGACCCGCCTGGCGCGCCAGTTCAACGCCCTCAAGGCGGCGGCGCAGATCGATCGCGCCGTGCTCTCCTCGATGGACGCGGGCTCGATCGCCCAGACCGTCATCGACCGGATCCCCGAAATCTGCCCCTGCGACGGGCTCAGCATCACGCTGCTCGCCGCTTCCGAGAGCGCGGATGCGACGACGTGGCGTGCCTCCGCGGGAGGGGTCGAGCGCGAACATGCGAGCGTGCGGCTGGCAGCGGAAGACCTTCGCCGCGCGCACCAGTACCCCGACCGGCTGGTCTACACCACCGGCGAGGAGGCCCTGCCCCCCTTCCTCGCCCATTTCCATCGCGAGGGTGAAGCGTCCGAAGTCGAGGCCTTCCCGCTCCGCTACGGCGGAGATCTGCTCGGCGTGCTCGCGCTGCGGAGGAAGCCGGGTGAGACGACCGAGGACGACATGCTCCAGGTGCGCCGCATCGCCGACCAGGTCGCGGTGGCGCTCTCCAACGCGAAGATGGTGGATCAGGTCCGCTTTCTCGCCTTCTACGACAGCCTCACCAAGCTGCCCAACCGTGTGCTCTACAAGGAGCGTCTCGCCCAGGCACTCGTGCGCGCCGTGCGCAACGACCGGTTCGTGGCGGTGTGCTTCATCGATCTCGATCACTTCTCGCGGATCAACGACACCCTGGGGCACGACCTCGGGGACGAGCTGCTCCAGGAAGTCTCCCGGCGCCTCGTGGCGTCGTCGCGGGTGGGCGACAGTGTGGCCCGGATCGGATCCGAGCAGGGTGCTGCCGAAGTCTCCCGGCTCGGCGGCGACGAGTTCACCGTGGTGCTGTCCGATCTCACCGACCCGCAGGAATCGGTGCGCGTGGCTCGAAGGCTCCTGGAGTCGCTTCGACGACCGATCCGTCTCGGGACGCAGGAAGTCTTCGTCACGGCCTCCGTCGGTATCGCCATCTATCCGTTCGATGGCGCCGATACCGAGGAGCTGCTGAAGAGCGCCGACGTCGCGATGTATCACGCGAAAGAACAGGGCCGCAACACCTACCAGATGTATTCCGCGTCGATGAACGCCGAAGCGATGGCCCGCCTGCAGCTGGAGCAGCAGCTGCGCAAGGCGGTCGAGGCGCGCGAGTTCACCATCTGGTACCAGCCCATCGTGGATCTCCACACCAGGAAGCCGGTGGGCGCGGAGGCGCTGGTCCGCTGGGCGCATCCGGAGCGGGGCCTCGTCTCACCCGCGGAATTCATCTCGCTCTGCGAGGAATGCGGGCTCATCGTGCCCCTCGGCGAATGGATTCTCCGCGAGGTGTGCTCGCAGGCGAAGGCGTGGGAAGCTGCCGGGTTGGGCACCGTCCGGATATCGGTCAACCTCTCCGCCCGGCAGCTCCGCCACGACGGCATCGTCGAGACCGTGCGGACCATCCTGGAGGAGACCGGACTCCGGCCCCGGTCCCTCGTGCTCGAGCTGACCGAATCGATGCTGATGGAGCCCCGTGGCGTCACGGGACGAACCATCCGGGAGCTGGCCGATCTCGGAGTGAGCCTTGCGATCGACGACTTCGGCACCGGGTATTCCTCGCTCAGCTACCTCAAGAACTTTCCGGTGACCACACTCAAGATCGACCGCTCCTTCATTGCTGGCATTACCTCCGATCCCGACGATTCGGCTATCACGACCGCGATCATCGCCCTGGCGCGCGCGATGGAGCTCGATGTCGTCGCGGAGGGGGTCGAGACCGAGGCCCAGGCGGAATTCCTGAAGGATCGCGGGTGCAACAAGATCCAGGGCTATTTGGTAGGGCGGCCGATGCCGAAGGAGGAGTTCGAGGCGGGTTTGATCAAGTCTGAACACCGTAGACGATCGATGCTGCGCCATCGGTCACGCTGAGCGAAGCGAAGCGGCCGGTCTCAGGGTGACACGCCCAAAGGGCTGGTCCCGTTCACCGGTGACCCTTGCCGCTGTTCACACCGTCGCCCGCGTTCGATTCATGGTGCCGCGCTCCGCGAGCGCCGCCTGCGCCGCGGCCAGCCGCGCGATCGGCACCCGGTAGGGAGAACACGAGACGTAGTTCATCTTCAGGGCCTCGCAGAAGGCCACCGCGCGCGGCTCGCCCCCGTGCTCGCCGCAGATCCCCAGCTTGAGGTCCTGGCGCTCCCGCCGGCCCAGCCCCACCGCCATCGCGATCAACTTGCCGACCCCTTCGATGTCGAGCTGAATGAACGGATCGTCGTCGATGATGTTGCGCTTGAGGTACTCCGGAAGGAACACCCCCGCATCGTCGCGTGACAGCCCCCACGTGGTCTGGGTGAGATCGTTGGTGCCGAAGGAGAAGAACTGGGCCTCCCGCGCGATCTCGTCGGCGGTGAGCGCGGCGCGTGGCAGCTCGATCATCGTGCCGAGGAGATAGGGCACGGAGAGCTGACGCTCCCGGAACACCTCTTCCGCCACCTGCCGGACGAGCAGCGCCTGCTTGCGGAATTCCACCACGTGGGCCACCAGCGGAATCATCACTTCGGGCTGGACCCGGCCCTTGCGGTTGGCGACGGTGCACGCCGCCTCGAAGATCGCCCGCGCCTGCATCATCGTAATCTCGGGATACATGATGCCGAGCCGGCAGCCGCGGAGCCCGAGCATCGGATTCACCTCCGAGAGCGATGCAATGGCGCGGGTCACTTCCTCCACCGTCTTGCCCATGTCGCGCGCGAGCCCGGCCACCTCGTCCGCTTCCTTCGGGAGGAACTCGTGGAGCGGAGGATCGAGGAGACGAATGGTGACCGGATAGCCCTCCATCGCCCGGAAGATCCCCTCGAAGTCGGTTCGCTGCATCGGGAGCAGCTTCGCGAGCGCCTGCTTCCGCCCCGCCACGTCGGAGGCGAGGATCATCTCGCGCATGGCGGTGATCCGGTCGCCCTCGAAGAACATGTGCTCGGTCCGGCAGAGCCCGATCCCCTCGGCGCCGAAATCCCGTCCGCGGTGCGCGTCCGCCGGTGTGTCAGCGTTGACCCGGACCCGGAGGTGGCGCATGCCGTCGGCCCACCCCATGAGGCGCGAGTAATGTCCCGACAGCTCGGGGGGCACCAGACGGGCCTTGCCCGCATAGACCCGCCCGGTGCTGCCGTCGACGGTGATCCATTCGCCCTCCTGGATCCGCCGTCCGTCCACCGCGAACGACCCAGCCCGCTCGTCGACTTCGATCTCGTGCGCGCCCGCCACGCAGGGCTTGCCCATGCCGCGGGCCACCACGGCGGCGTGGGAGGTCATGCCACCCCGCGCGGTGAGAATCGCCTTGGCCGCGAGCATCCCGTGGAAGTCTTCCGGGCTGGTTTCCCGGCGCACCAGGATGACCGGCTCGCCCTTCCTGCCGCGCGTCTCGGCGTGATCCGCGTCGAAGATCGCGGCGCCGCTGGCCGCCCCCGGTGAGGCGGGAAGTCCGGTGGTGAGCAGGTCGAGCGCCGCCTTGGGATCGATCGTCGGATGCAGGAGCTGATTCAGGTCGTTGGGAGGTACCCGCGCGATCGCCTCTTCCTCGGAGATCAGCCCCTCGTCCACCATCTCGACCGCGCACCGTACTGCCGAGTGGCCGGAACGCTGGGCCCGGCGGGTCTGCAGCATGTAGAGCCGCCCGCGCTGGATCGTGAACTCGAGATCCTGCACGTCGCGGAAGTGCCGCTCCAGGGTACGAGCGACCTGCTCGAGCTCCAGGAAGGCGTCCGGCATGCGGTCGCGGAGGCGGGTGATCGGCTCCGGGGTGCGAATGCCCGAGACGACGTCTTCGCCCTGCGCGTTCAGCAGGTATTCGCCGTAGAGGGCGGGCTCGCCGGTCGAAGGATCGCGGGTAAAGGCCACTCCGGTGCCCGAATCCTCACCCATGTTGCCGAAGACCATCGCCACGATGTTGACCGCCGTCCCCATCGTGTCGGGAATGTCGTGGTGCTTCCGGTAGTCGATAGCGCGGCGGGTGTTCCAGCTTTCGCAGACGGCGGCGATCGCGCCCCAGAGCTGGTCCATCGGATCCTCGGGGAACGGCTTCCCCGATTCACGGCGGATCACCTCCTTGAACTCTCCCACCACATCGCGCAGCGCTTCCCAGGGGAGATCGATGTCCCGCGCGGCGCCGGCGGCGTGCTTGCGTCGCTCCAGGGTCTCGTCGAAGACCCGTTTGGGCACCTCGAACACGACGCCGCCGTACATCTGCACGAACCGGCGGTAGGAGTCGTAGGCAAAGCTCGGGTTCTCGGAGAGCTGACGAAGTCCCTCGACGGTCGTGTCGTTGAGGCCGAGGTTGAGAATGGTCTCCATCATCCCCGGCATGGAGACCGCCGCTCCCGAACGCACCGAGACGAGCAGGGGATCGGCGCTCCCGCCGAATTGCCGTCCGGTCGCGGCTTCGAGCCGCCCCAGCGCCGCTTCGAGCTGGGGCCGGAGGCGGGGAGGGAAGCTCCGGGTTTCGAGGTAGGTGGGGCAGAGACTCGCGGCGATCGTGAAGCCGGGAGGAACCGGAATGCCGAGGTTGGTCATCTCCGCGAGCCCGGCGCCTTTGCCGCCGAGCACGTCTTTCATTGCCGCCGTGCCGTCGGCGCGGCCTTGACCGAAGAAAAAAACCAGCGGTTGTGGGGCGGTGTCCGTCATGTCGGCAACGTCACCAGCGGCGGAAGGACCGTCGCCAGGCGCTCTTCCGGGGTGACCGGGACGGGATACTGGCCCGAGAAACAGGCGTGGCAGAAGGAATTGCGGGTGCCGGCGGCCCGCAGCATTCCCTCGAGCGAGAGGTATCCCAAGGTGTCCACGCCGAGGAAATCCCGGATTTCGTCCGAGGAATGGGTGGCCGCGATCAGCTCTTCGCGAGTGGGCGTGTCGATCCCGTAGTGACAGGGCCCCGTGATCGGCGGCGAGGCGAGCCGGAGATGTACCTCGCGCGCTCCGACCGAGCGAATCATCTGCACCAGGCCCTTGCTCGTCGTGCCGCGGACAAGACTGTCGTCCACCACCACGACGGAGCGGCCGGAAATGACCTCGCGCACCGGGTTGAACTTGATCTTCACCTTGGCGACGCGGAGCGCCTGCGTCGGATTGATGAAGGTGCGGCCCACGTAGTGATTGCGGATCAGGCCGTGCTCGAGCTTGAGCCCGCTCTGCTCCGCGAATCCCAGTGCCATTGCATTGCTGGAATCGGGCACGCTGAACACCACCTCGCCCCGGGGAGCGGGGTGCTCCACCGCCAGCTGCCGCCCCAGCTCCCGGCGCACCCGGTCCACCGATTCACCGAAGACATTGCTGTCCGGCCGCGCGAAGTACACCAGCTCGAAGACGCAGCGGCTCACCGGCCGCGCCGGAAGCGGCGCCAGCGTCTTCACCACGCCGTTGGCGACCCGCACGAACTCGCCCGGCACGAGCTCCCGGATGAGCGTCGCGCCCACGAGGTCCAGAGCGCAGGTCTCGGAGGCGACGATCACGCCGTCTCCCAGCCGCCCCAGAACCAGCGGGCGGAAGCCCCGGGGATCGACCAGCCCGTAGAGCAGGCGCCCCACGGTGATCACCAGACTGTAGGCGCCCTCGACCTGCGACAGCGCATCGCGGATTTGGGCCTCGGGATCGGCCGCGGGGGAGCGCGCGATGAGGTGAACGATCACTTCCGAATCGGAGGACGACTGGAAGATCGCGCCCTGCGCCACGAGCTCGCGCCGGAGCTCCGGGGCATTGGTGAGATTGCCGTTGTGCGCGAGCGCCATCGCGCCCCCGCGATAGTTCGCCATGCAGGGCTGCGCGTTCGCCAGGACCGAGCTGCCCGTCGTGGAGTAGCGGGTGTGTCCCACCGCGACATCACCCGGAAGGTGCTTGATGTGCCGCTCCTGGAAGATGTCGCCCACCAGCCCCATCCCGCGGTGCGCATGCGACTCGCCCGCCGCATCGATGGTGACGATGCCGGCGCTCTCCTGTCCGCGATGCTGCAGGGCGTAGAGGCCAAGGTAGGCCACCCGCCCGGCGTCGTGGATGGAAGACACTCCGATGATTCCGCACATGATCAGCGTCCTTCCATGCCGCGATCGCCATCCGCCCGCATGCGGCGGGGGATCGCGTCGAGATATGCGCGCCGCAGCTCGCCAGCAGCCCACCCATACGTCGTGTGAGTGTCACGCAGGTGAATCTCAAGCCTGCCGTGCGCCTCACCGACACGTCCGGCAGCCTCGGCTGGCACCCCATGCCTCTCCGCCAGCGCGAGCAGCTCCTTCACGCGCTCGCGGCCGCAGGATCCCACCACGCGCGCGGCATCTTCGCCATAGAGAATTGCCTCGGGAGCGAGCCCCGCCGAATTCCCGAGGGCGACCGACGCCCCGAAGGTGGTCCCGGCATACGGCGCGCCGATGCACGCCTCCGCGAGGGCGACGGCGAGTCCGCCATCGGAGCAATCATGGGCGGAACGAAGGAGACCGGCCTCGGCGGCGGCGACCAGGAACGTCTGAAGCCTGCCCTCCGTCGCCAGGTCCACCGGCGGGGGAGGGCCTCCGACGAAGCCGCGAACGATTTCCCAGTAGCTCGAACCACCCAGGTGACCCGCCGTGGCCCCGAAGAGCACGATCGCGTCCCCCCGCGTCTGGAAGTGGCTCGGCACCCGCCGGGTTACATCGGCAAGGAGCCCCACCATCCCGACGGTCGGCGTCGGGTCGATCGCGCCGGTCGGGCTCTCGTTGTAGAGGGAGACGTTTCCGCCGGTCACCGGCGTACCGAAGGCGCGGCAGGCATCGCCGATCCCGCGGCATGCTTCGCGAAACTGGAAAAAGACTTCCGGCTTGTCGGGGTTGCCGAAGTTGAGGCAATCGGTGATTCCGAGCGGCATGGCCCCCGTGCAGGCGACGTTGCGGGCCGCCTCGGCCACCGCGGCCTTCCCTCCCTCGTAGGGATCGAGCGCGACGTAACGCTGATTGCAATCGACCGACACCGCGAGCCCGAACCTCGCTCCGGGAACCCGCACCACCCCAGCATCGCCGCCCGGACCCAGCACCGTCTCGGCCTGCACGGTGGAATCGTACTGCTCGTAGACCCAGCGCTTGCTTGCGATCGTCGGGTCGTCGAGCAGCAGAGGAAGCGCGCCGAGTACATCCGCGCGCGCGGGCTCGGCGGGCGCGGCGCGCCGTCTCGCCACCGCCGCCGGCGATTCAACCGCTTCCGGGTGATAGACCGGACAGCCGTCCACCAGACGCTCGCCAGGAATCGCGGCAACCGTCACACCGCCGTGCACCACGCGGAACAATCCGTCGTCGGTGACGCGCCCGACCGGGGTGGCCTCGAGCTCCCACCTGGCGCAGACGGCCTGGATGGCCTCGACCCGCTCGGGGAGCGCCACGATCAGCATCCGCTCCTGCGATTCGGATAGCATGATCTCGTACGGCGTCATGCCCGGCTCGCGGGTCGGCACGAGGCTGGTGTTGAGCTCGACCCCGACGCCACCCCGCGCCGCCATCTCCGCCGAGGAGCTGGTCAACCCGGCGGCGCCCATGTCCTGGATCGCGACGGTGAGCCCCGCTTCGATCAGCTCCAGCGTGGCTTCGAGAAGAAGCTTTTCGGTGAAGGGATCGCCCACTTGCACCTGGGGCCGGCGCGCTTCGCTCTTCGCCGAGAGCTCCTCCGAGGCGAAGCTGGCGCCGTGAATGCCGTCGCGTCCGGTCCGGGATCCCATCGCCAGGAGCACGTTGCCCACGCCGTGGGCTTTCGCGCGCATGAGGTCTTTCTCGCGGAGCAGTCCCACGCACATGGCATTTACGAGGGGGTTCGCGCTGTACCCCGGTGCGAAGGCAACTTCTCCGCCCAGCGTGGGCACGCCGACGCAGTTCCCGTAGTCGCCGACCCCCTTCACGATCCCCGCGAAAAGATACCGGTTCCGGGCCTCGTCCAGCGGTCCCAGCCGGAGGGAATTGAGCAGCGCCACCGGGCGCGCGCCCATGGTGAACACGTCGCGCAGAATGCCGCCGACTCCCGTGGCCGCCCCCTGGTATGGCTCGACCGCGCTCGGATGGTTGTGCGACTCGATCTTGAATGCGACGGCCCAGCCGTCGGGCAGCCGGAGCACCCCCGCGTTCTCTCCCGGTCCCTGGACCACCTGGGGTCCGGTCGTCGGAAAGGTCTTGAGAATGGGCCTGGTGTGCTTGTAGGAGCAGTGCTCCGACCAGAGCGCGGAGAAGATCCCGAGCTCGGTGAGCGTGGGCGTGCGTCCCAGCATCGCCACGATCTCGGCGTATTCCCGATCGTTGAGGTTGTGCTCCCGCACGACCTCGGTCGTGACGGGCCGCTCCCCGGGGAAGGGAAGCGCCTCAGGCGCGACCGCGGTATGGGTCACGATTTGCCCCGGCCCTTCTTGAGTGTGGACCAGAGATCGCCCATCACCCGGCCGAGCACACCCGGATCGTCCTCTTTCATGAGGAGGGCGATCTCCCCGCCATCCAGCCAGATGCCGTGGCATTCCGGGCACCGGTCGATCTGAATGCCGTGAAACGCCTCGGTGTGGAGATCGGCGCCGTCCTTGGGGCATTTCATGAAATGCGATTTGCGCTCGGCAGTGGTCTGATCGGCGCGGTCCTTGGCGCGCAGTTTGGCCAGGCGCTCGGCCTCTTCCCGCGCGAAGTACTCGTCCTCGTTCCTGCTGGGCTTGTCGGTGCTCATGCGCCCTGGGGCTCCCCGATCATGTGAGAAGTGAGTGAGGTGAAGACCCGGTGTCCGGCGTCGCCGCCGAGGATTGATTCCGCGAGTCGCTCCGGGTGCGGCATCATCCCGACGACGTTGCCCATCGCGCTGCAGACGGCGGCGATTCCACGGGCGGAGCCATTCGGGTTGAAGGGGACGTCCCCGCCGGCGTCCCCGTGGTACCGCAGCACCACCCGGCCCTCGGCCTCGATCCGGTCCAGGGCGGCTTCCGGGGCGACAAAGCGGCCTTCGCCGTGCCCGACCGGAATGCGGATCACTTCTCCGGGACGGTACTGCGAGGTAAAGGGCGTGGCGCTGCGCTCGACCCGCACGTCCACCGGGCGGGAGAGGTACTTGAGGCCGGCATTCCGGACCAGCGCGCCGGGAAGGAGTCCCGCTTCGCAGAGGATCTGGAAGCCATTGCAGATGCCGAGCACCGGCGCGCCCGCCGCGGCGTGGGCGCGTACGGCCTCCATCACCGGACTCATCCGGGCGATAGCCCCGCTCCGGAGATAATCGCCGTAGCTGAATCCCCCGGGGAGAATGACGGCGTCGGCGCCGTTGAGCGAGGTATCGCGGTGCCCGACGTAGAACGCCTCCCCGCCGGCGCGCTCCACCGCGCGGCACGCCTCGGGCTCGCAATTGCTTCCGGGGAACCGGACGACGGCGACACGCATCACGGCCGGCCTCCCGTCTCGACCGCGATCTCAAAATCCTCGGTCACCGGGTTGGCGAGCAGCTTGTCGCACATGGTGCGCACCTTCGCCTCGGCATCCGCGGCGGTGGCGGCGGCGACGTCGAGCGCAATGGCCTTCCCGACGTGGACGTTGCTCGCTTCGGGAAAGCGCAACGCCGAGAGCGCGTGCTCCACGGCCTGTCCCTGCGGATCGAGCAGGCCTGCACGAGGGAGAATCCGGACATGTACCCGCCAGGTCATTCGTCGGCTCCGCGCTCGGTCAGGATCAGCACAATGTGGCGCAATACGCCGAAGCTGGCGTAGGCGATGAAGAAAGGAAACAGAATCGACGACGGATAGAGGATCGACCCGACCACGATCGCGAGCAGCCCGACCAGGGCGACGATCCCCCTGGGCGTTTTGGCGCTGACCGGTGCGCCGCGTGGATACATGACCTTGCTCACCATCAGCACCGACAGCAGCAGGAGCAGCACCACCAGCCCCTGGTGCTCCAGGTCGAGGTGCGCGACCGACATGCGGTACCACTTCGTCTGGCTGAAGGCGTAGTAGGTGGCGAGCGTCATCCCCGCCGCGGGCGACGGGAGGCCGGTGAACCATCCCGGCGTGGGTTTGCCGTGGGACAGCACGTTGAAGCGGGCCAGGCGCAGTGCGACCGCCACGAGGTAGAGGAAGCAGACGATCCAGCCGTAGCGCCCCGCGGTGGAGAATTCGAGGAAGTAGATGAGGAGCGCCGGCGCCACGCCGAAGGAAATGACATCCACCAGCGAGTCGAGCTCGGCGCCGAACCGGCTTCCGGTGCCCATTCGTCGGGCCACCCGGCCGTCGAGGGAATCCAGGATCCCGGCAAAGACGATGAACCACCCGGCCTGCCGAAAGTTTCCATTGAACGCCTGCACGATCGCCCAGAATCCGAAGAAGAGGTTGCCCAGCGTGAACGCGCTCGGGATCACCACGACAACGCGGCGGATTCCGTCGCGGGGCTCCGGCTGATCCTGCCTCATTTCCATCGCGCCACCACCGTCCGGGCCGCCAGGGTCTTGTCTCCCTCTTTCACGAGGACCGTCATTCCTGCCGGGACGAACACATCCACCCGCGATCCGAAGCGAATGAGTCCCATCCGCTCGGCCTGGCCGACGTCGGTGCCTTCGGCATGGTCCGTCACGATCCGGCGCGCCACCGAGCCCGCGATCTGCCGGATGAGGAGCCGGCCATTGGGGGTGTCGAGGCCGACGCTGCTGTGCTCGTTGTCGGTCGACGCTTTTTCACGTTCGGCGTGACCGAACTTTCCCCGAACGTAGGCGCGAAAGCCGATTCGGCCGCGGGTGGGATACCGGTTGACGTGCACGTTGAAGACGTTCATGAAGATCGCGATCCGGATGGCGGAACCGCGAATGAAGAGCGGTTCGTCGATGGGAATGACGCTCACCACCTTGCCGTCGGCTGGAGCGAGCACGATTTCGTCTCCGCGGGGGCCCTCGCGGACGGGATCCCGGAAGAACGCCACGACCCAGACCGCAATGGGAAGCCAGAGCACCGCGGGAATCCAGAGATGCAGCCAAGCCAGCAGGCCCAGCACGATCCAGGCGATCGCGATGAACGGCCATCCCTCGGGCGCGACCCGCATCAGGCGCTCCCCGGCAACGGCCGGCCGGTGAGCAACCGGAAGGCCTCGAGGTATCGGGCGCTGGTCGCGAGGATGACCTCGGAAGGCAGCGGCGGCGGTGGCGGGTTCCCGTCCCAGACACCCGCGGTCCGGAGCTCCGCCAGGTAGTCGCGCAGCGGCTGTTTGTCGAAGCTCGGCTGACTGCGGCCGGGACGATACTCCGCGGCGGGCCAGAAGCGAGACGAGTCCGGCGTCATCACTTCATCGATCAGGCGAAGGGTGCCGGCCGCGTCGATTCCAAATTCGAATTTGGTATCGGCGATGATGATGCCGCGCTGCCCGGCGTGCTCAAGTCCTGCTTCGTAGAGCGCAAGACTCCGGGATTCGAGCTCCGCCGTCCGCTCCGCCCCGAGCGCGAGCCGCATCGCGTCCACCGTGACATTCTCGTCGTGACCGCTCTCGGCCTTCGTGGCCGGGGAGAACTGCGGCCGGGGAAATCGCTGACACTCGAGCATCCCCTCGGGAAGGCGCTCGCCGGCGAGGGTGCCGGTCCGACGGTATTCCTGCCATGCCGAGCCGGACAGATAGCCACGCACGACACACTCGAAGGCCACGGGAGCGGTCCGGCGCACCAGCATCGACCGGCCCGCCAGCGCCTCGCGGTGACCGGCGAGCGACGGAACCTCGCGGAGGATCTGATCGGCCTCGGCAGTCAGGAAATGATGGGGACCGAGCCTCCCGAGGATTTCGAGCCATGCCACGGTGATCTGGGTCAGGACCTCGCCTTTCTTCGGTACCGGCTCGGCCATGACCACGTCGAACGCACTCACCCGGTCGCTCGCGACGAGGAGGAGCCGCGCGTCGTCCACCTCGTAGACGTCCCGGACCTTTCCGCGACGCCAGAGCGGGAGGGGCAACCTGGTGGACGCGACCAAGGTCATACGCGAACCTCCCAGGCCGCGGCGGGAGCGGCGTGCGCGGCCGCGCGGGCGATGACCGGCTCGAGGAACTCCTCCAGAAACTCGGCGACCTGCGATTCCGAACGCCCAGTGTAGCGGGTGGGGTCGAGCTCGGCGGCGAGCGCCGCGGCCGGGATCCGGGAGAAGGCGGGATCCCCGACGAGGCGATCCATGAGATCATTCCTGCCGCCGGCGCTCACAGCGGTCGCCACGGTCATGCTCGCCGTGCGCATCACCTCATGCAGCTGCTGGCGGTCTCCCCCCGCAGCGACGCCGAGCATCATCCAGCGCTCGGTCGCCATGAAGGGCATTTGATCGGCCACATGGCGGGCAATGACCGGCTCCCGCACTTCGAGTCCTGTCACGATGTTGGTGGCGAGAATGAGAATCGCATCGGCGGCCAGAAATGCCTCCGGGAGCACCAGCCTGCGATTCGCGCTGTCGTCGAGGGTACGCTCCAGCCATTGCGTTGCCGCGGTGTGGGCGGCGTTCTGTTGCAGCGAAATCAGAAATCGTGCCAGCGCAGTGATCCGCTCGGCGCGCATCGGGTTCCGCTTGTACGCCATGGCGCTGGAGCCGATCTGCTCCGACTCGAACGGCTCGAGCAGCTCGCCTTCGTGCTGGAGCAGGCGGAGGTCGGCGGCCATCTTGGAGGCCGACTGCGCGAGCCCCGAGAGCGCGTCGAGGACGGTGCTGTCGATTTTCCGGGGATAGGTCTGGCCGGAGACCGGAATGGGACGCGCGAAGTCCATGCGCTCCGCGATCCGCCGGTCGAGTTCGCGGACCTTTGCGTGATCGCCCTGGAACAGCTCGAGGAACGACGCCTGGGTTCCGGTGGTGCCCTTGCAGCCGAGAAATACCAGTCCCGCCAGCCGGTGGCAGACCTCCTCCGCGTCGAGCGCAAAATCCTGGGCCCAGAGCGTGGCCCGCTTGCCGACGGTGGTGAGCTGCGCCGGCTGGAAGTGGGTGTAGGCGAGGCAGGGAAGCGCCGAGTATCGCGCGGCAAAGGCGCCGAGGGCCCGGAGCAGCGCGACAAGCCGCCCCACCAGCAGGCGCATCCCGTCCCGCATCACCATCAGGTCGGCGTTGTCGGTGACAAACGCGCTGGTGGCACCGAGATGGATGTAGGGCCGCGCGGCTGGGGCCTGGTCGCCAAGGGCGTGTACGTGCGCCATGACATCGTGCCGGAACCGGCGCTCGTATTGCGCCGCCACGGCGAGGTCGGCGTCGTCCAGATGCGCGCGCAGCGCTTCGATGGCGGCGGCGGGAATCTCGAGCCCGAGCTCCCGTTCGGTGTCCATCAACGCGAGCCAGAGCCGGCGCCAGAGGCCCACCCGGTGGGGCTCGCCCCAGAGATGCTGCATCGCCGGGGAGGCGTATCGCGTCCCCAGCGGCGACTGGTATCGCGCCTCGGTCACCGGAACACCAGGTCGGTGAAGATGGTCTGACCGCTTCGCTCGAAGTAGATCCGGAAGGCCTGGTCGGCGCGACTCGCCTCGAGCAGATCGGCGAATTGTTTCGCATCCGTGACCAGCGAGCGGTTGATCGCGAGAATGACGTCTCCCTCGCGCAGGCCGGTTCCCCGTGCTACATCGTCGGTGACCCGGACGATCAGCGCCCCCCGCGGGGCGCGCAGGCCGCGCTCGGCCTGAATCGCCGCGGTGACGGTGACCACCTCGAGGCCCCGCAGCACGGTGATCTTGGTGGCGGTGCTGGTCGGCAGATCACCGGTGGTGAATTCGCGGGCCTCGGACCCCAGGCCGCGTTTGACGCGGACCGACACCTTGTCGCCCACGTGGAGGTCCAGCTTTACCGCCTCCCAGTCGAGATAGTTCCGAAGCCGCCGTCCGTTCGCCTCGATGAGGATGGTGCCATCGGAGATGCCGCCGCGCGCCGCCGGCCCGTTGGCCGCCACGCGCGTCACGGTGACACCCCCCTGGCTCTTCCAGTCCTGCATGGCGCCCGGGCCTGCCACCTCGAGCCCGGTCCAGGCACGCTGCATCGTACCGGTGCGGAGCAGCTCGTCGGCAACGCGCATCGCGCGCTCGATCGGAATGGCGAAGCCAAGGCCGATCGATCCGCTGCTGCCGCCGCCGCCGGTGAAGATCGAGGAATTGACCGCGACCACCTCGCCGAGCGCATTGGCGAGCGGACCCCCTGAGTTGCCGGGATTGATGGCCGCATCCGTCTGGATCATGTCCAGGTAAAGCCCCGGCTGCTCCCCATCGGGAAGGATGTTGCGGTGGGTCGCGCTGACGACGCCTGCGGTCA
Source organism: uncultured Gemmatimonas sp. (assembly GCA_964439025.1). Taxonomy (GTDB): domain Bacteria; phylum Gemmatimonadota; class Gemmatimonadetes; order Gemmatimonadales; family GWC2-71-9; genus JABFSM01. The sequence goes on along the minus strand of CAYTMW010000006.1, from coordinate 83,512 downwards.
CCGACGGCTCGCTGTTGCCCAGGAGGAACGCGTAGGGGTTGCCGAGCGCCACGACCCACTCGCCGATCAGAAGGTCCGTGCTCCGGCCGAGCGCGACGACGGGCAGGTTGCGCCGGTCGATCCGCACCACGGCGATATCGGTGGTGGGATCTTCGCCGACCAGCGTTCCGGGGAGATCGGTGCCGTCGGGGAGTGTCACTGTGATTGCTTCGGCCCCCGCGACCACATGCTGGTTGGTGATGATCACGCCGTCCGACTTCACGATGAAGCCGGTGCCGGAGCTGGGCACCAGCTGCTCGGTCTCGCGCGGGATGAAGAAAAAATCCCAGGGACTGCGCTCGGTGACCCGGCGCCGGGAGGACACAGTGATGGACACGACGGCGGGGGAGAGCCGGCTCGCCGCATCGACGACGGCGGTGCGCCGGGAGGTGCCGAGCGCGGAATTCTCGGCGGTCCGCTGTGCGCTCGCCGGGGGGATCAGCCCCTCTTGGGCGCTCTTGCAGGCCGCGGCCCCTGCGGTGAGTACGAGGGCGAGGAGGCGGGCGCGGCTCACGCGAAACACTCTGCGGGATACTCCGCCGCGACGAAGTACAGTCCCCGCGCGGGAGCGGGCGGGGAGGTGGTCACACTGGACTCGAGGCCAAGCAGCCGGTGCATGTCGCTCAGCGCGCGTCGTCCGAGGCCGATGTCCACCATCGTCCCCACCAGCCTTCGGACCATGTGGTGAAGGAAGCGGTCGGCGGCGATGTCGAACATCACGCCCAGGCGCTCCGGCCGTTTCGACCATTGGGCGGTGCGGATGCGACAGCGCTTGTGGGCACGGGGAGAGCTCCGGACGCTGAAGCCGTGGAAATCGTGCTCACCTCCGAGCGCTTCCGCCGCGGCCGCGAGGGCGTCGTGATCGAGGGGCCGGGCGACCGCCCACTCAAATCGCCGGCGAAACGGCGATGCGGCGCCGGGGTCGGTGCCGACGAGATAACGGTAGCGCCGGCCGGTCGCGGAGGTTCGTGCGTGAAAGCCCGGCTGCATGTCTTGCACCGCTTCGGTCCAGCAATCGTCCGGCAGGAGCGCGTTGAGGGCCCGGTGGAAGGCCGCGGCTGTCCAGCGCTCCGGCATCGTGCAGCTAACTGCCATTCCGAGGGCGTGCACTCCCGCATCGGTCCGCCCGGCGGCATGCGCCCGCACCGGGAGCTTCGCGAGGTGCCCCAATACCTCTTCGAGTACCGCCTGTACCGTGCGCCCTTCGGCCTGTCGCTGCCATCCGGCAAATCCCCCGCCGTCGTAGTGCAGCGTGACCAGAAAGGTGCGCGCCATTGTACGAAAATTTAGTCGTGCGAGGGGGTTACGGCAAAGGGAGTCGCGACTGCCTTGCTAATAACGCCGGATGACCCCTACGACGACGCCCTGGATCATGATGTCATTCTCGGGAAATCGGAGCGGCTGCATGGTGGGATTGGCAGGCTGCAGGCGAACCCAGCCGCCGGGCTCGCGAAAGAACTTCTTGACGGTGGCTTCCGAGCCGTTCACCAGCGCGATGACCATCTCGCCGTTGTCGGCGGACTGGCGGCCGTGGACGACCACGAAATCTCCATCGACGATGTGCTCGTCGATCATGGAATCGCCCCGGACCCGGAGCGCGTAATTCGGTCCGCGGGCGGGCAGCATGGCGTCCGGAACGGGAAGAGTCTCCTGATGGAGGACCGCCTCGATGGGCATGCCGGCTGCCACCACCCCGAGCAGTGGGATTTCCGTGGCGCCGCTCATCCCCTTGGGCGGGAGGACCTCGATGGAGCGGCTCTCGTTGTAGCTGCGGCGGATGTATCCCTTCCGCTCCAGATTGGTGAGATGCTCGTGGACGGTTGCCAGAGACTGAAAGGAAAAGTGCTCCGCGATTTCTTCGAAGCTGGGCGCGAAGCCCCGGGCCTGGATATGGCCCTCCAGGTAACTGAGGATTTCCCGTTGCCGCTTGGTGAGAGGCATAGCTGGACGGTCCTCGGTGATGAGAGCCCGATGGCGCGCTTTACCCAAAAGGACACCAAAGCATAACCGAACAAGCCCCGAAAATCAACCAGACATTTCCGGCACTGCCTAGTGCGTTAACCCCCAGTCCCATATTATGTTGGACCAGACTCTCCCAACCCTCGGCCTCTCTTTCCCACGCTGAGGTCCGCACGTGACGATTCCAACCGGATCAGAACTCGCGCTGCCTGCCACGCAGGTGGAGGAGTTGATGCGGACTTTCGTCAAGGGCCTTCGGGCCTTTCAGATGTACCTCCCCAACAATCCGGTCTATCAGCGCGCCGAGCAGGCGATTCGCAACGCCTTTGTCCCGATCTGGTCCTCTACCCAGCAGCTCGCCTTGGCGATCGTCGAGACCGACATCACCTGGGAAGAACAGGTGGTGTACCGGCAGCCCAGCAAGCACGACAGCTTTGCCTGGATGCTGTACAAGGACGGGATGCGGCATCTCACCATCCGCCCGGGTGTGGAGGACGAGGAGTTGGTCCGCTTCCTCCAGGTCGTCACCCGGGCCCGGATGCTCGCGAGCGATGCCGCGGACGACCTGCTGACGCTGCTGTGGGAGCAGGATTTTCAGTGCATCGAGTATCAGTTCGCCGAGATTATTACCGACTCGTTCGTCGTGCTCGATCCCCAGGCGGTCGATCTTGCGATGCAGCAGGATCCGGCCGCCCAGCAGGCCGTCAAGGAAGAGGTTCGCGCCGATGTGGCGGACCGCGCGGGCGCGGTCGATCTCGATGAGTTCGATTCCACGCTCTATTTCCTGGAGGCGGACGAGACCGCCACCCTCAGGCGACAGGTCGAGGAGGAATACACCCGCGACGCCAGGAAGGCGGCGCTCGACGCGCTGCTGGACACCTTCGAGACGCAGCCCGTCACCGTCGTGCGGGAGGAAATCCTCGGTATTCTGGACGGGCTCTTCCCGAATCTCCTCACCCGCGGAGAGTTCCGCACCGTGGCCGGCCTTCTCCGGGAGTTCCGCACCATCTCGCAGCGGGTCACCGTCCTGGATCCGGAAGTACGCGACCACCTGCTCTCCTTCCAGACCCGTCTCAGCGAGCCGACGATCCTTTCCCAGCTGCTGCAATCGCTGGAGGAGTCGTCGGCGCTGCCCGAGGATGAGGACGTCGGCGAGGTCCTCGGGGAGCTGCACGCCGAGGGGCTCGAGACGATGCTCACCTTTATCCCGGTGCTCAAACGGCCGGACATCCGCGCGATTCTCGAGGAATCGGTGGATCGCCTGGCGGCGGTCAACACCGACATGCTGCTCTCGATCCTCAAGAACAGCGATTCGAATGGCCTCCCCGGGGCGGTGGCCGTCTGCAAGCGGCTCAATCTCCAAATCGCGGTGCCGTCGCTCGACCGCCTCGTGTCGCATGGCGACGCTGTGGTACGGTTCGGAGCGGTCGAGGCCCTGGCGCACATCGGTTCCGCCGGCGCGATGGCGGGACTCGAACGGGCGGTGGACGATTCGGACCGGTCGGTCCGCATGGCCGCGCTGTCCGCGGTCACGGCCAAAGGCTATCGCGCGGTGCTTCGGCGTCTGGAGGCGGTGGTTCAGGGCAGGGGCCCCAACGAGCTGGAGCGTGCGGAGCGCCGACAATTTTTCGAGGCCTACGCCGTCGTGGCGGGCCCGGCATCGCTGCCCGTCCTCCTCGAAATCCTCGAGCCCAAGCGGCTGTTCAGGCGGAAGATGAATTCCGAGACCCGTACCTGCGCCGCATATGCGATTGCGCGGTTGCAGAATGCCGAAGCGCGCGCCATCCTGGAGCGAATCCAACAGGACAAGGACCTCCCGGTTCGAAACGCCGCCGTGCGGGCGCTCCGGGAGTGGCCGGCATGACCGACGATCTCTCCCATTCTTCGCGGCCCGGCACGGGGGACGAAGGCTTCATCCGGGCCGTCGGCCGGACCTTCCTCCTCACCTTCTACGCCGCGTTTCGGGCCCTCAAGCTCTATCCGATCGAGAACGCCACCGTGCAGAAGGCGCTCGACGAGCTGCAGGGCGCCGCGACGGCGGTCCTGCACCGGGAGTCCGAGCTGGAGCTCCGGCTCGCCGGCGACTTCCTCTTCATCAACGGGACCCGGCTGCGTCTGGAGCTCGACAACTTCGCAGCCTTCAGCAACCTGCTCACCACCCTCCGCGCGTTCGACATCGGCGTCTTCCGGACCCATGTCGGGGTCGAGCGCCGCGAGTGGCAGGCGCTGCTCAGCATCCTGCTCAGCATCTCGGAGGATTCCGCCGTTGCGGACCGCTACACCGCGCTCGTCGAGCGGCTGGGCCAGGCCAACACCCCCCACGTCGAATTCGAGCCCGCCTCCGCGGTCACCGAGGAGCTCAACGCCCAGGAGGCGCGCGAGGTCGCCAAGCGCACCTACGCGCAAGGAGTGGCGGTCACCAAGGAGGTGGTCAATAGCATCCGGATGGGGCGGACCAGCAGCGTCAAGAAGGTCAAACGCGCCGTGCAGATGATCGTGGACCAGGTGCTCACCAACGAGATCTCGATCATGGGGCTCACCACGCTGCGCGACTACGACGAATACACGTTTACCCACTCGGTCAACGTTTGCATCTTCTCGGTGGCGCTGGGCCGGAAGATCGGGCTCACCAAGCTGCAGCTCTACGACCTCGGCATGACCGCCCTGCTCCACGACATCGGGAAGGCCAAGATTCCGATCGAGATTTTGAACAAGACCCACAGTCTCACGGAGGACGAATGGCGGGTCATCCAGGCGCATCCCTGGCGCGGTGCCATGTCGCTGTTCGGGCTCCGGGCCTACGAGGAGATTCCGTACAAGTCGATTCTCGTGGCGCACGAGCACCACTTGAAGATCGACCTGACCGGCTACCCGCGCGCCATCCGGCCCCGCACTCTGGGTATTTTCTCGCGCCTTGTCGCGGTGGCCGACGGCTTCGACGCCGCCACGACCCGGCGAGTCTACCAGACGGTGCCGATCGAGCCCGACCAGGTGCTCCGGGAGATGTGGACCAACCCGCGCCGGGGCTATGACCCGATCGTGGTCAAGGCGCTCATCAACCTGATCGGCGTGTATCCCATCGGCACCTGCGTCATTCTCGACACCTTCGAGGTGGGAATCGTGGCGCAGGCCAATCCTGATCGCGAGATGCTGAACCGTCCGGTGATCCGCATCGCGATCGATCCGGCCGGTGGCGCCCTCGATCCTCCAGGCCTGGCGGTCGATCTCACCGAGCGCGGCTCGGATGAGAACTTCCTCCGGTCCATCGTGAAGGTCACCAACCCGGACCGGTACAGTCTCACGGTGGGCGACTATTTCCTCTGATCCGGTGGCTCCCGACCCTTCCAGCCGGGTGCTCGTACACTACGCCCGCGCGCTCTCGATCGCGGGCCCCGCGCTCGTCATCGTGACGGCCCTGGTGGACGATCGGTGGACCGAGCACCCGATGGCTCTGGTCCTCGTCTTCCTCTCGGTGGCGCTCCTCCGGGTCGCCCCGGTGCGGCTGAGCAAATTCGCCTACCTCACCCAGATCGGGATTCCCGCCCTGGTTGCCGCGATCGCGTTGCCGCCGTCGGTCGCCCTGCTGGGACTCGCCGGCGGGGTGTTCCTGGCGGACTTTGCCTGGACCCGCAAGCCGTTCCCGGTGGCGTCGGTCAATGTCGGCCGGGAAGCGCTCGCCTTCGCCGTCGCGTACGGATTCTATGCGCTCGCCCTTTCGGTGAGCGGCGCGCGAAGCCTCTCGCTCGATTTCATGGCGCCGTTCGTCGTGCTCGCGGGCACCTACTTCGCCATGACGCGGGTGCTCTTTTATCTGTCGCTGATCATGCGGGGCAAGCTCGAAGTGGAAGAGCGGCTCTTCATTCTCCGGTGGGAGATCATCGCCTTTCTGATGACCCTGCTGGGCGCCGCCATCATCATCTGGGCGCTGACACAGCTCACCCCGGCCGGATGGATCGTCGTGGCGTCGGCCCTCGCGGTCTCGGGCCTCGTCACCCGCGCGCTCCTGGAGGAGGCCATCTCCGCCGAGGATTTGTACAAGGTGCATACGATGCAGGGGACGATCACGTCCAACCTGAGTCTGCGCACCTCCTTCGAGCAGATCGAGCAGCTCGCCTACCGGCTCCTCGACTGGGGCGACTTCCGGATTTATCGCGCCGGAGGCGAGCGCCCCGCGCTGGCGTACCGAGCGCAACAGGGGCGGCCGAACCGGATCGCGCCGGACCCGGGACTCGAGTTGGTGCGCAGCCGCGTCCTCGATCACGGGGAACCGCTGGTGATCGACGACACGATGGGGGAGCGGGTGCTGCAGTATCCCGACCCCGGGGTGCGCACCATCGCCTTTCATCCGCTGCGCTACGCCGACCGGGTGATCGGGACCCTGGAGCTCGAGCACCACAAACGGCATCACTACCGGGCCCGCGACCGGTCGGCCATGAAGGCGATTGCGAGCCAGATCTCGACCGCGATCCAGATTGCCGAGCTGCGACGGCCTCTGCTCGAGACCGTCGAGAAAATCGGGGGCCAGATCAACGCCCTCGCGCGCGCCGCGAACTCCCTGCGGTCCTCCGCCCTGGCGCTCCAGCTGGCATCGGAGAACATGCGGCGCGATGCGTCGAGCCAGGAATCGTTCGCGCGGACCGGCCTCGAAGCGACCGCGGAGCTGGGCCGGCTCGCGGAGGCCGCCGCGGAGGCCGGGACCCGCGCCGCCCGCGTCAGCGCCGACGCCGCGGATGCGGCCGCCAAGCACCGGGAGGGAATCGAAGTCGCGGTGGACCGGCTCGTCCACGTGCAGGCGTTCGTCGCCGACAGCTCGCGCTCGGTGGCGGCCCTCGGCGCAACCACCGGCCGGATTCGCGCGTTCCTCACGTCGATTCAGGAAATTGCCGAGCTCACCAACGTCATCGCGCTGAACGCTTCGATCGAAGCCCACCGCGCCGGGGAATCGGGGCGGGGCTTCGCGGTCGTCGCGGAGGAGATTCGCCAGCTCGCGATGCAGAGCGCCGCCGCGGGCGCCGACGCCAGCCGCCTGGTGAGCGACATCTCACGCGAAGTCTCCGGCATCGCCACCCAGATGGAGCGCGGCAAGCAGCTGGTTGAGGACGTCGGCGAGCTATCGGGAGCTACCGCGCGCGCGCTCGATGCGATCGTGCGGGCCACCCAGGAAGCCGGCACCCAATCGCGGGCGATCGCCGAATCGGAGGTGGCGCACGAGGCGGCCAGTCGCCGTCTCTCGGCGCAGATTCGCCAGCTTGCCGACGCGGCGCTCCGGGCGCGGGCACAGACCGAGGCGCTCGCGCGCGAAGCCCGCGAAGCAACCCGGGGCCAGGCGGAGCTGGAGGCGGCCATCGGGCAGCTGGAGCGAGTGGCGGGAGAGCTTCGGGGCATCGTGCGCCACTTCGCCGTCGAGGGATGAGCGCTACCCGCGTGTACGTGGCCCTCGGAAGCAATCTGGGTGACCGGGAAGCGCACCTCGCCTTCGCGCGCGAACGGCTCGCCACCTTGCCGGGCACTGCGCTCCTGGGTGCCTCCGCCATCGAAGAAACGACCCCCCTCGGCGGTCGCGCCCAGCCGCCGTATCTCAACCAGATGATCGCGCTCGACACCACGCTCGTGCCTCGCGCCCTGCTCGATGCCTGCCACCGGATCGAAGCTGAAGCGGGCCGCCGGCGCCGGGAGCGATGGGAGTCGCGTACACTCGACCTCGATCTCGTCCGCTACGCCGGCGTGGTCATGGACGAGCCGGGGCTCACGTTGCCGCACCCCGCGCTGGGAGATCGCCCGTTCTGGATTTCGGAGCTGGACGAGCTTGCCCGCATGGGGTGGTGACGAGTGCCGATACCCCCCGGACTTTCCGCCGGGCTTCCGTCCTGGGCGCGCGTGCGTCCCAAACGCCTGGCGCACATCGAGCGCGTGGCGGAGCTCATGGCGCGCTGGGGCGCCGAGTTGCGCCTGCCCGCCGCGGAGCGCGCCCGGTGGCTTCGGGCCGCCTGGCTTCACGATGCGCTCCGGGATGCCGCGCCGGAGGAGCTCGCCCAATGGGCTCCTGGCACCGTGGGCCCGGTCGAGCTCCTGCACGGCCCCGCGAGTGCGTCACGCGCGGAGGCCGAACGCGAAACCGATCGCGGCGTGCTGGATGCCGTGCGCTATCACTCGGTGGGCTGTGCGGAGTGGGACATGCCGGGGCGCGCGCTCTACTGCGCCGATTTCCTCGAGCCGGGGCGCCCCTTCGATCGGGTGGGTCGCGCGGCACTCGCCACCCGGTTTCCCGCCGATCCGCGAGGAGTGCTGTACGAGGTTGCCCGTCGCCGCCTGGCGTACTCGATCGAGTTCGGCTGGATGATCCCCGAGCCCACATTCCGGTTTTGGAACAGCCTCGCCATTCCCTCCGCCGCGGAGTAATGCGGATCGTGCTCGCCGCGGTGGCGGGTGCAAGCAGCTTCTCCGGGTGCTCGGATGCCGGAGAAGCGCGAACCGCGCGGCCGGTCCCCGGGGGGGAGCGCATCGTGGTGGAGGTGCTGAACGGGTCGGGGCGCCGCGGGCTGGCGCGCGCCGCGACCCGGGTGCTGCGTCAGGCAGGCTTTGATGTGGTCTACTTCGGGAATGTGAGCCGGAGCGTCGGCGTGACGCAGGCACTCGCACGGCGGGGCGATTCGGCGGCGGCGGCGCGGGTCGCCCGCGCCCTCGGAGCGACCCGGGTTCGGGTGGCCACCGACACGCTGCTTCGCGTGGATGTGACCGTGCTCCTCGGGGGCGACTACCGCCCGCCACCGGGTTTGCGGCCCTAGTTACACCCCGAGCTCGGCCGCGATCACCAGGATGTCTTCCCGCAGCACCCGACGCTCGATCTGCAGGTGAAGGAAGCTGCGGCGGCCAAGAATCCAGAGGCCGACCGCCCGGACTGCTCCCAGCGCACGATCCGCCAGCTCGGCAAGCCGGAGGGCGGTGTAGCCGGCCAGTGGAGCGAGGATGAGCGCCGCGATCCCAGCCGCCGTCCCTCCCCAGTGCCAGCAAAGCAATGCGAGCGCGATCCACGTGCAAGGGAAGACGATGAATGCGCTCACCGCCTTGGCGGTGGCGAGGATGTCGTCGTATTTCCCGACCGCGCGCTGCGAGAGGACTCCCACCAGACGGTACGGCAGGTAGTGGAGCAGCAGCCCCGGCACGCCGAGCGGAATCAGCAGAAGGAATCGCAGCAGAAAAAGGAGGGTGCGCACGATGATATGGCCGGTGCTGAACCGTCCCACCGGTACGTCCCAGGGGTCGATGCCGGCGCCTCGCAGTTTGTCCTCGTAGCGCAGGACCCTCCTGCGAATCACCTCCAGTCGCTCCGGATCGCGCGCTTTGAGGGCGTTGTACCCGGCGAGCACCCTGCGGCGGAAGGAGAACTCCTCCGCCAGCTCGGGGCGGGGGGCGTCGTCGCTCTCCCTGCGCGCGCTCGCCAGGATGCGCTCCGTACGGGCGACGAAATCATGCGCCTCGAATGCATCGGCCTGGAGGGTGACATCACCCAGCGCCTGCCCGACCCGGTCGGTGAGCGCCTTGACGAGATCGGGAGGCGGTTCGGATGCGGCGTCGAGGAGCGCCGGGTGCACCGGGAAGGGCTCGCCGAAATAGACGAGGGCGGCGCTGCGAAAGGTGCGCTTATCGGTGTAGAAGAGTCCAACCGGCTGAATCCGCAGCGGGACCGGCGACGCGACGCCGAGCGCGATGCGGGCGGCTCCGGTCTTCATCGGCTTGAGACGGGGGTCGCTGTGGCTGGTTCCCTCCGGAAACAGCGCCACCGCTCCTCCCCGGCCGAGGTGCGCGCGCACCTGGGAGAACATTTCCCGGTTCTTGGTCAGATCGGCGCCGGGGTCCGCGCGTCGCTCCACCGGAATCGACCCCGCGCCGCGCACCAGCGCTCCCACAATGGGAATCCGGAAGAGCGGGGCTTTGGCGAGGAAGGAGACGGCGCGGGGGGCGAGACAGAGGACGAAGAGGGGATCCACCAGCGAGTTCGGATGATTGAGCACGAGCATCACCGGTCCCGCCAGCGGCACCCGCTCGAGGCCCTTCGTCTCAACACGCCGGAAAAAGATCCGGAGCGCGAATCGCAGCAGCGCGACGAGCAGCGTGCGCATCAGCGGGTCGCGAGCCGCTGTTTCTTTTCCATCGCCACGAAGAGCTGCCCGCAGGCGGCGTCGATGTCGAGCCCACGGCTCTTCCGCACCACCGCCTCGACTCCCTGGTTGCGGAGCCGGTCGGCGAATGTTCTGATCCGGTTGCTGGATGCCGGGGTGAGCCCGGGACTGCCGCCGGGGTGCAGAGGGAGGAGATTCACGTGGGCTCCGAGTGCGTGCGCCAACCTGGCCAGCTTGTCGGCGTCGGTATCGGAATCGTTCTTTCCCGCGATGAGCACGTACTCGAAGGTGACCCGCTTCCGGAAGGCTCGCGCCGCCTGCAGCACCTCATCCATCGGGTACTTCTTTTGAACCGGCATGAGACGAAGTCGCTGCCCCTGCGCCGGGGCGTGCAGCGAGATGGCGAGGCGGAACTGCTCCGGGCGCTCCGCCAGCGCCAGCATGCCGGGAATGATGCCGACGGTGGACACGGTGATGTGGCGCGCCCCGATGCCCAGCCCCGCCGGATCGTTCAAAATCGTGAGGGCGGTGCTCACGGCGGGCCAGTTGAGCAGCGGCTCCCCCATGCCCATGAACACGATGTTGGTCGGCTTCTCGGCGGGATGTGCGAGCACGATCTGACGCACCTGCCCGGCGATCTCCCACGCCGCGAGGTTGCGGCGAAACCCCATCAATCCGGTGGCGCAGAAGACACATCCCAGGGCACACCCCGCCTGTGACGAGATGCAAAGGGTGAGGCGGTTCCCGCTCGGAATCAGCACGGATTCGATCGCTTCGCCGTCGGCCAGCCGCCAGAGGTATTTCCGGGTTCCGTCGGTGGACTGTTGGACGGTCTCCGCCGTCAGCCCGGGGAGCGGAAATGTGGCGTCGAGCTCGGCCCGAAGCGCCGCCGGCAGCTCGGTGGCATCCTGCCACGCCGCCAGCGGCGCGACCCAGAGGCGGCGGTGGATCTGGGCCACGCGGTAGGCGGGCAGCCCCCGTTCCCGTGCCCAGGCCAAAAGCGTCGCTTTCGCGTCCTGAGGGGTTTGATCTAGGAGAGAATTCGCGGGGGTGCCGGTGCGCGTCATGGGAGGAATGTAGTCGTCCGTTGCTTGATCCCCCTCTTGGCGCCCGTTACGTTTGGCCCGATGTTCCCCACTTCGCTCCGAACCCACTCCGGCGGTCTCCTGACGCGTGACGACGCGGGCCACCAGGTTCGCCTCGGCGGCTGGGTGCATCGCCGGCGCGACCTCGGGGGACTCGTCTTCATCGATCTGCGTGATCGGAACGGGCTGGTCCAGCTTTCGTTCGATCCCGCGTACACGCCGAAGGATGTCATCGGGCGCGCCGCGGGCTGCGGTGTCGAAACGGTCGTCCTTGCGACCGGCACCGTGGCGCTCCGCCCGAATGCCGCGCGGGACGCCGGCATGGGCTCACGCGAGGTGGAGGTCCAGGTCACCATGCTCGACGTCGTTGGCCCTGCGGTGACGCCGGCGATTCCGGTAGGGCGGAAGGAGAACGAAGCGCTTCCCGCGGAGGACCTGCGCCTCAAGCACCGGGTGCTCGACCTTCGCCGTCCCGAACTCCAGGCCAATCTCATGCTGCGGCACCGCCTGTTGCAGCGGGCGCGGCGCACCCTCTCGGAGCAGGGGTTTCTCGAGATCGAGACGCCGATCCTCAGCAAGCCGACTCCCGAAGGAGCGCGCGACTACCTGGTGCCCTCGCGCGTTCATCCCGGCGAATTCTACGCGCTCCCCCAGTCGCCTCAGATCTACAAGCAGCTCCTGATGGTGGCGGGCTTCGACCGCTATTTCCAGATCGCCCGGTGCTTCCGGGACGAAGACCTCCGGGCAGATCGCCAGCCGGAGTTCACCCAAATCGATCTCGAGGCGTCGTTCGTCTCGGAGGACGACGTGCTCTCCGTCGTCGAATCGGTGCTGGTCGCGCTCTGGGATGAGGCCGCCCTCGCGGTTCCGCGGCCGTTTCCCCGGCTCCCCTGGCGCGAAGCGATGGAGCGGTTCGGAATCGACAAACCGGATCTCCGCTACGGGCTCGAGATTCGCGACCTGACGCCCAGCGTCGGTGCCGGGGCGGCGCCGTTCCTCCGCGCGGCCGTCGCGGCCGGCGGGCGGGTGCGGGGGATCGTGGCTCCCGGGGCCCAGGCGATCTCCCGAAAGGATCTCGATAGGTTTGGCGCGCTGGCAAAAGACGCCGGTGCGGGAGGCCTGATCTGGGCGCGGAAGGGCGGGTCGTGGGAAGGGCAGGGGATCAAGGCGATCGGCGCTGAGGCATTCGCCGCGCTGGGCGGCTCGGAGGGGGACCTGTTCCTTGCGGTGGCCGGACCCGACGCGGTGACCTCTCCGGGACTCCATGCCGTGCGTACCGCGCTCATCCGGCGGCTGGCGCCCGCGCCGGTGACGGAGCACGCCTTTCTCTGGGTCGTGAATTTCCCTCTCTTCGAGCCGGATCCCGAGACCGGGGCCCACGTCTTCGTGCATCATCCGTTCACCGCACCGCACCCGGAGGATGTCCGCTACCTCAAGACCGATCCGGGCCGGTGCCGCGCGGTGCACTACGATGCCGTGTACAACGGCACCGAGCTGGGGAGCGGGTCGATCCGGATCACGAACCCCGAGGTGCAGCGCACCATCTTCGGCCTGCTGGGCATCTCCCCGGAAGAAATCCGGCGCCGCTTCGGATTCCTGCTCGACGGCCTCGCGGCCGGCGCGCCTCCGCACGGCGGCTTCGCGATCGGCTTCGACCGTGTGGCCATGCTCCTCTCGGGGGCGCCGTCGTTGCGGGACGTGATCGCGTTTCCGAAGACGACCACGGCGCGCGCGCTCTTCGAAGGCGCGCCGACTACCGTCTCCTCCGCCGATCTTGCCGCCCTGCATCTCACGGTGACCCCATGAAGCCCGTCCCCGGACAGGACGAGATCACCCAGCGGATCAGCATCGAGGGCGCCGATCCGCTGCTGCTGGGCGGCGTCAACGATGTGAACTGGACCGAGCTCGAGCGCGCCACCTCCGCGCGGGTATCCCTCCGCGGAGAATCCCTCACCATCACCGGGACACCGGACCAGGTAGAGCGCGCCGCCGGCGTCGCGCAGGGGCTGGTGGATATTGCGCGGATCGGCGAAGTGGTGTCGGTCGAGGATGTCTACCGGTTTGCGCAGGATGGCGTGCCCGCGGACAGTCCGCTCGCCGGCGGCGAGGGGAAAATCATTCTCCCCGGCCTGCGCCGCGCCATCGCCCCGAAAACCCAGGGGCAGCGCGACTACGTCCAGGCGATCGCGACGACCGACATCGTCGTAGGCATCGGACCAGCCGGTACGGGGAAGACCTACCTCGCGGTGGCCAAGGCGGTGGAGGCCATGGCCCGCAAGCGGGTCAAGCGAATCATCCTCGCGCGGCCCGCGGTCGAAGCCGGCGAATCGCTTGGATTTCTTCCGGGGGATCTGCAGGCGAAGGTGGATCCCTACCTCCGGCCGCTCTACGACGCGCTCGAAGACATGATGCCGCACGAGCGGGTGCAGAAGGCGCTGGAGCAGCGCACCATCGAGATCGCGCCGCTCGCCTACATGCGCGGGCGAACGCTCGACGATGCCTTCATCATTCTGGACGAGGCCCAGAACGCCACCGGCGCCCAGATGAAAATGTTCCTCACCCGGCTCGGCGTGAACAGCAAAGTCGTGGTGACGGGCGATAAGACGCAGGTGGACCTGCCCCAGCGCGAAGACTCCGGACTCATCCAGATCGAGCGTATCCTTCCCGGGATCGAGGGCATCGCGTTCTGCTACCTCGGCGACAGCGACGTGGTCCGGCACCGGCTGGTGCGTGAGATCATCCGGGCGTATGCCGAGGACCAGAACGGCTGAGCGCCGGCGGAAAGGCGCGAAGACGCAAGGACGCGGGTCTGTCGTTGCGGTCTCGGGTCGTTCCCTTCCGCTCGGGCGTGTCGCGGTCGTGCGGGCCGCGGAATCGGTGCTCCGAGGGGAGCGGGAGTCCGCCGTGCTGTCGGTGTCCTTCGTGGGGCGGGAGCGGATGCGCGCGCTGAACGCCCGCTGGAAGAGGCGCGACGAACCGACCGACCTGCTCGCCTTCGTCCTGACCGATCCGCGCGGCGGGCGCGCGGGTGACATTTACATCTGTCCCTGGGTCGCCTCCCGCGAGGCCCAGGCGCGTGGGATCCCCTTTCGTCAGGAGCTGCTTCGTCTCGTGGTGCACGGCGTCCTGCACGTCCTCGGATACGACCACCCCGCGGGGGCGGAGCGCACCGCGTCCGCGATGTGGCGCCGCCAGGAACGGTACGTGCGGGGAGCGCGATGATTCCCTCCATTCTGTCGGCGCTTCAGCTTTGGGTCGCGCTCCTCGCTGGCCTGTTCACCCTCTGGGCCGCCGCGGTTTCCCTCGCCGAGCAGGATGACGCGGGTGTCCCCCGCCTCCTCACACCATCGTCGGGCTCACGGACGGGCCCGCTTCCCCGCGCGCGCAGCCTCCACGTCCTCCACCTCGCGTTGCTGGCCATCGCGGCGGCACTCGCCGGAACCGCGCTGGCCTGGTGGGCCTGGGCGCCCTCGGAAGCGCTCTTCCGGTACCTGCTGGCCGTTTTCCTGGTCTGGATCCTCGGGGAGGTGGCTCCCCGTCTCTGGGCGGCCAACGAGCCGGGATCGGTCGGCTTCGACGGACCGTTCGTGCAGCTCACGCTGACCCTCTTTCGGCCCCTTCTGAGCGCGGTCGCCTGGGTCGATCGCGGATTCCGTCCACGCCGCACCTCCCCTCGCGACAGCCAGATCGCAGAGCGCCAGATGCTGACCGGCGTGCTCGCGCTCGCGGAAGTGTCTGTGTCCGACGTGATGACGCCGCGGCTCGATCTCATGTCGGTCGATTTCTCCGCCTCGCGCGACAAGGTCATCGAGACCTTCCGCCAGGCGGAGCACTCGCGCCTGCTGGTGGTGGATGGCGATCCCGATTCCGTGACGGGCGTGATCTATGCGAAGGATCTCCTCCCGGGTCTTGGCCCCACCACAGGCCCGGCGGACTGGCATCCACTGATCCGGCCGGCGGAGGGAGTTCCCGAGGCGAAGACGCTCGACCGCCAGCTCCGGGATTTCCAGCGCAGCGGCAGCCATCTGGTGGTTGTGGTCGACGAGTTCGGCGGAACCTCGGGGATCGTGACGCTCGAAGATGTGCTGGAACAGATCGTCGGCGAAATCCGTGACGAATACGACACCGACGAGGTGGCGCCGGTGCAGCGTCTCGCCGAAGGGGGCTGGGCGGTGCAGGGTGGAGTGTCGCTCGCCGATCTCGAGAGCGAGCTGGGCCACAGTTTTGCGCGCGAGGACGTGAGCACCGTCGGTGGTCTCGTGCTCGCGGCGCTGGGCCGGGTGCCTCGCGCCGGCGAGACGCTCACGCTCGACGGCTACCGCCTCACGGTGGATCAGGTTGCGCGCCGGCGCATCCGCCGGGTGACGGTGACGCCCGAAGTACCGGCGGCGCCGGTATCGGCTGTCCCGGAGCCGAGAACATGATCTGGACCGTCGTCCTCCTCGGCCTGCTGCTGACGGTCTTCGGCGCGACCACCGCCGCGGCCCTCATCACCTCGAGCCGGAGCCGGCTCGCCGAGGTCGTGGCGCGACGGCTTCGAGGGGGCAAGGATTCCCTGGCCTGGCTCGCACCACTCGAGCGTGACCTCGCCGCGGCGTCGGTCACGACGACCCTCGGGATCGCGATGCTCGGCGCGGTCTTCCCCGGCATTTTCGCCGGCGCGACGCTGCCGCGGCTCCTCCTCCTCCTGATCCTTCTGGCGATTCCCGTGGTGCTGTTGAGCGGCTACGTGCTCCCGCGCTTTCTCACCTACCGCCGCGCGGCCCGGGTCGCCGAGCATTTCCGCCCGATCCTGCGTCCCTGGGCCGCCGTGCTCGCCGGGATCCTCCCCGCGCCGAGGGTCCGTCCTGAAACGCTCATCACCGAGCTCTGGCGGGAGCGGGCGCGGAGCGGCGTCGCGCCGGACGACGAGCTGCTCCGGGTCGGTGGGGTCATCAGCTTCTCGCAGCGCACGGTGCGCAGCGTCATGACGCCGCGCACCGACCTCATCGCGCTCCCCGAGGACGCATCGGTCGAAGAGGTGCGCGCGGCGTTCGTCCAGAGCGGCTACAGCCGCCTGCCGGTGTATCGCGGCACGCTCGATGAAATGGTGGGCATGGTCCACGCCTTCGATCTCTTCCGTCTGGCCGCCGGCGATCCTCTCCCGGTCCGGCCGCTGGCGGTGGCGCCCGCCAGCCGGAGCTGCGGGGACGTGCTGATCGACATGCAGCGGGAGCGACGGCATCTCGCGATTGTCCTCGATGAGTTCGGCGGAACCCTCGGGATCGTGACGCTGGAAGATCTGCTCGAAGCGATGGTCGGAGAAATCGTGGACGAGGACGAGCCGGTCACCGGCTCTGCCGCCACCAATCCCGATCTCGTCGAGCTCGAGGGCGTCGTCCCGGTATCCGAGCTGGAAGAGCGCTTCGGGGTAAGCATGCCCGAGGGACAGGCCACGACCGTGGGCGGCCGCCTCGCCGAGCTCGCCGGGCGCTTTCCCTCGGCGGGGGAACGCTTCCTAATTCGCGGACTCGAGTTCGATGTGCTCCAGGCCACCCGCACCCGGATCGAGCGCCTCCTGGTGCGGCGCGGCACGCCCGCCTCCGTCCCGCTGGACCGGAGCCCGCCATGATCAAGAAGCCGCTCAAGCCGGCCAAGATGATCGCGCTGCTGCGTGATGGGAACGTCAGCGAGTTCTTCGCGCGGGCCAGGATGCTCGAGCCGGCCGATCTCGCCGACGTGCTGGCCCTGGCGGATGAGGACGAGCGGGTCGAGATCGCCAAGCTATTGCCGCCGGATCTCACCGGCGGGGCGCTGGTCGCCATGCCGGACGTGGAGCACGCGGAGGATACGCTCGCGGCGCTGACCACCGAGCAGGCAGCCGAGATCGTCGGGGAGATGCCGGACGACGATGCGGCCGATCTCCTCGGCGAGCTGGAGCCGGAGCAGCAGCAGCGGATTCTCTCGGCGGTGGAGCCGGAGGAGCGCCGCACCGTCGAGCGGCTGCTCGAGTACGACGAGGAATCTGCCGGCGGCCTGATGACCGGGGCGATGGTCACCGTGAATGAAGACGAAACGGTGCGCGACGCTCTCGAGAACATCCGGAAGCAGGCGGAGGACGTGGAGGAATTTGCCGAGGTCTACGTGCTCGACCAGAACCGGCGGCTGCTCGGAATCCTGGGCTTCAAGCAGCTGGTGCTCGGGGCGCCGGACCGTCCCGTCCGCGAGCTGATGCAGGAGCCCGACGTCACCGTCGGACCGGAGATGGACCAGGAAGAAGTGGCGCGCCTGATGGCCCGGTACAACGTGCCCAGCATTCCGGTGGTGGACCGGGACGGCCGCCTGCTGGGCCGGATCACCTTCGACGACGTGTCCGACGTGGTCGAGATGGAGGCGACGGAAGACCTCCTGCGGTTCGGTGGTGTCTCCGCCACCGAGGATCTCGGCGCCCGCTGGTTCGAGGCGGTCAAGACCCGGCTCCCCTGGCTGCTCGTCAACCTCGTCACCGCCTTCGCGGCAGGAGGGGTCGTCGCCTATTTCCAGTCGAACCTGAGCCGCTTCATCGCCCTCACGGTCTGGATGCCGGTCATCGCGGGCATGGGGGGAAACACCGGGACCCAGGCACTCGCGGTCACCGTACGGCGACTGGCCCTCGGGCTGATTTCCCGCGAGGATTTCCGCCAAGTCATCACCAAGGAGATACTGGTCGGGGTGACGAATGGGCTCGCCATCGGCGCGGTGGCGACGGTCGTCGCCCTCATCACCGGCATGTCGGCAATGTTCGGCCTGCTCGTCTTCCTCGCCATGACGGGGAATCTCTTCGTCGCCGGTTTCGCCGGGGCGTCCATCCCGCTCCTCCTCAAGCGCTTCAACATCGATCCCGCCATCGCGTCGTCCATTTTCGTGACCGCCTTCACCGATGTCTGCGGGTTCGCCTTGCTCCTTGGGCTGGGGGGACTGCTCCTGTTGTAAGCGGCAAGGAGGCAAGGAGGCAAAGAAAACCACCTGCCTCTGTGCCTCTTTGCCTCTTTGCCTCCTCCGTGCCACTTTCCAGCATGGATCTCGACACGCTCATCGCCGACCTCGCCGCGGGCCGGACTGCCGCGTTGGCCCGCGCGATTTCCGTCGTGGAAAACGGGCGGCCGGGTTTCGAGCAGCTCCTCGCCGCGGTGCATCCGCGACTCGGCCAGGCGCATCGGGTCGGCATCACCGGCCCGCCCGGCGCGGGAAAGTCGACCCTCACCCGGCTGCTGGTCCAGGCCTGGCGCGAGCGGGGATACACGGTGGCCGTCGTGGCGGTCGATCCCACCAGTCCCTTCTCGGGAGGCGCGCTGCTCGGCGACCGGATCCGCATGGAATCGGTCGCCATGGATCGCGGCGTCTATATCCGGTCGATGGCGACGCGAGGCTCGGTCGGCGGTCTCGCCACCAGCACCCGCGAGGTCTGCGATGTCCTCGATGCCGGGGGCTTTCAGCGCATCCTGATCGAGACCGTGGGCGTGGGGCAATCGGAGCTCGCAGTCACCGGAATGGCCGATTCCACCGTGCTCCTGCTGGTCCCCGAATCGGGCGACGCCATTCAGACCCTCAAGTCGGGTGTGATGGAAGCGGCGGACCTGTACGTCGTCAACAAGGCGGACCGCCCCGGCGCGGACACGCTCGCGCGCGAGATCGAGGTGACCCTCGGTATCCGGATGGGCAATGCGTTCCGGGGGATGAAGGCGCATCACGGTGTGGACCTCAGCGCAGCGGCGCGCGCGGCCGCCGCTGGAACGGGCGTGCAGGACGGCCGCGCCGCTCCGGCCTGGGAGCATCCGGTGCTCCTCACCTCCGCGGCGAAGGGGGAAGGCACCGAGGCGCTGGTCGAGGCGCTCGAGAAGCACTACCGCTGGATGCAGGAGACCGGCGAGCTCGCCGCGCGCCGGACCAAGCGGCTCGCCGCGCGCACGCGCGAGGTGGTGGATCGGTCGGTCCACCGGTGGATCTGGCGGGAGACCCGCGCCGAGGAGCTCCTGCGGGAGCGCCTCGACGACCTCGCTGCCGGGCGAATCAGTCCCTACGAGCTCGCAATGGACATCGTGGCCGGTATGAAGGAAGGAGCGCGGGTATGAGTGCACGCGACGCGGAGTTGGAGCGGCTGCGGGCCGAGGTGGCGGAGTGGCGGGCCTCCTATGGCAAACTGCCGACGCGCCGGGACGTCGAATTCACCAGCGTCTCCGGGCGTCCGGTCGAGCCGGTGTACACCCCACTCGACCTCGCAGGCACGCTCGGGGACCCCGGCGAGCTGCCGGGAATCTGGCCCTTCACTCGTGGGATTCATCCCACGATGTACCGCGGAAAATTGTGGACGATGCGGCAGTTCGCCGGCTTCGGCACGGCGGAGGACACCAACCGGCGCTACAAGTTTCTGCTTGAGCGCGGGCAGACGGGCTTGTCCGTCGCGTTCGATTTTCCCACGCTGATGGGATACGACTCCGACCATCCGCGCTCCGAGGGCGAGGTGGGCAAGTGCGGCGTCGCGATCTCCAGTCTGGCCGACATGGAGACGCTCTTCGACGGGATTCCTCTCGACCGCGTCTCGACGTCCATGACCATCAACGGTCCCGCCGCGATCCTGTTCTGTTTTTACGTGGCGGCAGCCGAGCGGCAGGGGGTGGATATCCGGAAGCTTCAGGGGACGGTGCAGAACGACATCCTCAAGGAGTACATGGCGCAGCACGCCTGGGTGTATCCGCCGGAGCCCGCGCTCAAGATCATCGTGGACATGTTCGAGTGGGCGGCGGAGCACACCCCGCAGTGGAACACCATTTCGATCTCCGGGTACCACATCCGTGAGGCCGGAGCCACCGCGTCCCAGGAGCTGGCGTTCACGCTCGCCAACGGCTTTTCCTACATCGAGCACGGCGTCGCGCGCGGCCTGGCGGTCGACACCTTCGCGCCGCGCCTCTCATTCTTCTGGGACGTACATAACGATTTCTTCGAGGAGATCGCCAAGATGCGCGCCGCTCGCAGGATCTGGGCGCGCCATCTCCGCGAGCGCTACGGGGCGCGGGACGAGCGCAGCTGGAAAATGCGGTTCCACTGCCAGACCGCCGGGGTCACCCTCACCGCCCAGCAGCCGATGAACAACATCGTCCGGGTCGCGTACCAGGCGCTGGCGGCCGTGCTGGGGGGAACCCAGTCGCTGCACACCAACGCACTCGACGAGACGCTTGCCCTTCCCACCGAAGAATCGGTGCGTATCGCGCTCCGGACGCAGCAGATCCTGGCCGTGGAGACCGGCGTCCCCAACACCGCCGATCCGCTGGGCGGTTCCTATTACGTCGAGGCGCTCACCGACCAGATGGAGCGCGAGGCCGAAGCGCTGTTCGCGGACATCGAGGCCCAGGGGGGAGTGGTCCCGGCGATCGAGTCGGGGTGGTTCCAGCGCCAGATCGCGCAGAGCGCCGCGCGCTTCCAGTCGGAGCTCGAGAGCGAGAGGCGGGTCATCGTCGGCGTCAACGATTTCGTCGAGGAGGAGGCCGCCCCGCCGGAGATCCTCCGCATCGGCGACGACGCCGACCGGGTGCAGCGCGGCCGCATGGCGCGACTCCGCGCCGGGCGGGACGGGACCCGGGTGGAAGCGACTCTCGCCGCGCTGCACGCCGCCGCCGTCGCCGACCGTAATGTGATTCCCGGGATGATGGATTGCGCCCGCGCCTATTGCACTCTGTTCGAGATTCGCGAGGTGCTCGAGCGGGTGTACGGCGCCTACCGCGAGCCGGTTTTTTTCTAGGAGCGACCGATGGCATCGCGCGCGCTGACCGAGATCCGGCGCCAGCTCCAGCGGCTGGTGCGGCTGCCTGCGGGCAAACACTGGATCGTGAGCTGTTACCTCAAGCTGGAGCCGCGCGATCGCTCGCGGGGGAAGTACCTGATCAAGCTCAAGAATCGCATCCGTGAGGTGATCGAGGCGCTCCCCGCAGAAGGTCTCGACCGGCAGGAGACTGAGCAGGTGATCGGCGATCTGCACAAGCTTCAGGTGATGCTGCAGCGGCCCGATGCGCTGCCGCCGACGCAGGGGCTGGCCGTCTTCGTCTCCAAACCGCTCGGTCTCTTCGAGATCATCCCGCTCCCGCGGGTGCATCGCTCCCGCCTGCTGGTGGACCGGACAGCGCTGGTGCGGGAGCTCGCCGCGCTCGAGGATGAAGTGGGCCGTCTCCTGCTCGCGGAAGTGGACAAGAGCGGGGCGACGATTTACGAAGTCACGGCATTCGAAGCGAAGAAGATCGCCGACATCGAAGCCACCGCCCGGAAAGGCGGCCGCTTCCACAGCGACCGGCACGAGGCGCCAGGCAAAGGGGAGCACGGGTTCCATAACCGGCTCCGGCATGAGCGGGAACAGCTCTTCGACGCCGTCGCCGCGCGGCTCTTCGACCTGGATCGCCGGGAGCCCGTCCGGGGGATCGTGCTTGCCTCGGCGGGCAACGAGGCCGATTCGCTCCGGATGTTTCTCCACCCGTACGTCGCCGGCAAGGTCGTCGGCACCGCGCGGATGGCGCGGCGAAAGGCGTCGATCGCCGATGTGCACGCGACCGCGCTCGAAGTCCGGGAGGCGTTCGAGCGGAAGCTGGAGCGGCACCTGGTCGCCGAAATGCTCCTGGGGCAGGGCTCCGGCTGGGCCGTGAACGGCATCGGGGCCACGCTCGATGCGCTCGCCAAGGGTCAGGTGCGCACGCTGCTCGTGCGCGCCGATGCGAGCGTGCCGGGTTTCCGCTGCGGTGTGACCGGAAAGCTCACGCTCAATGCCCGGGATTGCCGGAGCCTCGGAGCGGCAATCCCGGCTCCCGACGTGATCGACGATGCAATCGAGGAAGCGCTGCGCCAGCGGGTCGACCTCGACGTGGTCTTCGAGCCCGATGCGGCGGAGACGATTAACGGGATTGCCGCGTTACTAAGATTTCGGTAAGGCAGTAGGCAATGGGCAGTAGGCAATAGGCAATAGGACAGGCTTTCTCCTACTGCCCACTGCCCACTCCCTACTGCCTACAGAAAGGGATCTGTGTCGACTGCTCGAACTCGACCAATTCGGATTCTTGTCGCCAAGCCCGGCCTCGATGGCCACGACCGCGGCGCCAAGGTGGTCGCGGCGGCCCTGCGGGACGCGGGGATGGAAGTCATCTATACCGGGCTGCACCAGACCCCGGAGATGATCGCGACCGCGGCAGTCCAGGAGGACGTGGACGTCGTGGGTCTCTCGATCCTGAGCGGCGCGCACATGACGCTCTTTCCCCGGGTCCGCCGGCTCCTCGACGAGATGGGCCGCACGGACGTCCTCCTTACCGGCGGGGGCATCATTCCCCGCGAGGACATCGAGGCCCTGCAGCAGCGCGGGGTGGGCCGCCTCTTCGGGCCGGGCACTCCCACCACGGAGCTCATCCAGTACATCAACACCTGGGCGGCCGCGCATCTTGAAGCCTGACGCGCGTTCTTCCAGAGTCTCCCGTCTTCGCGAGCTCACCGCGGAGTACCGCGCCCTCGCCGCGAAGCTCGTGGAGGGTGGCGGCGCGGCCCGGGTGGCCAGGATGCACCAGCAGGGCAAACTCTCCCCTCGCGAGCGCGTCACCAAGCTTCTCGATCCGGGAGCTCCCTGGCTCGAAATCGGGTTGCTCGTTGCCTACGACCGCTACGACGGACAGGCGCCCGGCGCGGGCGTCATCACCGGCGTCGGCATGGTCGGCGGTCGCGAGGTCGTCGTGGTCGCCAACGACGCGACGGTCAAGGCCGGCGCGTGGTGGCCCGAGACGATTCCCAAGATGCTGCGCGCCCAGGAGATCGCGATGCGGCAGCGCATCCCGATCGTCTACCTCGTCGACAGCGCGGGCGTCAACCTTCCCTATCAGGGTGGCGTCTTTCCGGGCCAGTACGGGGCGGCGCGCCTCTTCTACTACAACGTCATCATGCGCCGTTACCTCCACGTCCCCCAGATTGCGGCCGTCATGGGCAGCTGCGTGGCGGGGGGAGCGTATCTCCCCGCCTTGTCCGACGTCATCTTCATGGTGGAAGGCACCAGCTTCATGGGGCTCGGCGGCCCCAACCTGGTGAAGGGGGCCACCGGCCAGACGGTGGACGGCGAAACGCTGGGGGGTGCGCGCACGCACACTGAGATCAGCGCGGTGGCCCACTACACGGCCGCGAACGACACGGAGTGTCTGGCGCGGATCCGGGAGTACATCGAACGGTTGCCCCTTCCTCCAGGCGTTCCGCATCACCTCGCTCCCTCCGTAGACCCCACCCATCCTCCGGAGGCGCTTTACGACATCCTGCCGCAGGACCACCGGATGGCGTACGATATGCATGACGTGCTGCGATGCATTCTCGACGGGGGGGCGTTTGAGGAGTTCCAGCCCGGTCTTGCGAAGGAAATGCTGTGCGGTCACGGCCGGATCGAAGGCCGCCCTGTTGCGGTGATCGCCAATCAGCGCGGCGTCATCAAGGGCCGGCCCGGCGAGCGTCCCCGTTTCGGCGGCATCGTCTACACCGAAAGCGCGGAAAAGGTCGCCTACTTCATCGAGACCGCGAGCAGGGAACGGCTGCCTGTTCTTTTCGTCCAGGATGTGAGCGGCTTCATGGTGGGGCCCGAAGCCGAGCACAGCGGCATCATTCGCGCCGGAGCCCGCTTTGTGGAAGCGATGGCCGCGGCGGTGGTGCCCAAGCTGGTGCTGACCGTGAATCACGCCTCGGGCGCGGGATACTACGCCATGGCGGGGCAAGGGTTCGATCCCGATTTTATTCTGAGCTGGCCCAGCGGGCGCATGGGTGTGATGGAAGGGGAATCGGCGATCATGGCGGTGCACGGCACGGAGATCGAGAAGGCAAAGAAAGAGCAGCGGGAGCTCTCGGCCGAGACGCGCGCCGCGATCGACCAGATGCGCGCCGATTACGAAAGAGATCTCGATGCCCGGCACGCCGCCGCGCGGGGGCAGGTCGACGCGATCATCGCGCCGGAGGAGACCCGAAGCGTCCTGGGCTTTCTGCTCCGGACTACCTCGCATTACGGCGGACCGCACCTTGGCCCCTTCGTCCTCCCCCCGCTCGATGCCGCGGCTCCGGGCTGAGAGGCGGCCGGCCTGGCGGGTGCTCGCCACACTCGCCACCCTCGCGGCGTGTGCGACGACGCAGACGGCGGGCCCGGGCGGCCCCATGCCTCAGCCGGTGCGCGCCGCGGTCGTCGTGGTGGATAGTCCGCCCGCCACCCCGCCCGCACCGACGCTGAATCCTCCTCCCATTCTCCGCCGCCCGGTCGTCCCCGCGGCGGTCGCGCATGCCAGGGGGTGGATGCCCCGCGAAGCCACCGGAACACCCGCCTTCCTCGCCGCGCACCCCGCGTGGGACGGGCGGGGAGTGTTGCTCGGCATCCTCGACAGCGGTCTGGACCCCGGCGTCCCGGGCTTCGACACCACCACGACGGGCCGGGCCAAGGTGCTCGACCTCCGGGATTTCTCGGGCGAGGGTAGAATTCCACTCACGGCGGCGGTGCTTCGCGGCGACACGCTCCTCGTGGCGGGCCGTCGCCTCACCGGGGTGAGCCGGGTGCGCGGCATCGTCGGTGGCGGCTCGCTCTACGCCGGGGTGTTTCACGAGAGGCCCCTCGGCGAGGCGCCGGCTTCCGATGTCAATGACAACGCGACTGACTCCGATTCGCTGGCGCTCCTGGTCGGGAAGGCAAGCGACGGTTGGGTGCTCTTTGCCGATACCGACGGCGACGGCTCTCTCGCCAACGAGCGTCCCGTGCATGACTACCTCGCCGGCCGGGAGACCTTCGGCTGGCATCGCGGTGGCGAGCCGCCGCCGCTCACGATCGCGGTCAACTTCACCGAGGGTCCCTCGGTCCCGCAGCTCGATCTCTCCTTCGATACCAGCGGCCACGGTACCCATGTCGCGGGGATTGCGGCGGCGCACGGAATCGGAGGGGTGACGGGATTCGATGGCGCCGCCCCCGGGGCGCAGCTCCTGGGACTCAAGATCGCCCGCAACGACTTCGGCGGCATCACCACCACGGGCAGTGTGCTCACGGCGATGGATTACGCCATCCGGTTTGCTGCGGCCCGGGGCATGCCGCTGGTGCTGAACATGAGCTTCGGCGTCGGAAATGCGAGGGAAGGCGCCGCCCGGATCGATCAACTCATCGACTCGGTGCTCACCGCCAATCCCGCGGTGATATTCGTGACGTCTGCGGGGAACGATGGCCCCGGAATGTCGACGATGGGATTTCCGGGCTCTTCCCTCCGCGCGATCACGGTCGGCGCCACCGAGCCGGCGGCGCTGTCGGATGCGATGATGCTCACCGGCCGCCCGGGTCCGGACCTGCTGATGTTCTTCAGCTCGCGCGGCGGCGAACTTGCCAAGCCGGACCTCGTCGTCCCCGGTATCGCCTATTCGACCGTGCCGCGCTGGGACACCGGCGAGGAGATCAAGGCGGGAACGAGCATGGCATCGCCCCATGTCGCGGGCATCGCCGCCGTGCTCGCGTCGGGGGCGCTCGCAGAGCGCAGGACAATCACCGCGGACGATATGCGGCGCGCGCTCACCGGCAGCGGGCGCGCCGTGCCCTGGGGGACGCTGATTGATGCCGGTGCCGGCGTGCCGGAGCTTTCGAAGGCCTGGTCGATTCTTCGCGGTCCGGCGCCCCCCGCCGAGTTCGACATCAAGGCAGTCGACCGTCCCGGCACGACGGCGGCATTCCGCATCGCCCCTGCGCCCGCGGATACGCTGGTGCGTTTCCGCATGACGCGGCGTCGCGGAACGGAGCCGGTCGACGTTGCGCTCGCGAGCGACGCCGACTGGCTCATCGCGCCGAATCGAATCCGGCTCGACAGCCCCACCACCGAGCTCACTCTGATCCAGCGGCTGCCGACACAGCCCGGAGAGCATGTGGCCGGCGTGCGCGCCACGGCAGCCGGTGTTGCGGGTCCGCTCTTCACCCTGGTGAGCACCGTGGTGGTACCCGTGTCGGGCCGGGTCGCATCGGTGCGGGTGACCGAGCGACTCGCCCTGGGCGCGGCGCGCCGGGTCACCTTTCCCTCCGACTCCGGGCGACCGTTTCAGGTTCGGATCGCCACCACCTCACCCAAAGAGCGGCTGATTGCGGCCTTGTACCTTCCCGGCGGAGAGCCGATTCCGGGAAACAATGGCGTCCCGGGCGGTCCCGACACGGCGGCCGCGGTGTTCGACATCGACGGGCGCGACGCACGAGACGGATGGTATGAAGCGGTGGCGGCCACGACCTCGAAAGGCCCTGTCACCGCGGAGATCACGGTCGATCATGCGCCGGTGGCGCTCTGGGTCACTCGCCCATCGAGCGATTCAATGACGATGCTGCTGCGCGCCCTGACCGATTCCGCGGTGAGCGGGCGGCTCCGCGTCGGTGTGATCGGCGGGGAGGGGCGCCTGGTGATGACCGGGTCGGGAGGGCCGGATGTCGCGGCGCCTGTCTCGCTGCCGGAATGGGTCCGTCGCATCGTGATTGATCTCGAGCTCGATGCCGAGCTGTGGCCGCGATTCACCGACCTGGGGTTTACGCTGCTCGATTCCGAAGGACGCATCCTGGGGAAAAACCCGGTCAATTACCCGAGCGCCCGGCTGGCGGTCGATCTCCCCCGGCAGACCGGCGACAAGACCGCGACGCTGGTGCTCTCACCGGCGTTCGCCGAGCCGCGCAGCACCGAATCGTGGTCGGCGCGCATCACGATCCGAGTCGAGGCCGAAGGGGCGCTCAACCTCGGCACGGCCGAGGGCGAGGAGTTTTCGCTGCGGCCGATGGAATCCAGAACATTCCGCACCCGGGTTGGCGAGCTTCCCTGGCAGCTTCCAGAGGGTTTCGCGCCGCTCGGTCTATTCCTCCTCGAGAGCGCCGGCACCATCTGGTCATGGGAGCGTGCCCTCGAGCGCCCGATGCCGGGTGTGAAGCGGTGAGCTGGCCCGACGCGCTCCAGCGCGGCTTCGATCACCTCCACCGGGGGGATCTCACCGGACAGCACCCGACCCACCCTGTCCGTGGCGCTGGGCAGTTTGGTCATAACCGCGTGCCTGGAAGATCCACAGATTTCACAGATTGCACAGATGACGAAGCATCTGGCTGGGCGGGACCCGCGAATCGTCTGTATTGAAGGGACGTGGTTCCGAAGTATGCCTCGGCCAAGCCGCGTAGCCACAAGATAGTTGATGACCTGAGCCTCATCGATCGCGGTCAGGTGACCCAGGGCCTTCAACTCCACGAGTATGTTACCAAAGCATATGAAATCGGCACGGTACCGCACCGCCAGCGGTACACCCTTGTCGTGAACCGGAATTTCGATTTCCCGGACATGTGGAATAGCTTGCGATCCCAGTTCCAGTCCCATGGCTTCCTGGTATACCAACTCGAGAAAGCCGGGCCCCAATGTTTGATGGACCATCATTGCCGCCCCGATGATGGCGTAGGTCTCGGGGTCCCTTCTCCCCTCCGTCTCCTGTCCAATCTGTGTCATCTGTGAAATCTGTGGATTCCACACACCCCGCTCAGGAACGAATCCCCGCCCGGTGAAGCCTTTTCGCGCGGTGTTAGGGATTCCTCGGCCACGCACCAGGTCCCGCACGGGGCGCAAGGGCACGGTGATCACGCGAGTTTTTCGGCGGGGATGCGCGTGAAGTTGTGACCGGTTGAGCCTCGAGGCCGTACCATAATTGCCGGATGCCACTCGTACTTCCCCTGGCGCCGGCGCAAACCCTCCTCCTCGAGCACTTCGGCTACGCCGAGTTCCGGCCGCTGCAGGCCCGCGTCATGGCCGCGCTCGACGAGGGCCGGGACGTGCTCGCGGTGCTGCCTACCGGGGCGGGGAAGTCGATCTGTTTCCAGATTCCCGCTCTGCTGCGCGCCGCACCGACCATCGTCGTGTCACCCCTCATCTCGCTCATGCAGGATCAGGTCGCCGCCGCGCGCGCCCGGGGTATTCCCGCCGAGGCGCTCAACAGCACTCTCGACGCCGGGGCGCAACGCGCGGCGCTCGACCGGATTACCCGCGGCGAGGTCCAGCTGGTGTACACCTCCCCCGAGCGGCTCGGGCGGCTCGCGGAGGACCTGGCGGCGCGGAGCTGTTGCCCCGCGTTGCTCGCGGTAGACGAAGCGCACTGCATCAGCGAATGGGGCCCCGATTTCCGGCCTTCCTATCGCTCGCTCCGGCGGCTCCGCGCCCAGCTCGGGTGGCCCCAGGCCATCGCGCTCACCGGCAGCGCGACGCAGGCCGTGCGCCACGAGGTCGTGCGCGCCATCGGCCTTGGCGGGGCGAGAGGACTCGGTGTCGTGCTCGGCTCCTTCGATCGCCGCAATCTCTGGTTTGGTGTCGCGCGCGTCGGCAATGAGCGCGAGCGCTTCGCTACGCTGGTGGACGCACTGCGCTGGCAGCAGGCGCTGGCGATCGTCTATGCTCCCACGCGGAACCTGGTCGAGGAACTCGCTCGGGTGCTTCGGGAGGCGGGCTTCCGCGCCGCGGCGTATCATGCGGGGCTGGCCGCACCGGTTCGCCGCGAGGTGCTCGAGCGGTTCATGGCCGACCGGATCGGGGTCCTCGTTGCGACGTGCGCGTTCGGCATGGGCATCGACAAACCGAATGTCCGGCTCGTGGTGCACTGGACACTCCCGTCCACACCGGAGGCCTACTACCAGGAATCGGGACGAGCCGGCCGCGACGGCGGGCTCGCCCGGTGTCTGCTCCTCTATCGCCCGGGAGACGCGACATTGCCCCGGCGCCAGCTCGACGTGACCTTCCCGAACGAGCCGCTCGCGGAGCGGGTCTGGCGCGGCGAGCTCGACGCGGCACGCGTTCCCGCCAATCTGCGCGCTTCGCTCGAGCGGCTGCACCGGGAGCTCCGGCCCCGCGGTGGCGTAATCGACTGGAGACCGGTGCGGCTCCGCCGGATCGCCGCGCTGGCGCGAATCGAGGTCATGGATCGCTACGCGCGGAGCACCGCCTGCCGGCGGCGCGCGTTGATCGGCTACTTCGGAGAGCAGCTGCCCCGCTGCTCGGGGTGTGACCTCTGCTCCCGAAGCGCGCCGCGGCCGGTTTGCGATCCTGCGGCGGATCGCCGTCTTGGCCGCCTCCGGCTCGCGCTCGCGCACGTCGACTCCCCCTGGAACGGATGCGCCATCGAGCCGGAGGTTCTCCGGCGTCTGGCCACCGATCCCCCCGTGAGCGCCGAGGCCCTGGCGGAGGTCGAGGGAGTGGGGCCGCTCGTAGTGCAACGATACGGGCGGACCATGCTCGAGGCGCTTTCGGAGGACGGTTGAATGCTGCGTGAGGTTCCGCGCGCCCATCGTACTCCCCGTCCTGGCGGATGGAGATTGCCATGGCCTCGCCGGCTCCGCTGCAGACCGATTCGCAAGAGCGCCCGTCCACCGTTCTCGGTGGGCTGAAAGCCCGAGTGGGGCCACTGGAGCGTCCCTTGGGCTTGATCGCAAGCCACCGTGCGCAAGATGGCGGGTAAAAAGCAGCGCGCCCCGGCTACCCGGGGCGCGCTGGCTGACTCCGAAGTGGGGGTGCCTGACTCAGCTCTTCCGGCGGCGGCGAATGACGCGGGCGCCGGCCATCCCGACCAGGCCGAGCGCAAGGAGACCCATCGTCGCGGGCTCCGGGACCGTGGTGCCGGGCGGGGTGTCCAACGCGCCACATTCTCGGGTGATCGCCTGGTCGGTCGGCAGGGGATCCACATTCCCGTTCTTGTCCACGTTCTGGGGAGTCGCTCCACTGAACCTGACCCACATCTTGTTGGAGCAATTCGGCGCGCCCTGAATGTGAACGCCGAGGACGGCATTGGAAAGATCCCATGCGCCAGAGGTCAGGCGAAACTGGTAGGTGACGGTTGCGTCCTTGTCGAGACCATCGCCACCCACCTTGGTGGCGCCTTGGGTCGCCGTACCGAGATATTTGAGATCATTCTGTGTGTTGTCAATTTGCCAGACGCCCCCACTGATTCCCGATGCGGTGGTGTAGCAGCTTGCGGACCCCTGAGGGCACGGATTCGCGATGGCGGCGATTGATCCATTGCTGGCGTTGTACCATCCGATGCGGCCGAACCAGGCACTGTTATAACTCCCGCCGTTGTTGGTGACCGCCATGGTGAGCACGCCGCCGGTCACCGTGGCCGTGACCGTGGCGCACGAAACAAAGGTCTGCCCACCGCAGAAGTTGGTGATGCCCCAGGACGTGGCGGTGGGCGCCGCGGCCTGAGCGGGCTGCGCCACGGCGAGCATGCCGAGGACAGCGCCGAGAGAGATTCGAGTAGAAAAGTTCACCGTTCCCCCGTGAGTTGAGCTACCTGTTTCGTGCCAGGGCATGCCGGAAACCCATGACCGCGAGCGGTGTCAGCATCAGCAAATAGACCACCGTCTGGATACCGGTCTTGAGCATCCCTCGGCGAAGCACGTCTCGCGCGGGTTCGGTCGTAACCGCCTGGAGCGCGAGTGGGACGTCGAGGGTAAACACGATCCCCAGAACCATCACGATGCTGACCAGAAACGCCAGGATACTGGCCGCACAAAGCGTTGCCGCGCGGCGGCCCCGCGAAATCCCCGAGGCGAGCATCAGGGTCAGCCCCATGACCGTCAATGGAAGATTCTGCATCGTCGTTGTGGCGATGCCGAACTCCCATTCCGGCGTTCCGAAGCGGACCGGGTACCACGCAATGCCGAGATCCGCGATTCCCAGGAGCGCGAACAGCACCCCCGCCCACCCGAGATACTTCCACGCCAACTGGGAGTCATCCCGCTCACCCGGAGCAGGCGCCGCAGGGGGGTCTGTTATCAAGATGGATCTCGAGTCCATCAAGGCCCCCAGGATGGTCGTAGAGCTGCTTTAAGTGAATGACGATCGAGCATGAATTGGGCCTTGACCGCTAAACGGTAAAAATGTGTAAATTGTTATGCACCATCAGTTTACAGTTGAGAATACATTATACACCATTAATGCGAAGCAACTGCCGACCTGCTGCAACAGCGTCATCCCGCAGGCCAGATTCCGGTCCCGTTGCCTCTATTCGGCGGGATCCCCCCCCAACGCGCCGACTGAAATACCTCTCCTTACACCCCGCGCAATCCCTCATGTTCGAGATAGATGTCGCTTCCCCCGATTTCCTTCCGCCAGCGCATTCTCCTCGTCCTCATGCTCTTGGGCGCGGTGCCGGCGGCATTGCTCGGCGGGGGTTGGGCCGTCACGCTGTTGCGCATCAATCCGGCCCGGCACAGCCGGGCGGCACTGGAGCCGGTCGGCACCAGCGGCCGGGAATTGATCCGGGCGTTCGACACCACTCGAATGGGCGCCGCCGAGCTTCGAGCCTTCCAGGCTCGCGTGCAGGCACTCGAAAAGCAGCTGACGCTTTCCCAGATCGCTGTCGCGGCCTTGAGCCTCCCCCTGCTGTACGCCGGGCTCCTCGTGGCGCGGGTGTCGAGCGAGGTCAGAAGGCCGCGAACGGCTCTTGCTGCGACTTCCTCGTCCGTGTGACGGACCCAGGGACGAACCTCACCGCAACGCCACACCCGAGCTCGGCACCACTTTCCCGGAAGGCCGCAGGCCGCAGGCCGTTGGAGCGTGAGTGGTGACTTGATTCCCGCTTGACTCCGTGCGCCCATCGTACTCCCCGTCCTGACGGATGGAGATTGCCATGGCCTCGCCGGCTCCGCTGCAGACCGATTCGCAAGAGCGCCCGTCCACCGTTCTCGGTGGGCTGGAGCCCTCCCAACGATGCGAGCGGGCGCTCTTGGACCTCCCGGCTGCCGAGCGGTGGTTCAGGCTGCTCCGGTTCGGCCGCCAGGAGGATCTCTACACCTGCCAGCAACCTCTCGAAGGCCGGACCGGTCCGCGAATCCGCATTCGCGGACGGCCCTACCTCAGTCTCTCATCCTATGACTATCTCGGGCTGATCGGTCATCCCGAGGTGGAGGAGGCCGCGATCGCGGCCATCCGCCGCTATGGCCCAGGCAGCGGCGGCGTCCGTCTGCTTACCGGCACCAACGAGCTGCACTGTGCGCTGGAGCGGGAGCTCGCCCGGTTCATCGGGAGCGAGGCCGCACTGGTCCTCGGCTCAGGCTATGCGGCGAACCTTGCCGTCGTCCCGGCGCTGGTGGGGTCGGGTGACGTCATCATCGCCGACGCGCTGGCGCACCGCAGCCTGCTGGATGCCGGCCGGCTCTCCAGGGCACGCCTGCGCCGCTGCCGTCACAACGATCCCGCCGCGCTCGACCGGGCTCTCGCCGAGGAAGCTGCTACCCCGCGGCGCCTGGTGATGGTGGACGGGGTGTACTCGATGGAGGGCGACATCGCTCCCCTCCCCGACATCCTCGCCGTCTGTCGCCGTCACCGGGCCCTCCTGCTGGTGGACGAGGCGCACGCGCTGGGCACCATCGGGCCAGCCGGCCGGGGCACCGCAGCGCACTTCGGAATCGATCCGGGCGAGGTGGATGTCTGGACGGGCTCCCTCTCGAAGGCACTCGGTGCGCAGGGTGGGTACGTAGCGGGGAGCGCACGGTTGATCACCTACCTGCAGCACGAAGGAGCCCCGTACATCTTCTCCGGGGCGCTCTGTCCCGCCTCGACCGCCGCGGCGCTCGAGGGGCTTTCCGTCATTCGCCGAGAGCCGCTCAGGCTCGAGCGGATGCGCCTCCGCGCGGTACAGCTCAGGAGCGGTCTGCGCCGCAGCGGCCACCCCCTCTGTGAGTGGCCGACGCCGATCGTGCCGCTCCTCGTTGGGCCTGAAATGGAGGCCTACCGGCTGGCCCGCCGGTTGTTCGCCGCAGGTGTCCTGGCCACCGCCGTGACCCATCCCGCCGTTCCGGCGGGACGAGCCCGGCTGCGCCTCTGCGCGACGGCGGCGCATTCTGCGCGTGACATTTCGGAAGGGGTCGCGGCGATCGCGACCTGGTCCCGGCCATGACGACGGTCATCGCTTCGCCGCCCACGGCCATCCGGGTCATCCCGGTGGAAGGACGCCAGGCGCACCGCGCGTTTGTCGAGCTTCCCTACCAGTTGCACGGCGGGGATCCCTGTTGGGTGCCGCCGCTACGAAGGGAGGAATCGCGGCGCTGGGATCCGCAGCACAATCCCTCCCTGCGGACTCGCTCCGTGCAACGGTTCCTGGCGCTCCGGAACGGGCGAGTCGTCGGCCGGATCGCCGCGATCATCGACCGCGGCTTTGCCGAGCGCTGGGAGCCGGACACTGGACTCTTCGGCTTCTTCGAGTGCGAGCAGGATCCCGGCACCGCTCGCGCGCTCCTGGAGGCGGCGGAGCAGGCGATCGCGGACGCAGGGATGCACCGGCTGCTCGGCCCGGTGAACCTGACTTTCCACGATGAGACGGGGCTTCTCGTCAGCGGCTTCGGCTCGCCCCCGATGGTGCTCTCGCCGTGGAATCCTCCCTGGTACCCCGGCCTGCTCGTGGCGGCGGGGTACCGCGGATTTCGTGACTACTACTCCTTCCGTGGTGAAGCGTTCCGCGACCCATGCCCCGAGGTCGAGCAGCGGCTGCTCGAGGCGCGGGCCGGCCGGGGACCGCTTGCCGGTGTGCAGATCCGCCCAATGGACCTGCACCGGTGGGATTCCGAGGTTGCCGCGGCGCTCGCCCTCTACTCGGCCACGTTCGAATCGGTGTGGGGCTTCACGCCCCTGACCCTAGAGGAGTTCGCGGAACGGGCGGGCCGGATGCGGCCCTTCATCCGCCCCGAGCTGGTGTTGTTTGCCGAGCGGGACGGAGTTCCGGTGGGGTTCGGGCTCACCCTGCCCGATGTGAACCGCGCTCTCGCGCCTGCCCGCGGCCGCCTCTGGCCCTTCGGCTGGCTGCGCCTCACCCGCATGATCCCCCGCCTCACCACCGCGCGCTTCGTCCTGCTCGGCGTACAACCGGGCGAGGGCGGAAAGGGCGTAGCGGGACTGCTCGCCTGGGAAACCGCGCAAGCCTGCCGGCGCCTCGGCATTGCCGAGGTGGAGCTCTCGCTCGTCCTCGCGGACAACGTCCGGATCCAGCGAGTCATCGGCGCCTTCGGCGGCGAGCCCTGCAAGACCTACCGACTGTACGAGAGACGGCTGGAAGGAGCCGACCGATGAGGGCGACAGGAACGGCGGCTTGGCTGAACAGCCTCGCGCCCGACACCCGCGCGGCGTTGCGCGCGCTGCAGCGTGTGGACCGGCGGCGCAGCGCGATCATCCTGTTCTTCTTCGCGCTCTGGATCGTTCCCTGGGTGGTTGTGGCGCATTGGCCGATCTGGCCGGTACGGCTGCCGGCGTACCTCCTCATGGGTGCCGCGCTCCACGGACTGGGAATCCTCATGCACGAGGCAGTCCACGGCAACCTGTTTCGCGAGCGTCGGCGCGACCGGTGGGCGGCCTTTCTGCTCGGTGCCCCGGTCCTCGTGTCCGGCGCCGCGTACCGGGTAACCCATCTGCGGCATCATCGGCACAACCGTGGGCCCGAGGATCCGGACGAGTTCGCCAATCACTTCAAGGGTTTCCGGGCGCAGGCGATCGCCTTCTACGTCTGGGCGGCGATCGGCATGCTGATCTTCCTGGGACACGTCCCCCTCACGGCGCTTGGCCGCGGCACGCCGCGGGAACGCCGCGAGGTGGTGCTCGAATACGCCGCGATCCTCGGGCTCGCCGCCGCAGTTCTGCTTTGGGCGCGCGAGGCGGGCCGCCTTGACCTGCTGCTGCACGGCTGGCTGGCGCCGATGGGAGTCGCGTGGATCATCGTGAATGTGAGAGGCTGGTCGGAGCACATGCTGACCAGCTCCGACCACCCGCTGCATGCCACCCGGACGATCACGAGCAACCGCGTGGTGAGCTTGCTCATGTGCAACCTGAACTATCACCTCGAGCATCACCTCCTGCCCGCGGTGCCGTGGTACAACCTGCCGCGCGTTCACGCGCTGCTCCAGGAGGAGTTCTGCGCTGCCGGCGCGCCGGTCTGCCGTTCCTATGTGCGGTTCATCTGGGAGGCCGCGCGCCGGGGCTTCCATGGCCGAGTACCGGCACCGGAAAGGGGGGAAGCATGAGAACGGTTTCCGAGGTAGTGCGCGAGGTGCCGGCGGGCCCGAGCCTCCGCGTCCTGCTCGCCTTCCCGCCGGTCTTGGCGGTGGCCTTGTGGCTGAGTCTCCGCGCGGGAAGCGTACCGGGGTGGCGCTGGATCGCCGAGCTGGGAGGTGGGTTGGTCCTCTGGACCCTGATCGAATACGTGGGGCATCGGTTTCTCTTCCATCTGGTGCCCCGCGCGGAATGGCTGCTGCGCCGGCAACAGCATCTCGCACATCATCAGGCGCCGAACGACCCGGCCTTCTTCGTGATTCCGCTCTGGTTGTCGCTCCCTCTCGCCGCCCTGGTAGCGGGCATCCTCCGTATCCTCACCGGGGCTTGGGCGCCGGCAGCGGCGATCCTCTCGGGAGTGCTGGCCGGCTACCTCGCCTACGAGCTGATCCACTATGCGATCCACTTTGGCCGGGGCGGGGGACCGCTGCTGCGGATGTGGCGGCGCCACCATCTCTATCACCATTACCGGGATGACACGCGATGCTACGGTTTCACGACGTCGCTGTGGGACGTGATGTTCGGCACGGCACGGCCCAGGCGGCAACGGCGGAGTCGGCCGGCGGCCGGCGCGGTCTGAGCGCGCTTCGTCTCGCGCACTACGTGCGGACGATGTTCCCCTGGACCCAGGGCGCGCTGGGCGCGCTCGGCTTCCTGACCTCCTATTTCGCGCTGCAGGCGCTGGCCGGCGTGAGGCCGCTCCGGCTCGACTCCCGCGGAGCGGTCGGAGCGGTCACGATCGCGTTCTGGCTGCTGTTCGTGCGCCTGCTCGACGACGTGCACGACGCACCCGAGGACATCCGGCTCGGCAAGGCTGGAGATCCGCGCTATCGCAACCGCCCGCTGGTGACCGGCGAGGTGGAGCTCGGTGAGGTGCGCGGTCTCGCCGTCGGTATCGGGTTGCTACTCGTTGCGCTGGCTGGCTCGTTCGGTCCAGGCCCGATGCTCGTCGCCTTGCTTGGCGGCCTCGCTGTCACCTGGCTTGGCTTCCGCTGGTTCTTCGTGCGGAGCTGGGCCAGGCATCCGCCGCCGGCGGCCTACCTCGCCCGGAAGAGCGGGGCCGTGCTGTTGGGGGGCTATGCGGTCGTGGTGTTCCTGGAGCGCTGGCCCGCGGCCGCGCTGACGCTGTGGACGATCCCGGTGCTGCTCGCGCCGACCTTCGCAATCGGGGCGTGGGAGATTGCGCGAAAAATTCGGCTTCCCGCGGATGAGACCGAATACGGCACCTATTCGAAGCAGTTCGGCTGGCGCCGCGCGGCGCTGCTCCCGCTGGGGTTCGCCCTGCTTACCGTAGGCTGCCTCGTTCCGGCGGGGATGGCCGCCGGCCTCGAGGGTGTGGCGGTCCTGCGCCTGCTGCTTCCGCTGGGCCCGCTGGGCTTTGCGGTTGGCCGACTCCTACTGCACCCGACGGCGGCCCACGCCGATCTGCGCCGCTGGGCCGAGGCGTTCGCCGGCGCGCTCAACGGGGTACTGCTCCTTTCACTGGTGAGTCGTCATGGCTTCCACCTCGGCTGAGCCGCTGGCCGTGCCCTTCCTCCGCTGGCACGACGACCACGTCCCGGTGGCGTCGATTGGGCAGAAGGCTGCCTCGCTCGCCGCGGTGCGCGGAGCGGGACTCGCCGTCCCCGAGTGGTTCGTGGTGACGGCGGAGACCTGCGAGCAACTCCTGGCCCCGCACCAGGACGCGATTGCCGCTCTGGCCGGAGCCGCCACCGACGCGGCAGAGGCCGATCGCGCCGCGCGCGCAATCGCCGGCCTGGTGGAAGGCGTCGTCTGGCCCTTCGAGCTTTACGAGGCGGTCCAGCGCGGCGCGGAGCGACTCAGTGCGGCGCGCTTCGCGGTGCGCTCGAGCATGGTCGGCGAAGACGGCGCCGGAGCGAGCCATGCCGGCCAATTGGAGAGCCGGCTCGGTGTCACGCCCGAGGGACTGGGTGTGGCGATCGCGGCAGTGTGGGCGAGTGCCTTCTCTGGACGGGCCCTCCTCTACCGCCGCCGCTTCGGCGCGGACGGGTTTCCGCGCGTCGCGGTGATCGTCCAGCGACTGGTCGCGAGCCGCACCAGTGGCGTCGCCTTCACCGCCGACCCGGTCACTGGGGCGCCGATGCTGATCGTCGAAGCAGCGGCGGGGTTCGGGGACGCTGTCGTCGGCGGCCGGGGCGAGACACAACGTTTCGTGCGCCCCGAGGGTGCTCGGGAGTGGCAGACGACTCTTCGTCCATGGGGTGCAGTGCCGGTGCTGCTGCCCGAAGAGCTCAATCGCCTGGCGCGAGCCGCGGCCCGGCTCCAGCGCCGAATGCGCGGACCGCTCGACCTCGAGTGGACGCTGGACGAGCGCGGTAAGCTCTGGCTCCTTCAGGCCCGGCCCGCGACGGGCCTGCCGGGAGGGAAGCTGGCCGTCTGGGACGACAGCAACGTGGGCGAAAGCTATCCCGGCGTCACGCTGCCGCTCACCTTTTCCTTGGTCTGCTCCACCTACGCGCAGTTGTTCGGGCTCGCGTTGCAGGAGGCCGGCGTATCGTCACGCGAGGTCGAGGCGGCGCGGCCTCACCTGGCTCACCTGGTGGGGATCGTCCGCGGACGGCTCTACTTCAACCTTACCCACTATCACGCGCTCTTCTCCCTCGTGCCAGGACTGGAACGCACCGTCGGCCCGTGGGAGCGCGCGCTCGGCATCGTGGATGGCAAGGGAGTGGAGGCGGTTGCGGGACGACGCGGCGGCCGGCGGCGCTTGCCGGCCATCACGCGGACCCTGGTCCGGTTCGCCGGGCGCTGCCTCGGCATGCGCGCCGAAGTCCGGCGCTTCCGGGCGACAGTGCCGAAAGTCCTGGAGCGCTATGAAGGGCTGACATTGGAGGGCCTCTCCTCGGCAGAACTCTTCGAGCAGTACCGGCGGCTCCGGCGGGAGCTGCTGCCGCCCTGGACGGCGCTCATCTGGAACGATCTCTTTCTGTTTCTGCTCCTGGAGGGGCTCTCCCGAATGAGCCGCCGCGTGGGGGGCAAGCCCTTCGACCGCGGGCTGCTGTCGGGACTAACCGGCGTGGAGAGTTTCGGTTCGGCGGAGTCGCTGGAAGCAATCGCCGCCGAGCTGAAGCGCCACCCCGAATTGGAGTCGCTGCTGCGGAGCGAGACGCTCGCCGCCGCCGTCTGGACGGAGCTGACGAAGCACCCCGACGCGGTGCAATTCCTGGAGCTGGTGCGCGAGCATCTCACCCGGCACGGGCATCGCACCATCGAGGAGCTCAAGCTCGAGAGCACCACGCCGGCGGACGATCCGGCCCAGATGGTCGCATTGCTCCGGAATCACCTCGCCTACGGCGTGGATCCGGCGCGGCGCGCCGCTCTGCGCCGGCGGGAGCGGGAACGGGCGGAAGCCGCGCTGCGCGGCGGGATGCGGGGCCGACCGATCGCATGGACCATAACCCGCTGGCTCCTCGGGGAAGCGCGGCGGGCCATCGCCGCGCGGGAAAACCTCTCGCACGCCCGTTCGCGCGCGTACGGCACGCTGCGACGGATCTTCGGCGCCCTCGGCCACGCACTCACCCGGGAGGCGGCGCTCCGTGCGCGAGAGGAGGTTTTCTATCTCACCCTCGAGGAGCTCGAAGCCTGGTTCGAGGGCGGCTTGCCGGATGCCGATCTCCATGGCATCGTGGCGTTGCGGCGGGCTAGCTACGCCGGCTTCCCCGCCGGCAAAGCGGCGAGCCGCATCGTCTGTCGCGGCACCGTCTATTACCCCCATTCCACTCGCGCGCCGGAGCTGGTGCCCACCGAGCGGGGCTTGCTGCGCGGGATCCCCTGTGCGACCGGGATCGCGCGCGGCCGCGCCCGCGTCATGCTCAACCCCCGACTCACCGACCGGATCGAGGACGAGATCCTGGTCGCCGAGGCTACCGAGCCGGGCTGGCTCTATCTCATGCTGGGCGCGCGAGGCCTGATCGTCGAGCGGGGCAGCGTCCTCTCGCACGCCGCGATCCTGGGCCGCGAACTGGGACTTCCGACCATCGTCGGAGTCGCCGGCGCCACCACCCTGATCCGGGACGGCGATGAGCTCGAAATGGACGGTGCCACTGGCGAGGTTCGTTTCACCGCCACACCGCGAGAATGATCCCCATCGTCACCAAGTGCGCCAGCTGGTACCCGGCATCGATCGGAGGTGCGTGAGGATGTGATTGATGCCGGCCCGCGCCGCCATGAAGCTGATGAGGCGCATCAGGGTCCCGCATCGGGGGCACGCCAAGGGGTCCACCTCGACGATCTGCCGCACCAGCTCGGCCCAGCGGCGACGGGCCCGATGGGCGCGAGCGGTCGCGCGGGCACTCCGAATGCCGGGTGCGGTCGCATCGGCCGGCTCGGCCTGATGGCGCCGCATCCCCCGCGGGCGGTTGGCGTACCAGCCATAGTCCCGCGGCGTGCCCTGTCTCGTGTCGGGGATGTGGGTGAGCACGCGGGCCAGGAACAACGCCGCGCTCGCGACGGCGTACGGACTCGACCCGGACGAAGCGCTCCGGGCGCTCACGATCTATCCGGCTCAGATCTGGTGGATCGCCGACCGGTACGGCAGCATCGAGCCCGGAAAGGTTGCAAACATCATGGTGATCACCGGCGACCCGCTCGACGTGCGCACCGTGGTCCGGCACCGGTTCATCCGCAGAGAGCGGGTGCCGATGATCGACCGGCCCGCGCGGCTCTACGAGCAGTTCCGCGCCCGACCAGGACCCCAGGCGGCTGGCTCAGCAGGTGGCGTCAGCGACGCGTTGGGCAGTGAATCCGCCCGACGCGGAACCGCCTGCCTTACCCGGCCCGGCGCCCGCCAATACGACTCAGGGAGTCACCGCCGGCGGATTCAGCTTGCTCCACAGAAACGTGTACGCCAGCGCCGTCATGAACGCGGCCTGCTTGTTGTTGGCCGAGCCGCCATGCCCGCCCTCGACGTTCTCGTAGTACACGACGTCGTGACCCTGGTCCATCATCTTGGCCACCATCTTTCGCGCGTGGGCGGGATGGACCCGGTCGTCGCGAGTCGAGGTGGTGAACAGCGTCGGCGGATACTTCGTCGTCGCGTTCATGTTCTGGTACGGCGAGAACGTCCTGATGAACTCCCATTCCTTCGGGTCATCGGGGTTGCCGTATTCTCCCATCCACGACGCACCCGCGAGCAGGCTGTTGTACCGGCGCATGTCGAGCAGCGGCACCTGCGCGACAATCGCTGCGAAGAGGTCAGGGCGCATGGTCAGCATGTTCCCCATCAGCAGTCCGCCGTTGCTCCCACCCATGATGCCGAGACGCGGCGTGCTCGTCACCTTGCGCACTATGAGATCCTCGGCGACCGCGATGAAGTCCTCGTAGGCCTTGTGCCGATTCGCCTTCAGCGCCGCCTGATGCCATTTGGGACCGAACTCGCCGCCGCCGCGGATGTTGGCGACCACGTAGGTGCCGCCCTTTTCCAGCCACGCCGCACCGACGCCACCGCTGTATCCCGGCAGCATCGAGATCTCGAAGCCACCGTAGCCGTAGAGCAGCGTCGGGTTCTTCGCGTCGAGGGCCATCCCATT
Organism: uncultured Gemmatimonas sp.; assembly: GCA_964439025.1. Classification (GTDB taxonomy): domain Bacteria; phylum Gemmatimonadota; class Gemmatimonadetes; order Gemmatimonadales; family GWC2-71-9; genus JABFSM01. The sequence goes on along the minus strand of CAYTMW010000006.1, from coordinate 42,701 downwards.
CCGGGAGACCTGGAAATAGGGGATCCGGGTGCCGTCCTTCGACGTCGCCTGGTGCTGGGAGATCTCGAGATTCTTCGCATCGAAGAATGCCGGGAGCGACTTCAGCTTCCCCGGCGCCCCCTTCCCAACCGTTCCGAACGACAGGCTGGTCGGCGTGACGTAGTCGGCGACGGTCATGAAATAATCGTCCGACTCGTCGGCATCGACCGCGTTCGCGCTCACCGTGCCGAACGCCGGCATCCCGGGGAGCGGCGCCCGCTTCCACGCGCCCTTCTCTCGGGACAACACGTAGATGCGGTTGCGCACGTTGTCGAGCTCGTTGAGCAGAATGTAGTTGCGTGTCGGGCTGTAGCCGGCCAGCGATTTCCGCTCAGTGGGCTCGAACAGCACGTCGAAGCGACGCTCGCCGTTCATGAAGGCGTCGAAGTTGGTCGCCAGCAGCGCGCCGGCGGGATAGGTCCTGCCGTCAACGGTCCAATCGCTGCGAAGCTCGACGAGCAACCCCTCACGATGCGCGTTGGCGTTCGCATCGGCGGGAACGTCCACCTTGATCAGCTTTCCGTCGCGCCGGAGATAGAGCTCGCTGGAGTAGAAGGTGATGCCGCGAGAGACGAAGTCACGCTCGAACCCCTTGGTGTGATCGCGATCGGCACCGACCGATACATCGGTGTTCTCCCCCTCGAAGATCTTCTCCGCCGAATCGAGAGGCGTGCCGCGTCGCCACAGCTTCACCACCCGCGGGTAGCCCGATGTCGTCATCGTGCCGGCACCAAAGTTGGTGGACACGTACACCGAGTTCTGATCGATCCACCCGGCGCCACCCTTGGATTCCGGGAGGTAGAACCCGTCTTTGAGGAAAGTCTTGCTCGGCAGATCGAATTCGCGCGTCACGTCGGCGTCCGCCCCACCACGGGAGAGGGAAACGAGGCAGCGCTGGTACGCGGGCCTCAGGCAGTCCGCGCCATGCCACACCCAGTTTTCCTTCTCGGCGGTTCCAAGGGAGTCGAGATCGATCACCGGCTCCCACGCGGGGGTCGGCTTGCGGTACTCGGCCATCGTCGTGCGACGCCAGATGCCGCGCACATGCTCCGCGTCCCGCCAGAAGTTGTAATAGTGCCCTCCCATCTTCCCGACGTAGGGAATTCGCTCCCTCGAGTCGAAGATCGACAGCAGTCGCGCGTTGAGCTTCTTGAAGGCGTCCGACTGGGTGTAAGCCGCGATGCTTCGCGCGTTCTGCTGCTCGACCCAGGCGAGTGGCTTCGCACCGGTAACGTCCTCCAGCCACAGATAGGGATCGCCGGTGCTCTGAGCGAGCGCCGGGGTTGCCGTCATTGCTACGAGACCGGCGATTCGCGCCAGCTGCCAACCGCGCATAATCAGGCTCCTTATTTGTAGGACCTTCAGCACAGGCTGAGAGAATACCGTGACTGCGGGGAATCGCCTAGGGCACCGGCCCCCTTCACGGCTGTCGCCGATGCCATCCCATCACGACCGAAACCGGCAGGTCACGCGGAAGGCTCGGCTGGTATGCCACCGGCACGCCACCGACGATGTCCGGGTTCGGAAACGCCGAGGCGATGTAGCTCCGGTTCCACAGATTGTTAAGGCCATCCTGATCGGACCGCTTCGCTCCTGAAAATGGTGGCGGGCGATAGGAATTCCAATCGCGGCCAGTGGAGTCTGCGACGGCCCCACGCCGTGCGCCACGCGGCGAGGTGGCGTGGAGCCGCCGTTCATGCTCGGGACCGAGGAGCAGCGCGACCTCCTCATGGCGAGAATGCTGGCTATCGAGTGAGCCGCTGCACCACCCAGTCGACCAGCGTCTGAAGCACTTCCGAACTCAGGGTGTTGTTCTTCAACGCGGAATACCCGGCCGGATTGCCGTCGGGATCGGCCAGAAAGAGGTGATTTGTCGCGGGATACACCCGCATCGTCACGTCGCGGTTTCCTCCGGCGCGAAAGGCTTTCTCGAGCACCGGGGCCTGGTCGGCGGTCACCTGCTGGTCGGTTGCTCCCTGGAGAATCAGCACGGGAGCCGTCACCCTTCGCGCAGTGGGCACGGGGTCGTAGTCGAGAAAAAACCGCATCCAGGGCTGGGCTGAACCCAGTGAATCGACGGTCCGCAGTGCGACCCGCAGGACAGAGTCCCGCACCGCGGGAGAAACGTTCGGCGCGCGCTCCAGGGCGTAGCGGTTCTGGAACTCGAGGATTTTGCGGCCGGTGTACGCCGGACCGGCGAGGAGAACGATCCCCATGAGCCGAGGATCTGTTGCCGCCACGAGCGGTGCAATCAGGCCGCCCTCACTGTGGCCGATCAGCCCGAGACGGGCGCCGTCGATCTCAGGCCGGGACCGCAGGAACGCCAATCCGGCGCGGATGTCGTCGGCAAAATTGAGGCTCGACGGCGTTCCCAATCCGGCTTCGGATTCTCCATAGCCGCGATCGTCCATCCGGAGCACCGCGATGCCCCGGCGTCCCAGCGCATCGGCGAGCTCCCGAAACGGCCGGTAGCCCTTCACCGGGGGAATGGCCTCATCGCGATCCTGCGATCCCGATCCCGTGATGGTGATGACGGCGGGAACCGGTCTGCTCGCGCCTTTCGGCAAGGTGAGCGTCCCGGCGAGGTGATGTCCCATCGGCGTCGGCACCCTCACCGATTCCGCGGTGTAGGGCGCATCGGCCGGGGCGGAGTAATCGGGTTTTGCCACCTCGAGCGACCGCCCGGCCGCGGCTTCGACGACCAGGATGGTCAAACCCTGCCCGGTCACGGTCCCCCCGGTAATCGATCCGTTCGCCGCGAGCGCGAGGCGGGCCGGGGCGCCCGCGAGGGTGACGACGATCGAATCGGTCCCGATGCGAACCATCTCCACCGGAAAGGTCTGGCCCCCCGCAACGGCAAAGAACGCGAGCGTGAGACTGTCCGTTCCCGCCCGCAGCCTTCTCCGAATCGCCTGCTCGACCAGCGCGAACGAGGGATTGATGAACGGCATGGCGCCTGGCTTGGTCGCGATGCGCTCTGGCGGCGGGGTGGGACCCTCGAAGGTGACGAAGACGCTGTCCGCCGCGAAAACCAAACGCGCTCGCTGGCGCGCCGGGGCGCTCTGGGCGTCTGTCGCCAACCGGAACTCGTTGTCGAACGCGCTGACTTCTTCGCCGGGGCCAATCGTGGCGATGTAGTGCCAGCGTTGATTCCCGCTCCGGAAGAGCAGGTCTCCCTCGAGCCGGCTGGGAGACCGATTCACTTGCTCCACCGCCACCGTATCGGATCCGGCCATCAGGAGGAAGGTGCGGACGGCGCCCTGGGCGGGGGCCGTGCCGGGCGAGCCGAGAGTGCCTGCCAGCGCGAGAACGACGGAGAACCGCATGCGCAGCTCCTCCAGGGGGCGGCGGATGTCCACAGGGCGGGACTATATTTCCCGCATGGACGATACACTCTATTTCACCGATCAGCACCGCGAAGTCCGGGACATGGTGCGCGAGTTCGCTCGCACCGAAGTCGCGCCCGTCGCCCGCGAGCTCGACCGCACCTGCGCCTTCCCCTGGGAAAACATCAAGAAGATGGGCGACCTGGGTCTCCTCGGGGTTCCCTGGTCCGAGGAGCTGGGCGGGGCGGGGATGGACCAGACCTCCTACTATGTGACCATCCACGAGATGGCCAAGGTGGACGCCTCGCACGGGCTGACGATTTCCGCGCATACCAACCTCGGCACCTCCCCCATCGTCGAGTTCGGCACCGAGGCGCAGCAGCAGACCTACGTTCCCCTGCTGGCGTCCGGCCGCGTTATGGGGGGCTTCGGCCTCACCGAGCCGGGAGCGGGAAGCGATGCCGGCGGTACGGCGACCACCGCGGTCGATAAGGGAGACCACTTCATCCTGAACGGTGCGAAGAGCCTCATTACCCACGCCGGTGTCGGCGAAATCTTTTCCGTCACTGCGCGCACCGACCCCGGGCCCGGTCATCGCGGCATCACCAGCTTCATCATGACCAAGGACACCGTCGACCTGGAAGAATGCCGGGCGCTCGGCGTCGGGCACAGCGACGATCTGCCCAAGATCGCGGGCTTCACGGCGGGGAAGAAGGAAGAGAAGATGGGGTGGCGGGCCAGCGATACGCGGGCACTCAACTTTCAAGATGCGGTCGTTCCGAAGGAGAACATGCTCGGCGCGCGGGGCGAGGGCTTCGTGCAATTCCTGAAGACCCTCGACGCCGGCCGGATCGGTATCGCCGCGTTGTCCCTCGGCATTGCCGAGGGGGCATACGACGCTGCGCGCGAGTATGCCGGCCTCCGGAAACAGTTCGGTCGCCGCATCGGGAGCTTTCAGGCCATCCATTTCATGCTCGCCGACATGGCGACCGAAATCGAGGCTGGGACCCATCTCCTCTATGCCGCCACACGGTTGAAGCAGGCCGGAAAGCCCTTCAAGAAGGAGGCGGCAATGGCCAAGCTCTACTGCTCGGAGCTCGCCATGCGGGTCACCACGAAGGCGGTCCAGATCTTCGGCGGATACGGCTACACCGCGGAGTATCCCGTGGAGCGGATGATGCGGGACGCAAAGGTGTGCGAAATCGGGGAGGGGACGAGTGAGATTCAGCGAATCGTCATTGCCCGCCAGATACTGGGAAGCGTGGTTGATGGGTAGTGGTCAGTGGTCAGTGGTCAGGGGCGAGCGGCCGGTTCCCTGACCCCTGATCTCTGACCCCTGATCACTAGCATAACCCTCTGCCATTCTTTAAGTTCCTTGCATGCGGTCACTGCGCTCAACGATCCGCGCTGTCAGTGCGGGGGACGTCTCCGGACCCTCCGTACCGCCGCATTTCTGCTGTCTCGGATCCTGGGGATCCGAATTGCGCCAGCCACGAAGGGCTGTCTTTCGGACAGCCGACCGCCCGAGCCCACCGGCGGACCCTCACCGTCTCCGACAGGAACCGGCCTTGCTGCGCCGGCCCCTGCCCGAGCGGGCGAGCGGACCGGTGACTCCTCGCGGCGTTCCCCTTCGCCGGTCCGCCACCCCCGTCGGGGACGGATCATTTCGGCGCCTTTCGGACGACCCGACCCCCTCACGATGATGGCCGGCCGGGGCGCACGATGTCCCAGCGAAGCAAGCTGGGACCCGGGAATGGCCAGGGAACGGTGGCGTGAAGCGCGAGATATTAATCAATGGAGGCCCTCGCGAAACGCGGGTGGCCATCCTCGAGGACGACCGGCTCGTTGAGTTGCTGGTGGACCGCGCCGATCAGCAGCGCATGGTCGGTGACATCTATCTCGGACGCGTGGATGCTGTTCTTCCCGGCATCCAGGCCGCATTCGTAGACATCGGCCAGGAAAAGAGCGCGTTCCTCCACGCCTCGGACCTCCTGGAGCCCGATGAGGACGACGAGCCGGAGGACGAGGGCGAGGACGAGGAGCAGCCGGATGAAGTGACGGCGGTCGCCGTCTCCATCGCGGAATCCTCCGACAGCGGCCCCGGTGCCGACGAGGAGCCGCGCAGGGGGCGGCGCGGCAACGGGACCCCCAAGCCCGAAGTACGCCAGCGCGAAGTCTCCTCCCGCCGGCAGCTGCCCGACATCGGCGAGATCCTGAAGAAGGGCCAGACCCTCCCCGTGCAGGTGACCAAGGAGCCCATCAGCACCAAGGGGTGCCGGGTCACCGCGCAGATTTCCCTCCCGGGGCGCTTCCTCGTCTACATGCCCTATGCCTCGCGCGTGGGGGTGAGCCGCAAGATCGAGAGTCGAGACCAGCGTGCGAAGTTGCGCGAGATGGTCACCCGCCTCCTTCCCGAGGACGCGGGGGGCGTCATCGTGCGAACCGTGGCTGAGGGGGTGACGGAGGAGCACTTCAAGCGTGAGATCGACGCCCTCCTCAATCAGTGGCGCAAGGTCAAGCGGAAACAGCGCTACGTTCGGAAGGCGCCCGCGCTCCTTCAGCGAGAGGCTTCCCTGACCCGCGGGCTCATCCGAGACGTCTTCAGCGACAAGGTCGACGCCCTTCACGTCGATTCGAACGAGGTCTACCACGAAGTCGAGCAGTACCTGGACGGCGTCGATCCGGAGCTCATGAGCCGGGTGCACCTGTACGAGGATCCGCTCCCGCTATTCGACAAATACGACATCGAAACCGAGATCAAATCACTCTTCCGGGCCCGGGTGGACCTGCCGACGGGCGGCTCGCTCGTCATCCAGCCGACCGAAGCGCTGGTGTCGATTGACGTGAACACCGGCCGGTATACCGGGAAGAAGGACCCCGAGAAGACGATCCTCCGCACCAATCTCGAGGCCGCCAGGGAAGTGGCCCGGCAGCTGCGACTCCGCGACCTGGGCGGCATCATCGTCTGCGACTTCATCGACATGGAGTCCAAGGGAAACCGCGAGCGGGTGCTCCAGGAGCTTCGCGCGCATCTGGGACGCGACCGCGCCCGGACGAAGGCTCTGGCGGTGTCCGATCTGGGTCTGGTGGAGATGACCCGGCAGCGGATCCGGGCCTCCCTTTATGCCTCGATGACCACCGACTGTCCAACCTGCAGCGGGTCGGGACGAGTCTTCCGGCCTGAGGTGGTCGCCCGCCGGCTGGAGCGGACCCTGCGCCGGGTGGGGCATGAGCACAGAGAAAAGTCGTTGTCGGTCCGGATCCACCCGGAGGTGGCGCTCTATCTCCTGGAAGAGGAGCCGAAACTCCTCGTCACCCTGGCCAAGGCCAACGGCCTGGAGCTCGAAGTCCGGGATGACCCGATGATGCATCTCGACGAATTCCGGTTGATGAGCCGGCCGGCGGGGCGCGACGTGACTGAGCAATACGCAGTTGCGTAGGCACGAGGCAATAGGCGGTAGGCAGTAGGGGAAGGCCTTTGCCTACTGCCCACTGCCCACTGCCTACTCCCTACTGCCTAGCTACGCCACCTGATCCGTATCGACCTGTCCGGTGAGCCTGCGGTTCAGATGGGACCACGACATCCCGATCCCGAGAACGACCGTCACGAGGACCAGAATGATGGTCGCGATGGTGCGGCTGCCTGATGGATCCAGCAGTCCTTGATCCTGCAGCAGCCAGATCACCGCTGCGAAAATGGCGACGATGAGCAGCGCTCCCCGGAGCCCGAGCGAGCGTTTCGTAGCCTGAATGCAGATGACCCACCCCACGATCAGCACGAGCCCGGTCAGCACTTTGAGTGGGCCGAGCGTGCCAAGCCCGCCTCCCGTGCCGAAAAGCGGCCCGAGTGCCCAGTGGTAGAACGAAGCGCCCCAGGGATTAAAGGTGGCGAAGACGATGAGGATCGCGAGGAGGAGCCGGAAAACAATACCCCGTCCCCTGAGGGCGTCGGCGCTGGCCATGAACCCATATCCGGAAGATGGTGGAAAGGATCATGGTCCTCCCCGTCCGGCCGCGCAAGCCGGTTGCAGGGATCGAAAGCCTCTCCCTGGCCTCTTGCCTCAAACCAGCCCCCCATTTATAGTTACGGGCTCGTTTCGGACTACGACCAACCCGGGCTGGAATCATGTACGCCATTTTTCGCGCGCAGGGAAAGCAGTTCAAAGCCGAGGCGGGGCAGACCATCCGGCTTCCCCGTATGGAGGTCGAGCCGGGTGCGACCGTCACCTTCGACGAGGTCCTGCTCACGGCGGATGGCGACACGATCACGGCTGGCGCCCCGACCGTCAAGGGCGCGAGCGTTACCGCAGAGGTCCTGGGCGAAGTGAAGGGCGAAAAGATCTACGTGTTCCGCTTCAAGCGCCGGAAGAACATCCGGCGGAAGACCGGGCATCGCGCCAAGTTCACCGACGTCCGTATTACCGGCGTCAAGGCAGGGAAATAACATGGCTCACAAAAAGGGGGTCGGCTCGTCGCGCAACGGCCGCACCAGCAATCCCCAGTACCTCGGCGTCAAGCACTTCGGCGGCGAGCGGGTCATCTCGGGGAACATCATTGTGCGTCAGCGGGGCACCAGGTTTCACCCCGGCAAAAACGTCAAGCGCGCCAACGACGACACGCTCTTCGCCACCGCCGACGGCGTGGTGAAGTTCGAGTGGAAGGATAAGGGACGGCAGAAGATTTCCGTGTATCCGGACGCTGCCGCGTCCTAGGCAGCAGGCAGCAGGCAGCAGGCAGGAGGGGTGCTCAATCGAGTGCCCCTCTTTCGTTTTCCCTCTTGCCTGTTGCCTGCTGCCTATTGCCTATACTTTGAAACATTCGAGTGTGACGGCTCGTCATTCCCGGACTACCACAGGAGAGAGGGAACATGGCTTCCATCTTCGACCGTCTGAACTCCGAGATCGACCAGATCGGCGATCGCGTGCGCACCGTCTTCGAATCGAGCAAGCTGCACCTCGACCGCAGCCGCCTGATCGGGCTGCGGAGCAAGGCCGCCTACAAGCTGGGCATGCTGGTCTACAAGAAGGAGCGGGGCGCGGAAATCAATCAGGGGGAGATTGATGCCCTCTTCGCCCAGCTCGACGATATTTCAGCCAAGATCGCCACGATCGATCGTGAGCTGGACGAAGTCCAGGGCGATACCATCACCGTCGACGAACATCCGGCTCCGCCCGCCGAGACCGGCGAGGCGGAGGTGAGCAAGCCGGCTTCGACGACGGTCTGATCCTCAGGGCAGCGGGAGCGCCCGGTACTTGTCGCGCAGCTCGGTTTCCCTGGTGCGCAACGGGAGCTCCCGCCCCTTGATGTACACCTTCTCCGCGACCGCGGAGAACTCGAAGGGATCTCCCGACCAGATCACCAGATTCGCCACCTTGCCGGCCTCGAGGGTGCCGTAGTCGGTGAATCCGAAGGCCGACGCCGGCATCGAAGTGACCGCTTTGAGCGCATCGTCCCAGCGCATTCCGTTCCGGACTGCGTTCCCCGCCGCATAGCGCAGGTTCCGCTCCCCGCCCGGATCGCCCTGGGCGATCACCACGTCCACGCCGGCCTCGCGGAGCAGCGTGGCGTTGTCGAGGCGGGCGCCGAGGCCTTCGAAGCTCGGAATATCCCGATTCGGCTCGAGGACGACCGCGACTCCCGCCGCGGCGATCTCCTTCGCCACCTGCCACGCTTCCACGCCGTTCAGGATCACGACGCGGAGCCGGTACTCCCGCTTGAGACGGAGTGCGTTCTCGATGTCGATCCGCCGGCTGGCCGACACGGCGAGAGGTACTTCGCCTCGCAGCATCGTGAGGAGCGCCTCCAGCTCCCTGGCCGGTGCCGAGAGCGGCTGGATCGCGGCGCGCTGGAAGTCCGCCTTGCGGCGGGCATACTCGAGCGCATCGTCGAAGAGGCGGCGGACCCGCGCCATCGTGCCGGCACGGCTTCCGCCCCCCGCCGCCCTGCTGTTGTCAGAGAGATTCAGGATCATTGCCGCATTGCGGCGCACGATCATGTCGTCGACCCGGTCCCCTGCGAAATTCACCGCCGGCGCCTGACCGGGGAAGAATGCCCCTCCGGGTACCAGCACTCCGCCGGTGATACCGCCGGTGCGGGCAACCGGAATGCTGAACGCGGCGGGATCGACGCCCTCGGCGGGGTTGAAGGAAGGATTAATCTCTCCCTGCACTCCGCCTTCCTGTTGTCCGTTCAGCCCTGCGACGCCGAGGCCTGCATTGGCATTCGCGTGAATGAACCCCGGCGTGATCCACTTGCCCGTCGCGTCCACCCGTGTCGCTCCGGCCGGGATGGCGAGGTTGGCGCCCACAGCCGTGATGCGTCCGTCCTGGATGATCACGGTGCCGTTTGCGATGTGCGGCCCGGAGACGGGATAGACCGTGCCGCCCGTGATCGCGATGACCTGGGCGGCTAGATGGCTGGACGGCTGGACGGCTAGTGCGGCCACCGCAAGGATCCCGTTGACGTATTTCATCGTCCGACCCCCGGCGCGGTCTGGCCGATGTTGAAGTCCGTCTTGTACTGGTGCGTCGGATCGAGCCGGTCAAACACCAGCCAGCCTTCGTTCCACACCTTTTCGGCCTTGGAATACACCGAAAACGGGTCGCCAGACCAGAGGACCACGTCGGCCATCTTCCCCGCTACGAGCGTACCGGTCCAGGCATCGAGACCCAACACCCAGGCGGGATTGGCGGTGATCCATTTGATGGCCTGGTCCCGCGTCAGCGGGATTCCGGCCCGGACACCGGCGTAGTACGCCTTGGCCATGTCCTGGTTCATTCGCTGGATGCCGTCGGGACTGTCGGTGTGAATCACCGCTCGCGCACCCGCGTTGGTGATGAGCGCGGCATTTTCCAGGATGGGGTCGAAGGCCTCCATCTTGAAACCGCCCCAGTCGGACCAGACCGAGGCCGCCGTGCCATTCGCCGCGAGGAGGTCGGCGACTTTGTAGGCCTCGATGCCGTGGTGGAAGGAGCGAATCTTGAAACCGAACTCACGCGCGAGGTCCAGCATCTGAGCCATCTCGTCGGCGCGATAGCAATGGTTCTGGACCGAGATCTCCCCGCGCAACACTCCCGCGAGCGTCTCAATGCGGAGGTCCCGGCCGGGGGCGTCGCCCTTCCGGTCCTTCAGCCATTTGTCCCAGCGCTGCCGGTACTGTTCGGCCTGGATGAATGCGGCGCGGTACCCGGCCATATTCCCCATCCGGGTCGCGGGCCCCCGAATCTGATAGACCCGCTTCGGATTCTCGCCGCAGGCCATCTTCACCCCATAGGGCGCCCCCGGGAATTTCATTTCCTGCGCTGTGCGCGCCGGAACGAGCCGCACCGTCGCCGAGCGCCCGCCGATCAGATTGGCGGAGCCGGGAAGCACCTGCATCACCGTCACCCCGCCGGCGATGGCGAGCGGAATCTGCGGATCCTGGGGCCAGATCGAATGCTCGGCCCACACCTCCGCAGTCACCGGATTGGTTGCCTCATTGCCGTCGCTCTCGGCCTGGGTTCCCGGCGCGGCGTATACCCCGAGATGGCTGTGGGTGTCGATGATGCCGGGCGTAACGAACTTGCCGCTGCCGTCCACCACCGTCGCATCCGCGGGGGCCGTCAGATTCGCGCCCACCGCGACGATCTTCCCGTCGCGGAAGAGCACTGACGCATTAGGAATCTCCTGGCCCGCCGCCGTCAGCACCGTCGCGTTGCGAATCAGCACCGGTGGATTCGCGCGCCGCCTGTAGGTGGAGACGTACTGCGGACGGTCGTAACTCGTCGTATCGGTGGATGCCGGCGCAGCCGTCGCGACGGCGGGCGCCGGTTGCGCGGGGGGCGACGATTGCGCGCGGCCGCCGGCACACGCCGAAGCAAGCACCGCGAGGCCTGCGGGAGACAACCAGCGGGTCATGACGCGCTCTCCTCGGGTGTAAGAACTGCCGGGCCGCTTCTCGGGTGATGCTACGGCACCCGCACGAATTCCAGGGGTTGACCTACAATGGCGATCTTGAGCAGGTCGTGGGGCTTCGCCGTGCTCACCCAGAGCGTGAGCGGTGCCGCCGGTCCGGTCAGCTCCGCCTTGTAGGCCTCGACCGGCCTGCCGCCGATCGTCAGCGTCTCCACCCCGCTCACCGCGAGGGTCCAGGGCTTGATTTCACCCTGCCCGGCGCTCAGCACGTTGAACGTCCACTTGCCATCGGGCCGCCATTTGAACGCGGGGATGAGGGCCTGTACCGCGTTGTCGTCGAGCGTTCCCTCGGTCAGTACGGTGTCGATGGTGAGCTTCTTGATCTGTCCGCTCCCGGGATCGGGGCTGCTGGCGGTTCCCTTCGCCCGGCCCCCCGCGTAGGCCACATCGATCGCCACGTCCTGCCCCTGCACCTTGCCGACCTGCTTGACCGACTTCATGGCACCGGTCGGGTCCATCTCGAGCGTGGTCGTCTGCACCACGAAGCCGCCGAGGCGGGTGTCCTCGACGTAGCGGAAGCCATCCGCGGTCTTGTCGAACACACCCCGCATCCACCCTGCGTCGGTGCCGCTGAATCGGACGGTAAAGCTGTCGCGGCGTGACGCAAGCGAGGACAGATCGAGGTCGAGCCTGGCCGCTTTGGGAGAGAGGTCCGCCGGCGTGAGCGGCTTGCCTTCGGGATCCACGATGGTGACCGGGGCGATGTCCTTGATGCGGTCGTAGATCTTGGCCCCGTCTCCCACGACGACGATCGCGGCGGCGCGCGGCCGGATCGTCGCCTTGGCCACTGCCTGAGCCTGCGCGGCGGTGACGGCGCCGATCCGCACCCGGTAGGTCTGCACGTACTCGGCGGGCAAACCATAGATCCGCGCGTTGGCGACGGCCAAGGCCACCTGATCCGCCGATTCGATGGAGAGCGGGTAGCTCCCGGTGATCGCGCCCTTCGAGTCTTCCAGCTCCGCAAGCGGCACCGCCTCGGCGCCGATACGATCCAACTGGCTCAAGAGCTCGCGGAGCGCCGAATCGGTCACCTCGGTTCGGACTTCGGTCGTCGCGCTGAACGAGCCGATCCCTTTTCGCCGGGTGTATCCCGAATACGCGCCATAGGTCCAGCTCTTCTGTTCGCGGAGTGTCATGAACAACCGGCTCGACGCTCCGCCGCCCAGCACTTGGTTAGCGACGGTTGCCGCGTAGGTCCGCGGATCGGTGGCGAGGTAGGTGAGGTTGCCCACCACGAGGTTCGATTGCACCGAGCCGGGACGATGGACCAGGATCAGCTCGGTGCTCGTGCGGATCGGAGGAGCGCGGAAGGGGGCGACGGCCGCCGCGGCACCGGTCCATCCCTGGAACGCGCGCAGGGCGAGTCGGCGCGCTTCGGCGAGCGTCACGTCTCCCGCCACCACGAGCAGGGCGCCTCCGGGCCTGAGCCGTGAGCGGTGAAACGCCACGAGATCGGCTCGGGTGATCGCCTTGAGGCTCGCGGGGAGCTCGCTCCGGGAATACGGGTGCGCGCTGTAGACGGCACGACGGAACACCCGGTCCGCGATGGCCGCGGGCTGCGTCAACTGCACCTGCAACGCCGAGAGCGTCTGGGTCCGCAGCAGCTCCATCTCCTTGTCGGCAAACGCGGGGCGCACCACCCCGTCGCCGATGAGCTCGATGGCGAGGGGCAGGCTCGTGGTGAGCACCGTCGCGCCGATCGAAAGGAAATCCGCCCCCGCGCCGGCGTTGAGCGTCCCTCCGGCGCCTTCGATTGCCTCGGCGACCTGCTCGGCCGTCCTGCTTCCGGCGCCCTTGGTGAGGAGTCCCGCCACCATCGAGGCGAGCCCTTCCTTCCCGGCCGGGTCGACGCTCGAGCCGGCGGAAAAGTTGAGCGAGACCGAGACGACCGGCTGCTTCCGGCTCGTCACCACGAGGAGACGGAGCCCATTCGGCAGCACCGCTTCCTGGAAGGGCGGAAATGGCGCAGGAGTCAGCGGTCCCGCAGGCGGCGGAGTTTTCGGATGACCCTGCGCGGTCACCGGGTGGGCAATCGCGATCACGGCGGCGAGGAGGACGCCAGCTCGAAGGAGTCGGGTCATTGGGCGGCCCCCGCGGTGATGAGAATCGTGAGCGAATTTTCCGGCCGGAAATACGTGGCCGCCACCCGCTTGATGTCCGCGCCGGTCACCGCCAGGAATCTGCGCCAGTTGGTGTTCACCGCATCGGGCTCGCCGAGAAAGAGGCTCGCGCTCTGCAGCGCTTCGGCCTTATTGAGCGCCCGTTGCTGCTGAATGATCAACTGGGTGCGGTAGCCGTTCTTGGCCTTGCTGAGCTCGGCCTCCGTCACTCCCTCTCGGGCCACCCGGTTAAACTCGGCGGCCAGCGCCGCGGCGATAGAATCCACCTTGACGCCCTGGTTCGCGATCCCGAGCGCGAGCAGGACGCCGGGTCCCCTTCGGGGGCCGAAGGGATTGCTGAGGACGAACGCGGCCTGCGCCAGCTTCTTCTCGCGAACTACGGTCTTGTTGATGCGCGAGCTTTCACCCTGTCCGAGGATGCTGGCGAGAAGCTCGAGCGCGGGCGTGTCGGCACTCTTGTACTCGGGGAGCCGATAGGCGAGCATCACCGCGGGAAGGCTGGCCTTGGGATCGGGCCAGGTCCGATGGATGGCGCCCGGTGAAAACGTGGCCTGACAGGTCACCGGCGGCGGCGACTGGCCCCGCGGGATTTCCCCGAAGTATTGCTGGATGAGCGCTTTGGTCGGTGTCGGGTCGAAATCGCCGACCACCGTGAGGGTGGCGTTGTTCGGGGCGTAGTAGAGGTCGAAGAATGCCTTCACGTCCGGTGTCTTCGCGGCGTTGAGATCGTCCATCGACCCGATCACCGAATGGGCGTACGGAAGACAGGTGGCGCTGTCGGCGAGGGCGTACATGCCCTCGAAGATCGCGCCGGTGTACGGCTGATTGTCCACCCGCAGCCTGCGCTCTTCTTTTACCGCCTCGCGCTGGTTGGCAAAGTTGGAATCGGTGATCGCGAGCGAGCGCATCCGGTCGGCTTCGAGCCAGAGCCCCAGGTTGAGCCGGTTCGACGGAAGTGCCTCGTAATAGTTGGTCCGGTCTTCCGCGGTGCTGCCGTTCATCTCCCCGCCGGCCCGCTCGATGAGCTGAAAGTGCTCCGCCTTCTTCACGTTGGCGGAGCCCTGGAACATCATGTGCTCGAAGAGGTGGGCGAATCCGGTGCGGCCCAGCGCCTCGTTCCGGGAGCCGACGTTGTACCAGACGTCGATCGCCACGACTTGCGAGGTCCGGTCGGGCGCGAGGATGACCGTGAGGCCATTCGCGAGCTTATAGGTGTCGAACATGATGCGGGCCGGCTCTTGGGCAGCCGCCGATCCGGTCGATCCGATCGAGGCAGCCAGTGCCGTCAGGGGCGCGAGGCAGCGTCGTGAGAGCATTGCATGGAATCCTTGCTGAGGACGGACAAAACTAGCGGATTTGCAACCGGTCGGGGTAGTTCCCGCAGAGGGCATCGACGCCCATCGCCGCGAGGTGCGCCGCCGTCGTTGCATCGGGGACGGTCCACGCGATGATCTCTCCCCCTCTACGATGGACCGATTGAACGAGTTCCGGGTCGATCAGGTGCCACTCCTGCCAGAGAGCCATCGCGCCGGCGGCGATCATCGGCGCCACCGGATCCACGGGATACCCGACAGAGAGGATTCCGCACCGGAGGTTCGGGCGGCGTGCTCCAAGCCGGGCAATGATGCGGTGGTCGAAGGCGTGCACTCCGATGAGTAACGGGTCCGCCGCGGCCACTGCTCCCAGGAGCCTGTCGTCCAGTTCGCGTGGGAGCGCTTTCACTTCGATCCACACCTCGAGCCCCTGGCAGGTGTCCAACGCCTCGGGGAGGGTAGGGATCTGCTCTCCGTTGGGCAGCCTGATGGTCCGGATCTCCTCCAGTCGAAGGCTGCTGATGGCGCCGGCCCGCTCGATCTCAGGGTCGTGGTGTACTATCAGCGCCCCATCCGCCGATGGGTGGATGTCCAGCTCGACGCCGGCCGCCCCCAGACGCCTGGCCTCGCGGAACGCCGCGAGCGAGTTCTCGAATGCATAGCCGGATGCCCCCCGGTGGGCGAGGATTCTGGGCGACACGATGCTCACCGGTCGAGAGTTGCCGTCGGGATCTGGATAAAGCACCCAATTTGTGGAGTCTTAAGAGTTGGCGGAGCAATACTTTGTGAGATTCGTCCACGTCGGTCGAAAATGTCGATTGCCTCGCTGCCGAACCGTGTTGAGACCGGCCGGGGCCACGAACCGGGGGCCGCCCGGATGCCATCCGGCCGCGTTCAAGTTAACGAGGGGCCTCGACTTGCGTCCTTTCAACGACCGATGCGTCCGCTGAGCGAGGAGTCACCCCGGTCCGACCCCGTCCTCGTCACCGCATTCCGGTCGGGAGATGATGGCGCAGCCACGGAGCTCGTCCAGCGGCACGCCGCAGCCCTCGGACGGTACCTCTACGGTGCCGGGGCGGATCCCTCGGATCTCGACGATCTTGTCCAGGAAACCTTCTTCAAGGCCTTCCGGGCGCTCGAGGGGTGGCGGGGGGAGGCGACTTTTCGAAGCTGGCTCTTCCGTATCGGTGCGAACCTGCGGAAGGACTGGTACCGGAAAGAGGGCAGGAGGGTGGTCCTCTCGCTCGAGGACCAGGATCTGGCCGACTCGTCAGATCCTGAAGGAGAGGCGGGCGCGACCGAAATGGAGCGCAAGCTCCGTGAAGGGCTCAGCCAGCTTCCGAGGCTGCAGCGCGAGGTTTTTCTCCTCCGGGCGCAGCAGGGTCTCGAGTACGAGGAGATCTGTGCCGCACTCGGCACGACTCCCGGCGCGGCCCGAGTGCATTACCACCATGCGGTCAAGCGGCTCAAGGACATGATGAAATGATCGACTCGCACCTGGATTCCGACCGGCTGCACTCCGTGGCTCATCGGCTCGCGCGCTGGTCCGTGGAGGAGGCGGCGCATCTGGAGCGGTGCGCGGAGTGCCGGCTGGAGTGGGAGATCGTGCGCACCGCGCGAACGCTCGGCCGCTCCCCTGCGGAGCGAGTCGATGCCGCGCGGGTGGTGGCCATCGTTGGCCGACGGCTCGCGAGCGAGCCTGCCTCGAATCCGGGTACAGCGCCGAGGGCGGGCCGCCGGGTTGCGATCGGATTCGCGGCCGCCGCCGCGATCGCCCTGGTTGTGTTCTTTCCTCGGGGAACGACTTCCTCCGAGGGCGTTGCCCCGGCCGCCGAGATTGCGGTGCTGCATGAGCTCGACGGGCTGACACCGGCGGAGCTCGAGGCGGTACTGGAGACCATTCCCCCCGCCGCGGACGAGGCGCTCCATGTGGAGGCCGCTCCGATCGGCGATCTGTCGGAGAAGGACCTGGAGCGCATGCTCCAATCGATGGAGTGAAGATGAAATACCGTGGACTGCTGGTGATCGCTATGCTGGCCGGCTTGCCTTCTCTCGGCATGACCCAGGACACGCTCAACGATCCGGTGCGAGCGGAGCGGCTGCGGCAAATGGTCGAGCAGCGCTTCGGCGAGCGGCTCCGGGAGGAGCTCGGACTGACGGATGATCAGGCGACGAAGGTGCGGGTGGCCCTGGGCGGGCTCGCCGCCAGGCGGCGCGGCATGGAGCAGGAGGAGCGACGGATGCGTCAGGCGCTGGCCTTCCAACTCCGTCCCGGCGTCGCCGCCAACGCCGACAGCGTCGCGAAGCTGGTGGATGCGCTCACCAATCATCGGGTCGCCTACGCGCAGACGTTCAAGGACGAAATGCGCGAGCTGGCCGCCATTCTAAATCCGGTGCAGCGGGGACAGTACCTCCTGACACGCGACCGGTTGATGCAGCGGGTGCAGGAGTTGCAGCAGGGTCGCCCGCAGGCGCCCGTCGGTCCGTTCCGCCCGAACCGCCGACCGTAACACGCCGCTCGAACGCGCACACCCGAGGGGCCGCTCCGGCGGCCCTTCGTCGTTCAGGACGTTATATTTGAGGCCGGCCCGAGTGGCGGAATGGCAGACGCAGCGGACTCAAAATCCGCCGGGGGCAACCCCATGCGAGTTCGACTCTCGCCTCGGGCATGAGAAGCGGCTAACGGCTAGCCGATGACCGCTTGCAGACGGCCGTGAGCCCGACCGTTAGCCGTTGGCTGTTAGCGCCATTAGTTTCTCCCACTCCCCTGACCGGACCTTCATGACCTTCGAGACCCAGGTCATTCCCGCAGCGCCAGAAGCTCACGCAACACCCCTGCTGATCCTGCTCGTGCCCCAGGGCGCACAGCCCGCGTCGCTCGCCGCGCTGGACAAGGTGAGCAAGGGTGTGATCGCGCGCTGTTATGTCGCGGGAGATTTCACCGGCAAGAAAGACGAGACGGCGCTGCTGTACGCGGAGGGCGCGAGGCCTCGGCTGCTGTTGGTCGGGCTCGGCGCGCCCGGTGAGGGGAGCCGCACCGCGATTCGGCGGGGAACGGCGATCGGGAGCAGGCGCGCGCGGACGCTCGGGTTGCCGAGCGCTGCGCTGTTCGTCACTCCGGAAGCGCGCGGAACGGTGGACGCGAAAGACACCGGGCAGCTGGCCGCGGAAGGCGCGGCGCAGGGGGCGTGGCACTACCTCACGATGAAGCAGCCGCCGGAAGAAAAGAAACCTCCGTATGAACGGCTCGATATTCTGGCCCCGTCCGAGATTGATACCGTGCGCGCGGGACATGCAATCGGCGCTGCCATCGCGGCGGGACATTTGGTCTGCCGGGGAATTCAGGTGCTGCCGGGCAACCACCTGCCTCCAAGCCGGATCGGCGAGCTCGCCGCCGAGATGGGCCCTCGCCTCGGTCTGGAAGTGACGGTGCTCGACAAAGCCGCCATCGCGGAGGAGAAGATGGGAGCTCTCCTCGCGGTCGCGCAGGGAAGTGGCGAAGATCCGCGCTTCATCGTGCTCGAATACAAAGGTG
The DNA here is from genome assembly GCA_964439025.1 of uncultured Gemmatimonas sp. Taxonomy (GTDB): domain Bacteria; phylum Gemmatimonadota; class Gemmatimonadetes; order Gemmatimonadales; family GWC2-71-9; genus JABFSM01. The sequence continues at coordinate 24,415 of CAYTMW010000006.1, read as the reverse complement.
CGGAAGGACCGCCGGTCGTCCTCATCGGGAAGGGCGTCTCCTTCGATACCGGCGGAATCTCCATCAAGCCGGCGCAGGGGATGGAGGACATGAAGTACGACATGTCGGGCGCCGCCGCGGTGCTCGGCACGTTTGAAATGCTGGGACGGCTGCGGCCGCGTCTTCATGTCGTCGGGCTGATTCCGTCCGCGGAGAACATGCCCTCCGGCACCGCGATCAAGCCGGGGGACGTCGTCACCAGCCAGTTCGGCAAAACCATCGAGATCGTGAATACCGACGCCGAAGGCCGCCTCCTCCTGGCCGACGCCCTTTCGTACGCGCGCCGCTTTTCCCCGGCCTGCGTCGTCGACATCGCGACACTCACCGGCGCCATCAGCATCGCGCTGGGACATACCGCGTCGGGACTGATGGGGACCGATGCCGGCCTGGTGCGCGATCTGCTCGCCGCCGGCCAGCGGGCCAACGAGCGCGCCTGGGAGCTGCCGCTCTGGGACGAGTATCGCGACCTCAACAAGTCCGAGATTGCCGACGTCAAGAACAGCGGCGGGCGGTCGGCCGGGAGCATCTCGGCCGCCTGGTTTCTGCGCGAATTCGCCGAGAGTTTCCCCTGGGCCCATCTGGATATTGCCGGCACCGCGTACAGCGACCGGGATGATCCCGCGATGGGAAAGGGACCCACCGGCATGGGTGTACGCCTGTTCAGCGAGTTCCTGCTCGCGCGAGTGTGAAGCACTCTTACCTCACGGCGGCATTCCTGCTTGCCGCGGGGACCGCCCCGCTCGCCGCCCAGGTGGCCGACACGACGCGCGCCGATTCCCTCGCTCGTGACACGACCGATTACACCGGACAGTTCCTCAAGGCGCAGCAGGATGCGCGGCGCCTCATCCCGGTCCCCCACCGCATCGGAGCGGGGGCGTTGCTCCCCGCTGCCACCCGCCTGGTGTTCGGACGCGACTCGATTCTCTGGCACAATGCCGAAACGGTGAGCGACATTCTCACCAAGGTGCCCGGCGTCTTCCTGCTGCGGGGCGGCTGGGCCGGGCGCCCCGAGCTCCCGGCGTATCAGGCCCACGGCGCCGGCTCGGTCGAGTACGTGCTGGACGGAATCCCCTATCTCCCGATGGGTCAGGATTCCCTGATGGTCGATCCTTCGCTGCTCCCGCTGAGTTTTCTGGACCGGATCGAGATCGAGCGTCTCCCCGGTCTGTTGCGGGTTCTCATGTTCACCCGCCGGCACGACCGGAGCGTTCCGTACAGTCGCATCGGCATCGCGAGCGGCGATCTCGAGATCGCCCGCTATCAAGGTGTGCTCGAGAACCGGGGTGGCCCGGGCCTCGGGTTCACCGCGGCCTTCGATCACTTCTCGGTGCCCGCCCAGCCGAGCGTCTCCGGCGATTACCGCAACACGCAGGGGCTGCTCCGACTCGACTACATCCCGTCCGACCGATTCGGCGCGGTGCTGCAGTTCCTCCGCAACTCCCCTGAGCGGGAGGCGGTCCTCAGCAGCGGCACGCCGGCCGACACCCTGAGCCGCGCACGCGCAGGCACCCGCACCGATCTGTCGGCTCGAGTGTTTCTGGCGCGCGGCGGTGCGGCCGGACTCGGCCCGCGACTCGACCTGGTGGTCGCCCGGACCGGCTATGCCGACGAAATCGAGAAAGATTCGACTCGGATCCTCACTGATTCGCTCGCCGACAACGGCGACGTGGTCAAAACCGACACCACCTACGCGCTCGAGGATCATCGTCGCAATGTGACCCAGGCGGGGGTGCTCGCGGCCTATCGGTGGGCGGCGGCCAGCCTCGAGGGTTCGGCATTCTGGCGCTCGACATGGACGCCCCTCGAGATCCGGCTGCGGGGCGGGATCGCACCGTCGAGGTGGTTCACCGGAAGCGTCGACGCCGTGTATCTCCGGCATGACGGCGGCCGCGTCAATAGCTGGATTACCGGTCGGGCGGGGGTCATCCTGCCGATGGGCTTCTCGGTGAGCGCGGTATGGCGCCGGGGATTCGGACTCTCCTTCCCCTCGGTCCGCGCCGACCTGCCGCACGACTTGGACGATCGGAGTCTGATAGGCGGATGGCGCAGCCGGCTCGCCGAGATCGAGGTGAACTACACCTCGAACAGCGGTTTTCGCCCGGGCGGCTACGCGCAGTACCCTGAGCTTGCGACGATATCGGCGAATGAGCGGACGAACTGGATTAGCGTGAACGCGCGGATCGCTCCACTGCAGTGGGTGATCTTCGACGGGTGGTACAGCTCGCCGCGCGGCACCCGCCCCGAGGGGCAACCCCCCACGCATTCCCTCCTCAATGCGACGATTCAGAGCAAGTTTCTGCCCACCTTCAAGAGCGGGATTTTCAATCTGAAGCTCCAGGCCACCATGGAGAACTGGGGGACCGGAGTGCTGGCCCGCAACGCCGACGGTGATCCCATCACCCTTCGCGGTGCCACGCAGATGCGCGCCTACATCGGTCTCCAGATCGGCGCCTTTACCGCCTATTACGACCGGTACAATCTGCTTGGCGCGCGGGAGGACCTGGGCTACGTACCGAGGCTCGGCGTCCCGGGCTTTGCGAGCACCTTCGGCGTGCGATGGGAGTTTCTTAACTAGAGGGGCTGGGAGTTGGGAGTTGGGGGTTGGAAGAGGGGCCGCCAAACCCTAACTCCTAATCCCCAACCCCCCCCTCCATTCTTTCACCTAACGCGTTATCTTTTAAGGCTATGCCGCTCAGCATGACGGGGTTTGGCGCGGCCGAAGGCCCGGTCGCCGGGGGAGTCCTCCGGGTGGAGATCCGGACCGTCAACCACAGATTCTTCAATCTCGCCGCCAAGCTCTCCTCCGATCTGGGAACGCTGGAGGGCGATCTGCGAGAACGGCTCCGCAAGGATTTCGAGCGGGGGCACGTCGCGGTCCAGCTCCGCTGGACCACGCCGCCAGCGGAGCCGGCCGGCGGGATCGCACTGGACGTCGAGCGGGCGAGGGAGGCGGTGGCGAGGCTTCGCGAGCTCCAGCAGCTGTTGGGAGAACACGCCGGCGGGATCTCGCTCGATCTGGTCGCCCGGCAGCCCAATGTCTTCGTGAGCCGGGACTCCGAGGCGGCTCCGGTGGCATGGAACGACGTGGAACCGGTGGTGGCCGAAGCGGCTCGGCAATGCCGGGAGACCCGCCGGCGCGAGGGGGCCGCACTGGCGCATGAGCTGCGCCGGCGTCTTGAGCTCATCGCCGCGGAGCGGGACCGGGTACGTCTCCTCGCACCGGCCCGACTGGTGCGGGAGCAGGATCGGCTCCGCGGCGCCATCGCGCAGCTCCTCGACGGGCGGTCGGTAGACGAGCAGCGCCTGGCCCAGGAAATCGCGTTTCTCGCCGAGCGGGTTGATATCACGGAGGAGTTGGTGCGGCTGGGCGCCCACCTTGAGGCCTGTCTCGGCGCGCTGATCACCGACGGACCGGTCGGCAAGCAGCTCGGTTTTCTCGCGCAGGAGCTGGGGCGCGAAGTGAATACGATCGGTTCGAAGGCCAATGATGCGGCAATGCAGCACGCCGTCGTGGCGATGAAGGGAGAGCTGGAACGATTCCGGGAACAGCTCGAGAACTTGGAGTAGCGCCCTTCCTCCTCGTGCTTTCGTCGCCATCGGGGGGCGGAAAGTCCACGATCGCGCGCCACCTGCTCGACGCGCGCGAGGATGTGACCTACTCCGTGTCAGCGACGACCCGCGCCATGCGACCGGGTGAGGAGGAAGGCCGCCACTATCACTTCCTCGACCGCACGGAGTTCGAGCGGCGGGTGCAGGCGGGTGATTTTGTGGAATGGGCCGAGTACGGGGGAAACCTCTACGGCACGCTGCACGCCGAGATCGAGCGAGGTCTCGCGTCGGGCCGGCATGTGGTGCTCGATATCGAGGTCGCCGGGTCCCGGCAGGTACGGGAGCGATTTCCCGAGGCCGTCCAGGTGTTCGTCCTGCCGCCGTCGGCGGCGGTGCTCGCGCAGCGGTTGCGGGGTCGGAGCACCGAGGATCCCGCGACGGTGGCGCGGCGGCTCGCGATTGCGGCGGAAGAGCTGGGCGCTGCGCCGGAATACGAATACATCGTCGTCAACGACGATGTCGTGGACGCGGTGTCCCAGGTGGCCGCCATTCTGGACGTGGAAGCGCGCCGGGTCCGCCGGCTGACGAATCTCGGCAGCGTCATCGCCAATCTCCGGCGCGACCTGGCCGGTCTGCACTAACGATTCACGGGCCGGAAGGCCCCGGGAAGGAGCAGGAATGGAAATCTTCACGCCGACCGACGCCGCGAGGAATGCCGGCACCAAGTACCGGTCGATTCTGGTGGCCGCGCGCTTTGCCCGCTATCTGAACGAGTTTCCGAAGGATCGCCAGGTCCAGTGGGCGGAGAATGAGCGCGCCATGAAGCTGACGACGCTCTCGATGCGGAAGCTCGTCTCCGGCGAGCTGAATTTCCGCGAGCTGCGCCGCCGCCGTTCCGAGGTCTAGCCCCGTGTGATCGTCGTCAATGACGCGCGGGAGCCGGGGGCGGGCTTCGAAGTAGAGATGAATCGCGTCACGATTCTGGGGAGGGGCGGAGAGTGGGAGGTGGATCTCGCGTCCAAGGCCAGCAGTGCAGAGCGCATCCTCGACCAGGTGGAGGCGGCGCGTGTCCGAGGCGCTGAGGAAGTACCTGGAATTGCAGAAAGAGCTTGGCGGAAGCGAGATCATTTTGTCCGCTGAGCCGGCTGGACGGCTGGACGGCTGGACGGCTGGTGAGACCACCCCAGCACCCAGCACCCAGCACCCAGCATCCAGTTTCCCGCCATCCAGCCGTCCGACCCCCTCACGTCAGCCCAGGCATTGGCGCACTGGCGCCCCCGCCATCCCCAACACTCCCGGTATCGTCGTGCCGGGACCCGACCGCGGCCTGCTGGCCGCGCCGTCTCCGTGGAACACCCTCGAGGAGGTTGCCGCGACCATCGCAGGGTGCCGCAAGTGCTTCCTTTGCGAGGGGCGCGCCCGCACCGTGCCAGGGGAAGGCAATCCGAACGCGAAGCTGATGTTCGTGGGCGAGGGCCCAGGCCAGAAGGAGGATGAGACCGGACGACCTTTCGTCGGCCGCGCCGGAGAGCTCCTCACCCAGATCATCGAAGCCATCGACCTCACGCGGGAGCAGGTCTTCATCGCCAACGTCGTCAAATGCCGGCCTCCGCAGAATCGGAAGCCGCTTCCAGACGAAATGGCCGCTTGCTGTCTCTATCTGGAGCGTCAGATCGAGCTGGTGCAGCCCAAGGCACTGGTGGCGCTGGGGGCAACCGCCGCCGAAGCCATGCTGCGGGTGAAGAAAAGTCTCACCGAGTTGCGTGGGAGAGTACATTCCTATCGCGGCATCCCGCTGGTCGTGACTTACCACCCGGCGGCGCTCCTCAGGAACCCGAATTGGAAGAAGCCCACCTGGGATGACATCCGTATCGCCCGACAGCTTCTCGACCGTTGAACAAAGCCTCCGCTCGGCGCCCTGGAGCCCCGACGCGGAGCAGGCGGTGCTCGGCGCGATGCTCCTCGACCAGGATGCCGCGCTCCGGGCCGCGGAGCTGCTCGACCACGCGGTCTTCTATCGCGAGGCCCACCGGCGGCTCTTTCGGGCGATGGTGGCGCTCACCGAGCAGCGGGTCGTCATCGACCACGTCACCCTGCGCGACGAGCTGCTCCGCCGCAACGAGCTCGACTCCGCCGGCGGGATTGAATACCTGGCCGAGCTCGTGGACTCGGTCGCGACCCCCGCCAACCTCGAGCATCACGCCAAGATCCTCCGTGAAAAGTCGATCCTCCGCCGCCTGATCGAGGCATCCACCGGGATCATCCAGCAGGCCTACGAGGGACGGCTCGGCGCCAACGAGCTGCTCGACCAGGCCGAGGGACGCATCTTCAGGATTTCGCAGGAGCGGAGGACCGACGGCTTTGTGCGGATCAAGGAAATGCTCTGGCCCACGATGGAGCGCATTGAAACGCTCCATCGCAGCGGTACTGCGGTTACCGGGGTTCCCAGCGGCTTCGCAGATTTGGACGGCCTGACGTCGGGCTTCCAGCGCTCCGAGCTCATCATCGTCGCCGCGCGGCCGTCCATGGGCAAGACTGCGTTCTGCCTGAACATCGCCACCAACGCGGCCCACAAGGGGCACGGCGTTGCGATCTTCTCGCTGGAAATGTCCAAGGATGCCCTGGTGCAGCGGATGCTTTGCGCGGAGGCCATGATCGACAGCCAGGCGGTGCGGCAGGGCCGCATCCGCGATTCCGACTATCCCAAGCTCGCGCGCGCCTCGGGGATTCTGCAGCAGTGTCCCATCTGGATCGATGACAGCCCGTCGCTCACGCTGCTGGAAATGCGGGGCAAGGCGCGGCGGCTGCGCGCGGAAGCGGAAGTCGGGCTCATCGTGGTGGACTACCTGCAACTCATGCGGAGCCCAGAATACTCCGAGAACCGGGTCCAGGAAATCTCCGATATTTCCCGCTCGCTCAAGGCCCTGGCGCGGGAGCTCGAAATTCCCGTCATCGCGCTGTCGCAGCTCTCGCGGGCGTCGGAACAGCGTGGCGGCGACAAAACCCCCATGCTCTCCGATCTCCGCGACTCCGGCGCCATCGAGCAGGATGCCGATGTGGTGATCTTCATTCACCGGCCGGAGATGTACAAGGATCTCCGCGAGAAGGCCGAGAGCGCGGGACAGAACATCGAAGGCCTGGCCGACATTCACCTCGCCAAGCATCGCAACGGCCCGACCGGCAATCTCAAACTGCAGTTCCATAAGGCGTTCACCCGGTTCGACACTCACGCCGACCGGGACGGCAGCTGACATGGCGCGCCCCCGGTCCGTCTATCGCTGCGCCGACTGCGGGCACGACCACTCCAAGTGGGCGGGCCGGTGCGAGGCGTGCGGGGAGTGGAATACCGTCGCCGAAGAGCCGATCGCGGCGGAGGCCAAGAGGCAAAGAGGCAAAGAGGCAAGAGTGCCGGCCCCGGCGCCGCAGGCGCTGTCGGCGGTCGAAGGAGAGCGGCTGGTCCGCTGGACGACCGGGATTCCCGAGTTCGATTTCGTGATGGGCGGCGGCATCGTGCCGGGCTCCATGGTGCTGATCGGGGGCGAGCCGGGCATTGGAAAGTCCACCCTGCTCCTCCAGACGGCGGCGAGGCTGCGCGCCGGCGGCCGGCAGGTGCTCTACGCCAGCGGCGAGGAATCGCCGGAGCAGCTCCGGCTCCGCGCCGACCGGCTGCTCGAAGACGCGGGGCCGGTGCTGGTGCTCGGCGAAACCCGCCTCGACGCCATCCTCGCGGCGGCCCGCGCCACGAAGGCGGAGCTGCTGGTGCTCGATTCGATTCAGACCGTCTACACCGACGCGCTGGAGAGCGCGCCGGGCAGCGTCGGCCAGGTGCGCGAATGCGCCGCGCACCTCATGCGCTTTGCCAAGGAGAGCGGCACCGCCGTGTTCGTGGTGGGGCACGTGACCAAGGGCGGCACGATCGCGGGCCCCAAGACCCTCGAGCACATCGTCGACACGGTGCTCTACTTCGAGGGCGAGAGCTCGCTCGACTACCGGCTGCTCCGCGCCACCAAGAATCGCTTCGGCTCGGTGGATGAGCTGGGGGTCTTCTCCATGACGGAGCGGGGCCTCCTGGCGGTGCCGAATCCGTCCGCGGTGTTCCTCGCCGCGCGCTCCGAGGGAACCAGCGGCAGCGCGGTCACCGCTCTCATGGAGGGGACCCGGCCGGTCCTGGTCGAAGTGCAGGCGCTCGCCGCTCCGTCGGGATACGGTACTCCGCAACGGGTCGCGACGGGCATCGACCCGAAGCGCCTCGCGGTGCTTCTCGCGGTGCTGGAGCGCCGGGGCGGGGCGAGCTTCGCCCAGCTCGATGTATTCGTGCAGGTCACCGCCGGGATGACGCTCCGCGAGCCGGGCGCCGATCTGGCCGTCGCCGCCGCGCTGCTCTCGAGTCTGCACAACTGTCCCACCCCGGCGGATTCGATTTATCTGGGAGAAATCGGACTGGGCGGGGAAATCCGCCCGGTAGGAGGCCTCGAGCGCCGGCTGGTGGAAGCGAGCCGGCTCGGGTTCCGTCGGGCGTTCAGCTCGCCACGGCAGCTCGCGCAGATTCCGTCCCTCCGGCACATGCCGATCGCCCACGTCGACGAGCTGGTGAAGGCCCTTGCCGCCTGACGTCGGTGTCGTGGTCGTCGCCGCCGGACGCGGCGACCGGATGGGCGGGGACGTGCCGAAGCAGTTCCTTCTGATCGCCGGGGTACCGCTGCTCCTCCATGCGCTCCGCCCGTTCCTCAGTCATCCCGACGTGGCCCAGGTCATCGTGGTGCTGCCCGCGGTGCTTGCGGCGTCACCCCCCGAGTGGCTGGCGCCGCTCCTTGGCGAGCGGTTGCGCGCGGTGCCCGGCGGGAGCGCGCGAATGGATTCGGTGGAGTCGGGTCTCGACGCGCTTCCTCCGGTCTGCTCCATCGTGCTGGTGCACGACGGGGCACGGCCGTTTCCCGACCCGCGGGTCATCAGTCTTATCATCAGGGAAGCTCGGCGCGGCGCGGGCGCCATTGCCGCGGTGCCGGTCACCGACACGCTGAAGGAGGCAGACCGCCGGACCTTCGGCTCGCTGCAGCGGATCGCGAGAACGCTGCCCCGGGACGGGATCTGGCGCGCCCAGACTCCACAGGGGTTTCCCCGGTCGATGCTCGAGGCGGCGTACGCCGACGCGCGGGCGCTCGACGTGACGGGCACCGACTGTGCCTCGCTGGTGGAGCGCATCGGCGGCGAAGTGGTGATGGTCTCCGACGTGCCGACCAACCTGAAGGTGACGACGCCGGGCGATCTGCTGCTGGCCCGGGCGGTGGCGGATCTGGCGCGATGATCCTCCCGTTCCTCACCCGCGAGGACGCCGAGCGCGCGGCCCCGGCGGTGCGAAAACACCTGGAGAAGAGCGCCTTGCTCGGATATCCCACCGAAACGGTCTACGGACTCGGCTCCGCCGCGGACGCGCCGTCGGTCGAGAAGCTCGCGCGCCTCAAGGGGCGCCGCGCCGGCAAACCGTTTCTCCTCCTGGTGTCGAACCGGGCGATGGCGGAGCGGACGGGCCTCGTCTTCACGCCGGCGGCCAATGCGCTCGCGATGGCGTTCTGGCCCGGCCCCCTGACGCTGGTGTTGCGGGGCGGCGAAGGCCAACTACCCGACCGCCTGCGGGGCCCCGAGGGCGGTTTCGCGGTGCGCCACACTTCGCATGCCGCCGTCGCGCGTCTGATCGAACTGCTCGACCAGCCGCTGACGTCCACCTCCGCGAACCGGCCGGGGCAGGCGCCGGCGGCGGGAGCGGAGCAGATTGTCACCCTCTTTCGCGAACCCTACGACGCGGGGGAGCTGCTGATCCTCGACGGGGGGACCCTCGGCAACGTCCCGCCATCCACGATCGTCGACTGTACCACCACGCAGGCCACGTTGATTCGGGAAGGGGCGCTTCCGCGGGATGAGCTCCGCCGCGCCGCCGGGAGGCTCGCGCCATGAAGGTCCTCTTCGTCTGCACCGGGAATACCTGCCGCAGCGCCATGGCCGAGGCGTTCTTCCGGGCTGCGGCCAGTGAGGCGGGTCTCACGAATCTGGAAGTCGGTTCCGCGGGAATCGGAGCGTGGGAAGGCGCCCCGGCGTCGGAAGGCGCCTACCTGGTGATGCTGGAGCGAGGGATCGACATGTCGAGCCATCGTGCGCAGCTCCTCACCCGTGAGCTGGTCGAGCAGTTCGATGTCATCCTCACGATGGCGCGCTCGCATCTTGGCCGCGCCCGCGAGCTCGGCGCCGGTGCGCGGGCCCATCTGCTGGGCGACTACGCCGGCCGGACCGACCGCACTGCGGAAATCGCGGATCCCTACGGAGCCGAGCTCGATCAGTATCGGGAGGTCTATCGCGAGTTGGTCGAGCTCATGCCGGCTGTCATCGCCCGGCTCGCGGGAGCCGCCTGATGAAAATCGGCGGCGCCACGCGGGCCTTCGCCCTCCTCGGCGATCCGGTGGCGCACTCACTCTCTCCCGCAATGCACAACGCCGCGTTCACTGCGCTCGGTCTCGATGCGGTCTATGTGGCGCTGCGCTGCGAGGCCGCCGCGGTCCGGTCACTCATGGAGACCCTGGCCCGCCAGGGCGGGGGCGGGAACGTGACCATCCCCCACAAGGAAGCGGCCGCTGCCGTGCTCGACCCCTCCGGCGCGCGGAGCGCGGTGTACAACACCTTCTGGGGACGGGATGGACGGCTCGAGGGCGCCGAGACCGACAGCGACGGTATTCTCGCGGCGCTCCTCCGGCATGACGCCCCCGACGGAGACTGGTGTCTGATCGGAACCGGCGGAAGCGCACGCGCCGCGCTCGCCGCCGCGAAGCGCGCGGGCGCGGCCATCGCGGTGAAATCGCGCACCCCGGGTCGCGCGCAGCTCTTTGCCGCCGCGGCGCGCGAAGCGGGGGTGCGGCTCACCGAGCCAGCTGTGTGCCGGGTGGTGATCAACTGCACGCCGCTCGGGCTGTCCCGGGACGATCCCGATCCGGTTGACCCCGCAGAAGTGCCCGAAGCGGCGCTCGCGTTGGATCTCGTCTACCGCAAAGGGGAAACCCCCTGGGTGCACGCCATGCGAGCCGCGGGACGGCGCGCCGCCGATGGCCGGGAGGTCCTGGTGGAGCAGGGCGCCGTCGCATTCGAGCGGTGGTTCCCCGGTCGGTCCGCTCCACGGGAAGTCATGCGTGCCGCGGTTCGCGCCGCCCTGGGCTGACCCCGGGGCCACCCTTTCCCTGGTGGAGCGCTGGCTCCTGCCGGGCGAGTGCCTCCTCTGCCGGTGGCCGGTCGAGGCATCTCCGGCCGATTCCCTGATCTGCGCCCAGTGCCGGAATCGCTGGAGCCCCCTCCCGCATCCACAATGTCCCCGCTGCGGCCAGCCCGAGACGCCGGGCATCGCGTGTCGGCTGTGCGCGTCATGGCCCGAGGGTCTGCTCGGGGTAAGGAGCGCCGTCTGGCTCGATTCGCCGGCGCGCGAGGCGGTGCATCTGCTCAAGTATTCCGGCTGGTGGCGTGCGGCCGAGGCGATGGCGGAGACGATGCGCCGCGCTCTCCCGCTCCCCGCCGGGACGACGCTGGTGCCGATTCCGCTGGGTGCGACGCGGGAGCGGTACCGGGGTTATAATCAGAGCGCCGTACTCGCAGAATCACTCGGACGGCTGCTGCACGTCCCCGTGGCGCGCGACGCGCTGCTCCGGCGCCGGGAGACCACGACGCAGACCGCGCTGACCCCGGAGGAGCGGCGGGCCAATCTGGCCGGCGCGTTCGTGGCGAAGGGCGCGCCGCCCGTGAATCCGGTGCTGGTGGACGATGTGTTCACCACCGGAGCCACACTCGCGGAGGCCGCCGGGGCGCTTCATGCGGCGGGCGTCGGCGCCGTCGGCGGCATTACCTTCGCGCGGGCGCCGCGGCCCCTCGCGGATGCGGCGTCCGGACCGAGTCACCGATAAATCATCCTCACTCGGAGACGGGCATGTCGAAGCGGGTCGCCATCAACGGATTCGGCCGGATCGGACGGAATGTGCTGCGCGCGGCGATTGCCGCCGGCCCGGGTGACCTGGAATTCGTCGCGGTCAACGATCTCACGGACACAAAAACCCTCGCCCATCTGCTCAAGTACGATTCGATCCACGGGCGCTTTCCGGGGACCGTGGAACCGGCGCCGGACGGGCTCCACGTCAATGGGAAGACCCTGAAGGTGCTGTCCGAGAAGGATCCCGCCGCGCTCCCCTGGAAGGACCTCGGCGTGGACTTCGTGCTCGAATCGACCGGCCGCTTCACCGACCGGGAGGGCGCCGCGAAGCACCTCACGGCGGGCGCCCGGAAAGTCATCATTTCCGCCCCGGCCAAGCAGGAAGACATCACGATCGTCTACGGGGTCAATCACGCCGCGTACGATCCCGCGCGGCATCATGTGCTCTCGAATGCGAGCTGCACCACGAACTGCCTGGTGCCGATGGTCAAGGTCATCCGCGAATCCTTCGGCTTCGTGCGCGGCTTCATGACCACGGTGCACTCCTACACCAACGACCAGCAGATCCTCGATTTGCCGCACAAGGATCTCCGCCGCGCCCGCGCCGCGGCCCTCTCGATCATTCCGACGACGACCGGCGCCGCGAAGGCGACCGCGCTGGTGATCCCCGAGGTCAAGGGAAAAATCGACGGGGTGGCGCTCCGGGTGCCGACGGCGGATGTCTCGCTGGTTGACCTGACCTGCACGGTGGAAAAGGCGACGACCGTCGAGGCCGTCAACGCCGCGTTCGCCGCGGCCGCGGCCGGCCCCCTCAAGGGCGTGCTCGCGGTGAGCGCCGAGCCGCTGGTGAGCATCGACTACGTCGGAAACCTGATGTCGAGCACGGTGGACATGCTGTCCACCATCGTCATCGAGGGGACCATGGTGCACGTCTCGAGCTGGTACGACAACGAAATGGGCTACTCCGCGCGCTGCGTCGACCTGCTCAAGTATCTCGGATCGCGTGACGGATGAAGCGATCGCTGCGGGCCCTGGACGGGGCGCGCCTCGATGGACAGCGCGCGCTGGTACGAGTGGATTTCAACGTACCGGTCAAGGACGGCCGGGTGACCGACGACACCCGAATGCGCGCGGCGCTCCCCACCATCCGGTATCTCCGGGACAAAGGCGCGCGGGTGATTCTTCTCTCCCACTTGGGACGGCCCAAGGGGGGACCGGATCCGAAGTACTCGCTGAAGCAGTTGGTGCTCCCATTCGAAAAGCTGTTCGCGTCGCCCATCACGTTTCTGGATGATCCGGCGGCCGAGTCCGCGGTGGCGCTCACCCGCCGCATGCCTCGCGGCAGCGTGATGCTGGCGGAGAACACCCGCTTTTATCCCGGCGAGGAGACCAACGACCCCGGGCTGGCGCGGCGCTTCGCCGCGCTGGGAGATCTCTACGTCAACGATGCCTTCGGCTCCGCGCACCGCGCCCACGCCAGCACGGAAGGCGTGGCCCACCTCGTCAAGCCCGCGGTATCCGGCTTTCTCATGGAGAAGGAGCTCACCTACCTCGGGGAGGCGTTGGGCAATCCCAAGCGCCCCTTCGTCGCGGTGCTCGGGGGCGCCAAGGTCAGCGGCAAGATCGATCTGATCGAGGCGCTGCTCCCGAAGGTGGATGCAATCCTGATCGGCGGGGCCATGGCGTGCACCTTCTTTCGCGCCATGGGCCTCTCGGTCGGTCAATCCCTGGTCGAGGAGGATCGGGTCGAGATGGCTCGGCAGCTTCTCGAACGCGCGGGCGGGAAGCTGATTCTTCCCGAGGGCGGAGTGATCGCCGCGGAGCTCCGCGAGGGGATCACCAGCATCACGGTGCCACGCGATCGCATCCCGCACGGCTTTGCGGTCTACGACATCGATCCGGCGACACTCAGGAATTTTACCGACCGGATCAGGAGCGCGGGGACGGTGTTCTGGAACGGCCCGATGGGGGTCTTCGAAACGCCGCCCTTTGATGCGGGGACGCGCGCTGTCGCGATGGCGATGGCGGAGGCCTCCGCGCGCGGCGCCGTCACCGTCGTCGGCGGTGGCGACTCGGCGGCGGCCGTCGCGCAGGCGGGGCTCGCCGACAAAATGACCCACGTCTCCACCGGGGGCGGGGCGTCGCTGGAGTTCCTCGAGGGCAAGGTGCTGCCGGGCGTCGCGGCGCTCGACGATGCCTGATCGCTCGGTCACGCTCTTCGCCGCGAACTGGAAAATGCATCTCGGGCCCGCGGAGGCCCGGGACTTCGCGAGGAAGTTCCGTGCAGCATACTCGCCGGTGTCCGATCGTGAGACCTGGTTTTTTCCAAGTGCGGTGAGCATCGAGGCCGCCTCCGCCGCGTTTGCCGGACTGCCCGGCGCCCGGGTCGGCGCGCAGAACGTGCACTGGGAGCCGAAGGGGGCCTTCACCGGAGCGACGTCAGTGCCCCTGGCACAGTCCGCCGGCGCCACCGCCACCCTCATCGGACACTCCGAGCGGCGTCACGTCTTCGGTGAGACCGATGAGGAGACCGGTCGAAAGCTCCGTGCGGCGCTGGCGGGCGGCCTCGTGCCGCTGCTCTGTGTCGGGGAAACGATCGAGGAGCGAGAGCGGGATCAGACCGCGGCGGTCGTCAACCGGCAGCTCAACGCCGGGGTCCGCGGGCTCGAGCCGGCAGATCTCGACCGGGTGGTCATCGCGTATGAGCCGGTGTGGGCGATCGGGACCGGCCGGAACGCGACGCCTGCCGACGCCGCGGCAGTTCACGCCGGAATCCGTCGTGCGCTGATGGGCCTGGGCGCGAGCGCCTCGCGCATCCTGTACGGTGGCTCGGTCAACGCCGGGAATGTCATGGCACTCCTGGCCGAATCGGAGGTGGACGGTGTGCTGGTGGGGGGGGCGAGTCTGGATCCCGTGGGGTGGGCGGGGATATGCTCGGTAAAGGCAAAGTGAACTTCGGTTGCCTCCTTGCCTCCGTCCATTTGACTCAACTACGCCCGCCGTCTAAATTTAACGGCTATGCTCTACACCCTCTTGCTCGTCTTCCTGATCATCGACGGCCTGGTCCTCTCCGCCGTGGTCCTGCTCCAGGCCGGACAGGGTGGTGGTCTCGCCTCGCTCGGCGGGGGAACCACTGATCTGGTCATGGGTGGGCGCCAGGCGGTGACCATCCTGCACAAGACCAGCTGGATCACCGGCGCGCTGTTCATGATCCTCGCCCTCTTCCTCTCGATCACCGCCTCAAGTGGGGCGGTTGGCGAGTCCGAGGTTCAGCGCCGTCTCCGGCAGCAGGCCCCTGCACAGCAGTCGGTCCCGGTGGCTCCGCTACAGACCACGCCGGCTCCGCCTCCAAATCCTGGGGCTACCGGCACCGCGGCGCCTCCACCTCCGCCGGCCGTGCCTCCGGCTGGCAAGCCGTGAGCAAGGTTTCTCCTGAGCGGGGCGGTCGGACAACCGATCGCCCCGCTTTTCTTTTGCTGGAAGACGGCGCCGTCTTCCGGGGCACGGTCCGCCGGCCGATGGAGCCAGGTTTCGGCGAGGTCGTGTTCACCACCAGTCTTACCGGGTACCAGGAGACCTTCACCGATCCCAGCTACCTCGGCCAGATCGTCGTGATGACCGCGCCGATGATAGGGAACTACGGCGTCAACGCCGAGGACATGGAATCGGAGCGCCCCCAGGTGAGCGGCGTGGTGGTTCGGGAGCTTTCCCGCCAGCACTCCAACTGGCGGTCGACCGGCGGACTCTCCGAGTGGCTCGAGTCCGCCGGGATTCCCATCATCGAGGGCGTCGACACCCGGCGTCTGACCCGCCATCTTCGGTCCCTCGGCGCCATGCGTGGCGTCATCGCGGAGGGGACCGCCCCGACCGATGCGCTCCGGGCCCAGCTTCTCGCGTCGCCCTCGATGGAGGGACTCGACCTGGCCTCGGAGGCGACGGTTGATGAGGCCTGGACCGAGGGCACGAGCGGCTGCCATGTCGTGGCATATGACTTCGGGATGAAGCGGAACATCGTGCGGATGCTGGCGTCCACCGGGTGCCGGGTGACGGTAGTTCCCGCCGACACAACGCCGGCGGAGGTGCGGGCCCTGAAGCCGGACGGGCTCTTCCTCTCCAACGGCCCCGGCGATCCCGCCGCGATCGGCTACGCGATCGACAACATCCGGGAGCTGGCGAGCTCAGGTCTCCCGACTTTTGGGATCTGCCTCGGCAATCAACTGCTCGGACTCGCCTTCGGCGGCCGGACGGTCAAGCTCCCCTATGGGCATCGTGGCGGAAATCATCCGGTCAAGGAATTGTCCACCGGGCGGGTGCTGATCACCTCACAGAATCACGGTTTTGCGGTGGAAGGCAGCACCGAGGGGATTCCCGGCGCACCCGATCTCACGGTCACCCATCTCAATCTGAACGACGGAACGGTGGAAGGCCTTCGGCACAAAGAACTTCCGGTTTTCGCGGTGCAGTATCACCCGGAAGCCTCTCCCGGACCGCACGATGCCTACCCCCATTTTCGCGAATTCCTCGACTTGATGGGGTCGAGAACTCCCTCCAAGCCCGCAACCTCTTGACAGACAAGGGTTAAGCTCCTAGTCTTTTGGGGTGGGGACGCTCTCCCGCTGGGGAGATCGCCAGTCCGGTGACCCTATGGGGGGAGCATGACCAAGGCCGATCTCGTCGAGCAGGTAACCGCAGCGATGGCCCGCACTTCCGGGCCGCTGATCTCCAAGAAGGACTGCGCCCGAGTGGTGGACGCGTTCCTCGACGCCATCAAGGGCGCCCTCAAGGAGCAGCACAACATCGAAGTCCGGGGCTTCGGCACATTTAAGATCCGCCGTCGCAAAACACGCATGGCGCGGAACCCGCGCACCGGTGAGCCGGTCGAAGTTGCGGCGCGTCCCGTTCCGGTGTTCAAGCCCAGCAAGGAGTTGCGCGCTCTGGTTGCGGATGAGCCGCACGTGGGTCTCGACGACGATATGGAAAACGACCGGGAGTGAGCGCTCCCAACTGGTGATGGTGGGCGGCGGGGCCGGCTTTCCGGCCCCGCCGTTTGGTTTCCTGACGGTTCTTCGCGCTTGCCCGAGGGGGCTGGCCGGCCCATACTCCCAAGTCCAATGAGCTCTGAAGAATCCGGTCCCTCCATCATTCGCGTCCAGCTCTTTGCGAGCTATGCCGAATGGCTGGGCACCGATGTCATCGAGCTCCCAGCGGACACGGTGCGTACGGCGGAGGATGTGCTCGACCGGCTGCGGTCGCTCCCCCACGGTTCGGCGATCGGGCCATCGACGCTGGTCGCTGTGAATCTCCGGCACGCCCACAGCGACACTCCGGTCAAATCCGGCGACGAGGTGGCCATCATGCCACCCCTCGCGGGAGGCTGACGCGGTGTACCTCACCCGGTCTCCGATTCAGCTCGGCTCCCTCATCGCGGAGGTCGCCGCCCCCGATCGCGGCGGGATCGCCACCTTTCTCGGGACGGTGCGGGATCATCACGGTGGGCGCGCCGTGCGGGCACTTTCGTACAGCGCCTACGAACCGATGGCCGAAGCGGTCTCGGTCGAGATCGTGGCCGAAGCCACCGCGCGCTGGCCGGTACGTGTGGCGCTGCAGCACCGGCTCGGCGATCTCACGCTCGGCGATGTGGCGGTTGCAGTCGCCGTGGCCGGGGGACATCGCGACGAGGTGTTCGCCGCCTGCCGCTATGTGATCGAGGAGCTCAAGCGCCGAGTGCCGATCTGGAAACGTGAAATCTTCGCGGACGGGACGACCGAATGGGTCAATCCTTCGCAACAGGCAGCAGGGAGTAGGCAATCAGCAGTAGGAGGGGCGAATGAGTAGTGCCTACTGCCCACTGCCTACTGCCCACTCCCTCATCGACGTGTTTAACAGGCCACTCGGGAGCCTGCGACTATCAGTCACCGACCGCTGCAACATGCGATGCGGGTACTGCATGCCGGAGGAGAGCTACGTCTGGCTCCCGCGAGACTCGCTGCTCACCTTCGAGGAGCTGAACCGTCTCGCCGGCATTTTTGTCGGGCTGGGTGCGGGGAAGATCCGGCTCACCGGCGGTGAGCCGCTGTTGCGGCACGATCTCCCGTCGTTGGTCGGAATGCTCTCCCCGCAGCCCGGGCTTCGTGATCTTGCGCTGACCACCAACGGCATCCTGCTGGGTGCGCATGCCGCGGCTCTCTGCGCCGCCGGGCTCCGCCGGGTGACGGTGAGTCTGGATACCCTGCGGCCGGAGCGGATGCTCGCCTTTGCCAGGAGCGCCCGCCACCCCGACGTGCTCCGCGGAATCGAGGAATCGCGGAGGGTCGGTTTCACGAGCGTCAAGCTCAACAGCGTCCTCATCCGGGGGTTCAACGAGGACGAAGTTGTTGATCTGCTGGAGTTCGCCCGTGCGAACGGCGTCGAGCTGCGCTACATCGAGTACATGGATGTGGGCGGGGCGACCCGGTGGCGGCAGGAAGACGTGGTGACGCGCGCGCAACTGCTCGAAACGATTGCCCAGCGGTACGGGCCAGTCGAGCCGCTGCACGATCCGGCGAACCCCGCCGCGCCCGCCGAGCGCTTCCGGCTTCCCGACGGCACGGTCTTCGGGGTGATTGCCTCGGTGACCGCTCCCTTCTGCGCCGAGTGCGACCGCAGCCGGGTGACGGCGGACGGCACCTGGTTCACCTGTCTCTACGCCGAGCGGGGCATCGATCTCCGGGAGCCGCTTCGGAGCGGAGCAGCCGACCGGGAAATCTCGGCGATGATCGCCGCCGCCTGGCGGCTCCGTGACGATCGCGGCGCCGAGCGGCGGCTCGCCGAGCCGGACCGCGGCGTGCTCTACCAGATCGACGGCCTTCGCGCCGATCCGCGGCGTGAAATGCATACCCGGGGAGGCTGAGCGCCGTGCACATCGCCCTGATCGAGCCGAAGATTCCCCCCAATACCGGGAACATCGCCCGGCTCTGCGCCGCGACCGATACCAGCCTGCATCTCATCGAGCCGCTGGGATTCTCGATCGCGGATACCGAGCTCAAGCGGGCGGGGCTCGACTACTGGGATGCGGTCGATTGCTGGGTGCATCCGGGCTGGCGCTCCTTCCGGGAAGCGATCTCGAGAGATCGCTGCCTCTATTTCTCCGCCCGCGCCACTCGCCCGCTGAGCGAGGCGCGCTTCCGGGCGAACAGCGTGCTGGTCTTCGGGAATGAGACCGACGGGATGCCCGACCGGATCCTGGACAAGCATCCTGACGAGTGCTTCACGATTCCGATGCCGAGCGGCAAGGTCAGGAGCCTCAACCTCTCGACTGCGGTGGGGATCGTGCTCTATCAGGCGCTCCAGCAGCTGGGGCAGACCGAGGCCGCGGTGCTCGCGGGCGAGTTCGCGGAAGTTAAAAACGCGGAAAAGCCACCCCCGAAGCGACGGGCTCGGCCTCGGCGCGGTCCCGCCTGACACCGGTTGCCCGATCCGCTAAATTTCCCCCTCACTTTCGGCCGTCAACCAGAGAACAACGCATGCTGAATCAGATCACCGTCGTCGGCGCCGGCAATGTCGGCGCGACCGCCGCCCAGCGCCTGGCCGAGAAGAACCTGGCGCGCACGGTGCTCATGGTGGATGTCGCCGAGGGGATCCCTCAGGGGAAGGCGCTCGACCAGTGGCAGTCCGGGCCGGTCGAGGGGTACGACACGCGCGTCATCGGCGCGAACGACTATTCGATAGCCGCCGGCTCCGAGATTTTCGTGGTGACGGCGGGGATCGCCAGAAAGCCCGGCATGAGCCGCGACGACCTGGTCAAGACCAACGCCGGCATCGTCCAGTCGGTCTCGAAAGAAATTGCGCGGGTGGCGCCGCAGTCGATCATCATCGTCGTCTCCAATCCACTCGATGTGATGTGCTACGTCGCCATGAAGGCCAGCGGGTTCCCCCGCGAGCGGGTGCTCGGCATGGCGGGCGTCCTCGATACCGCGCGCTACCGGACCTTCCTCGCCGAGGCGATGGACGTGTCGGTCGAGGACATCCAGGCGATGGTGCTGGGCGGTCACGGCGATACGATGGTCCCGCTGATCTCTTACACGGTGGTGTCGGGAATTCCCGTCACCCAGCTCCTGTCGAAGGACAGGCTCGACGCGATCGTCACCCGGACGAGGAACGGCGGGGCGGAGATCATCGCCCACCTCAAGACCGGCTCCGCCTACTACGCGCCCAGCGCCGCCGCGATCCAGATGGTCGAAGCGATTGCGCTCGACAAGAAGCGCATCCTTCCCTGCGCCGCCTGGCTAACCGGTGAATACGGCCTCAACGGCGTGTTCTGCGGGGTGCCCTGCAAGCTCGGCCGGGGCGGGCTGGAGCAGATCATCGAAGTGACCCTCACCGAACAGGAGCGGAAAGATCTCCACGCTTCCGCGGAAGCGGTTCGAGCGATTCAGGCCACCCTCTCGGTCTGACAATGGGGTGGAGAACATGAGCCACCGATCAGGGCTCGTTGACGCCCTGCGCGGCTTCGCCCTGTTCGGGGTCGTGGTCAGCAGCGTCGCGGTCGTTGCCGGCGCCGGTGCGGTCTCCGGCCCCGAGTCGCCTCTGGACCACCGGATGGGTGTGCTGATGTCCTATCTGGTAACGGGCAAGTTTCTCGCCCTGTTCGCGCTGTTGTTTTGCCTGAGCTTCGGCCTGCACCTGCGACGTTGCGCGGAGCACGGCGAGCCCATAGCCGTGCGGTATCTGCGTCGCCTCGGCTCCTGCTCATTGGGATGGTTCACCGTGTCCTGTTCGGCGCCGATATCCTGATGACCCAGCGGCTGCTCACTCTGCTCATTCCCGCGGGCCGGATGGCGCTCACGAATTACCTGGCGGTCTCAGTGCTCGTTACCCTCATCATATCCTCGACCGGCAGTTACGGCCGGCTCGGCTTGGCACCGGCTCTCGCGCTCGGCGTCGTGCTGTGGCTGATGGAGGTGGCCTGGAGCTCGTGGTGGCTCCGGCGCCATCGAGTCGGCCCGGCGGAATGGCTCTGGCGCACGCTGACGTTTGGACGCTTGCAAAACATGCGCACGGCGCCGGCCACCACTTAGCCGTGCTTTCTAGTTGAAGACGAAGCACAGGTTCCCAGTGCCCCGGGGGAAAATCATGCGACGGATCGCAGGGATCGCAGGGATCGCAGGGATCGCGGTGTTCGTGCTCGGTGCCTCCGACCGCCCGACCGCGACAGTCGCAGTGGACTTCGAAACCCGTGAAGGCACTCGGCTGGCCTTCGACCTGAGCCCCGACGGCCGAACCATCGCGTTTGATCTGCTCGGCCAGATCTGGACGCTGCCCGCAGCGGGAGGCATGGCAAAGCCCATCACGTTCGCCGTCCGCGATACGTCGGAGGATGTCGACCCGGCGTTTTCGCCCGACGGGAAATGGATTGCCTTCCAAGCCGACCGCCCGACCGGGCGCGAGATCTGGCTGGTTCCCTCGACGGGTGGTGCGCCCCGACAACTCTCCCGCGAGCAAAAGGTCACCTACTACGCCTTCGCGCGCCCGGCTTGGTCACCCGATGGACGCGAGATTGCGTTCGCGGTGCGCGATACGCTTTTCCGGATGCGAGTCGAAGACGGCGTGACGACCGCGGTGCGCCTGGATCCGGTGGCCGGAGCGGGCGGGCGCTCGACCGCACACCGTCCATCCGCGCCAGCCTGGTCTCCCGATGGGCAGCGCATCACGTTCGTCAACACGGCCGATCAGCGCGTTTGGGCCGTCCCCCGCGACGGCGGCGCGGCAACCCCGATCACTCCCGAGCGCATTGCAGCGTTTGCCCCGGCATGGTCTCCCGATGGCTCCCGGATCGCCTTCTCCGTTTCGGATTCAGTTGCGCAGCCGCAGATCTGGATTCAGGAAATCGGCGGTGAGTCACCCCGCCGCCTTACGAATCTGCCCCAGATTGTGAACTACCGGCTACGATGGACCCGCGACGGAAGCTCGCTCGTCTACTCGGCGAGAGGACGGCTCTGGCGAGTCGCAGTCTCGGGGGGCGAGCCGGTTGCGATTCCGTTTACTGCACGGGTGCAATTCGATCGGAAGGTCGTCCCGCTCAAGCCCATCCAATTTGCTGAGCCAGGCAGCGAGCAAGCGGCGCGCGGCTTCAGCGGCCTCGCGCTTTCAGCCGACGGAAAGACCATCGCGATGATCGCGATGGGAAAGCTGTGGACCTTTGCGCCCGGAGCAGTGCCACACGAAGTGGCGACCCTGCCTCCGCACGCCGCAATCCTCTCCTGGTCACCCGCCGGCGACGAGGTGGTGTATTCCGCCGGCGCTCCGGGCGCGGAGGATTTGTTCGTCACCCGAATCGCGGACGGCACCACCCGGCGGGTTACGACCCTCGAAGGGCGGGAGTTTTATCCGCGCTGGTCGCCTGACGGCGCGCGCATCGCCTTCATCCACCAGTCGAGTAGGGGCGTCGTGGTGCGGCTCATCCAGGCGGGAGCGGCGCCCGCGCAGGATACGCTCGATGCCCGTGCGATCGCACCCTGGCGTTCGTGGTGGATCGGCGGCCAACGGCCGGTCTGGCTGCCCGATTCCAAAGGGCTGCTGCTCTATCGCAACCCGATCCTCGAGCGGAACTGGGGATGGGGATCTGCTCTGGCTCAAGTCGTGCTGCTCGACAGGACGCGTCGAGAACTCACCCGATTCCCGACGGCACCGACCTATCTCAACTGGCTGCCGGACGGCACGATCACCTACATCGAGCGCAATCAGTTGTGGCGCGCGGCGTTCTCCGCGGACTCGGGAATGCTCTCTCAGCCGACCCCGGTATCCGGACGCCCGGCGCTGCACGCCTCGGCGGCGGCAGACGGGCGCACGCTGGTCTTGAGCCACGACGGGCTCGCCCTGATCCATCCCGATGGTCGGGCCGACCCGCTCGGCTGGCCGCTGCGCTACCGGATCGCCCCCGCCGCCGTCAGCCTCATGCTGCACAACGTTCGCGTCATCGATGGGACCGGAGCGGCACCGACTGAATCCCGTGACATTCTGATTGAGAATGGTCGGATTCGCCGCATCGCTCCATCTGGACGCCTTGCGGTACCATCCGGTGCCACCGTGCTCGATGCCGGCGGCCGGACCGTAATTCCCGGGCTGATCGACCTGCACGTGCATATCTGGGGTGACGACGTCACGGCCGGGTTTCTCTATGCGGGCGTCACGACGGTGCGCGACGTGGGCTCACCGATTACGCAAACCGCCGATCTCGCCAACGCAATCGCCTCCGGGCAGCGGCCAGGTTCGCGGGTGACGTTCGGCGGGATGTTGTTCAACAACGGCCCGGGGATCTCGGAGGACGCGCAACAGTTCGTGTCGGACAGCGCGGCGATCGATCGCGGGATTCAGCTGGCCAAGGGACTGGGCGCCGTGTACATCAAGCATCGCGCCTTCGAAGGCTGGACCGAGGCCGTGCGAACGGTGACGACGGCGCACCGCTACGGCTTGCCGGTGAGCGGCCACTGCTCGCACCAGTTGCCCGTCGTCGCCGCCGGGGTCGATGGGCGAGAGCATTCCGGCGACTGCTTCCGCGACGTGGCGCCGCCATACGAAGATCAAGTCAAGCTGACCCGCGCAGCGGGGATGTGGGTGGTGCCCGACCCGGCGTTCTTCGAGCCGTTCCTGCGCATGGCAGCGGACTCGACCTGGCTCGCGGGAGCGGAGGTAGCGCCGTTCCTTACATCAGCATCGAGGGCGCTGTACTCCGCCGCGCCGACGGCGCAGCGCGCCAGCTACGAGCGGAGCAATGCACGCCGGGAAGCTCGGGCGAAGGCCTTCCAGGATGCTGGGGTCCTGCTCGGGACCGGTACGGACGGGAATCTGCCGAACGGGGTCCAGATGAATCTTGAAGCGCTGGTCCGTGGCGGCCTCACTCCTATGGAGGCAATCGTAGCGGCAACCGGGGGAGCGGCTCGGATCCTTCGCGCACAGGATGAGATTGGCACGATTGCAGTCGGAAAGCGTGCCGACCTGGTGATTCTCGATGCCGACCCGCTGCGGGATATCCGGAACACGAATCGGGTGTGGAACGTGATGCAGAACGGCCGCGTGGTGGACCGGCCGGGCCTTCTGGCATGGGCCAAGAAGAATCTGCAGCCATGATTCAGGAGCCTTCCATGTCCCGGCGCAGAGCGTAATCCTCGGCGTACCGAAGGAGTGGCAATGTCGTATTGGCGATCAGCACTGATCCTGTTGTTGATAGGCACGCTCGCTTCTGGGCCGGTACGCCCGCAGGCGGCGGTCATTGCCATTCGTGATGTCACAGTCATCTCCGCCGCCGGAGCACCGGCGCTCGCGGGGGCAACCGTGCTGATCCGCGGCCGGCGCATCGAGGCGGTTGGCCCTGCGGCAAGCGTACGGATTCCTGCTGGGGCACAAGTCATCGATGGCCGCGGCAAATACCTCATTCCAGGCCTCATCGATACCCATGCGCACATCGCCTGGATGGTCGGCATGCCGGCAATGGAAACGCAGCTCGCACTCGCATTGGCGTACGGAATCACCGGCCAGCGCGACGCGAGCGGTATCGGCCGGGAGGGTGAGCTGGTGGCGCTCCGCTCGCGCATCGATTCAGGCGAAGTGTTGGCGCCGCGCTTGTATGTGTCGGGAAGTGGAACGCCCCAGAACGTGCCGCGCCACAAGGCGGAGGGGCTGACCGACCTGATTCAAAAGCTGGCCGCGGTGGGTGTCGACGGCATCAAGCTGCGGAACCTGTCGAGCGTGCAGGCCGATACCGTCATCTCGGCGGCAAAGGCCGCCGGCCTTCCAGCATTCGGGCACACCTACGGGGGCGCGCGGGGGGCTCCCCCGGAGGATTATACCCTCCGCGCGATCGAGGCTGGCGCTGCGGGTGCGATGCATGTATTG